>NZ_JBWKOL010000004.1:0-305460 GCF_059416065.1 Brevundimonas sp. GW821-FHT09G01
GGCTGGCGGATCATCGACAACACCGCCGGCCGCGACGGCTCGATCCTGGCCACCAGCATCGAGGTCCTCGAGTTCGGAGACCGCTCCACCCGCGACCTGACCCCGCCCGCCGCCCCCGCCGACGTCGGCGATAAGGACCAGGGCGCCGACGCCCTGGTCTCGCCGCTCGTCGCCGACGACTTCCTGCTGGGCGGACCGCAGGTCCAGCCGGTCGCGCCGTCGGCCGACACGGTCAAGACCGTCGACGCCGGACCGCAGGTCCTGCCCGTCGATCTCGAAGCGCCGGCCGCCAAGGCGACCGCGGACATGCCCCTGGTCCTGCCGGGCGTGCTGGACGACGGCTTCGTGAACTACAAGGCCATCGGCGACGGTCCCCTGGTCCTGCCGTCGGAGGTCGGAGACCGTCTCATGATGGAGCCGGCCGGCTTCTTCGGCGGACTGGAAAGCCATGCCTTCCAGTTCAACCCCGGCTCGGCGATCGACTTCTGGAACCTGGAGCACGAGATGCAGCGCGCCCTGGATGATTTCCAGGGCCGGTCGCACACCGGCAGCCCCGCGGATCACGATCCCTGGGGCTGAGCCTGATCTCTCCGTGACCTGTGAACCGCCGCCGGACCTCCGGCGGCGGTTTTCGTTTCAGGCGCGGCTCAGCCGCCGGCGCGGTTCTTCACCAGATCCTCGACCACCGACGGATCGGCCAGGGTCGAGGTGTCGCCCAGCGATCCCACCTCGTTCTCGGCGATCTTTCTCAGGATCCGGCGCATGATCTTGCCCGAGCGGGTCTTGGGCAGGCCCGGGGCCCACTGGATCACGTCGGGCGCGGCGATCGGCCCGATCTCCTTGCGGACGTGGGCGATCAGCGCCTTGTGCAGGTCCACGGTCGGCTCCACCCCCTTGTTCAGGGTGACGTAGGCGTAGATGCCCTGGCCCTTGATGTCGTGCGGGAAGCCGACCACCGCCGCCTCGGCCACGTCGTCGTGCAACACCAGGGCGCTTTCGACCTCGGCGGTGCCCATGCGGTGGCCCGAGACGTTGATCACATCGTCCACCCGCCCGGTGATCCAGTAATAGCCGTCCTCGTCCCGGCGGCAGCCGTCGCCGGTGAAATACTTGCCCGGATAGGCGCTGAAATAGGTGTCGAAGAAGCGCTGGTGATCGCCCCAGACGGTGCGCATCTGCCCCGGCCAGCTGTCGGTGATGACCAGATTGCCCGAGGTCGCGCCCTCCAGCACCGCGCCGTCCGCGTCCACCAGCTGCAGCTCGACGCCCGGCAGGGGCTTGGTCGCCGAGCCGGGCTTCAGGTCCGTCGCGCCGGGCAGGGGCGAGACCAGCACCCCGCCGGTCTCGGTCTGCCACCAGGTGTCCACGATCGGGCAGCGGCCCTCGCCGACCACCTCGTGATACCAGCGCCAGGCCTCCGGATTGATCGGCTCCCCGACCGTGCCCAGCAGGCGCAGCGATGAGCGGCTGGTCGCCTGCACCGGCCCGTCGCCCTCGCGCATCAAGGCCCGCAGCGCGGTGGGGGCGGTGTAGAAGATCTCGACCTGGTGCTTGTCCACCACCTGCCAGAAGCGGCTGACCGTCGGATAGTTGGGCACGCCCTCGAACATCAGGGTCGTCGCGCCGTTGGCCAGCGGGCCGTAGACGCAATAGCTGTGGCCGGTGACCCAGCCCACGTCGGCGGTGCACCAGAAGACCTCGCCGGGCCGGTAGTCGAACACCAGCTCGTGGGTCCAGGACGCCCAGAACAGATAACCGCCCGTGGTGTGCAGCACGCCCTTGGGCTTTCCGGTCGAGCCCGAGGTGTAGAGGATGAACAGCGGATCTTCGGCGTTCATCGGCTCGCACGGGCAGTCGTCGCCGACGCCCTGCCTGGCCTCGCCGTAGGGAACGTCGCGGCCCTCGACCATCGGCACGTCGGCGTGGGTGTGCGAGACGACCAGCACCTTGTCGACCGCCACCTTCCCCAGCGCCGCGTCGACATTCGCCTTCAGCGGCACCCGCTTGCCGCCGCGCATTCCCTCGTCGGCGGTGATCACGACCTTGGAGCCGCAGTCCTCGATCCGCCCCGCCAGACTGTCCGGCGAGAAGCCGCCGAAGACGACCGAATGCACGGCCCCGATCCGCGCGCAGGCCAGCATGGCGACCGCCGCGGCCGGGATCATCGGCAGGTACAGGGTGACGCGGTCGCCCTTCACCACCCCGAGGCCCTTCAGCACATTGGCCATGCGGCAGACTTCGGCGTGCAGCTCGCGATAGCTGAGCTTGCCCGACTGGGTCGGTTCGTCGCCCTCCCAGATAATCGCGGTCTCGTCGCCGCGCGTCTCCAGGTGCCGGTCCAGGCAGTTGTACGCGACGTTCAGCACGCCGTCCTCGAACCAGCGGATGTGGAAGTCCGCCTTTTGGAACGAGACGGCCTTGATCACCGACGGCGTCGTCATCCAGTCCAGCCGGCGGGCCTGCTCGCTCCAGAAGGCGTCCGGCGTCTCACGCGCCGCGACCCGCGCCGTCTCATAGCCCGCCTTGGTCATCCGGGCGCGCTGGGCCCATTCGGACGGGACGGGATAGAGTTCGGGGTCGGTCGTCATGGGCGGCTCCTCGCGTCGGATCGCCCACGTTAGGCCGACAGCCGAGGCAAGGGGAAGCGCCGACTCCCGCGCCTCACTCCGGCGCCGCTGGCGAACCTCGACCGGATCACGTATCGCGACGCCAAGGGACAAGGGCGCCGCCAGACGCGCCCATCAGGAGATGACCCATGACCTACCGCCACCGCGCCCGCACGCTCGGGACCCGCACGCTCGCGCCCGAAACCCTGATGATGGGCTTCGGCTATGATCCCGCCCTGTCGGAAGGCTCGATCAAGCCGCCGGTCTTCCAGACCTCGACCTTCGTGTTCCGCTCGGCCGAGGACGGCAAGCGCTTCTTCGAGGTCGCCTACGGTCTGCGCGAGAAGGATCCGGAAGAGGCGCTGGGCCTGATCTATTCGCGGATCAACAACCCAAATCTCGAAATCCTCGAGGACCGTCTGGCGGTCTGGGACGCCGCGGACAAGGCGCTGGTCTTCTCCAGCGGCATGGCGGCCATCTCGACCACCATCCTGGCGCTGAGCCGGCCCAATGACGTGGTCATCTACACCGCCCCGGCCTATGGCGGCACCGAATACCTGTTTGACCGCATCCTGCCGCGCATGGGCGTGGAGACGATCAGCGTGTCGGAATGCGACGGCGGCCGGACCCTGGTCGACGCCATCCCCGAAGCGGCCGCGCGTGCGGCGGCGCGCGGCGGACGGCTGGCGGCGGTCTATGTCGAGACCCCGGCCAACCCCACCAATCAGCTGATCGATCTGCGCGCCGCCGCCGACGCCATCCGCGCCCTCGGCCAGGCCGAGCCGCCGCCGCTGGTGGTCGACAACACCTTCCTCGGCCCCCTGTGGCAGAAGCCGTTCGAGCATGGCGCGGACCTGATCCTCTACTCCCTGACCAAATACGTCGGCGGCCATTCGGATCTGATCGCCGGCGCCTGCCTGGGGCGCGCGGACCTGATGGGTCGGGTGGCGGAGATGCGCACCATCTGCGGCACGATCACCGACGCCCACACCGCTTGGTTGCTGACCCGCAGCCTGGAGACCCTGCAGATCCGCATGGAGCGGTCGCAGCAGAACGCCTCGGAACTGGTCCGGCGCCTGCGCGGCCATCCCAAGATCGAGGCGGTGCTCGACGCGGGCGGCGCGGAAAGCTCGGCCGAACAGCAGGCGATCTTCAGCCGCCAGTGCTCGGGCGCCGGATCGACCTTCTCGTTGCGGCTCAAGGGCGGCGAGGCCGAGGCCTTCCGGATGCTCAACGCCCTGCAGCTGTTCAAGCTGGCGGTCAGCCTCGGCGGGACCGAGAGCCTGGTCTCCCACCCGTCCAGCACCACCCACTCGGACTACACCGCCGAGGCCAAGGCCCGCTGCGGCATCGGCGACAACTTAGTGCGTCTGTCGGTCGGCATCGAGAATGTCGAGGACCTGTTCGCCGACCTGTCCCAGGCGCTGGACGCGGTCTGAGGCGTCGTGCGGGGCGGGATCAGGCGCGCGGCAGGGCGGCGGCCCAGGCCTCGCGCCTTGGCCCGTCATAGGCCTGCAGCGCCGGCGCCAGCTCCTCGACCAGGGGGCGGGCGTCCCAGTCCATCGGCAGGAGCGGGTCGCCGGCGATGGCCCTGACGACGGCCGCGCCCAGCGTCAGGCTCTCGCGCGCCGCCGCCGAGGGGGGCAGCGACCCCAGCTGCTGCGAACTCCGGGCCAGGCGGGCGAGAAGCGCGTTGCGCGCCTCGCCCATGCCCGACACGTCCCACAGCGACGCGGCGGTCCGCGTGACGGCGCCGTCCAGCCGGTCCAGGCGCGCGGTGAACAGCGTCGGGGGGACGCCGGCCTCGCGCAACCGGTCCCGGCAGGCGTCCAGTCCGCCGACGATGGTGTCGGGCCGCAGCCAGAAGCCTTCGGCGGTCCGGCGGAAGCCTTCGACCTGAAGCGCTTCGGCGGCGGTCGGGGCGTCCGCCGCCAGCAGCCAGCAGCCGGTCCACACCCGGCGGCGGAACACCGTCTCGCGCCATTGCCGCAGACGGCGGGCTGAGACCGCGTCCGGTCCGCTTTCCACGAAGGACCCGTCTTCCGTCCGCGTCAGCCGGCCTTCGCTGACCAGCCGCGCGGCGGCGTCGGTCATTGCGGCCGCCGACTGGTCGAAAACGGCGCCGGCCGCTGTCAGCTCGTCGGAGGACGCGCGGGCGTCGTCCGCCATCAGCAGCAGGTCGAGGATCAGCGCGCCGGGATCCGTGGACGGGGCGCCGCCGGGATCGGGGTCGGTGGTCCTCATGACGGCGCGCTCCCTCAGGCGTGGATGTCGACGTCCTTGCGATCCCGGATCAGCAGTCCGCCGACGACGACCGTCAGCAGGGCCACCACGATCGGGTACCAGAGGCCGTAGTAGATGTTGCCCGTGGCCGCGACCATGGCGAAGGCCGTGGTCGGCAGGAAGCCGCCGAACCAGCCGTTGCCGATGTGATAGGGCAGGGACATGGAGGTGTAACGCACGCGGGTGGGGAACATTTCCACCAGCGCCGCCGCGATCGGTCCGTAGACCATGGTCACGTACAGCACGAGCACGAACAGGATGCCGACCACCAGCGGCTTGTTCACCAGCGCGCTGTCCGCCTTGGCCGGATAGCCGGCGGCGGTCAGGGCGGCGCCGAGGCCCTTCTCCCATTCCGCCTTGCCGGACGGGTCGGCAAGGCCCGGCACGACCGTCTCGCCGATGCGGACCTCGGCGATCGTCCCGGCGGGCGCGGCGACGGTCTCATAGGTGACGCCCGCCTTGGCGAGGTAGGACTTGGCCATGTCGCACGAGCTGTCGAACACGGTCTTGCCTACGGGATCGAACTGGAACGCGCAGTCGGTCGGATCGGCGACCACGGTCACCGGCGCGCTCGCCGTCGCCGCCGCCAGCCGCGGATTGGCCGCGCCGGTCAGGGCGTGGAACAGCGGGAAATAGGTCAGGGCCGCCAGCAGGCAGCCGATCAGGATGATCGGCTTGCGCCCCACCTTGTCCGACAGCCAGCCCCAGAAGACGAAGAAGGGCGTGGCCAGCGCCAGCGAGATGGCGATCAGCACATTGGCCAGCGCCGGATCGACCTTCAGCGTCTTCTCCAGGAAGAACAGGGCGTAGAACTGGCCGGTGTACCAGACCACGGCCTGACCGGCGGCGAGGCCGAACAGGGCCAGCAGCACCAGCTTCAGATTGGGCCATTTGCCGAAGCTGTCCTTCAGCGGCGTGGTCGATCCCCGCCCTTCGGCCTTCATGCGGGCGAACGCCGGGCTCTCGGCCAGCTTCAGCCGGATCCACAGCGAGACGCCCAGCAGCAGGATCGAGACCAGGAAGGGGATGCGCCAGCCCCATTCCTTGAACGCCTCCTCGCCGATCGCCGAACGCACGCCCAGGATGACCAGCAGGCTCAGCATCAGGCCCGCCGTCGCGGTGATCTGGATGAAGGAGGTATAGAAGCCCCGCTTTCCGGGCGGGGCGTGCTCGGCGACATAGGTGGCCGCGCCGCCGTACTCGCCGCCCAGCGCCAGGCCCTGCACCAGCCGCATCAGCACCAGCACCACCGGCGCCGCCACCCCGATGGCGGCGTAGGACGGCAGCAGCCCGACCACGAAGGTCGACAGCCCCATCAGCAGCATGGTCACCAGGAAGGTGTTCTTGCGTCCCCACAGGTCGCCCAGCCGCCCGAAGAAGACGGCCCCGAACGGCCTGACCGCGAACCCGGCGGCGAAGGCCATCAGGGCGAAGATGAAGCCGGTCGTCTCGTTCACGCCCGAGAAGAACTGGGCCGTGATGATCGCCGCCAGCGATCCGTACAGATAGAAGTCGTACCACTCGATCACCGTCCCGACGGACGAGGCGAGGATGACCAACCGGTCGCTGCGGTCCACGGTGCGCCCTTCGGCGGCGGCTTCGGTCATGGTCCCTCCCTAGACTGGTCGGGAGGAGCCTAGAACGCCGATTTCGAAAAGCACATCCTTTCCTCTCCCGGCGGGAGAGGGCTTGAGTTGCTGGGAGCGGGGCGATTGGGGAAGGCCACCTTGAAGAGCCTTCGCGGGCAGTTCATCTTATCGTTGAACGATGTTCCCGAGGTCTGTCGCGGGAGGTGATTATCCGAGGAACGAAATCCAATGCCGAAGCTGTGGCTGACCTACGCGTGGAAGGACAATGAGGCGAACGATGTCGATCACGTGATCGCCGAGCTTAAGGCCGCTGGCATTGAGGTTGCATTTGATCGCGCCCATCTGCTGGCTGGTCGCCGCCTTTGGGATCAGATCAGCACCGGGATCGAAGACCCCTCTCTCGACGGGTGGGCGATTTACGCAACCAAAGCCAGCCTTGAGAGCGAGCCCTGTCAAGAAGAGCTCGCCTACGCCTTGGACCGGGTGCTTCGCACCCGTGGCAGCCAGTTCAATTTGATCGGAATATTCCCGGAGCCGATGGATAGGTCGGTCGTTCCCTCGGCATTGGCGACAAGGCTCTATGTGAACCTTGCCGCCGCTGATTGGCGCCAACAGATCGTCGATGGTCTGATGGGGTCCAAGAGCCCGCCTTCGCTGTCGCCGGGTTCGCCGTATGGCTTCCAGTGGCACCTGGACGGCACGCCTGCGCTGGAAGTCTGGCCTCGCACTGGGCAATGGGTTCCAACCTTCATGCTCGTCCCCAAGAAAGAAGAGGGTCTCGTCAAGATGATCATGGCGGGCCCGCGAGGGCATGTGACCGGCACGGGTATGAGCATGTACGCGCCAGCGCAAACCAACGACGGCTCCTACGTGGGACTGCGGCTCGACCAGCCGGTCACCGCTCAAACCACTGCGCATCTTTTGCTGAACGGCATCCCGTCGGCAGTCATGTTCGGGACAGCGCAAGAGCGCTACATCCTCAAACAGTCGGCCAACCTGATTTGAACCCCGTGCTGCGCCGCGAGCCGTGAGCGTGACAGATTCGCGCTATCGCACGCCGCTGGGTCATCCGACCTCTTCCCGCTTTCGCGGGAGCGCCGCAGGATGAAGATAGCAATGGAAGGCTGCTCCCACGACCAGTTTTGACGCACCGGCGTGCGATCCTGCGGTCCGTCGATCCACGGCCTGGAGGCGTCCGGATGGTCCGGAAATTCACCCTCAGCGATTACAATGACTTGGGCTGTCCATCCGGACGCATCGGACGCTTCGGACGGTGTTTTTAGTTCAGGGAAACGCCGGGGCTCCGAACGACAAAGGACCCCCGCCGCTTGCGCGACGAGGGCCCCCGGGTCGGCAAGGATTTCAGCCGAGGCTCAGTCGCTGTCGCTGTCGTCGTCGGAGGCGACCAGGACGGCGACGAGCACCACGCCGGCGGCGATGGCGGCCAACGGAATGCCGGCGAACTCGCTGGCGGCGTCGGCCCGGGCGCCGACGCGGTCGCCCACACGGGCGCTGGCGGTGGTCTGGGCGGCGACGGCCTGGCCCGCGACGAGCAGGGCGCCGACGGCGACGGCTGCGATGGCTTTCTTCATTCTGGTTCTCCTGGGCGGTCTGGAATCGTGACCTTCGAGGTCGCACGACCGGGACGGAATTTCCATCGCCGAGGGAAATTTGAGGAGAGTCCGGAGCGAGTCCTCACGTCCGGCCTAGCGGACGGCGGCGGCGCCCCTGCCCTCGACCCGTCCCTGCACCTCGGCCAGCGAGGTCATGGCGTTGTCGCCGGGCGTGGTCATGGCGATGGCCCCATGTGCCGTGCCGAAGTCCACCGCCGCCTGCGGCCCGAGTCCGCTCATGAAGGCCCAGGCCAGCCCCGAGACGAAGCCGTCGCCGCCGCCGACCCGATCCAGCACGGCGACCTCGCTGACCGGCGTGGCGTAGCGCTCGCCGCCCAGCCACAGCACTCCGCCCCAGCGGTTGACCGAGGCCGAGACCGGGTCGCGCAGGGTGGCGGCGAAGACCTGCACGTTCGGCAGCTCCTTCGCCAGACGGGCCACGAGGGCGTCGAAGGGCCGGCTGTCCGCCGGATCGGCGCGGCGGTCCGCCGTCTCGATCCCCAGGCAGGAGGCGTAGGCGTATTCGTCGCCGACCAGCACATCGACCAGCCCGGCGATCTCGCGGTTCACGCGGCGGGCGGCGTCGGGGTCCGGATGGCTGGACCACAGGCTGGCGCGATAGTTCAGGTCGTAGCTGACCACGACGCCGTGCCGCTTGGCGGCGCGGATGGCGGCCAGGGTCGTCTCGGCGGTGGCCTCGGACAGGGCGGCGAAGATGCCGCCGGTGTGCAGCCAGCGCACGCCTTCCGAACCGAACAGCGCATCCCAGTCGACCTCGTCCGGCCGGATCTGCGAGGCTGAGGAATTGGCCCGGTCGGAGCAGCCCAGCGCCCCGCGCACGCCGAAGCCGCGCTCGGTGAAGTTCAGCCCGACCCGGGTGTTGCGGCCCACCCGGTCGGCCTCGCGCCACAGGATGTGGGACGTATCCACGCCCCCCTGCAGGATCAGGTCCTCGACCAGCGCCCCGGTCTCGGTGCGGGGCAGGGCGGTGACGACCGAGGTCCTCAGGCCGAAGGTCTTCCTCAGGCCGCGCGCCACATTGTACTCGCCGCCGCCCTCCCAGACCTGGAAGGATCGGGCGGTGCGGATGCGGCCCTCGCCCGGGTCCAGCCGCAGCATGACTTCGCCCAGGGCGACGGCGTCCCAGCGGCAGTCCGCGGCGGGCTTCAGGCCCTTCAGATCGGTCATTTGAGCAGCGAGGGCAGCCACAGCGAAAGCGCCGGCACGAAGGTGACCAGCATCAGCACCGCGGTGCAAGCCAGATAGAAGGGCCAGATCGAGCGCAGGCTGTGGGTCATCGGCACCTTGGCGATGGCGCTGCCCACGAACAGCACCGAGCCCACCGGCGGGGTGATCAGGCCGATGCCGCAGTTGAGCAGCAGGATGACGCCGAACTGCACCGGGTCCACGCCGAAGGCCTTGGCCACCGGCAGGAAGATCGGGGTGCAGATGATGATCAGCGGCGCCATGTCCATGAAGGTGCCCAGGATCAGCAGGATGACGTTGATCAGCAGCAGGATCAGGATCGGGTTGTCGGTCAGGGTCTGCAGCAGGCCGACCATCATCGACGGCACCTGCAGATAGGCCATCAGCCAGCCGAAGGCGCCTGCGCAGCCGATGATGAACAGCACCGCGCCCGAGGTCCGCGCCGCGCCTGTGCAGGCCGCCTTGAAGGCGTCCCACTTCATGTGGCGGTAGACGATGCCGGTGATCACGGTGGCGTAGACCACGGCGATCGACGCGCTTTCCACCGCGGTGAAGATGCCCGCCCGGATGCCGCCGAAGATGATGCCGACCAGCAGCAGGCCGGGAATGGCGGCGACCAGCCGGCTGGCGACGACGCGGAAGCCGGGGAAGGGCTCGGCCGCATAGCCGCGGCGGCGCGCCATCACATAGGAGACGATCATCAGCGAGACGGCCAGCAGGCCCGCCGGGATGATGCCGGCCGCGAACAGGTCCGAGATCGACACCCCGCCTCCGGCCGAGGCCGAGTACAGGATCATGTTGTGCGACGGGGGCACCAGCAGGGCGACCAGCGCCGCCGAGATGGTCACGTTGACGGCGTAGTCGCTGTCATAGCCGCGCTTCTGCATCTGCGGGATCATGGTGCCGCCGATGGCCGAGACGTCGGCGATGGCGCTGCCCGAGACGCCGCCGAACAGGGTCGAGCCGACGACCGTGACCTGGCCCAGGCCGCCGCGAACATGGCCCACCATCGAGGAGGCCAAGGCGATCATGCGGTCGGACAGGCCGCCCTTCATCATCAGTTCGCCGGTGAAGATGAACAGTGGGATGGCCAGCAGGGCCACGGAGGTGATGTCAGACCCCATCTGCTGGAACACCACGATGGGCGGCAAGGCCAGGTAGAGCACCGTCGCCAGCGTCGCGGCCAGCAGCGAGAAGGCAACCGGCACGCCGATGACCAGCAGCACAGCCAGCAGGCCGAAGAGGATGATGTACTCCATGGTCAGTCCCCGGCTTCGGTGGTTTCGGGCGCGTGGTAGTCGCCGGTCAGCAGACGCTCGATCGAGAACAGCAGGATCAGCGATCCGCCGACGCACAGACCCGCGAACTTCAGGCCCGCAGGCAGGGGCGCGCCCGCCATGGTGACCGGCCACTCGTCGATCATCAGGGTCCCGCCCAGCACCATCAGGCCCGCGCCGGACGCCGCTGCGATCAGCCGCGACAGGGACTTGAGCAGCCATTGGGGGCGTCCGGGCAGGGCGTGCAGGACGGTCTGGAAGGCGAAATGGGTCTCGCGCCGCACGGCGACCGCGGCCCCGAACATGACGGCGAAGCTCATCAGCAGAAGGGCCAGGGGCTCGGTCCAGCCGGGGCTGTCGTTCAGCACATAGCGGGCGAAAACCTGCCAGGCCTGGATCAGGGCCATGGCGACCAGCGCCGCTCCCGCCAGTCCCAGGACGAAGACGGCCAGCCCGTCGAGCGCGCGGGTCAGACCGCGTCGGGATTCAGACATTCGGGCCCTCCCTGAGCGCCGATAGGGTGTGCGCGGCCGTTCAGGCGACCGCTGCGATACGTTCGTGGAGCGCGCGCAGACGCGGCTCGGAAAGATACTTGTCCAGCACCGGGCGGACCGTGGCGGCGAAGGCGGCCTTGTCGACCTCGCTCACCTGCACCCCGGCGGCCAGCACGGTCGCCCGGGCCTCGGCCTGGCGCTTGTCCCACGCGATGCGCATGACCTGCACCGACCGGCGGGCCACGTCGCGGACCAGGTCGCGGTCGGCGGGCGTCAGCTGTTCGAAGCTGGCCCTGGACATCAGCAGGGCGTCCGGCGCGAAGGAATGCTCGGTCTGGCTCCAGTACCGGGCCACCTCGAACTGGCGGCTGGACTGATAGCTGGGCCAGTTGTTCTCGGCCCCGTCGATCAGATGGGTCTGCAGCGACGAAAAGACCGCGCCGAAGGTCAGCGGCGTCGGGTTGGCGCCCATGGCCCGGATGGAGTCCAGGAAGATGTCCGACTGCGGCGAGCGCATCTTCAGCCCGCGCATCTGGCCCGGCTCGCTCACCGGGTGGCGGACGTTGTAGAAGCTTCGCGGCGCGGCGTCGTAGTAGGCCAGGCCGACCAGGTCGCGGCCCTCGAACACGTTCAGCAGCTCGGCGCCAATCTGCCCGTCAATGACTGCCCGCACATGGGCGACGTCGCGGTAGACATAGGGCAGGGCCAGCAGCCGGGTCTCGGGGAAGGCGTTGTTCAGCGCGGCTACGGCGACGCGGCAGATGTCCACCGCCTGGAAGCGGGTCAGGCCGATGGAGTCGTCCTCAGTGCCCAGCTGCCCGGCCGGGAACTGGCGGATGCCGATGCGGCCGCCGGTCAGGCGGCCCAGCTCCTCGCCCATCCATTTGACGGCGACGACGGTGGGGTAGTCGGCGGGGTGGACGTCGACGGCGTTCAGCACCGTGCGCCCGCCCGTCGCGCGCGGCGAACAGGCGGCCAGGCCGAGGCCGGAGATCCCGGCGAGCGCGAGGGTGCGGCGGGTCAGGCTCATCTGGCGTCTCCCACGGCCGGGATGGCCACGCAGGCGATCCGGCCGTCCGGGCCGAAGTCGGCGACGGCCGACTGGCCGATGGCGATCGGATGCACGCCGGTCGCGGCGCCCGTCGAGATCAGCTGTCCGGCCTCGAGGCGGCGGCCCCGGCGGTGCAACAGGTTCAGCAGGAAGGCCAGCGAGTCCAGCGGGCCGTTGGGGATCGAGGCGGCGCCGCCGGCGCCGACGATCGCGCCGTCGATGGCGGTGGTGCAGGTCAGGCCCGCCAGCCGCTCGCGCCAGTCGGCGATCTGGGCGCCCAGGATCAGGCCGGCGTTGTTGCCGAAGTCCGAGGCGGTGACGGCGGGGCCGTGGTCGTTGATGCCGGGGAAGGGGCTGCCCGCGATCTCGACGCCGGTGAAGACCCGGCTCACGAGGGCGGCGACGGTCCCGGCCGTCCAGTCGTCGCGATCGGGAGCGGTCTCAGCCAGCTCGATCACATATTCGGCCTCGACGGCGGCGAAGCCTCCCGCGATCACGCCGAAGGGCGTCGGACGGTCGGCCTCGGCGGTCCAGACGGCCTTGGAGAAGATCGGTCCCGCCAGGCGTCCGACGCCGAAGCGTGCGTCCCACGGCGCGTTGATCCGGCCCAGCTTCCAGCCCGCGATCCGGTCCGGCCACAGGGCGATGGCCTCGTCCTGGACGGCGTAGGCCGCCTCCAGCGAGTCGGGGTGCGCGCCCGGATAGGACGGCACGGCCCGGGCCGCCAGACGGGCCCCGGTGAAGGCGCGCGCGATCGGCGAACCGCTTGAATTGTCGTGTGCGTGGCTCACGCCGCCTCCCATTTGCAGTGGACATTGCGCAGGAAGGAAACCGGTGTCAATTTGAATCCGGCGACGCCCGTCCGGCGGCGCTTTCAGCACAAGGCCGCGGTCACAGTCGGTCAGGCTAAAGGATGGAAACATGACCCTCGCCCGTCTGGCCGCCCTGGCGGCCGCGTTCCTGCTGCCGGTAACGGCCCCGTCCGCCGGTCTCGCCCAATCGCCCGCATCGGCTCCGGCCGAGGCCGCGCTTCCCGCCTTCCCCGGCGCCCTGGGCTGGGCCGCGCGGACGCCCGGCGGACGCGGCGGACGGATCATCCGCGTGACCAATCTGAACGGGGAGGGGCCCGGCTCCCTGCGCGAGGCGATCGAGGCCGACGGTCCGCGCATCGTGGTGTTCGAGGTCGGCGGGGTCATCGACCTGAACCGCAGGACGCTGAAGATCGCCAACCCCTTCATCACCATCGCCGGCCAGACCGCGCCCTCGCCGGGCGTCACCCTCATCCGCGGCGGCATGGACATCGGCGGCCATGACGTGATCGTCCAGCACATCCGCATTCGCCCCGGTTCGGCGGAACAGGGCTGGATGAGCGGCTGGGACGAGGACAGCATCTCCACCCAGGCGGCGTATAACGTCATCGTCGATCACTGCAGCCTGGAGTGGGGCACGGACGAGAACCTGTCCGCCTCCGGCCCGCGCTTCACCGGCGCGACGCCCGAGGAATGGCGCGCCGGGACCAGCCACGACATCACCTTCTCGAACAATCTGATCGCCGAGAGCCTGGCCTATTCGACCCACGCCAAGGGCGAGCACTCCAAGGGCTCGCTGATCCACGACAACGTCACCGGCCTGCTGATCATCGGCAACCTGTACGCTCACAACTATGAGCGCAGCCCGCTGTTCAAGGGCGGGGTGCACGGGGTCATCGTCAACAACCTGATCTACAATCCGGGGCCGCGCGCTCTGCACTACAACCTGGCCCCCGAGGAGTGGCTGGATCACCCTTATGAGGTCGGCAAGATGACCGCCGTGGGCAACGTCCTGCGCGCCGGGCCGTCGACCCCGACCGATCACCTGGCCTTCCTGATGATCGGCGGGGCGGGGGATCTGGAATACTACGGCCGCGACAACATCGCCGTGGACCAGGTCGGCGAGCCGATCCGCATGTTCGGCCGCTACACCACCGCCCCGGCCCGCATCATCCAGACCCGCCGTCCGCCGGTCTGGTGGGAGGGACTGACTCCCATTCCGGCCGAGCAGGTGCAGGTCGCGGTCCTGTCGCAGGCCGGCGCCCGCCCGTGGGACCGCGACATGCGCGACGTGCTGCTGGTCGCCGAAGTCGCCGAGGGCCGCGGCCAGATCATCGACCATGAGCGGCAGGTCGGCGGCTATCCGCCGATCCGCGAGGCGACCCGCAAACCCTTCAATCCCGACGACTGGGACCTGCGTTTCATGACGCCCCTGCGCGACGAGGTCCTGGACCGCCCCGCGTCGAGGAACCACACCTGAGCCGCTGACACGGGACACGGCTCAGTTTAAGGACGGTGTTCGGCCAGAGAGACTTGACGCGTGAATGACACCAAGCGACCCGGCGGCAAGCCCGCCACCATCAACGACATCGCCCGCCTGGCCGAGGTGTCGAAGAAGACGGTGTCGCGTGTGATCAACAACTCCCCCTTCGTGAAGGAGGAGACACGCAAGCGGGTCGAGGCGGTGATCGCCGAGCATGGCTTCAGCCCTGATCCGCAGGCGCGGGGATTGGCCTTCCGCCGGTCCTTCCTGGTCGGGATGATCTACGACAACCCCAGCCCCAACTACGTCGTGAACATGCAGCAGGGTGTGTTGGACGCCGTGCGCGGCGCGGGCCTGGAACTGGTCGTCCATCCCTGCAACCGCGCCTCGCCGACCTTCCTGGACGAGGTCCGCGCCTTCGTCGTGCGCCAGAAGCTGTTCGGCGTGGTCATGCCGCCGTCGGTGTCGGAAGACGACCGGGTCATCGAGATCCTCAAGGACGCCGACTGCCCCTATGTCCGCATCGCCTCGGTGTCGCTGGACGAGCCGGCCTGCATGGTGGTGACGAACGACAGCCGCGGCGCGGCCCAGGCGGCGCGTCACCTGGCCGAGCTGCGCCACACGCGGGTCGCCTTCATCTCCGGCCCCGACACCTTCCGCTCGTCGTTCGAGCGGGGCAGGGGCTTCCGCGAGGGGCTGGCCGAGCACGGCCTGTCGATGGACGACGCCTATGTCCGCGCGGGCGCCTACACCTTCGAGTCCGGAGCGGAGGCGGCGCAGAGCCTGCTGGCCATGGCGAACCCACCGACCGCCATCTTCGCGGGCAACGACGAAATGGCCATCGGGGTCATGAAGGCCGCGCGCGACGCCGGTCTGGACGTGCCGCGCGACCTGTCCATCGTCGGCTTCGACGATCTGCCCATGGCCTCGCGCGTCTGGCCCAACCTGACCACCGTCCGCTTGCCCATCCGCGACATGGGCCGCATGGCGGCCGAGAAGCTGACGGCCGGCCTGCGTGGACTGGACCCCGCGACGCTGGTCCAGCCCGAGGTCGATCCGTCGCTGATCGTGCGGGAATCGACCGCACCGCCGAGGGGCTGACGACCGAAGGCTATTGACGACTACAGGCGTAGATGCAAGATCGTCTACAGATGTAGTTGAAGGTCGCCCGATGGAACGGATCAGTGAAGGCGAGCAGGCGGTGCTTGAGGTGCTGTGGCGTCAGGCCCCGCTCTCGGCGACCGACATCATCGACCGGATCGAACCATCCCGCGACTGGAGCGCCAGTACGGTCAAGACCCTGCTGGCCCGGCTGGTGGCCAAGGGCGCCGTGTCGCACGAGGGCGAGGGGCGCCGCTTCCTCTACTCGCCGCTGCTGACCCGGGACGCCTTTCTCGCCACCGAGTCGCGCCGGATGATCGACCGCCTGTTCGGCGGTCGGGCGGCCCCGCTGGTCGCCCATCTGGCGGAACAGGATCAACTGTCCGATCGGGACCTCGCCGAGATCGAGGCGCTGCTGCGGTCGTTGAAATCATGACCGACTGGCTGCTTCAGGCCCTGCTCGGTTCGACGGTTCTCGGCGCCGTCGTCCTGCTGGTCAGGCCTTGGGTCCTGCGCCGTCTGGGACCCCGGATGGCCTATGGCCTGTGGCTGCTGCCCGTCGTTCGCCTGGGGCTTCCGCCGGTGCCGGCCTGGAGCGTGCACAGTTCCGCCGTGGCCGCCTTCGGGGAGGAGGCGACAGGCGTCGCGGCCCAGATCGTTCGGCCTGACGCGCTGGTCCAGATGCTCGTCGTGCTCTGGGCGGCCGGGGCCCTGGTCCATCTCGTTCGGGGGCTGTTCGACTATGTCCGGTTCATGCAGCGCGCCGGGGCGGCGGTCGTCGGCCCGGACGAGACCCTCGACGGCGTCGCGGTGCGGACCAGCGCTTTCGTGACCGGGCCCGTGGCGGCCGGGATCTGGAAGCGGCGCATCTTCCTGCCGCTGAACTTCCGTCAGCGGTTCGACCCGGATCAGCGCGTGCTGGCCCTCGCCCACGAGCGCGCCCACCATCGCCGTCATGACATCGCCTGGAATTTCGTCGCCCTGATCGCGCTGTCGATCCACTGGTTCAACCCGTGGGCCCACCACGCCTACCGCCTGTACCGGCTGGATCAGGAACTGGCGTGCGATCGCGACGTCCTCGCCGCCTCGCCCGTATCCCCCGAAGCCTACGGCAGGCTGATCGCGAGCGCCTCCCGAACCGGCGGCGTCAGCCCGGTCTGCGCGCTGAGCAAGGCGGACCTGATCAAGCAGAGGCTGGTCGCCCTGACCCGGCCCGCCGGTCTTTCGCGGAGATGGGCGGCGGCGTCCCTCGCCCCCGCCGTGATCCTGGCCCTGGCGGCGACCGCCCCGATCAGCATCAGCGGGGCCGATGGCGTGGCGGCCATCGTATCGGCGGCGGCCCGGCCGAAACCCGCCCCATCCCCCGCGGCGTCGCCGGCGCCTGAGCCGGACAGCGCCCCGTCGGTGGCTCGCCGGCCGCCTTCTCGCCACCGTGCGTCGCCCGCACCCGTGCCTACACCAGCGACGCAGCGCCTCACCGCCCGGGCCGTCGCCGCGGAACCGACGCCCTCGGTGGATGAAGACCGGACCTCCCCCGACTATCTGGCCCGACGACGAGCGATCGGCTTGGCCAGAAGCCGGTGGCGGATGGAGCATCCGGCCGAGGCCGCCCGGGCCCGCGGCCGCCCCATCCCCGCATCCTTCTCGCTCGCGCCCTGACCACACCGCTTCGCGGCCGTCTCCAGCAGGACAACCGACCATGCAGATTCTATCGACGGGCGGACTCCGCCCGACCGGACTCTCGCGCCTGATGCGCACCCTCCGACAGGCGCTGATCGCAGTCGCGCTGATTGTTCCAGGGGCGGCGGTCGCCCAGAACGGCGCCGGACCGGCGGATGCGACGGAACAGGTCGATCGGTATCTGCAGATGCAGATGCAGCGGCTGCAGATCCCGGGCCTCGCCGTCGCGGTGGTCAAGGACGGCCGGCTGGTCCTTGAGCGCCATTACGGAACCGCCAGCATCGAGTTCGGCGTTCCCGTGTCCACGGACACCGTTTTCGCCATCAACTCCGTGACCAAGGCCTTCACCGGCGTCGCCGCCATGCGTCTGGTCGAGGCGGGGCGGCTGGACCTTTCGGCGCCGGTCGACCGCTACCTGGCCGATCTGCCCGAGGCCTGGCGCGCCGTCACCATCCGCCAGCTGCTCAGCCACACGTCCGGCCTGCCCGACGTCCTGCGCGCGCCCACGGTGGAGACCGATGCGGCTGCGGCCTGGGCCTGGGTCCTGGCCCAGGACATCCGTTTCCCGCCCGGGGAGCGCTTCAACTACTGCCAGACCAACTACACCTTGATCCAGCGGGTGGTGAACCAGCTCGAGGGCCGGGCGCCGGACGCGCCCCTGGCCGAGGAACAACTGGCCATCGCGGGCATGGCGGACACCCGTTATGGCGACGCCTACTCCGTTATCGCGAACCGGGCGCCGACCTATCGCTGGACCCTCGGCGGGCCGATGATCGCCGGCTATCGCGCCGCCTCGGCCACGAACCCCGGCGTCATGACGGCCGTCTCCGAACGGTTCCTGCCGTTCCGCCGCGCCTCCTCGGGCCTGAACAGCTCGGCCGGCGACCTGGCGCGGTGGCTGATCGCCATCCAGGACGGGAAGATCCTGAGCGCGGCCAGCCTGGAGACGCTATGGACCCCGGTCGCCTTCAACGACGGGAGCCAGGGCCAATGGGGACTCGGATGGCAGGTCCTGGCTCGCGGAACCCATCGGTCGGTGGGCATGACCGGCGGCGGCCGGGCCGCGGTCTCCCTCTATCCGGACGACGGCGTCGGGGTGGTCATCCTGACCAATCTCACCGGTTCGTATCCGGAAGACATGATCGACAGGATCGCCTCGATCTACGCCCCGGATCTGGACCTGGCCGGCGTCCCGGCGCTGCGCATCGCGCTTGAGGAGGGGGGCTATGACCAGGTCATGGCCGCCGCCTCGGCGATCGAGCAGGGCCATCCGGGCCTGATCTGGCCGGAGGCCGAGCTGAACGACTGGGGCTACCGCCTGCTCAGCACGGGACGCCCCCGCGACGCGCTGCAGGTCTTCCGCCTGGCGGCCGATCGCTATCCCGCCAGCGGCAACGCCCATGACAGCCTGGCCCAGGCGCTGCTGGTCAACGGCGACGACGGCGCCGCGGCCGACCACTATGCGCGCGCCGTCGCGCTGGACCCGGCCAACACCAGCGCGGCCCGGCATCTGGCCGAGCTGCGCGCCGGCCCGCCCCGCTGAGGCGCGACTTTTCGCCGGTCTCAGGCGGTTTCGAGCGCAGGGCTTTGGACCAGGCCCTTGATGTAGGCGCGGATGCCTTCGTCCGTGGCGTTGGCGAAGAAGTATTCCTGGAAGCGCTCGCCCGCGACGGCGGCCTTCAGCAGGTCCTGATCGACGGTCTTCAGGACGGTCAGCATGTCGTGGCAGGTGACGGCCTTGAGGTCCTTCAGGACGCCCCGGTTCTTGCGCATGATCTCGGCGCGTTCCTTGGGATAGCCCAGGCCGCGCTCACCCTCGAACAGCTTGCGATAGACGTCCTGCAGGTTCAGCTCGGCCGCCCAGCCGAAGCCCTTGGCGTAGGGCATGGCGATGGCGTTGCCGTCGTTGATCTGGCCGAACAGGAAGGCGTCGGTGGGGTCGATGATCAGGCCGCAGAACACGCCCGGCATGGCGTTGGCGGCCAGCATCGAGCCCGTGCCGGTGCCGCAGCCGGTCACCACGAAGTCGGCGGCGCCGGAGTTGAGCAGGATCCCCGTCAGCAGGCCGTTCATGACGTACGTCAGCGAGGCCTTATCTTCGGGCGTGTACATGCCGTAGTGGAACACCTCGTGGCCCAGGGGCTCGGCCACCGCGGTCAGGGCCGCATGGACCGTCTCGCTCTTGGCGGCCTGGCTGTTCTCGATGATCAGGGCGATTTTCATGGCGTTCCTCCGGTGGAGACAATGGGCGGAGCGGCGCGTCGGCTCCAGCCCAGTCCCCGTTTGCATCGGATTATGACACCGGTTACCTATGCGTTCAATCTGCATCAGACAAGCCGGGGAGGGAAAGCATGTCGACGAGCGCGCGTTCGTGCGAAATCCTCCTGATCGGCGCTGTGTCCGCCCCTCGTGAGGTCCACTGAAATGAACCCCTTCGACCTCTCGGGCCGCACGGCCCTCGTCACCGGCGCCAACACCGGACTGGGTCAGGCCATCGCCGTCGGTCTGGCGCAGGCGGGGGCGGATATCGTCGCCGTCGGCCGTTCGGCGCCGACCGAGACGGCCGCCCTGGTGCAGGCCGCCGGCCGCGCCCTGCACGCCATCCCGGCGGACCTGTCCACTATCGCCCCGATCGCCGACGTGGTGGCCAAGGCCGTGGACGCCGTCGGCGCGGTCGACATCCTGGTGAACAACGCCGGCATCATCCGCCGCAACGACAGCCTGGACTTCACCGAGGACGACTGGGACGCGGTGATCGACACCAATCTGAAGACCGCCTTCTTCCTGAGCCAGGCCGTGGCGCGCACCTGGGTCGACGCCGGCCGCGGCGGCAAGATCATCAACATCTGCTCGATGCTCAGCTTCCAGGGCGGCATCCGGGTGCCGTCCTATACGGCGTCCAAGAGCGGTCTGGCTGGGCTGACCCGCCTGCTGGCGTGCGAATGGGCGTCCAGGGGCATCAACGTCAACGGCATCGCGCCCGGCTATTTCTCGACCAACAACACCGAGGCCCTGCGCGCGGACGAGACGCGCAACCGCGACATCCTGGCCCGCATTCCGGCGGGGCGGTGGGGCGACCCGTCCGACCTCGGCGGCGCGGCCGTCTTCCTGGCGTCCGACGCCTCCGCCTATGTCCACGGCACGGTGCTGGCGGTGGATGGCGGCTGGCTGGCGCGCTAGCCCGCCAACGCGTTCAGCCAGTCCTCGAGATTGGTGAAGCCGTCGCCGTTCCGATCAGCCGGGCCGTCGGCGGCGTCGGCCGGATCCAGCCCGTGCGCCTGCTCCCAGTCGTCGGGCATGCCGTCGCCGTCGCGGTCGATCCACGGCGTTCCGGCCTCCAGCTCCGGCCAGCCGCCGGTCTGGCTCTGGCTGTCGATGATCCTGCCCGTGCGGCCGCGGACGCCCGCGACGATCCGCAGGTCCACGGCGTCGCGCACCCGGCCGGCGCCCGCCCGGTCCAGCACCGCCAGCGCCGCGGCCTCCGGCGTCTCCGCCGCCGCCTCCGCCCAGTCGGGCCGCGCGGGAAGGCGATAGTCGGGCCGGCCTGAATCCTTGACCAGCGTCCACGGGTCGGCGGGGATCGCGCCGTCCATGCTGTTGGCCTCGAACCAGGCCCTGGCCAGCGGATTGGATTCCTCGAACGCCCAGCGTCCGGCCGAGTCCGGGCCTGGGATGTAGGCGTTGCCGATGAAGGCGTAGGCCGAGCGGCTTTCGGTGTCGGCGTTGTAGCCCGCATGCGACCCGCCCCAGTCGTAGAAGACGTTGGAGCGGAACTCGAAGCGCGGCCCCTCGGGATCGACGGACGGCGGATTGTAGTTGCCCGGGCGGGGCATGCGCGCCCGGTGGGCGGCCCACAGATTGTGATGGAAGGTGAAGCGCGCGCCGTGCCCGCCGCGCACCAGCGAGCCATAGCCGTGATCGCCCTTGGCGTGGCCCGACCGGTTCAGCGATTCGGCGATCAGCGACCACTGCACGGTCACGTCGTAGACGCCGCGCTCGGGCGGGTCGTAGCGGCTGCCGACCGACAGGGTCTCGTCCACCGACCAGGAGGCCGAAACGTGGTCCAGGATGATGCGGCGGCCGCGCTCGATGGTGACGGCGTCCGACTCGATGCGGCTCTCGTCCCCCAGCCGCGCGCGGATGTGGCGCACCACCACATCGTCGGCGGCCACGATCAGCGCCTGGTCGCGCAGGGTGATCCCGCCGCCCGGCGCGGTTTGGCCGGCGATGGTGATGCGGCCCCGGCGGATGCGCAGCGGCGTCTCCAGCCGGATCGTCCCGCCGATATCGAACACGACCGTGCGCGGACCGTCCGCCTCGACCGCGGCCCTCAGGCTGCCGGGACCGGCGTCGTTCAGATTGGTCACCCGCAGCACCGCGCCGCCGCGCCCGCCCGAGGCCAGACGCCCCGCGCCCTCCGCGCCGGGGAAGGCGACGACCGGCTCGGGCCCGGCCTGGGCCGAGACCGTGTGTGCCCCAAGCGACACGGCGAACAGCGTCACGGCGAAGCCTGTGACCGCTTTGTGTCGAAGGCCGCTTGCGAAAACGCCGATCATCAGGTTAGGCTCGTGATTGCTACCGGTGTCAGGGCGCATTCCGCACGAATATGACACCGGTGTCAAACGGAACGGCCAGCGATGTCGGACCGCAAAAACAGATAGACCGGGGTCACTCCGGCGTCCTGTATGCCCATTGGGAGGAGGCATATGTTGCAAGCTATCCAGCCGGGGATGACCCGTGCCCTTCGTCGTCGCCTGTTCGTCGGAGCGTCCGGTCTGGCCGTCGCCCTGTCGTTGGGAGTCGGCGCCGCCGCCGCGCAGACCGCGCCGCAACCCGCACCGCAGGACGAGACCGTCGAGATCGATGAAGTCGTCGTCACCGGGTATCGCGCCAGCCTGAACGCCGCCCTCGACGCCAAACGTCGCGAGACCAGCATGGTCGACGTGATCATGGCCGAGGACATCGCCGATTTCCCCGACCTGAACCTGGCCGAGTCGATCCAGCGGGTCCCGGGCGTCGCCATCGACCGTGACGCCGGCGAAGGCCGTTCGATCACCGTCCGCGGCCTGGGCGCCGACTTCACCCGCACCCGCATCAACGGCATGGAGGCCCAGGCCACCGCCGGCGGCACCGACTCCTCGGGCGGCGCCAACCGGGGCCGTGGCTTCGACTTCAACGTCTTCGCCTCGGAGCTCTTCAACTCCATCACCGTGCGCAAGACCGCGGCGGCCGAGACGGAAGAGGGCTCGCTGGGCGCCACCGTCGACCTGCAGGCCACGCGCCCGTTCGACTACGACGGCTTCACCGCCGCCATGTCGGCCCAGGTCGGCTACAACGACCTGTCGGAGCAGTACAATCCGCGCATCGCCCTGCTGCTGAGCGACCGGTTCGGCGCCAATGACGAGTTCGGCGCCCTGATCTCGCTCGCTTACAGCGAACGCGACCTGCTCGAAGAAGGCTTCAGCTCGGTGCGCTGGGCGCCGGCCGTCGGCACCAACAGCTCGGGCGGCTTCGCCTCCGCCGGATCGAACGCCACGGCCTTCGCCCTGGCCAATCAGAGCAACGTATTCATCCCGCGTCTGCCGCGCTATGGCCGCCTGACCCACAGCCAGGAACGCCTCGGCGTCACCGGCGCCCTGCAATGGCGCCCGGCCGAGACCACGGTGCTGTCTCTGGACGTGCTGTATTCCTCGCTGGACGCGACCCGCCAGGAGGACTTCCTCGAAGCCCTGTCCTTCAGCCGCAACGCCGCGGCCGGCGGCCAGCCCCAGGTGACGGTCCAGGACGCCGCCGTGCAGAACAACATGCTGGTCTACGGCGTGTTCAACAACGTCGATGTCCGGTCCGAGAGCCGCTACGACGAACTCTCGACCGACTACCTGCAGGTCAGCCTGACGGCCGAGCATGACTTCACCGACCGCCTGCACGGCCGCTTCTACTACGGGCGCGCGGAGTCGAATTTCGAGAACCCGATCCAGACCACGGTCACCCTCGACCGGAACAATATCCAGAACTACTCCTGGGACTTCCGCGGCAACGCCAACGCCCCGGTCATCAGCTACGGCTTCGATGTCGCCAACCCGGCCAACTGGGAATGGCGCCCGTCGACCGCCGTGGTGCCGCGCTCGGAAATCCGCATCCGTCCGAACGGCGTCGACACCGTGTTCGAGTCCGCCCAGGCCGACTTCGCCTATGACGCCAGCGACTGGTTGACGATCAAGGCGGGCATCAACTGGAAGAGCTACACCTCGGACTCCTACGAGTTCCGCCGCGCGGACGAGACCGTGGTTCCGGTGCTTCCGGCCGGTACGACGATGGCCGACATCACCAATGTGCTGACCGGCTTCGGCGCCGACCTGATCCCCGGGGGCACGGCCAGCAGCTGGGTCGGTCCCAACCTCGGCGCCCTGGCCAGCCTGTTCAACATCTACTGCAACTGCGACACGGGCGTGCCGGGAGGCGACTTCCGCCTGACCAGCATCACCAACGGCAATGCGCGCGGCGGCAACCGGTCGATCACCGAAGACGATCTGGCGGTCTATCTGCAGGCGGACTGGGACACCGACCTGTTCGGCCGTCCGTTCCGCGGCAACGTCGGCGTGCGTCAGGTCAGCACCACGCTCAACGCCTCGGGCTACAGCTCGACCGGCGGCGGCACCCTGGTCACCGGCGAGAACCAGTACGACAACACCCTGCCGTCGCTGAACATCAGCTATGAGCCGATCGACGACCTGATCGTCCGCTTCGGCGCGGCCACGGTCATGGCCCGTCCGCAGATCGGCAACACCCTGGCCGGAACCAACTATCTGGTGCCGACCACCTCGCTGGCCGCCACCGGACCGAACTACACGGCCTCGATCGGCAATGTGAAGCTGGAGCCGTTCCAGGCCAACACCTACGACTTCAGCATCGAGTGGTATTTCGCCCGCGAAAGCCTGCTGTCCTTCGCCTATTTCTACAAGGACATCGACACCTACATCCAGATCGTGCGTCAGGACCTGGCCTATTCGGACCTGACCGCGCTGAACCCGTCGGCCTTCGCGCCGGGCTTCTGCACGGGCACCTGCTCGTCCTCGACCATCTTCCAGCTGACCGCCGCGGTGAACACCGAAGGCGGCCCGCTGAAGGGCTTCGAGATCAGCTACCAGCAGCCCTTCACCTTCCTGCCGGGTCCGCTGGAAAACCTCGGCGTGCAGCTGAACTACACCCACGTCGAATCCGAGATCGACTACTGCAACAACGCCCTGTGCACGACCTTCGTGACGGCCGACCTGATCAACCTGTCGCCGGAATCGTGGAACGCGACCGTGTATTATGAGGACGACACGTTCTCGGCGCGGGTCTCGGGCGCCTTCCGCGACAGCTACATCCAGAACGTGCCCGGCCGGAACGGCAACAATGTCGAAGGCAAGATGGAGACGTTCAACCTGGACGCCTCGGCCTCGTACAATCTGACCGACGAACTGGTCCTGACGCTGGAGGCCCTCAACCTGACGGACGAGGAGAACCATCAGTACGTCGGCGACGGCGCGGATCGCCAGAGCACCTCCGTCTACCACCACACCGGCCGACAGTTTTACTTCGGCGCCCGCTATCGCTTCTGATCACTCCTGAACCGAAGCGCACTCTCCGCCGCCGACCCACCCGGGTCGGCGGCGCTTTTTTATCCGGCGACCAGATCGGTCAGGTCGGCCCAGACGCTCTCGGTCGTCGGGATGCGGCCGGCGCCGCGGCCGCGGGCGGTGAAGACGCGGCCGTCGCCGGTGGTGACGCGCAGGGCGTTCCACTCGTCCGGCAGGTCGGCGAACAGGGCGTCGCCGTCGGCGGCGGCGAAGGCCACGTCGGCGCGGTCGGTGCGCACGTCCAGCCGCGCCAGCTGACGCACCCGGCCCGGCGGCAGGACCGCATCGGCGGCCAGGGTCGCGCGGGCGATCCGCTCGGGCGTCAGGCCGCCGTCCAGCGCCTCGTGCGCCAGGATGGCCAGTTTGGCGGCGGCGTCCAGGCCGCTCAGATCGGCGGTCGGATCCTCTTCCGCGAAGCCCGCCTCGCGCGCGCCGGCCAGGGCGTCGTCGAAGGCGACCCCGTCGGCCAGCCGGTTCAGGATGAAGTTGCAGGTGCCGTTCAGCACCGCCTCGATCCGCACTACCGGCGCATGGGCGCGGGCCCGGCGCACGGTCTCGATCAGAGGCGAGCCGCCGCCGACGCTGGCGGAGTAGAGCAGTTGCGCGTCATGGGCCTCGGCCAGGGCGGTCAGGGCCGGCAGGTCGCCGCCCACCGCCTGCTTGTTGGCGCTGACCACATCGACGCCGCGCGACAGGGCGGCGCGGATCAGGGCCAGTCCGGTGGACGCGTCCGAGATGGCCTCGACCAGCACGTCCGGTTCGCGGGCCAGCAGGGCGGCGGGATCGGCCAGCAGCAGGCCTTCGGGCGCGGCCGGGTCGCGCGGCTTCTTCGGATCGCGCACCAGCACCCCGACCACGGTGAAGCGGTCGTCGTCCAGCAGCCGCGCCAGCACGCCGCCGCCGACCACGCCGCAGCCGGCCAGCGCCACGCGCAGCGGACGCTCGGGCCTGGGCCGGGCATGGGCCGCGGCGGCCTCGGGCCCCGCGACGATGGAGACGGGGGCGTTCAGCAGCGCCTCGCCCGGACCGGGCCGGGCCGAGGTCACGCCGATGGCGTCCAGGGCGGCGGCCAGGCGGGCGGCGGCGTCCGCGGCGCCCGAGGCGACGGCCACGACCCGGCGTCCACGCCGCACTTCGCGATAGACCGCGCTGGCGGCCTCGGCCGCGTCGGCGACGTCGAGCTGGAGCAGGGCGACGGGTTCCTCGGCGCCATGCGGGACGGCGTCCGCCCCGGCGGCGGGGCGGGGAAGCGGCAGGGAGGCGGCGGTCATCAGGCGGCCTCGGCTTCCAGCGGAGAGGCGGCCAGGACGGCGTCCAGCGCGGCCGACAGGTCGGCCAGCAGGTCTTCCGGATGCTCCAGCCCGATCGACAGGCGCAGCAGGCCGTCGGTGATGCCCGCCGTCAGGCGCGCTTCCGGCGTCATGGCCGCGTGGGTCATCAGGGTCGGGTGGGCGATCAGGCTTTCGACCCCGCCCAGCGACTCCGCCAGGGTGAAGACCTCCAGCTGGTCGACGAAGGTCCGCACCGCGTCCAGGTCGGCCAGCTCGAAGCTCAGCATGGCGCCGAAGCCCTTCTGCTGGCGCGAGGCGATCTCGTGGCCGGGATGGCTCTTCAGGCCCGGATAGTTGACGGTCTTCACCGCCGGATGGGCTTCCAGCCATTCGGCGACGCGGCCCGCTGTGGCCTGCTGACGCTCGACCCGGGCGAACAGGGTGCGCACGCCGCGCAGGGTCAGATAGGCGTCGAAGGGCGAGCCGGTGACGCCCAGGCAGTTGGCCCACCAGGTCAGCTGCTCCAAGTCGGCCTGATCCTTGGCCACCACGCAGCCCCCGACCACGTCGGAGTGGCCGTTGATGTATTTGGTGGTCGAGTGGATCACCAGGTCGGCGCCCAGGGCGATGGGGTTCTGCAGGGCCGGCGACAGGAAGGTGTTGTCCACCGCCGCCTTGCAGCCGACGGCGTGCGCCCGGGCGCAGATGTCGGCCACATCGACGACGCGCATCAGCGGGTTCGACGGCGTCTCGATCAGGATCAGCTTGGGGTTCAGGGCGAAGGCGGCGTCCAGCGCCTCGCGGTCGTTCTGGTCGACGAACTGGACGTCGAAATGGTTGCGGCGCGCCCGGGCGCACAGCAGGCGGTGGGTGCCGCCATAGAGGTCGTGCGGGGCCAGCAGCAGGTCGCCGGGCTCCAGCGAGAACAGGGCCAGGTCCACCGCGGCCATGCCCGTCGCGGTCACCACCGCGCCTGCGCCGCCTTCCAGTTTCGCCAGGGTCTCGCCCAGCACGTCCCGGGTCGGATTGCCCGAGCGCGTGTAGTCGTACTTCCGTTTCCCATCGAGCCCGTCGAAGCTGTAGTTCGAGGACAGGTACAACGGCGGCATCACCGCCCCGTGCGCCGGATCGTTGTTCACGCCGTGCCGGGCGGCGGTCGTACAGGGGTGGGCTTCACTGGAACAGGTCATGCGGCGATCTCGCGGGGCTGGCGGGCGTACAGGGGAGAGAGGGCGTCGTGGAGCGTGCGGCCGACCAGCTCGCGCTCCTTCAGGAAGGCGTCGTGACCGAAGATGGAGCCGGCCTCGCCGAAGCGGCGCAGGGCGGGGGCGCGGCCGGCCAGGTCGCGCAGGTCCTCGATCGGCACAAGGCGGTCGCTGGTGAAGCCGAGCAGGGTCAGGGGGCAGGTCACCGCCTCGGGCGCGACCGCGTGGCGGTCCAGCGAGTCCGACAGCGAGATCCAGCGGTCGGCGCTGGTGGCCTCGGCGTAGTCGGCGCCGCGGGCGATCAGATAGTCGCAGACGGGGTAGGGGCCGCCGGCCTGCGCCGGGGCCGTTCCGGCGAAGCGCCAGTCGAACTCGTCGGCGGTGCGATAGGTGGTCATGGCCAGCTCGCGGGCCAGTGAAACGCCCTCCGCCTCGCGGCCGCAGTCGCGGGCGAAGGCCAGCACGCGGCGTTGCACTCCGCGCCAGGCGGTGGCGGCGGGATGGGCGCGGTGGGCGGCGGAGATGACCACCAGCTCGCCGATCCGCTCGGGGAAGTCCGCCGCGAAGGCCAGTCCGATGCAGCCGCCGTAAGAGGCGCCGACGAAGGCGTCGATGCGCGGCTCCTCCAGCGCGTCCAGCAGCAGGACCAGCAGGCGGGCCTGATCGGCGGTGGTGATGGTGACGCCCGGATCCGTCTTGCCGGGCAGCAGGTCGAAGGCCAGCACGCGGGCGCGGTCCAGGTCGATGGGGCCGCCGTGACGGACGGCCCACGACCACCAGTTGGCGGCGAAGCGGCCGCTGGAGATGCCGCCGGCGACCACCACCAGAGGACCCTCCGTGGGGCCGTGCAGGCGTCCCGTCAGGGTGTCCGCCGCCAGACGCTCGCCCGAGGCCAGCCGGAAGTCGGCCGGAATCACGGCCGTCACGTCACGGCCGGGAGCCTCGTCGATGATCCATTCGGTGGACGCCACTGTCCGCTCCGGTTCCGCTCAGCGAAACCGATGGGGCGAACCAACACCTGTGATGAAAGACCCGTGAAGTCCGTCGGACCCGCAAGGGTCCTGTCGCTTCACTCATCTCTCGCGGCTTCCGAAGAGGCCTCGCAGGAGTTGGCACCTTTCCAAGGATCGGGTGGATCCTGGGTAGGTTGCCCCGGCGTCAAAGGGCCTATCCCTCAGCCGGTCTTGATGAGTGTCCTTACGGTGAAGAACGCGGCCGCTGTCGTCAATCCCCCAAAATTGCTGCGACTGCGAATTACCAAGCGTGGCCGCAGCGTGGGTAATTTCGTCCCTTATCACCATCATTGAAGCATCAGTAATGCCTATGTCGGATTCAGGTGCGCTACAGACGCAACAAATTTCCCTGAATCTTCCTCCGCCCACTTGCGTATCTCGCAAGTGCGGTAAACAGTTCGCAAATGCGTAACGGCGTCCTTTTGGGGGATTGAGATGACTCGACTTCGCAACGGCCTGGCTCTTGGGCTCGGCCTTTTGACCATGGTGATCGCGACGGGGGCCCAGGCGGCGCCCGCGCTACTGGGGCACCAGGTTCCACTGGAACTGGACGGCGCCGGCACGGCCTGGCTGTCCACCTCGACGGCCCTCGTTCTGCTCATGACCCTGCCGGGTCTGGCGCTCTTCTACGGCGGCATGGTGCGCCGCAAGAACGTGATCGCGACCATCACCCAGTCCGTCGGCGTCTTCGCCGTCGCGACCCTGGTGTGGTTCATCGCCGGCTATTCCATCGCCTTCGGCAAGGCGGGCGGCCTGGGCGGCTATCCGGCCGACACAGTCAACCAGTTCGTCGGCGGCTTCGAGGCCGTCTTCCTGAACGGCGTGGGCATGGAGACGGCGCACAGCCTGCTGCCGGGCATTCCCGAGTTCGTCTTCCTGTCCTTCCAGCTGACCTTCGCCATCATCACCCCGGCCCTGGTCACCGGCGCCTTCGCCGAACGGCTGAAGTACACCGGTCTGTTGCTGTTCACGGCGCTCTGGTCGCTGTTGGTCTATGCGCCCATCGCACACTGGGTGTGGGGCGGCGGCTTCCTCGGCTCGGCCGGGGTGCTGGACTTCGCCGGCGGCGCGGTGGTGCACGTCAACTCCGGCGTGGCCGGTCTGGTCTGCGCCCTCTTCCTCGGCGCCCGCAAGGGCTACGGCAAGGAGCCGATCGTGGCGCACAATCCGGTGCTGACCATGATCGGTGCCTCCCTGCTGCTGGTCGGCTGGATCGGCTTCAACGCCGGTTCGGCGGGCGGCGCCAACGCCCTGGCGGGCGTGGCCCTGATCAACACCATCCTAGCCGCCGCGGCCGCCTCCATCACCTGGAAGATCGTCGAGGTCATCGAGAAGAAGAAGGCGTCGCTGATCGGCGTGCTGTCCGGCATCGTCGCCGGCTTGGTCGCCATCACCCCGGCCGCCGGCTTTGTGGATCCCAAGGGCGCCGTCCTGATCGGCCTGATCGCCGGTCCGGTCTGCTACGCCTCCTCGGTCTGGATCAAGAAGCTGCTCCGCTACGACGACAGCCTGGACGCCTTCGGCATCCATGGCGCGGGCGGTCTGGCCGGGGCCCTGCTGACCGGCGTGTTCGCCTCCACCGCGATCAACAGCCTGTCCGACGGAGCCAATGTCATGACCCAGCTGATCGGCCTGGGCTGGACCATCGCCTACAGCGCGGTGGGCACCCTGGTCGTCCTGATCATCTGCAAGTTCACCACCGGCCTGCGCGTCAGCCCGGCGGCGGAAGAAGAAGGGCTGGACACCCACCTCCACGGCGAGGCGCTGGAGTCCGTCTGATCCCGTGTGCCCCGGCGCGGGCTCTCTCCCCGCGCCGGGCCGCCAGTAAGCGTTCGCGTGCCGACATCGAGAACATTGGGGATACGACTATGAAACTCGCCTTCGCTAGCGCGGCCGTCGCGGCCGCCCTGTTCGCCACCGCCGGCGCCGCCCAGGCCCAGACGCCCGAGGTGGCCTGGAACGTGGCGGTGACCTCCGACTATGTCTTCCGCGGCTTCAGCCAGTCCGACGAGCATCCGGCGCTGCAGGGCGGCGTCGACGTGACCTTCGCCTCCGGCTTCTACGCCGGGGCTTGGGCCTCCAACATCGACTTCGGCGACGACACCGACGCCGAGGTCGACGTCTACGCCGGCTATCGCACCGAGGCGGCCGGGTTCGCCGTCGACGTCGGAGTGATCGGCTATCTCTACGCCGGCGCCGGCCGCGACAACGCCTACGACTATCTGGAGGTCAAGGCCGCCGCCTCGCGGGCTGTCGGTCCGGTGACCCTGGGCGCCGCCGTCTACTTCTCGCCGGACTTCTTCGGCGCGGACGAGGAGGCCACCTATGTCGAGGCCAACGCCAGCTTCACCCCGGCGCCCAAATGGACCGTCAGCGGCGCGGTCGGCTACCAGGCGCTGGACGTGAGCGACGACTACACGACGTGGAACGCCGGGGTGGCCTACGCCATCACGGACAAGATCATCCTCGACGGCCGCTACCACGGCGCAGACGTCGACACGCCGCTGGCGGACGATCGCGCCGTCGCGACGATCAAATTCCTCTTCTAGACCTCCGGACGCCCCTCCTGTCCGACCGCGACCGGCAAGGTCTTGCCTTCCTGGCAGGCCTTGCCGGTTTGTCTTTTCCTGAAGCTCATCCTTTCGCGCACATTCCGGATGGAAATTGCGCGCCCTTTCCAAAGACCCTACAACTTGTGCAGTTGCGAAGAGGGCTTGCCTTGGCGTCCGTGAACCAGACTTTCGTTGTCGTCCCCAGGACAGGACCGGCCAAGACGCCGGCCGCTGACCGCGTGCAGGATCACGCCGAAATCTACGCCAATTTCGCCCCCGAGGCCGGCAAGGGCCAGGCCGGACGCTGCGCCCAGTGCGGCGTGCCCTTCTGCCAGTCCGGCTGTCCGCTGCAGAACAACATTCCCGACTGGCTGAGGCTGGCCGCCGAGGGCCGCGCGGAGGAAGCCTGGCGTCTGTCCGAGGCCACCTCGACCCTGCCCGAGATCTGCGGCCGCATCTGTCCGCAGGACCGGCTGTGCGAAGGCTCCTGCACGCTGGAACAGTCGGGCTGGGAGACGGTCACCATCGGCTCGGTCGAGCGTTGGCTGGGCGACATGGCGTTCGAGAACGGCTGGGTCGATCCGATCCGCCCGCGCGCGGAGAAGGGCCAGTCGGTCGGCATCGTCGGCGCGGGCCCCGCGGGCATGGCGGCGGCGGACCGGCTGCGCTCGGCGGGCTATGCGGTCACCGTCTATGACCGGCACGACCGCGCGGGCGGCCTGCTGACCTACGGCATCCCCGGTTTCAAGCTGGAGAAGCATGTCGTCGGGCGTCGGGTGGACCGCCTGATCGACGGCGGCGTCGAGTTCCGGCTGGGCGTCGATGTCGGCGGGACCCTGCCCTTCGCCGAGGTGCGCGCCGCCCATGATGCGGTGCTGGTGGCGACCGGCGTTTACAAGGCGCGTCGGCTGACCGCGCCGGGCTGCGGCTCCGACGGCGTGGTGGCGGCGCTCGACTATCTGATCGCCTCGAACCGCAAAGGCTTCGGCGACGCCGTGCCCGCCTTCGACGGCGGCCCGCTGAACGCGGCGGGCAAGAAGGTGGTCGTCATCGGCGGCGGCGACACCGCCATGGACTGCGTCCGCACCGCCGTCCGTCAGGGCGCGACCTCGGTCACCTGCCTGTATCGCCGCGACCGCGAGAACATGCCGGGCAGCGCGCGCGAGACCCAGAACGCCGAGGAGGAGGGCGTGGTCTTCGAATGGTTGGCCGCCCCCCGCGCCGTGCTGGGCGGCGCCTCGGGCGTCACCGGCATGCGCGCCCAGCGCATGGCGCTGGCGGCCCAGTCCGCCGACGGCCGCTGGTCGGTCGAGCCGGTCCCGGGCGGAGAGTTCGACCTGCCCGCCGACCTGGTGATCGAGGCGCTCGGCTTCGAGCCCGAGGACATGCCGGCCCTGTTCCAGGAACCCGATCTGGCCCTGACGGACTGGCGCACCATCCGCACGGCGGGCCACACCAAGGCGACGACGCTGGAGGGGGTGTTCGCCGCCGGCGACATCGTGCGCGGCGCCTCGCTGGTCGTCTGGGCCGTCCGCGACGGTCAGGATGCGGCCGCTGAAATCGATACCTGGCTGTCCTCGCGCCGGAGGGCTGCTGCGTGACCTTTGATCCCGTTCAATATGAAGCCGATCGGCAAAAGCTGGTCGACGCCCACGCCTACGATCCCGCGTCCGAGCGCGACGCCTGCGGCGTCGGCCTGGTCGCCGCCATCGACGGCCAGCCGCGCCGCGAGGTCGTCGATCTGGCGCTCAAGGCCCTGTCGGCCATCTGGCACCGGGGCGCCGTGGACGCCGACGGCAAGTCCGGCGACGGCGCGGGCATCCTGATCGGCCTGCCGCGCGCCTTCTTCGAGGCCCAGGTGCGCGACGCCGGCCATGAGCCGCGTCCCGGCCCCATCGCCGTCGGCATGGTCTTCCTGCCGCGCGTCGATCTGGGCGCCCAGGAGCAGGCCCGCACCATCGTCGAGCGCGAGGTCATGGCCGCCGGCTTCTGGCTGTACGGCTGGCGTCAGGTGCCGCACCGCGCCGAAGTGCTGGGCCAGCGCGCCGCCGCCACCCGGCCCGAGATCGAACAGATCATGCTCAGCGCCCCCGACGGGCTGGAGGGCGAGGATCTGGAACGTGCCCTCTACCTGCTGCGCCGCCGCATCGAGGCGCGCGCCACGGCGGCGGGGCTGCAGCATTTCTACGTCTGCTCCCTGTCGGCGCGGTCAGTGATCTACAAGGGGATGATGCTGGCCGAGGCGTTGGGGGACTTCTACCCCGACCTGACCGACCCCCGGGTCGAGGCCAATGTCGCCCTGTTCCACCAGCGCTATTCGACCAACACCTTCCCCGAATGGCGGCTGGCCCAGCCGTTCCGGATGCTGGCCCACAACGGCGAGATCAACACCCTGCGCGGCAACGCCAACTGGATGCGCAGCCACGAGATCCGCATGACCGCCGAGGCCTTCGGGGCCGACGACGCGACTGTGAAGCCCGTCATCCAGGCGGGCGGCTCCGACTCCGCCGCGCTCGATAATGTCTTCGAGGTGCTGGTCCGCGCCGGCCGTCCCGCGCCCATGGTCAAGGCCCTGCTGATCCCCGAGGCGCCGATCGAGGGCGTGATCTCGGACGATCACCGCGCCCTCTACGCCTACTGTAACTCGGTCATGGAGCCGTGGGACGGCCCGGCGGCGATCTGCGCCACCGACGGCCGCTGGGTGGTGGCGGGCAAGGACCGCAACGGCCTGCGTCCCCTGCGGGTGGCCGAGACGGTGGACGGCCTGCTGATCTGCGGCTCCGAGGCGGGCATGACCGGCGTGCCGGACGAGCGGATCGCGCGCCGCCTGCACATCGGCGGCGGCCGCATGATCGCCGTCGATCTGGAAGCGGGCGAACTCTACGACGAGACCCAGACCATCGACCGTCTGGCGGCCCAGCATCCCTATCGCGAATGGCTGGCCAATATGGTCGAGCTGGAGCCCGAGGTCGGCCCCGGCCCGGAGCCGCGCAAGCTGTCGGGCGAGGCCCTGACCCGCTTCCAGGCCGCCGTCGGCTGGACCCAGGAAGACATCGAAGCCCTGCTCGACCCCATGGCGGGTGAGGGCAAGGAGGCGGTCGGCTCCATGGGCGACGACGCCCCGCCGGCGGTGCTGTCGGAACAGTCGCGGCCCTTCGCCCACTACTTCCGCCAGGCCTTCGCCCAGGTCACCAACCCGCCCATCGACTCCCTGCGCGAAGCGGGCGCGATGAGCCTGCGGACCCGATTCAAGAACCTGGGCAACATCCTCGCCCAGGACGAGACCCAGACGAAGGTCTTCGTGCTGGACAGCCCGGTCCTGACCAACGGCATGTACGAGCGGATGCTCGATGTCGTCGGCGCCGGCGCGACCACGGTGATCGACTGCACCTTCGCCGCGCCGCCCGAGGACGACCGCGCGGGCCTGGCTCTGCAGGGCGCGCTGGACCGCATCCGCGACGAGGCGGTGGCGGCGGCCCGGGGCGGCGCGGGTCTGATCGTCCTGACCGACGAGCGGGCGGGCGAGGACCGGCCGCTGATCCCGATGATCCTGGCCACGGCGGCGGTGCATGGCCGTCTGGTCGACGAGGGGCTGCGCACCTTCTGCTCGCTGGTCGTGCGCTCGGCCGAGGCCATCGACGCCCACGCCTTCGCCGTCCTGGTCGGCTGCGGCGCCACGGCGGTCAACGCCTGGCTGGCGCAGGAGACCTTCCTGGAGCGGCTGGAAGGCGGGCGCTATCCCGGCCTGACGCTGCGCGACGCCTGCCTGAACCACAAGGCCGCCGTCGAGGCGGGCCTGATGAAGATCCTAGCCAAGAAGGGCATCTCGGTCATTTCGGCCTATCGCGGCGCCTGCGAGTTCGAGGCCCTGGGCCTGTCGCGCGCCCTGGTGGCCGAATTCTTCCCCGGCATGACCTCGCGCATCTCGGGCGTGGGTCTGGCGGGTATCGAGCAGTCGTCGGTGGCCAAGGCGCAGCGCGGCTTCTCCGCTGACCGGGCCCGCCTGCGCATCGGCGGCGCTCACCGCATTCGGGCAGGGGAGGAGACCCACGCCTGGGACGCGGAGATGATTCACCGCCTGCAGGACGCCACCACGCGCGGCGACTACAAGCGCTTCAAGGCCTACAGCCGCCGGGCCCGCGACCTGCCCGCCACGGCCCTGCGCGACCTGCTGGACTTCCGCGAGGCCCTGCCGATCCCGGTCGAGGAGGTTGAGAGCGTCAACGAGATCCGCAAGCGCTTCGTCACTCCCGGCATGTCCCTGGGCGCCCTGTCGCCCGAGGCGCACGAGACGCTGAACATCGCCATGAACCGCATCGGCGCGCGCTCGGTTTCGGGCGAGGGCGGCGAGGACCCGGAGCGCTACCGCCCACGCCCGAACGGCGATAATCCGAACTCGGCGGTCAAGCAGATCGCCTCGGGCCGCTTCGGCGTCACCGCCGAATATCTGAACCAGTGCCGCGAGATCGAGATCAAGGTGGCCCAGGGCGCCAAGCCCGGCGAGGGCGGCCAGCTGCCCGGCTTCAAGGTCACCGAATTCATCGCCCGCATGCGCCATTCGACGCCGGGCGTGGGTCTGATCTCGCCGCCCCCACACCACGACATCTATTCGATCGAGGACCTGGCCCAGCTCATCTACGACCTGAAGCAGATCAATCCAGTCGCCCGGGTGACGGTCAAGCTGGTGGCCTCGTCGGGCATCGGCGCGGTGGCCGCGGGCGTGGCCAAGGCCAAGGCCGACATCATCCTGGTCGCCGGCCACAACGGCGGCACCGGCGCGTCGGCCATGGGCTCGATCAAGCACGCGGGCATGCCGTGGGAACTGGGCTTGTCCGAGGCGCATCAGGTGCTCAGCCTGAACGGCCTGCGCGGCCACGTCCGCCTGCGCACCGACGGCGGCATCAAGACCGGCCGCGACGTCGTCATCGCCGCCATGCTGGGCGCCGAGGAGTTCGGCATCGGCACCGCATCGCTGATCGCCGTCGGCTGCCTGATGGTGCGTCAGTGCCATTCCAACACCTGCCCGGTCGGGGTCTGCGTCCAGGACGAACGGCTGCGCGCCATGTTCACCGGCACGGCCGATAAGGTTGTAAGACTGTTCAGCTTCATCGCCGAGGAGACGCGCGAGATCCTGGCCTCGCTGGGCCTGCGTTCTCTGGACGAGGCGGTGGGCCGCACCGACCTGCTGCGCCAGGTGTCGCGCGGCGGGGCCCAGCTGGACGACCTGGACCTCAACCCCCTGCTGGTGCGGGTGGGCGAGGGCGATCAGCGCATGCTCGCCGACGCCCCGCGCAACCCGGTGCCGGACGCGCTGGACGCTCGCATCGTGCTGGACGCCGAGCCCTTCCTGGCGCGGCGCGAGAAGATGCAGCTGACCTATTCGGTGGCCAACACCCAGCGCACCATCGGCGCCCGCATCTCGTCCCACATCGTGCGGACGTACGGCTCCGACCTGCCCGACGGCCACCTGACCCTCAACCTGCGCGGCGCGGCCGGGCAATCGTTGGCGGCCTGGGGCATGAAGGGCCTTCGCATCATCCTGGACGGCGAGGCCAACGACTATGTCGGCAAGGGCCTGTCGGGCGCCGAGATCATCGTCCGGCCCCCGTCATGGGCGGCGGGGGCGGCGGTCATCGGCAACACCTGCCTGTACGGCGCCACCAGCGGCAGGCTGTTCGCGGCGGGCGCGGCGGGCGAGCGGTTCGCGGTCCGCAACTCCGGCGCCACGGCGGTGGTCGAGGGCGTCGGGGCCCACGGCTGCGAATACATGACCGGCGGGGCCGTCGTCGTGCTGGGCTCGACCGGCTGGAATTTCGGCGCCGGCATGAGCGGCGGCGAGGCCTTCATCCACGACCCCGAAGGCACGGCCCACCAGCGCCTCAGCGGCGTCTCGGTCGTGACCGGCGCGGTCATGGGCGACGCCAGCCGGCGCCTGCATGAGCTCGTCACTCGCCACGCCGTCGAGACCGGCTCCCCGCTGGCCCGCCGCCTGCTGGAGACCTGGCCGGTCGCGGTCACCCACTTCCGTCATGTGCTGCCGAGGGAAGAGGCGTCGGCGGCGAAGGCGAAGCGGGCCTAGCGGGCCGTCAGCAGCCCGCCGACCCAGGTCTTCAGCGCTTCGTCGTCCGCCATCGGGCCGGGATAGGGGATGTCGGGCGCATAGGGGCCGAAGTCTGGCAGGCCGACCGCGACCTTCTGCAGGGTGGAGAAGTCGCGCAGGCCGGATGGCAGGACGATGGTCCGGACCTCCATGTACCGGCTCGAGGAGTCGGTCGCCTCGCCGACATGAAGGGCGCCCAGTCGGCGGAACAGATCGACCGTCATCAGGCAGGAGCTGAAGCAGTGCCGATCGGTCACCACGATCACCTTCCTGTCCGGCGTCGCGCGGGTCTGAGCGTCGCCGGGGGCGGCGGTCGCGGCGCAGCCGGGCAGGTCGGGCCAGAAGCTCTTTCCTCCGGCGGCGGACGCCTCCATTCCGGCGATCACCTCGCCCAGCCGGGCCGCCGTGCCCGGGTTGCCCCCCGCCATCTCGTCTCGCTGGACTTTCAGGGCGGCGATGTTGTCGGGCGAAGCCCGCCAGTAGGCGCCTTGGCACGCCGAAGCCCTGCCCTTGGCCGTCTCCACTCGCGCTTCCCCGAACAGGACGGCGGCGATGGCGTCGCCATACCGGGAATCGCCTCCACCGTTGCCCCGCAGGTCCAGCACTACGCTCGGGGCGTCACGAAGTTGTGGGGCGGCTTCGCGCACCTGCGTGACGACCGCCTCGGCATCGCTGTCCAGCCCGCTCAAACGGATCCATGAACCGCCCGCCCACGGCGTCAGCGCATAGCCGGCGTCCGCCGTCTTCTCGAGCGCGTCGATCCGTCCCTGGATGAAGGCCACGGGGCTTCGGCCCCAGTGGAAGGTGATGGTCTGCCGCGACCCGTCCGCGCGTTCGAACTCGCACTGGTCCGGCCGCTTCAGGAAAGGATTGCCGTCGTCCGTCAGCAAACGACCGGCGGCCTCGGCCCGCTGCGCCTCATTGGGCGATCCGGCCACGAAGGTGCTGATCCGCGCATCCGCCCACGCTTCAGCCTCGGTCCCGTCGCAGCTGATCAAACGGGCGTCCTGCACTTCCGGCAATCGGGCCTCCGTCAGGACTGAGCCCACCCGCCAGACCTGACCTTCACGCTTCAGCAGGATGCCGGTCCACCGCAACCTCGCTGCGGCCACGCTCGGTCGTGACCAGATGTGTCCGTCCGAGAAGTCCGCAGCCAGGCCGGCCATCACGGCGCTGTAGCCCTCGAAGCTGCGCACCTCGGGCAGCCGCTCCCGTACATGGGCGTCCGCCGCCGCCAGCCGCTGCTGGAAGGCCGTGTCGCCGAGTTCATGCTGCGCGCCCGGATGGTTCTCGGTGATCAGTTTCAGCGCCGCCGCGCTATCGACCTCGGCCATCTGCCGCCACAGGGCGGCGGCGTCCTGCGCCTGCGCGGGCACGGCCGCCATCGTCATCGCCGTCGCCAGCGCCGCGAACGTCTTCGTCATCTCGATCCCCTGTCGCCTTGCATTGATGACCAAAGGCGGCGGGCGGGGTCCAGTTAAACTCCGGTAAGGGGCGGGCGACCGCGCATGAAAAAGGGGAGGCCGTTTCCAGCCTCCCCTTCGTCAGTCCAGTTCTGGTCCGAAAGCCTCAGCCCTCGTTGGTCCAGCCGCCGGCCAGCGCCTTGAACAGGGCGATCTGGTAGGTGGTGACCAGCGCGCTCGACGACGCCAGCTGGGCGTCGGCGGCGGCCAGGGTCCGTTCGGAGTCCAGCACCGTCAGGAAGCTGTCGGCGCCGGCGTCGAAGCGCAGGCGCGACAGGCGGGCGGCGTTGGCGGCCTGGTCCCGCGCCGACTGCAGGGCCGACCGGCGGTCCAGCTCGTTGGCGTAGTTGGCCAGGGCCGTTTCCGTCTCCTGAAGCGCGACCAGCACCGTCTGGTCGAACGTCGCCAGGGCGGCGTCCGAGGAGGCGCCCGCCTGTTCGATCCGCGCGCGGGCGGCGAACACGTTCGGGAACGACCAGCTGATCAGCGGACCCACCGAGAAACGGAAGTTCTCGTTGTCGCCCAGGCCGCTCGCGTCCAGCGCCGTCGCCCCGGCCGAACCGCCCAGGGTGATGCGCGGGTACAGGTCGGCGGTGGCCACGTTCACCCGCGCCGCCGCGGCGGCCAGATTGCGCTCCGCCTGACGGACGTCGGGGCGCCGCGCCAGCATGGCCGCGCCGTCGCCGACCGGGATCGGCTGGGTCAGTTGCGGCGGCGCCGCGCACGCCCGGGCCGCTTCGCTGGTCTCCGCCGGGGTGCGCCCGGTCAGGGTGGCCAGACGGAACAGGGCGCCGTCGCGCTGGGCCCGCAGGGGCGGCAGGGTCGAACGGGTCGACTCCAGCGCCGAGCGGGCGCGGGCCACGTCCAGTCCGTTGCCCGAACCGGCGTCCAGCAGACGCTGGGTCAGGCCGACGGTATCCGTCTGCAGCGTGATGGTCCGCTCGGCCACCGCGATCTGGGCGTTGCCCGAACAGGCGTCGGCATAGGCCCGGGCCGTTTCGGCCGCGACCGTGACGCGCACCACATTCAGTGCGGCCTCGGCGGCGGAAGCGTCGGCGCGGGCGGCGCGGACGGTCGACTCCACGCGGCCGAACAGGTCGACCTCGTAGGAGACGTCCAGACCGGCGCTGTAGGTGTCGGACTCCGGCGCCTCGGTCCCGGCGGGCAGGCCGGGCACGGTGGCGGCCGAAGGCCGGCCGGTGGTCACGCCGGCCGAGGTCGTCGTCGACGGGAACCGGCCGACCCGAGCCTCGCCCAGCGCCGCACGAACGCGACGCAGGTTGGCGGCCGCGGCCTCCAGCTCGTTGTTGTTGGCCAGGGCCTCGCCGACCAGACCGTCCAGGACCGGGTCGTTGTACAGCCGCCACCAGTCGTCGCGGGCTGTGGTGTTGGCCGAGACCGCCGGTGAGGCGGCCCCGATGAAGGCGCCCGACGCTGAGGGGGGAAGGGTAGCGTCAGGCGCCTTCGGCCCGACCGCGCACGAGGCCAGCAGAAGGCTGGCTCCGGCGGTTGCGGTCAGGAACCGGAGAGAGGGTTTCAGGGTCATCATCAGGCGTCTCCCAGCCGCGGAGTGGCGGGCTCGGCTTCATGCGGCGGCAGGCCGCCGGTGGTGGGGATCTCGCGCTCCTTCTGCGGCGCGCCGGGCAGCTTGGAGGCCACCCATCGCATCACGACGTAGAAGACGGGCGTGAAGATCAGGCCGAAGAAGGTCACGCCCAGCATGCCGGAGAAGACCGCGGTGCCCAGCGACTGGCGCATTTCGGCGCCGGCGCCGGTCGCCAGCATCAGCGGCACGACGCCGAAGATGAAGGCGAACGAGGTCATCAGGATCGGACGCAGACGGGTCTGGGCAGCCCGGACGGCGGCGTCCCAGCGGTTCAGTCCCTCGTCCTCGGCCTGTTTGGCGAACTCCACGATCAGGATGGCGTTCTTGGCCGCGAGCGCGATCAGCACCACCAACCCGATCTGGACCAGGATGTTGTTGTCCAGTCCCCGGATGTTGATCCCGATCATGGCCGCCAGGATGCACATCGGAACGATGAGCACGACCGCCATGGGAAGCGTGAAGGCCTCGTACTGGGCCGCCAGCACCAGGAAGACGAAGATCACGGCCATGATGAACACCACGGTCGCCCCGCCCGCCGACTGCTTCTCTTGCAGCGCCAGGCCGGTCCATTCGTACGAGAAGCCCGGAGGCAGGGTGGCCTCGGCCAGCTGCTCCATGCTCGCGATCGCCTGGCCGGACGAGACGCCCGCCGCTGCCTGCCCCTGAAGCTCGGAAGCCGGGAACAGGTTGTAGCGCACGATCCGCGATGGGCCGGAGTCCTCGCGCAGGTTGGCGACCGAACCGATCGGCACCATGGCGCCGGTGGCCGAACGCGTCTTCAGGTTGGCGATGTCGGCGATGTCGTCACGCGACGTCGGTTCCGCCTGCGCCGTCACCCGGAAGGTGCGGCCCAGATAGTTGAAGTCGTTGACGTAGGACGAGCCGAGATAGACGCCCAGCGTGTTGAACACGTCCGACGGCTGCACCCCCATCATCAGCGCCTTGTCGCGATCGACGTCGGCGGCGATGCGCGGCGAACCGGTGTTGTAGGTCGAGAAGACCTGCTGCACCTGGTCCGGCGCCTGGGCGGCGGCGCCCATCATGGCGAAGGTCGCGCCTTCCAGCGGGCGGTAGCCCGCGCCGGTGCGATCCTGCACCATCATCTGGAAGCCGTTGCCGTTGCCCAGACCCTGAACCGCGGGCGGGGCGATGACGAAGATGTTGGCGTCCTCGATGCCCATGGTCGCGCCGGTGATGGCGCCGGCCAGGGCGGCGGCGCTTTGCTCGGCGCTCTTGCGCTCATCGAAGGCGTCCAGTCGAACGAAGATGGTCGCCGAGTTGGAGCCGAACGAGAAGCTGGAGCCGTCCAGGCCGGCGAAGGCGACAAGGCCTTCCACGCCCTCGGTCTTCTTGATCGTGTCCGAGGCCCGGCGCATGACCGCCTCGGTGCGCTCCAGCGAGGCGCCGGGGGGCAGCTGGATGACGCCGATCAGGAAGCCCTGGTCCTGCTCGGGGATGAAGCCGGACGGGGTGTCCATCAGGCGCCAGCCGGTCAGGCCCAGCAGGGCGACATAGACGATCAGCACGATGCCGACGGTCCGCACCAGGCGGGCGGTCAGGCGGCCGTACTTGTCCGACAGCCAGTCGAAGCCCTCGTTGAACTTCCGCCCGGCGTAACCGCCGTAATAGGTCACCGAACCCCACACGCCCGGCTTGCGATGCGTGTCATGCTCCTTGTGCGGCTTCAGCAGCAGCGCGGCCATGGCCGGCGACAGCGTCAGCGACACCAGCAGCGACACGACCGAAGCCGTGGTGATGACGATGGCGAACTCGCGATAGAAGATGCCCGGGATGCCCGGCACGAACATGGTCGGCACGAACACCGAGACCAGCACCAGGCCGATCGAGATCAGCGCGCCGGAAACCTCCTGCATGGAGCGGTAGGCGGCTTCCTTGGGCGTCAGTCCCTCGCGGATGTAGCGTTCCACGTTCTCGACCACGACGATGGCGTCATCGACGACGATGCCGACCGCGAGGACCAGGGCGAACAGGCTCAGCGAGTTGATCGAGTAGCCCAGCATCAGCTGGACGGCGAAGGTCGCCACCAGCGCCACCGGGATGGCCACGATCGGAATGATCGCCGCCCGCCAGGTCTGCAGGAAGACGATGACCACCAGCACGACCAGGATCACGGCTTCGAACAGGGTGTGCTGCACGGACTCGACCGAGGCCGCGACGAACTCCGTCGGGTTGTAGGCGACGGAAAGGTCCATGCCTTGCGGCAGTTCGGCCTTCACGGCCTCCATCTCGGCCATCACGCGCTCGGCGGTGCCCAGCGCGTTCGCGCCCGGCTGCTGCACGATGGCGATGCCGACGCCGCGCTCGCCGTCGAAGAAGCCGCGGATGCCGTAGTCCTGGGCGCCCAGCTCGACCCGAGCGACGTCGCGGACGCGGGTCACGCGGCCTTGAGCATCCGTCTTGATGACGATGTTGGAGAACTGATCAGGATCGCTGAGACGGCCCTGCACCTGCACCGGCAGCTGGAAGGCCGCGGCGTTGGTGGGGAAGGGCGGCTGGCCGATGGCGCCGGCCGCCGCTTGCACGTTCTGGGCGCGCAGGGCGGCGATGATGTCCGGACCGGTCAGGCCGCGTTCGGCGGCCTTGGCCGGGTCGATCCAGACCCGCATCGAATAGTTGCCGCCGCCGAAGATCTGGACGGTGCCCACGCCTTCGAGGCGCAGCAGGCGGTCCCGCAGCGTCGAGTTGGCGTAGTTGCCGACGTAGTCGTTATCCAGCGACTTGTCCGGGGAGGTCAGCCCCAGGATCATCAGGAAGCCGCTCTCCTGCTTGTTCACGACCACGCCGGTCTGGCGGACCTGTTCAGGGAGGCGGGGTTCGGCCAGGGCCACCCGGTTCTGGACCAGCACCTGCGCGGCGTCCAGGTCGGTGCCCGGCTGGAAGGTCACGGTGATCGACGCCACCCCGTCCGAGGTGGACGAGGAGGACAGATACAGCATGCCCTCGACGCCGTTGACCTCTTGTTCGATGGGCGCGGCGACGGTCTCGGCCAGGGTTTCGGCCGAGGCGCCGGGATAGGAGGCGTTGATGGTGATCGTCGGCGGCGCGATCTCCGGATACTGCGATAGGGGCAGCAGCGGATAGGCGAAGACGCCGATCAGGGTGATGAACACCGCGATCACGGCCGCGAAGATCGGCCTGTCGATAAAGAAGCGTGAGATGTTCATTGTCGGATCAATCGCCCGAGACGCTGGCGGCGAAGGTGGCCGTGGACGCCGGAGCGGCCTGGGTCACCGGGACCTGCGCCTGCTGGACCACCGGCGTGATACGGCCGTTGCTGGCCTGCACCTTCATGCCGGGCGCCTGGATGCGCTGGACGCCGTTGATGATGACGCGATCAGTCGGCTGCAGACCCGAGCGGATCACGCGCAGGCCGTCGACCAGCGGACCCAGCTGCACCGGCTTGGGCGCGACCGAGCCGTCGGCGGCGACGACGTAGACGATGCGGCGGGCCTGGTCGGTGGCGACGGCGGCGTCGGGCACCAGCATGGCCTGATAGGTGCCGGCGCCGGCCAGGCGGGCCTGGCCGAACATGCCCGGCTTCAGGAAGCCGTCCGCGTTCGGGATCAGGGCGCGCAGGCGGATGACGCCCGAAGCCGTGTCGACCGCGTTGTCGGTGAAGTCGAGCGTGCCGGAGCGCGCGTAGCTGCTCTCGTCCTGCAGGCGCACCTGGATCGGGGCGGCGCCGTTGCGGGCCTGACGCTGATACTTCAGCAGCACGGCTTCGGAGCCGTCGAAGACGAAGTGGATCGGCGCGCTGGAGACCACGGTGGTCAGGACGTCGGCCTGCGACGAGCCGCCGGCGACCAGATTGCCCGGATCGACGCGGCGGTCGGACACGCGGCCCGAGATCGGCGCGGTCACGCGGGTGAATTCCAGGTCCAGTTGACGGGCGCGGACGTTGGCGTTGGCGGCGGCGATGGCCGCTTCCGCCGTCTGCAGGGCGCCGCGGCGGGTGTCGACCTCGGCCTGCGAGACGGCCTGCGAGGCCAGCAGGGTTTCCGAACGGGTCAGTTCCGTGCGGGCCAGGTTCACCTGCGCCTGCGCCTGCGCCAGCTGGGCGCGGGCCGAGGCCAGGGCGGCCTGGGCCGGACGCGGGTCGAGGGTGAACAGCAGCTGGCCGCGGCTGACATAGTCGCCGTCGCGGAAGTGAACGCCCTGGATATAGCCGCCGACGCGCGCACGCACCTCGACGGACTGGGTCGCCTCGAAGCGGCCCGTGAACTCATCCCAATCTTGAACAGCCCGGACCAGCGGCGTCGCCACGGTCACCGCCGGCGCCGGCGGCGCCTGGGCTTCGCTCGGCTGGGAACAGCCATAGAGCGCGACGGCCATGAGGGCCGACGCGGTCACGATCTTCACCGTGCGCATGAATGCTAGTCTCCGAATGGGAGCAAATCCCTGTCTCTGTCGACCATGGCGTTCGGGGAGGAAGCCGCTAGTCAACGCCCGGTGACTTAATGGTGATCCGCCCCTCACTTGTCAACGGGTGATGACAAAGCCATATTGATCTTGGGGCTATTCCGGAGACCTAACCCGTTGTTTTGTCATGTCGCGCCACGGCCAAGAAATGCCGAGGCGACTCGCGCTGCTATTTTGTCCGCCGCGCAGGAACGCTTCTCGCGCGAAAGCTACGACGACGTCGGCATGCGTGACATCGCCGGCGACGTCGGCGTCGACGCCGCCCTGGTGTCCCGCTACTTCGGCTCGAAGGAAGATCTCTTCACCTCCGTGCTCGACAGCTGTTCGAACGGCAGCGAGCTGATGGACGGCGAGCGTTCCGAGTTCGGCCGCCGCGTCGCCCATGCGGTGATCTTCGAGCCCAAGAAGGAGGGCAAGCTCAAGGGCCTGCTGATCATGCTGCGCTCGGTCGGTTCGACCAAGGCGATGGAGCTGGTTCAGCGCACCGGCAGCGAGCGCTTCTTCGATCCGTTCACCGAATGGGTCGGCGGCGAGGACGCCCCGGTCCGGGCCCGGCTGGCCGCGGCCACCATCATGGGCATGGCCGTCAGCCGCGAGATCACCGCCGGCTTCGGCCTGAGCCATGAGGAATGCGAGCGCATGGAGGCCCGCATGGCGGTCATCCTCCAGGGCATCATCGACGACGGCCCGGCGCTCAGCCGCGCGGCGTGAATTTCCGGATCACGCCCGAGAAGGTCATCAGGATGCGCTCGCCGACGCAGATCTGACCGCGCACGAAGATCAGGCTCTTGCCCGCGCGGACCACCTCGCCCGTCGCCTCGACCAGTTCGCCCACATAGGCGCCGTCGATGAAGGTTGAATCCAGCGACACGGTCACGCCCGAGGCGCCCTCCATCTCCTGATAGGCCGTCTGGAACAGCGAGATGTCGGCGAAGGTCATCAGGCAGCCGCCGTGCATCCGGTCGCCCGCGTTCATGTGCTTCTGCTCGGCCCGGAAGGCGCATCGCATCCGCCCGTCGGCGTCCGGCTTGAAGTAGAAGGGCCCTACCACCTGGTCGAAGGTGCCGTGCAGGTCATAGGTCCGCCAGCCGGTGAACTCGCCTTCCGTGACCGTGATTTTCGCGACCATGATGATCCCTGCCTTCTTCTCGCTCTCGCAATGCAGCATATAGGCCCGATGAGCGACCCCATCGAAACCGCCATCTTCGAAAAACTGGCGAAGGCCGACCCCAAAAGCGTCGGCGGAAAAAGCATTGAACCTTCGGATGTGGCCAAGGAGCTGCAGCCCGAACAGTGGCAGCGCATGCTGCCCAAGGTGAAGGCCGTGGCCCTGGGCCTGATGCGTCAGGGCAAGCTGACCATCACCAAGAAGGGCAAGGCGGTCGATCCGAACAGCTTCAAGGGCGTCATCCGCCTGCGTCTGCCGAGCCCGGAAGAGACCGCCGCCGCCCTGGCCGCGCTCCCGCCCAAGTCGGAAGGCGATGACGAGGACTGAGTTGTCGGAATCTCCCTCCCCCTCGTGGGGAGGGATGTCGCCGCGTAGCGGCGACAGGGTGGGGTTCGTATCCGAGCGCTCGGTTCCCTACCCGTCTCGCTTCGCGAGCCACCCTCCCCAGAAGGGGAGGGAGAGCTGACCCTCTCTTCCGTTCTCGCTGACATCCGCGCCTGCCGGGCCTGCCTCGGCCAGCTGCCGCACACCCCGCGTCCCGTCGTCCGCGTCTTTCCCGAGACCCGGCTGCTGATCTGCGGCCAGGCGCCGGGCCGGCGCGTGCATGAAAGCGGCCTGCCGTTCACCGACCCGTCCGGCGATCGCCTGCGCGACTGGATGGGCGTGGACTATGAGACCTTCTACGCCGATCCCCGCCTCGGCGTGGCCGCCCAGGCCTTCTGCTATCCCGGAACGGCTCCGAAAGGCGGCGACTATCCGCCGCCCAGGAAATGCGCCGAGCTGTGGCGGCCCCAGCTGCTGGCCGAACTGCCGGCGGTCGAGCTGACCCTGCTGGTCGGCGGCTATGCCCAGGCCTGGGCGCTCGGCGATCGGGGCAGGGCCAACATGACCGAGACCGTGCGGGCGTGGCGTGACTACGCCCCCGCCATCCTGCCCATGCCCCATCCCTCGTGGCGGAACACGGCCTGGCTGAGGAAGAATCCGTGGTTCGAGGCCGAGGTCGTCCCCTATCTGCGCGAGCGGGTTCGGGGCATTCTCTGCGCATGACCCGGACATTCGCGGCCCTGTTCCTGTCTCTCGCGCTAGCCGCCTGCGCCACCCCCGCCATCCAGCCCGTCCTGACCCCGCCGCCCGGCTTCACCGGCCCGGCGCTGGAGGCCTCGACCCTGCTGATGGATGACGGCGCGCGCCTGCCGCTGGCCCGCTGGGCGCCCGAGACGGGCGAGCCCTGGGCGGTCATCGTCGCCCTGCACGGCATGAACGACAGCCGCGCCTCCTTCCGCCTGGCGGGGCCTTACTGGGCCGAGCGCGGCATCGAGACCTGGGCCGTCGACCAGCGCGGCTTCGGCGAGGCGCCCGGCCGCGGCGTCTGGGCGGGCGAGGCGCGCATGACCGAGGACCTGCGCACCGCCGTGGCCCTGGCCCGCGCCCGCCATCCCCGCGCGGTCATCGCGGTCGCGGGCGAAAGCATGGGGGGCTCGGTGACCATCGCCGCCTTCGGCTCGGACCGTCCGCCCGCCGCCGACCGCGTCATTCTGCTGGCCCCCGGGGTCTGGGGCTGGAGCGCGCAGGGCCCGATCAACTCCGTCGGCCTGCAGCTGGCCGCCCGCGCCATGGGCCCCTACGCCGTCGATGCGCCCGAATGGGCCATCAAGGCTCATCCGGCCTCGGACAACAGGGTCGAGCTCTATCGGAACGGCCGCGACCCCAACAGCATCATCTCGACCCGGTTCGACACCCTGTACGGCCTCGTCGATCTGATGGAGAGCGCCTCTCTGCGGCTCGGGTCGATCCGCGCCCCGACCCTGCTGCTCTACGGGGCCCATGACAATGTGATCGAGAAGCCGTCGATGCGGCTGGCCCTGCGGCGGGCGGGCCAGCGCCCCGACTTCCGCACCGGCTACTATCCGGACGGCTGGCACATCCTGAACCGCGACCTCCAGGCCGAAACCATGTACCGCGACGTCGAAGCCTGGCTGCGGGATGCGGCGGCTCCATTGCCGTCAGGGGCCCAGCCGGTGCTGCCTCTGCTCGAGAAGTGATTGGTGGTTGCTGGCTCTGGGGCCGGTGGTCGCAGCCATGGCGCGGACGCTCGCCCCATCGAACCACTAATCACTAACCACTAATCACTTGCAGGGTCGCCGCCCGTCGCCCGCGCGCGCCGCTCCCCGCCATCCCCCATCACGAAACCGCCATGCTTGCGGTGTTACTCCGACGCGCGTAATCAGCCGCGCAATAAAAATACCTTGGGAGTAGCGCTTATGGGCATGACCCTGTTCGATTCACCGTCGTTCGCGAACCATGAAGGCGTCCACGCTGTCTTTGACGAAAAGACCGGCCTGCGCGCTATTATCGCTGTTCACTCGACCGCGCGCGGCCCCGCCGTCGGCGGCACGCGGATGTGGAACTACGCCTCCTCGGCCGAAGCGCTGGAAGACGTGCTGCGCCTGTCGCGGGGCATGAGCTACAAGAACGCCGTCGCGGATCTGGAGATGGGCGGCGGCAAATCGGTCATCATCGGCGACAGCCGCACCCAGAAGTCGCCGGAGCTGTTCCGCGCCTTCGGCCGCGCCGTCGATACCCTGGGCGGCCGCTACTACGCCGCCGAGGACGTCGGCGTGTCGGTCTCCGACATCGCGGAAGCGCGCAAGGCCACCGAATACGTGCTGGGCCTGTCCGACGGTCCGGAAGCCTCGGGCGACCCGTCGCCGGTCACCGCCGAGGGCGTGTTCCGCTCGACCCTGACCGTCGCCCGCCGCCTGTGGAAGCAGGACGACCTGACCGGCCTGACCGTCGCCCTGCAGGGCATCGGCCACGTCGGCGGCTATCTGGCGGACAAGCTGCACGCCGCCGGCGCCAAGCTGGTCATGACCGACGTCAACACCGCCCTGCTGGCCGAAGTCGCCGCCCGCACCGGCGCCGAGATCGTCGCTCCGGACGCCATCTATGACGTCAAGGCCGACATCTACGCCCCGTGCGCCCTGGGCGCGACGCTGAACCCGCAGACGCTGGACCGCATCACCGCCAAGGCCGTGGTCGGCGCCGCCAACAACCAGCTGGCCACCCCGGACATCGGCCAGAAGCTGTTCGAGCGCGGCGTGCTCTACGCCCCCGACTACGTCGTCAACGGCGGCGGCATCATCAATGTCGCGTCCGAGCTGCGCGCCCGCCAGACCGGCGGCGCCTATGACGCGGCCTGGGTCGAGACCAAGCTCTCGCGCCTGATGGACACCCTGGACGAGGTCCTCGAACGCTCGGCCGCCGAAAAGCGCCCGACCCACGAGATCGCCGACGCCATCGCCGAAGCCCGCATCAACGCCGCCCGCGAAGCCCGCGGCGAGGTTCTGAAGGCGGCGTAGGCCTCCACGTCCAATCCTGACGCACCGACCGGCTATCCTGCGATCCGCGGGGTAGCCGGTTTGCGTTTTTGCGACCCGCCGGACGCATCGGACGCTTCGGACGGTGTTTTTCATCCGCACCGTTCGCACTCTTCGCACTGCAGTTTTTTGCCCGGATTCGCGCGTCAGGGGCATACGGCCCATCATCGCGCCTTCCACCCGTTTGATTCGGGCCGAGACGCCATGACGACGACCACCGCCCGCCGCTCCATCGATCCGCTGCTAATCGTGATGGCGCTCGGCTTCGTGGTGGCCGTGGGCGCCCTGGCCTATCCGGCCTTCCGCGCCGATCCGATGAGCGCGCCGGGCCTGATGCTGATCTTCACCGTCGGCGCCGTGGCCCTGATCGGCCTGTTCACCTACGCCCGGGGCGAGGCGAAGAAGCCGACGGGCGACACCACCGTCGAATTGCTCGACGCCATGGCCGAGCCCGCCGCCCTGGTCTGGGCCACCGGCCAGGTGCTGGCCTTCAACGGCGCCTGGGCCGAGGCCGGAGGCGCCACCGCCGCCCTGCCGCCCGCCCGCTCCGGCGGCAAGTCCGCCTCCGCCCTCTACATGGCCTTCGCACAGGCCCGCGCCGGGGAGCAGGGCCGCGCCATCGTGCCGGTCGGCGACCGCGAGCTCGAGGTCCTGATCGGCATGGCCGGGGAGGGGCGGTTCCTGATCCGCGCCGCGCCCGAGGCCGTCCTGCCCGTCTCCGCCCCGGCCATGGACCGTCCCGCCGCCGCCGCCAACGGTCCGGGCGGTCGCGCCATGGCCGCCGGCGCGCCGTTCGGCTCAGCCCTGCTTCAGGCCGAGGACCTGTTCGCGGGCAAGGTCGAGGAGGCCAACGCCGCCCTCGCCCTGCTGACCGGCCCGGCCGCCGCCCGCGACGCCGCCTTCGGCCACCTGTTCGAGCCCACCGGCGTGATCGAGGCCAAGGCCAAGCTGTCCGGCGGCTCGTCCGGCCCGATCGAGCTGGTCGCCCGCGCCCACCCCGACCGGATGCTCCACCTCTATGTCGCGCCCGAGAACGGCAAATGCCGGGTCTGGCTGTTCGACGTCTCGGCCCAGAAGTCGATGGAGCTGCAGCTCTCGCAGGCCCAGAAGATGCAGGCCGTGGGCCAGCTGGCCGGCGGCGTGGCCCACGACTTCAACAACCTGCTGACCGCCATCCAGATGCAGCTGTCCGAGCTGCTGGAGCGTCACCCGGTCGGCGACCCCTCCTATGACGGCCTGAACCAGATCCGCCAGACGGGCATCCGCGCCGCCGACCTGGTGCGCAAACTGCTGGCCTTCTCGCGCAAGTCCACGGTCCGCCGCGAGCGCCTGGATCTGGGCGAACTGGTCGGCGAGTTCGCCGTCCTGCTGCGCCGCCTGCTGCGCGAGGACGTGCGGCTGGAAACCGACTACGGCCGCGACCTGCCGGTGGTCCTGGCCGACAAGAGCCAGCTGGAGACCGCGGTCATGAACCTGGCCGTCAACGCCCGCGACGCCATGCGCGGCGTGGTCGAGCCGGGCGCGGGCGTCGTCACCATCAGGACCCGCCGCCTCAGCCGCGACGAGGCCCGCCAGATGGGCTGGGCCGCCGCCGAGACCGAGGCCGTCGCCCTGATCGAGGTGTCCGACACCGGCCCGGGCGTGCCGCCGGAGCTCCTCGACAAGATCTTCGAGCCCTTCTTCACCACCAAGGCGGTGAACGAGGGCACGGGCATGGGCCTGGCCACCGTCTACGGCATCGTCGAACAGGCGGGCGGTCATATCAACGTCGCCAACGTGGACGGCGCCGGCGCCGCCTTCCGCATCTTCCTGCCCGAGGCCGCCGAGGCCGAGTTGGCCGAGGTGCCGCAGGTCGAGATCAAGGTGAAGACCCCCCGCGACCTCTCGGGCGCCGGCCGTATCCTGTTCGTCGAGGACGAGGCCGCCGTGCGCGGCATCGCCGCCCGCCTGCTGCGCCAGCGCGGCTATGAGGTGATCGAGGCCGAGGACGGCGAACAGGCGCTGGAGCTGGCCGAGGAATGGGCCGGCCAGATCGACATGATGATCTCCGACGTCATCATGCCCGGCCTCGACGGCCCGTCCCTGCTGAAGAAGGCCCGTCCCTTCCTCGGCGACGCGCCGGTCATGTTCATCTCCGGCTATGCCGAGAGCGACTTCTCCGACCTGCTGCAGGACGAGGTCGGCGTCTCCTTCCTGCCCAAGCCGCTGGACATCAAGACCCTGGCGGAACGGGTGAAACAGGAGCTCCACGCGGGCTGACATGGACGACCTTGAGGACAGATACGTCGCCATCATCGACGCCCTCGACTGGGCCGAGCCCGCCCGGCACGTCGAGGCCCTGCGCGAGCTGGCGGACCTCGGTCAGGCCGACGCCATGAACCTGCTGGCCGTCCTGCTCGACGACATCGACGGTGCGGCGCATCGGGACGAGATCATCGCCCTGTACGAGCGGGCCTTTGACCTGGGATCCTGGGTCTCGGCCGGGAATCTCGCCATCCAGTACCGGCAATGGAATGAGCTCGATCTCTCCCGGATCTGGGAGGCGAAGGCCGACGCGGCGGAAGCGGCTGCCGCGTCTCCCGGCTGAACTATCGTTCACTTGTCAGCCGTTCCGACCCGCGCCACGGTCCGCCCCCGATAGTCTGAGGGGAATCCGCATGAAGCTCGCCATCGCCGGTCTGGCCGTCATCTCGCTCGGTTTCGCCGCCGCCCCGGCCTGGGCCCAGACGGCGCCCCCGGTGCGCTACGACCTCAGCTTCGAGAACGCGGTCCACCACGAGGCGCGGATCACCGTCACCTATCGCGACGTCGGCCGCGCCCCGGTGCGGTTCGAGATGTCCCGCTCCTCGCCCGGCCGCTATGCGCTGCATGAGTTCGCCAAGAACGTCTATTCGGTCTCCGCCGTCGACGGCGCGGGCCGCCCGCTGACCGTCGAGCGCACCGATCCCTACGGCTGGACCGTCGGCGGCCACGACGGAACGGTCAGCGTCACCTACACCCTCTACGGCGACCGGGCCGACGGCACCTACGCCCAGATCGACGCCGCCCACGCCCACCTGAACATGCCCGCTGCGCTGATGTGGGCGCGCGGCTTCGACGACCGGCCGGTGGAGCTGACCTTCCACTCGCCCAACCCCGCCTGGCGCGTCGCCACCCAGCTGGCCCCCACCGCCAACCCGGCCGTCTTCACCGCGCCGAACCTCCAGTACCTGATGGACAGCCCGACCGAGCTCAGCGACCACATGGTCCGCGAGTGGCAGGTCGACGACGCGGGCGTGCCCCGCACCATCCGCATCGCCCTCCACCACCCGGGCACGGCCGAGCAGGCCGACATCTTCGCCGGGCGCGCCCGCAAGGTCGTGGACCAGCTGATCGCCGTCTTCGGCGACGTGCCGGACTTCGACTACGGGACCTACACCTTCCTCGCCGACTACCTGCCCCAGGTCAGCGGCGACGGCATGGAGCACCGCAACTCCACCGTCATCAGCGGCTCGCGCTCCCTGGCCGACGCCGACTACGGCCAGATCGGCACCCTGAGCCACGAGTTCTTCCATGCGTGGAACGTCGAGCGGCTGCGGCCCGCCGAGCTGGAGCCCTTCGACTTCACCCGCGCCAACGCCACCCCGTCGCTGTGGTTCGCCGAGGGCTTCACCAACTACTACGGCCCGCTGGCCATCCGCCGCGCCGGCCTCTCGACCGTCGACCGCTTCCTGGCCGAGATCGGCGGGCAGGCGAACGTCATCGTCAACACCCCGGCCCGGGCCTACGGCTCGCCGCAGGAGATGAGCCTGCGCGCGCCCTTCGTGGACGCCGCCGCCTCCATCGACCCGACCAACCCGAACATCTTCACCTCGTACTATACCTACGGCGCCGCCCTGGCCCTGACGCTGGACCTGACCCTGCGCCAGCGGTTCGACGGCCTGACGCTGGACGACTACATGCGTCAGATGTGGCGCACCCACGGCCGGACCGAGAAGGCCTATACGCCCGACGACCTGCGCGCCGGCCTGGCCGAGGTGACCGGCGATCCGGCCTTCGCCCAGGCCTTCTTCAACGCCAGCATCCAGCGCAGCGAGATGCCTGATCTCGCGCCGCTGCTGGCGCAGGCGGGCGTGGTCATGAAGCCGCGCAACCCGACGGGCGCCTGGGCCGGCCCGGCGCGGCTGCAGGTCGCCGACACGGTGGTGCGGCTGGCCGGGGCCACGGCGCCGAACACGCCGCTGTATCTGGCCGGGCTGGACGGCGGCGACGAGATCGTCCGCCTCGGCGATACGGCCATCGACAGCCAGGCCAATTGGGACGACGCCCTGAAGGCGCTGAAGCCCGGCGACACGGTCGCGATCACCTACATCCAGCGCGGCGCCGAGCGCACCGCCCAGCTGCGGCTGGGGACAGATCCGGCTTTCGAACTGGTGCGCGTCGAGACGACGGGCGGCGCGGCCACTCCGGCGCAGCTGGCCTTCCGGAACGCCTGGCTCGGCCAGGAGACCGCGGCCGCCCAGCCCTGAGCCGCCGCGCACGCGGGCTTGCCAGCGGAGGTCAGGCAGCGTTCAGTGCCGGGCTACGCATATCCATGACCCTGGGGAGTCCCTCATGCTCGATCGTCGCCGTTTCCTTCTGACCACCGCCGCGGGCGCCGGTCTGGCCGCCACCACGGGCGGGGCGGTCTTCGCCCAGGCGGCAAACGGCGCCGATGCGGCCCTGACGACGGTGATGGACGGGATCACCCGCGACCACCTGCTCAGCTCGCCGGAACTGCTGACCATGCTGGGGATGGACAAGGGGCCCGGCGCGGCCATGAAGTCCCGGCTCGATGACCGCTCGCTGGCCAAGCAGGCGGCGGACAAGACCAAGTTCCTGGCGTCCATGACCGCCCTGAAAGGGATCGACCGCGAGGCCCTGTCCCCGCGCTTCAAGGTCTATCACGACACGGTCGAATTCTTCGGCGAGACGGCCGTCCAGGGCTACGACTTCCCCTACGGCGGCGGCCTGTTCCCGTCGCCCTATACGATCAGCCAGCTGGGCGGCGCCTACCAGAGCACGCCGGACTTCCTGGACAGCCAGCACTCCATCGAGACCGCCGAGGACGCCGAGGCCTATCTCTCGCGTCTGTCGGCGCTGGCCACCGTCTTCGACCAGGAGACCGAGCGGGTGAAGGCCGAGTTCGCGGCCGGGGCCGTGCCGCCCGACTTCGTGATCCAGCGCGCTACCGGCCAGATGCAGACGATCCTCGGCGCCGATCCGGCCGGGCTGACGCTGGTCACCTCCGTGGCCCGCCGCGCGGCCGAGAAAGGCCTGCCGGGCGCCTGGGGCGAGCGCGCTCTGGCCATCGTCAACGGCTCGGTCCTGCCCGCCCTGGCGCGCCAGCGCGACACCCTCGCCGCCGGCCTGCCGACGGCCTCGCACGACGCCGGTTGCTGGCGCCTGCCGGACGGCGACGCCTATTACAATTACGGCCTGAAATTCTACACGACCTCCTCCCTGACCGGGCAGGAGATCCACGACATGGGTCTGCAGCAGGTGGCCGAGCTGAGCGCGCGGGCCGACGTCCTGCTGCGCGCGCAGGGGCTGACCCAGGGCACGGTGGGCGAGCGCATCGCCTCGATCGCCTCGCATGTGCCGGGCCAGGTCTATCCCAACACCGACGCCGCCAAGGAACAGCTGCTGGCTGATCTGAACGCGCAGATGTCGACGGTCATGGCGCGAATGCCCGAGTATTTCGGCCGCCTGCCCAACGCGGCCTGCGACATCCGCCGCGTGCCCAAGGAGATCGAGGTCGGCGCGCCGGGCGGCTACTACCAGTCGCCGTCGCTGGATGGCTCGCGGCCGGGCGCCTACTACATCAACCTGCGCGACACGGCCGAGTGGCCGAAATTCACCCTGCCGACCCTGACCTATCACGAGGCGGTGCCGGGCCATCACTTCCAGATCGCCCTGCAGCAGGAGAAGACCGAGACGCCGCTGCTGCTCAAGGTGCTGGGCTTCTCGGCCTATACCGAAGGCTGGGGCCTGTACGCCGAGCAGCTGGCCGACGAGATCGGCATGTACGAGAACGACCCGTGGGGCCGGATCGGCTCCATCCAGTCGCTCATGTTCCGGGCGGCGCGCCTCGTCGTGGATTCGGGCCTGCACTACAAGCGCTGGAGCCGCGAGCAGGGCATCCGCTACATGGTCGAGACCCTGGGCGACCAGGAAAGCTCGATCACCACCGAGGTCGAACGCTACGCCGTCTGGCCGGGCCAGGCCTCCAGCTACAAGGTCGGCCACACCACCTGGGTGCGTCTGCGCGAGCAGGCCAAGGCCACGCTCGGCGACCGCTTCGACATTAAGGGCTTCCACGACACCGGCCTGGACGCCGGCGGGGTGCCGCTGACCGTGCTGGAACGGGTGATCGGCGACTGGGTCGCCAGCCGTCGGGGCTGAGGAACGCCGGATGATCGATCGCCGCCGCCTGCTCCTGACCGCCGCCGCCGGAGCCGGGCTCGCCGCCTCCGGGGCGGCCCTCGCCGCGCCCCGTGACGCCGACGCCGAACTGGACGCCCTGCTGCAGTCCTGGTTCGACCAGGACATCGACGAGTCGCCTGAGAGCGCCACCAACCTGGGCCTCGACCGCGGCGCGCGGGCGGGCCTGGCGTCCAAGCTCAGCGACCAGAGCGAAGGCGCCTGGCGGGACGAGCGGGCGCAGGCGGTGGAGCGCTGGCGCGTGTTCCGCGCCTTCGGCGGGACGGACGGCCTGTCCGAAGCGGGCAAGGTCAACCACGCCGTCGCCGCCTTCCGGACAGAGACGGCCGCTGCGGGCGCGGGCTTCGACTACGGCTCCACCATGGGCGGCGGGCGGATGGGCCCCTATGTCGTCAACCAGCTGACCGGCGCCTACTTCACCGTGCCGGACTTCCTGGACAGCCAGCACCGGGTCGAGGATGCGGCCGGCGCCGACGCCTTCCTGTCGCGCCTGTCGGCCTTCGCCCCCTCGGTGGATGCGGAGACGCAGCGAATCCGCGCCGATGCGGGCAAGGGCGTCGTCCCGCCCGACTTCATCATCGACCTGACCACCGGCCAACTGCGCGCGCTGTCGGGGCAGGCGGCCCCCGACATGGCCATGGTCCGCTCGCTGGAGCGCAAGGCCTCGGCCCTGGGCCTCAACGGCTACGGCGACCGCGCCGCCCGCCTGGTCGAGACCGAGGTGAAGCCGGCCCTGGCGCGCCAGATTGCCGCCTTCGAGGCCCTGCGTCCCACCGCCGTCCACGACGCGGGCGTAACCCGCCGCCTGCCCGACGGCGAGGCCTTCTACGCCCACGCCCTGAAGCACTGGACCACCACCACCCTGACCGCCGACCAAATCCACGCCATCGGCCTGGAACAGGTGGCCGAGATCAGCGCCGGCATCGACGCCATCCTGAAGGCCCAGGGCCTGACCCAGGGAACCGTCGGCCAGCGCATCGACGCCCTGAACAAGGATCCGGCCCAGCTGTGGGGCGAGACCGACGCGGACAAGGTGGCGCTGATCGCCTCGCTGAACCGGCAGGTGCAGGCGCTGCAGCCGCTTCTGCCGCGCGTCTTTGGACGCCTTCCCCGCGCCGCCATGGAGGTCCGCCGCGTTCCCCCGGCGATCGAGGCGGGCGCGCCGGGCGGCTACTATCAGGGGCCGCCGCTCGACGGCTCGCGGCCGGGCGCCTACTACATCAACCTGCGCGAGACGAAGAACTGGCCCAAGTTCTCCCTGCCGACCCTGACCTATCACGAGGCCTCGCCGGGCCATCACCTGCAGGTCGCCCTGCAGCGTGAGACCGACAGCCTGCCCCAGTACCGCCGCGCCAACGGCTTCTCGGCCTATAACGAGGGCTGGGCCCTGTACGCCGAGGCGGTCGCCGCGGACGATCTGGACGTCTACGCCGAGGACCCGCTGGGCCGGGTCGGCTTCCTGATGTCCTATCTGTTCCGCGCCGTCCGCCTGGTGGTCGATACGGGCATGCACGCCAAGGGCTGGAGCCGCGAACAGGCCGTCGACTACATGGTCGCCTCGGGCGCCAAGCCGGTCGGCGCGGCCAACAGCGAGATCAACCGCTACGCCTCGATGCCGGGCCAGGCCTGCGCCTACAAGATCGGCCACACCGTCATCGCCCGCCTGCGGGCGGAGGAGGCGGCCAAGCCCGGCTTCGACCTGCGCGCCTTCCACGACAAGGTGCTGGTCAACGGCTCGGTTCCGCTGGCCGTGCTGGAAGGCCTGATCCGGGGCTGAGGCCTAGGGACGGGGCGCGGCCGCCTTCTTCGCGGTGCGCGCCTCCTGCCCGACCCGGGCCGCGGCCACCGCCGGGTCGGCCTCGGCCTGGGCCATGAGCCAGTCACGGAAGCGCTTGATCTTGGGCGAGCGCCGCCGCCCCTCGGGCCAGACCAGATAGTAGCCGGTGTGGAAGGCCACCATCTCCTGGAAGGGCCGGACCAGGACCCCGGTCTCGATCTCGCGCGCGAACAGGATCGGCGAGGCCAGGGCCACGCCCTGTCCGCCCAGCGCGGCCGCGACCTCCAGCACCTGGTAGTCGGCCGTCAGCTTGGTCGCCGGGCGCACGCCGTCGTCCAGCCCCGCCGCCGCGAACCAGGCGGCCCATTCCTTCTCCATGCCGATGCGCGGGGCGTTCAGCAGGTCGCAGGGGTCCTTCAGGTTCAGCTTCTGCGCCATCGCCGGACCGCATACGGGGGTGAAGACGCTGGGCATCAGCATCTGGCTTTCCATGCCGGGCCAGTCGCCGTGCCCGGACCGGATGCCGACGTCGAAGCCCTCGCGCGCGAGGTCCAGCAGGGCGGGATTGGTGTCCATCCGCACCGCCAGCCCGGGGTTGGCCAGCTGGAAGGCCCCCAGCCGCGGGGCCAGCCACTGGGTCGCCAGCGTGGCCAGGGTGGTGATCGACAGGATGTGCTCGTCCGCCTCGGTCAGGTCGCTGATCGCGCGGCGCAGCAGGCTCATGGCCTCGGTGGCGGCGCGCGACAGCCGGTCGCCGGCTTCCGTCGGCTGCACCTCGCGCGGCAGGCGGCGGAATAGGCTCTGGCCCAGCCGGCCCTCCAGCGCCTTGATCTGCCAGCTGACCGCGGCCTGGGTCATGCCCAGCTCCTCGGCGGCGCGCGTGAAGCTCTTCAGCCGCGCGGCCGCCTCGAACACGCGGATCGAGGCCAGGGGGATGCCGGAAAGAGGGTCGGCCATAAGCGAACCTTATGTGGGGGTCGCACAATCTGGTTTGTCCGCTTCCCGTGTCAAGCCGATAGTGCCGCCTATCACCCACGCCGACCAGAGGAGGCCGAGATGGAAGAGATGCACCACACGCATAAGGAGCCCGCATGGGGCTGGGTTGCGGTCCTGGAAGAGTGGCGGCGTAGCCGCACGCGCCGCATCGTGCGCGCCCAGGCCGGTTCGCCCGCCGCAACCCGGCGCTGATTTCCCCCCGATCCGGTACGCTGCCGGGGCGCCTCCGCACCCCGTTCCTACCGTCGGCCCTTGCCTCCTCCAAGGGCCGTGGCCCGAACTCCGGACCCCACCCAATCCCGGAGTTCGGGCTGATTCAATTCGGCGGCACGACCAGGCCGTCGGCCTCGCGCAGCCGGTTGTGGATCGCGGTTGCGGCCACGGCGGCCTCGGCGCTCGCCACGGCGATCTGGTTCAGGCCGCGCACCACGTCCCCGGCGGCGTAGAGGCCGGGCGTGCCGGTCTGTTGGTGGGCGTCGACGAACAGACGTCCGTCATCGCCGGTGCGCGCGCCGACCCCTTCGGCCAGCGCCGCGTTCGGCGAGGTCCCCAAGGCCGAATAGACCAGATCGAAGCTGCGCAACGTCCCGCCCCAGCTCAGGGCCGTGACCCGGTCGCCTTCCAGGCGGACATCGTCGATCCGCGCACAGACCAGCTCGATGCCCAGCCGCGTCAGCGCGTCCCGGCAGGTCAGGTCCTCAGGGGCGCCCACATGGATCAGCGCCACCCGTTCCGAATAGGTGCGCAGGAAGGCGGCTTCGCGCGCGCCCCGGTCGTCCGTCCCGATCACCGCCACAGCCCGGTCGATGGCCTCGTAGCCGTCGCAGATCGGGCAGATGCGCACCAGCGAGCGTTCGATGGCCCGCTCCACGCCCGGCAGATCGGGATGATGGTCGGTGACGCCGGTGGCCAGGAGCACGGCCCGCACCCGGAGGGTCCTCCCGTTCAGTCGGGCTGCGAAGCCGTCGCCGTCCCGCGCCAGCGTCTCGACGCGGCCCGCCTCGATCCCGGCTCCATATTCGGTCGCCTGCTCGGTCATGCGCCGCAAGATGGCGTCGCCGGTGATCCCCTGCGGAAAGCCGGGCATGTTGTGGCTGACCGGAATCCAGCAGGCGCGCGACGCGCCCCCGTCGGCCACCAGCACCCGTCGGCGGAACCGCGCCAGATAGGTGGCGGCGGTCAGTCCGGCGGGGCCGGCTCCGACGACGAGGACCTCGGGGTCCGTCATCTCCGTGAACGCCATACGGTCGGCCAGAGGTCGGAGTTCATGCCCCAGCAATCCCCCATGCTGCGTTCCTCGGACAGGGCGAAGCCCTGCGCGGTCCACGTCCAGGTGGTGATGGTCCCGCAGTCGCCCAGGCCCCGTCCGCGCGGGAAGACCGTCAGGGTCTGGCGCCGGGGATCGTAGATCGGATTGACCAGCCACGGCCCCTCGCCGCCGATATCGCCCTCGGTGCGCGGGGTGTGTTCGGGCAGGACCGCGGGCCGGACCCCGGAGCCGTCCGGACGGGCCAGGTAGAAGACGTAGGTCGCGTTATAGGCTCCGCTGCCGCACGGGACGCCCCACAGCACCGTCGATGCGTCCAACCGCGCCGCCAGCACGGCCTTGTTCAGATATTCGTTGTTCTCCGCCCGGCAGGCCTTCACCGTCTTCAGCGCCTCGATCTCCGCCGGGACCGCCGGGGCGCGGGCCTCGTCCTCCATCGGATTTGCCGCGCCCTCGAAGCCGGCCTGCGAGACCGGCGGCGCGGGGATCACGCGGGGCAGGGCGGGGGCGGACGGCACCATCGCGTCCGGACGGTCCCCACGCCGGATCAGGGCGGTCGCCGTGTCCAGCCGTCCCTGACGTTCGTCGATCCACAGCAGGGCGGCCTTCAGGCCCGAGGCGGGGACCGCGCCCTTCTGCCCGCCGCCCTCCATCGTCAGGGCCTGGGCGTCCGCCGCCGCGATGAGCGCGGTCGCCGGGGAGCCGGCCAGCCCGTCCGCGCAATACAGGCCGTCGGTTCCCTGCATGCGCAGCAGCGGACGGCCGTCCGCCGAGAGGGTGACCGGGTTGGGCGTATCGTCCTGTCCGGTGAAGCCCAGGCCGAAGCCGACGCACGGACCGTCCGTGGACGCGCCGGCGGACCGGGTGATCCGGATCCAGCTGGTGGCGTCCGAGCCGCTGTAGGCCATGCACTGGTTGCCGTTGTCGCAGACGGCGCGCCAGTCGCGGAACGTCCGCGTCTCGCTGGGCATCGCCGCCGCGGCCGTGGCGGCCGGGTCCGGCGCCGTCGCGGGCGCCGGGGCCTGCGGCGCCCCGCCGGTTTGCGCCGGCTCGTCCCGCCCGCAGGCGGTCAGGCTGACGGCGGCCAGGGCCGTCACGATCAAGGCTCGCATCCTGTCTCTCCCCACAAGGTCGGTTTCGATCGCCATCCCGACCGTCGCCATATCCGCATTCCTAGTCAGCGGGCGTCCGGCGCATCGGTTCCGCATCATGCGAGGGCGTTTTTCGGGCCGGGGTGAACGGCGGTAATCTGTGTCGCGGCGTCCCGGGCTTTGCGCCCCGCCGCGCGGCGGCTATACCCCCGGCCAACCCATCCTATCTCCCAAGGCAAAGGCAGCACGCGCATGGCCAAGATCAAGGTCGCCAATCCCATCGTGGACATCGACGGCGACGAGATGACCCGGATCATCTGGCAGATGATCAAGGACAAGCTGGTCTTCCCCTACCTCGACCTCGAGCTGGACTACTACGACCTGGGCATGGAGCACCGCGACGCCACCGACGACCAGGTGACGATCGACGCGGCCCACGCGATCCAGAAGCACGGCGTCGGCGTGAAGTGCGCCACCATCACCCCGGACGAGGCCCGGGTGAAGGAGTTCGGCCTGAAGAAGATGTGGAAGTCGCCGAACGGCACCATCCGCAACATCCTGGGCGGCGTCGTCTTCCGCGAGCCGATCATCTGCTCGAACGTGCCGCGCCTGGTGCCGGGCTGGACCCAGCCCATCGTCGTCGGCCGTCACGCCTTCGGCGACCAGTACAAGGCCACCGACTTCCTGATGCCGGGACCGGGCGTCCTGACCATCAAGTTCGTCGGCGACGACGGCCAGGTGATCGAGCATGAGGTCTTCAAGTCGCCGGGCGCCGGCGTGGCCATGGGCATGTACAACCTGGACGACTCGATCCGCGACTTCGCCCACGCCTCGTTCAGCTACGGCCTGAACCGCAACTATCCGGTCTATCTTTCGACCAAGAACACGATCCTGAAAGCCTACGACGGCCGCTTCAAGGACATCTTCCAGGAGGTGTTCGACGCCGAGTACGCCGACAAGTTCAAGGCCGCCGGCCTGACCTATGAGCACCGCCTGATCGACGACATGGTGGCCGCGGCCATCAAGTGGTCGGGCGGCTTCGTCTGGGCGTGCAAGAACTACGACGGCGACGTGCAGTCGGACGTCGTGGCGCAGGGCTTCGGCTCGCTGGGTCTGATGACCTCGGTCCTGATGACCCCGGACGGCCGCGTGATGGAAACGGAAGCCGCCCACGGCACCGTGACCCGCCACTACCGCCAGCACCAGAAGGGCGAGGCCACCTCGACCAACTCGATCGCCTCGATCTTCGCCTGGACCCGCGGCTTCAAGCACCGCGCCAAGCTGGACGACAACGCCGAACTGGCCAAGTTCGCCGAGACCCTGGAAACCGTCGTCGTCGACACCGTCGAGGCCGGCTTCATGACCAAGGACCTGGCGCTGCTGGTCGGCGATCAGCAGGGCTGGCTGTCGACCGAAGGCTTCCTCGACAAGGTCGCCGAGAACCTCGACAAGGCCATGGCTTCCTAAGAAGGGGGCTATCGCTCGGCTCGCGAAGCCTCGCGGCTTGAGCGCGAGCCCTGCGCGAAGCGCCAGGCCGCGTCGGGTCGGGAGGTCCCGCAGGGCCGACGACCGCGGCCCAGAAACAAAGGCCCGCCGGATTCGCGTCCGGCGGGCCTTTCGTTTGAGCGGGCCGCGGGTTCGTGCATTGATAACGGCGTTGACGGAGGGCGGACGTGAAACTCATCGGCAGACTCATCCTGGCGGCGATCGTGATCGCGGCGATCAGCTTCTTCGCCGCGCCGGGGGTGGCCTTCTTCGCCATCCGGTCGGCGGCGGACGCCAATGACGCGGCGGCCCTGTCGCGGCTGATCGACTACACCGCCGTGCGTCAGTCGCTGCGGCCCCAGCTGAACGGCAACCCGGCCGCCCAGGCCCCGGCGGCGTCCTTCCTCGAAGACCCCATCGGCGCCGTCCGCCGCCAGTTCGAGCAGGCCGCGCCCGCGCTGGGTCCGCAGCCGGACATCTATCTGACCCCCGCCGCCGTCGCCGCCCTGACCCGGGGCGAAGGCCGCTACGCCGCCCAGCGCACCGCGCCCGCGCCGGAGGGCGAACGCCAGGACCTGTTCCCGGAGCCGGTCTTCTGGGGCGTCAACCGCGCCCGCATGGCGGTCACGGACGAGGGCGGCTCCAAGACGATCTTCACCTTCGAGCGCAAGGGGCCGTTCGAGTGGCGGCTGGTGCATATCGCCCTGCCTGACGGGGCCGTCCCGACGGTCCGTTCGCTGCGGACCACCCCGCCGCTGCTGGAGGAAGTCCCGGCCGGCAAGAGCGGCAAGACCGGCGGCTGATACCGGTCCCACTGGCGCGCCGCCTCGACTCGGGCAACCGTGAAGGTGGGAAGGCGTTACGACGCCAGAGGGATGACATGACCAAGAGACTGCTGACCGGCGCCGCGCTGGCGGCGGTGGCGTTGTTCGCCGCCGCCTGGGCCGCGGCGCCCATCTTCGCCGGGCAGGCGCTGATCCGCGCGGCCAAGGCTGGAGACGCCCGCACGCTGGAGCGGCTGGTCGATTTCCCGGCCCTGCGCGCCAGTATGAAGGATGAGCTCAACAAGGAGCTGGTGGCGCGCATGGGCCGTGACCCGCGCGTGGTCGAAAGCGGCCTGGGCGGGCTGGGCATGATGCTGGCGCCGATGATCCTGTCGGGCGCGATCGACACCGCCGTCACGCCCGAGGTGCTGGCGCAGATGGTCACCACGGCCGAGGCGCCGGATCCCAGCCGTCGCGCACCGTCGGACCCCGCGGACAGGAAGAGCGACAAGGACATCCATCAGGCCTGGGGCTACCGCGACCTGAACCATTTCGCCGTGACCCTGACCGACCGCGACCATCCGGATCAGCACCTGGCCCTGATCCTGGAACGCCGCGGTTTGTTCAGTTGGAAGCTGGCCGCCGTGGACCTGCAGAACGAGGCGTGAGTAGGAAGGAGGATCGTCCCGTTCGGAGTCCTCCCATGTCCCGCCGCCCGTCCTTCCTGGTCGTCTATTCCGCCATCGCCACCACCATCCTGGGCGCCTTCGTGGTCACCGAGGCCGTCAGCGGGCCCGAGCGCACCGCCTTCGAGGAGATCGACGTCAAGCGGATCAACATCCGCGAGGACGACGGCACCCTGCGGATGACCATCTCCAACACCGCCCGTTTCCCGGGACTGATCATCCGCGGGCAGGAGCATCCGCACCCGAACCGCACCACCGCGGGCATGCTGTTCTTCAATGACGAGGGCACCGAAAACGGCGGGCTGATCTTCGGCGGTGCGCGCAAGGCCGACGGGTCGGTCGAGGGATACGGCCACCTGAGCTTCGACCAGTTCGAGCAGGACCAGGTCGTCGCCCTGAACCAGATCGAGGAGGGCGGCGAGCGCACGGCCGGGCTGACGATCTCGGACCGGCCGGACCAGTCGATCGAGGTCGCCACAACCCGGCTGCAGGGCCTGACGGGGGACGCCCGGACGGCCGAGCTGGCGCGCCTGAGGGCCGAGGGCGCGTTTGGAAACCAGCGCGCCTACTTCGGCAAGGACGCGGAGCGGGCCTCGAAGATGGAGCTGCGCGACGCCCAGGGACGGACGCGGCTGCGCCTGCACGTGGCGGCCGACGGCCAGGCCTCGATCCAGTTCCTGGACGAGGCCGGCCGGGTGACGCGCACCGTCACGCCCGAGAGCTAGCCTTAGGCCTGCAGCGCGGCCCGGATCGCGGCCAGGCCGTCCTCGGCCTTGCCGCCTTCGGGAGCGCCGCCCTGGGCGAAGTCGGGCTTGCCGCCCGCGCCCTGGCCGCCCATCGCCAGCACCGCCGCGCGGGCGAGATCCGCCGCGTTGACCGTGCCGGTGATGTCCGAGGTCACGGCGACGGTGATCGCCGCCTTGCCCTCGGTCACGCCGATCAGGGCGACGACGCCCGAACCGACCTGTTTGCGGAAGTCTTCGGCCACGCCGCGCAGGCCCTTGCCGTCCACGCCGTCCAGCACGCGGGCGATCAGCTTGACGCCGTTGATCTCCTCCGGCGCGGCGTTGGCCGACGCCCCGCCGCCGCCCAGGGCCAGTTGCTTCTTCAGCTCGGCGACCTGCTTCTCCAGCGCCTTGACCGAACCACTCAGGGCCTCGACCCGCGCGGGCACGTCGCCCGTCTGGACCTTGAAGCTCTGGGCCAGACCCTTGGCCACGCCGGCCTGGGCCAGCAGGTACTGGCGCGCGGCCTCGCCGGTCAGGGCCTCGATGCGGCGCACGCCGGCGGCGATGCCGGTTTCCTGCACCACCTTGAACAGGGCGATGTCGCCGGTGCGGGCCACGTGGGTGCCGCCGCACAGCTCGACCGAATAGGGGGCGTTGTCGCCGGTCAGCGACCGGCCGAGCGTCAGCACCCGGACCTCGTCGCCGTACTTCTCGCCGAACAGGGCGATGGCCCCGGCCTCGATCGCCGCTTCGGGCGCCATCAGCTTCGTCTCCGTCGGGACGTTCTGGCGGATCACGGCGTTGACCTCGGTCTCGATGGCCGACAGCTCGGCATCGGTCAGCGGGGCGTTGTGGCTGAAGTCGAAGCGCGCGCGCTCGGCGTCGACCAGCTGGCCCTTCTGCGCCACCGCCGGGCCGAGGATGTTCTTCAGCGCCGTGTGCAGCAGGTGGGCGGCCGAGTGGTTGGCGCGCGTGGTGCGGCGCTTCTCGGCGTCGACCAGCTGGGCCGCGCGGGTTCCGATCTCCAGCTTGCCCGCCGTGACCTGGACCGACAGCACGTGCAGGTCGCCCGCGTGCTTCTTGACGTCGATGACCTCGGCCTCGCCGCCCGGCCACTCGAACGTGCCGTGGTCGCCCGCCTGGCCGCCGCTCTCGGCGTAGAAGGGGGTGGTGTCGAACAGGACCTCGACGATGTCGCCGGCCTCGGCAGACTCGACCGGCGCGCCGCCGCTCATGATGGCCAGGACCTCGCCCGAACCCTCGATGGCGTCATAGCCGGTGAAGACGGTCGGCCCCAGGCGGTCGCGGATGGTCAGCCACTCGCCGGCGTTGGCGGTCTGGCCCGAGCCCTTCCAGTGCTCGCGCGAGCGCTGGCGCTGCTCGGCCATGGCGGCCTCGAAGCCGTCGACATTGACCGAATAGCCGCGCCGGCGGGCCTCGTCCTGGGTCAGGTCCAGCGGGAAGCCGTAGGTGTCGGACAGGGTAAAGGCCGTCTGGCCGTCCAGCATATCGCCGGGCCGGAAGCCCTGCACCGCCGTGTCGAACAGAGCCATGCCCTTGGACAGGGTCGTGCGGAAGCGGACCTCTTCCTGCTTCAGCGTGTCCTCGATGAAGGGCTGGGCGCGTTTCAGCTCGGGATAGGCTTCGCCCATCTCGCTGACCAGCGTCGGCACCAGGCGGTGCATCAGGGGGTCGCTCGCGCCCAGCAGGTGGGCGTGGCGCATGGCGCGGCGCATGATGCGGCGCAGGACATAGCCCCGGCCCTCGTTCGAGGGCGTCACGCCGTCGGCGATCAGGAAGGACGACGAGCGCAGGTGGTCGGCGATGACCCGGTGGCTGGACGCCCGCTCACCCTCGGACCGGGTCGAGGTGGCCTCTTCCGAGGCGGCGATCAGGGTCTTGAACAGGTCGGTGTCGAACACCGAGTTGACGCCCTGCAGCACCGAGGCGATGCGCTCCAGGCCCATGCCGGTGTCCACCGAGGGCTTGGGGAGCTGGCGAACGATCTGGTCGTTCTCCTTCTCGAACTGCATGAAGACGTTGTTCCAGATCTCCACATAGCGGTCGCCGTCCTCGTCCGGCGAACCGGGAGGGCCGCCGGGGACGTGGTCGCCGTAGTCCCAGAAGATCTCGGTGCACGGACCGCAGGGACCGTTATCGCCCATGGCCCAGAAATTGTCCGAGCCGGCGATGCGGATGATCTTGTCGTCGCTGAAGCCGGTGACCTTCTTCCAGATGTCGAAGGCCTCGTCGTCGTCGATGTAGACGGTGACCAGCAGGCGCTTGGGGTCCAGGCCGAAGTCCTTGGTGACCAACTGCCAGGCGCGGTCGATCGCGTGTTCCTTGAAGTAGTCGCCGAACGAGAAATTGCCGAGCATCTCGAAGAAGGTGAGGTGCCGGGCGGTGTAGCCGACGTTGTCCAGGTCGTTGTGCTTGCCGCCCGCGCGGACGCATTTCTGCGAGCTGGTGGCGCGCGGCCAGGGCGGGGTCGCGGCGCCCGTGAAGTAGTCCTTGAACGGCACCATGCCCGCGTTGACGAACATCAGCGTCGGGTCGTTCTGCGGCACCAGCGGAGCCGAGTGGACCTTCTCGTGGCCGTCGGCCGCGAAGTAGTCGAGGAAGGTCGAACGAATCTGTTTCAGGCTGGTCATGGGACGCGCATTCGAGAAGGGGGATCGGGCGTCATATAGGGGTTTTGGCCCCTTTGCATCACCCGGACGTGATGTCGGAGCCGGGGTGGCGGGACGGGCGCGGTCGAAGCCGGCTCGCGAGAGCGCCGACGCGGATTCGCCTTACACACGAACTTGTCATTTAGGGTTGTGTGAGTGGCGCCGCTTACTACCCCCGCGCCGGAGGGGCGCGTGTGAAGGAGGGTATCATGTCGATCAAGATGCTTGGCGCCGCCGTGGCGGGCCTGACCCTGTCGATGTCGCTCGGAGCGGCGGCGCCGGCGCCCGCGGCGTCGGTCCAGCAGTACTACCCCGGGCCGGGGATCTACTGCTTCAGCGGCCATAGCGATTGTTTCCCGATCGCCTATTCCTATGAGGTCTATTCGGACGCGGAGCACACCAACCTGATCGGCAGCGGGTCCGACAGCTGCGTCCAGTCGGGCCAGATGATCTTCGTCACCTCGCCGTGGCTGCCGGCCGGCTACGAGGTGAAGACCCCGATGTACGTCTGTTCGGGCTTCGGCCCCTACCTGCCGCCGGAGTGGTAGGCGGAAGCGTCCGTCTGGAGAAGGAAGCGGGGCGGTCCGGAAGGGCCGCCCCGTTCTGCGTCAGCGCTCCGCGCGCAGCAGGCGGGCGGCGGTGAAGGCCAGGGCCAGGCCGAACAGGCCGTGGGCCAGGAGGCCCAGCCCGATCATCTCGGCGGGCGGCGCGCCGCGCGGCGGTGCGGCCGACAGGGGGACGACGATGGCGTTCATCACCCCGTAGACGACCACGCCGAAGCCCAGGCCGGACAGGATGGGACGGCGCAGGACCGCGGGCGCCTGGCCGGTGGCGAGGATGAAGATGACGCCCCAGATGACGGCGAGGGCGAAGTGGGCGGCCAGGCCGATCGCCGCGGCGCCCCATCCGCCCTGGAAGGCCGCGGGACCCAGCAGTCCGGAAGCCACCGACTGCAGGATCTTCTCCGGCGAGGCAGGGCGGTAGATGACGAAGGCGGTCAGAATGTCGGCCGCGCCCCCGGCGAGGCCGGCGACGAAGGCGGCGCGCGCGCCGGAATCCGTTTTGATCATGTGAAGTCCTCCCGGCGCCGACGATCACCCCCTCCGGTCCATCCGGCAATCCCGTCGTCGTTCTCTCATGGACGTCCGCCTTGGCGCGGCGCCCGATCCGCCGTCGAAGGGGGAGGCCCGGACGAAAAAAGGCCGCCCGACCCGGCGGGGGTCGAGCGGCCGCTCCGTCCGGCCCGGCCCGGCGGGGTCGGATGGCGGGTCGGCGAACCCGGCCGGAGAAGTGTCGTGTCTGGAGTGGAAGGGGGCGAAGCGGCCCCCTACGCCATCCTTCGCCGTCGGCTCAGGATGGTCCCCCTCCCCCGATGGGGGAGGATAATCAGCCCTCGAGGTCCTGGCCCTCGTCCGGCTCGGGCGTGCCCAGAAGTTCGTCGGCGATCTTGTTGGTCGAGGCGCGCACGGCCTTCTCGATCGAGTCGGCGACATCCGGATTGGCCTTGAGGAAGGCGCGCACATTCTCGCGGCCCTGGCCGATGCGCTGGCTGTCGTAGGAGAACCAGCTGCCCGACTTCTCGACGACGCCGGCCTTCACGCCCAGGTCGATGATCTCGCCCAGCTTGGAGATGCCTTCGCCGTACATGATGTCGAAGATGACCTCGCGGAACGGCGGGGCGACCTTGTTCTTGACCACCTTCACGCGGGTGGTGTTGCCGACGACTTCGTCGCGATCCTTGATCGCGCCGGTGCGGCGGATGTCGAGACGGACCGAGGCGTAGAATTTCAGCGCATTGCCGCCGGTCGTGGTTTCCGGCGAGCCGTACATGACGCCGATCTTGTGGCGGATCTGGTTGATGAACAGGACGATGCACTGCGACTTGTTGATCGAGGCGGTCAGCTTGCGCAGGGCCTGGCTCATCAGACGGGCCTGCAGGCCGGGCAGGCTGTCGCCCATCTCGCCCTCGATCTCGGCGCGCGGCGTCAGGGCGGCGACGGAGTCGACCACCACGATGTCCACGGCGCCCGAGCGCACCAGGGTGTCGACGATCTCCAGCGCCTGCTCGCCCGTGTCGGGCTGCGAGACCAGCAGGTCGTCCAGGTTCACGCCCAGCTTCTGGGCGTAGCCGGGGTCGAGCGCATGTTCGGCGTCGACGAAGGCGGCCACGCCGCCGGCCTTCTGGATTTCCGCCACGGTATGCAGGGCCAGGGTCGTCTTGCCCGAGCTTTCGGGACCGAACACCTCGATGACCCGGCCGCGCGGCAGGCCGCCGATGCCGAGCGCCATGTCGAGACCCAGCGAGCCGGTCGAGACGCTGGCGATCTCGGCGACGACGCCGCCCTTGCCCAGCTTCATCACCGAGCCCTTGCCGAAGGCGCGATCGATCTGCGCGATCGCGGCCTCAAGGGCGCGTTGCTTGTCGCCGTCTTCCTTGCCCACCAATTTCAAAGCCGCCTGTGACACTGCCTTCGTCTCCCTTGCCATGATTCCCATCTGGTTTCGGGAGAGACCCGCCATGGACCCGCCCCCTCGTTGTGTGAGGCGGACTATGTGCATGGTTTGTTCTGGTTCACAAGATGTTCTCTTTCTGTCCCCGTCCAGTTCCGGTTTCGTACGTCCAAATTTGACGTATGGGGTCAGCTCGTCTGCGACGACGCCAGCGGATCGCGAGCCATCGGCTCGGCGACCTGGGCATAGGCCGACAGGCCCGCGCCGAGGATCAGCACGCCCAGCGCGACCATCAGCAACGGCCGCTCGGCCGCTAGCTCGGGGCTGAACGGCCGAACCAGCATCAGGCCCAGCAAACCGAGCAGGGCCAGCACTCCGGGCAGGTCCATGCCGATGCCGAGGAAGACCGGGTGGGCCATGCCGATCAGCCAGGCCCCGCCCAGGACGGCGGCGACCCCGACGGCGGCCAGCGACTTCGGCCGGGTCAGGCCCGGATCGAGCGCGGCGGCGGCGACCGCCGCCAGCCCGGCCAGCAGGGCCGGCCACAGGAACAGGAAGGCCGTCTCGGGCGCCGCCGCCTGGGCGCCCGCCGCGAACACGAGGACCAGGGCGATCAGCCCGGTCCAGCCGCCCCAGGCGCTGCGCGCGGCCAGGCCCGGCGCCAGCGACAGGCCGATGGCCGCGCCGCCCGCCACGAGGATCAGCGGATTGAACCCGCCCAGGACCTGGGTCAGGAGGGTCAACGCCGTGAGAGCGCCGGCGGTCACGCGACGGTCGGACCGCGTCCGGCCGCCCAGCACCGCCAGCATCAGGGCCAACACCGCCAGAGCCGCGCCCGCCTCCAGCCAGGGCAGCCGGGCCAGCAGGGTATAGTAGGCCTCCGCGCTCTCGGCCCGCTCCGACAGAGGTCCGCCGGCCAGCCGCACCGCGTGGGTCAGCACCAGTCCGCTGCTCAGGAACCACAGGCCGTCGATCATGCCGCGCCCGACGTCGGCGAAGGTCAGGCCCGCGCGGCGTCGGGCCAGCGCGGCGGCGGCGGCCAGCAGAGCGGCGGCGATGGCCCACAGCCCCCATCCGATCACCGGCGGATAGTGGACCACGAACCGGCCGAAGAGGTCGGCGTAGACGGCGTTGGCGGTGGCGGCGGGCAGGACGGGCGCGCGCACCAGGGCGTCGGCCGTCTCCAGCGCCTGAGCGCCGATGTGCTGCACGCTGCCCTGGTCCAGGGTTTCCGGGGTCGAGGCGGGGGCGTGATACTGTTCCGGCCGGCCGATGAAGGCGAAATTCACCCCCTGCACGCCGCGCGCCTTGGGCACGGTGAAGTCGGTGCCGTTGGGCATGGTCTCATAGACGAAGACGGCCAGGGAGTTGGAGGTCACCCCGCCCGTGGCCTTGACCGCCGCCTGGCCGAACAGGGCGATGGTCTGGGCGTTGCCGCGTCCGGTCTCGAACATCATGGCCCGGCCGCCGCCGCCGCGCGCCTCCAGATTGACCACGGCGCCGATGTGGTCGCGCAGGGGGTGGCCGCCCCAGAACACGCGCGCGCCGTCCAGATCCAGCTCCTCGCCGTCGGTGAACAGGACCACCAGCGTCCGCTCCGCCGGGCCCCGCGCGCGGATCGCCCGCACCGTCTCCAGCACCGCCGCCAGACCCGTGGTGTCGTCCGCCGCTCCCGGGGAGTGCGGAACGGTGTCGTAGTGGGCCATCAGGGCCACGGCGGGCAGACCGGGGTTCCGTCCCGGCAGCACGCCGATCAGGTTGGTCGCGCTGAAATCGGCCGCCGCCGGATCGCCGCCCTGCTGGCTCAGCCGCCGCGCCGAGCCCGGCGAGATCGGTCCGGTCTGGGTCGAGGTCTGCAGGCCCAGCGCGCCCATCCGCTGCAGCAGGTAGGCCCGCACCCGCGCATGGTCCTGCGAGCCGATGGGGTGGGGACGCTGGGCGATCTGGCGCACATCGGCCATGGCTCGTCCGGCGGAGAAGGCTGTCGCCGGGGCGTCCGCCGCGACGGGACGCGGGACCTGCAGGGTCAGCACCCCGATGGCCAGCGCCAGCGCCAGCGATCCGATCAGCCAGAACAGACGCATGTCGACATTCCCCCGAAGACCGAAGGCGACGCTAGACGATTTTCAGGATTAGCGAAGGGGGATCAGGCGGCCCGGCGCACGGCCGTCGGCGACTTGACGAACAGGCCCCGGCGTCCGGCGACGGCGCGGAAGGCGACGCTGTCGCCCTCGATCCGCTCGTCTGGGCCGAGGAACAGCACGCCGTCGTCGACCAGCCGCCGCTCCAGGTTGTCCAGCACCTGGGTCCGGCGCGCCGGGTCCATGTCGTCCAGCACGTTGCGGCAGAAGATGACGTCGAAGCGGGCGTCGTCGGTCGGGGCGTCCAGCAGGTTGGCGCGGGCGAAATGCACCGTCGCGCGCAGCTGGGGCTTGGCGATCCAGGCGTCATCGGCCTGTTCGAACCAGCGCAGCATGGTCTCGGCCTTCAGGCCCCGCTGGATCTCGAAGCCGGTGTAGGCGCCGGTGCGGGCCTTCTCCAGCGCGCGCTGCGACAGGTCGGTGCCGACGATCTCGACCGGGGCGCCGGCGTCCAGCGCGGCCATGGCGATCGACCACGGCTCCTGCCCGGTCGAGCAGCCCGCAGACCAGACGCGCACCGGCTGGCCGGTTCGTGCGCGGCTGAGAGCCGGCAGCAGTTCGCCGCCCAGGGTGTCGAAGGTCGGACGGTCGCGGCGGAACCAGGTCTCGGGGTTGAGCAGGGCCTCGATGATCGACCAGCCCAGGGTCGCCACCGGCTTGGCCCACAGCGAGCCCAGCATGGCGTCGACGGTCTCGAACCCCTCGCGCCGGGCCACGGGACCCAGGCGGTGCTCGGCCAGCTTCATCCGGTCGCGCGTCAGCCTGAACCCCGCGCGCGAGGCCATCAGCGATTGCAGGCGATCGAAGTCCTCGGGCGACATGGGGTCAGACGGCTCCCACCTCGGCGAATTTCGATGTCAGGATCTCACCGTCGAACGGCTTCATCACATAGTCGTCGGCGCCGGCGGACAGGGCCTCGGCGATGCGTTCGGCGCGGGTCTCGATGGTGCAGAACAGCACCTTGGGGACGGCTCCGTCCGGCAGGGTGCGCAGGCGGCGCAGGAAGGTCAGGCCGTCCATCACCGGCATGGACCAGTCCAGCAGGATCACCTCGGGCATCACCCCCGCGCAGAAGGCCAGCGCCTCCGAGCCGTCGGCGGCCTCGTCGACCTCGAATCCGAGCCCCTCGACGATGCGGCGCGCGACCTTCCGGATGATCCGGCTGTCGTCGACGATCAGACAGGTTCTGGGGGTCAATTTCATATCCTGGAGGGCGAAACAGGACGCAACGCCCGCGTGTGTATCTAGGCCTATGATCGGCTTGAGCCGGTTAACGAGTCCTTGGGAAACCGCCTTAAGCGTCAGTTAGGCATGCGGGCGATCAGGGCGACGCGGCCTTCCTCGGCCGAGACATCCAGGGTTCCTCCCGCATCGTGGGCGGTCAGCCACAGCCAGTAGGGCTGGATCCACTGGCCCGGGAGGCCTTCGGACAGGGGGCGGCCGGCCAGGCCGGACACCGCCTCGGCCTTCAGCCGGGCGCGGGCGCCCTCGGCGATCCCCTCGATCACAAGGCCGTCACCCTCGGCGCGCGTGCGCACGGTGGCCACGCCGCCGGAGGGCAGGGCCGCCACGGTCAGATAGGCCAGGTTCACCAGCGCCCGCGACTGCGGCTTGGAATAGGTCCCCTCGGTCACCGCCCATTGCAGGGTCGCGCGGCCGCCTTCGGTCAGGCCGGACACCAGCTCGCCCAGCTCCGCGCCCGAGAAGCGCTCGGCCGAGGTCGCGGCGCCGAAGGCGACGCGGGCGAAACTGACCAGGGCGATCATCTTCTTCGCGCTGGCCTCGATCAGGCCCATGGCGTCGTCGCGCATGTCCTGGGCCGACGGGTCCTTCAGCAGGTCCAGCCCCGAGCTGATCGCGCCCGCCGGGCTGATGAAGTCGTGGCAAAGCTTGCCCGCGACCAGGGTGGCGAGAGCCTGCCCGTCGGGCAGGGCGGGAGTCAGCACGGTGTCGGTCATCGGGTCCGGAGGCGGTTGGGCGGAGTATCCCCAAGGCTGACCTGATTTGCCGGTTCTTCAAACCGCGCGGATGCTCTATCGGATCGGCCATGAGCAACCGACTGATCGCCGACCTCGCGTCGGGCGCCCTGGCCGAGGCGCTGGCCGACATCACCGAGGAGGCCGCGCGGGTCATCCTTCCGTACTGGCGTTCGGGCGTCGTGGCCGAGAGCAAGAAGGACGACAGCCCCGTCACCCAGGCGGACCGCGAGGCCGAGGCCCTGATCCTCGACCGCCTCGCCGCCCTTTATCCCGAGGTGCAGGCCGTGGCCGAGGAGCAGGTCGCGGCGAACGGCGTCTCCGAGATCCTGGGCGAATGGTTCTGGCTGATCGATCCGCTGGACGGCACCCGCGGCTTCATCGAGGGCCGCGAGAGCTACACCGTCAACATCGCCCTCATTCACAAAGACACGCCGGTCGCCGGCGTGGTCACCGCCCCCGCGACCCAGGTCACCTGGCGCAGCGGGGCGCCGGGCAAGGGCGCCTTCCGCCGCCGCTTCGGCGAGGCGTGGACCACGATCAAGGTGCGCGAGCGCCCGGCCTCGCCGACCGCCCTGCTGAGCCACAGCATGACCGACGACGAGGCGGCGCGCCTCGCCTCGCGCCACGGCTGCGTCCAGTGGCAGGGCACGGACTCCTCGCTGAAATTCTGCCTGATCGCCGAGGGCCGTTTCGACGCCTATCCGCGCACCGGCCCGACGTCCGAATGGGACACCGCGGCGGGGCAGGCGGTGCTCGAGGCCGCGGGCGGGCGGGTCATGGCCGAAGACGGCCAGCCGCTGCGCTACGGCAAGCCGTGCCACGCCAACGGCGGCTTCGTCGCCCTGGGCGGCTGAGGCCTCTCTAGATCTCGACGGCTTCCGGCATCGCCAGCACGGCGCGGTCGGCCAGAGCCGGGGCGCCCATCTCGCGCGCGGTCTCCATCGCCTCGGCCAGCATCAGGCCGACGGACCGCGCCTCCACGCCGGTCAGGCGGGCGCGGGCGCGGAACAGCTGCGCCATGCCGATCTGGTCGGCCGCCCAGTCCAGCGGCTGCACCCGCAGGGGCTCCGACAGACGGCGGCGAACCACGGCTTCCAGTCCGTTCAGGGCGGTCACATCGCCCAGGGCCTCGGCCAGCGCGACCTCCGCGGACAGGCGCCGCTCACGCACCAGGGCGCCCAGCAGCAGGCCCGGCTCGCGGGTCAGGGCCTCGGCCTGCGCCAGCGTCAGCAGCGGGGTGTCCTTGCTGGTCCCGGCCAGCAGCACGGCGGCCCAGTCGAGCGGGCTGTGGTCGGGGGTGAACTGATCGGCGGCGGCGTCGAACAGGGCCCGGCCCTGGGCGGCCGCGGAGTCATCCCGGGCCAATACGGCCAGGGCGGCCATGCCGGCGCCGGCCAGCGCCAGGGCGCGGGCGCGGGTCAGGGGGCGGTGATCGGGCGAGGCCGCCTCCACCAGCGCGCGCAGGTCGCGCCCGGCCTGATCCAGCATGCGCGGATCGCGGCGCGTCACCCCGGCCTCCAGCGACAGGGCGGCGCGGTCCAGCCGCAGCTCGTCGGCCACGGTCGGCGGCAAGGCGCGGGCGTCGTGCACGGCGGCGTCCAGCAGGGCGCCGGCGTCGAGCAGGGCGTGGGTGTCGCCGCTCAACCGGGCGCGCCGGGCGCACAGGCGGGCGTGAAGGGCGGCGGCGGACGACCGGGTCGCCGGCCGCTCGCAGGTCAGGCTCTGGACGTCCGACAGGGCAGCGGTCAGGGCCGCCGGGCCGCCGAACAGGTCGAAGCGCAGAAGATGGATGGCCGCGGACTCGATCGCGGCGGCGGCGGTCTGGTCCGGGCTGGTGGTGTGACGGGCGGCGTCCGACGCGGCGGCGCCGGCGCGCTCCAGGCTGATCCGGCTGCCGGTGCGGCGCGCGTGCTCGCGCCAGAGGGTGGACGAGCGCATCCAGCCGTCGAACGGCCGGGCCGCCGACACCCGTCCCGCGTCGACGCCCTCGCGCCGGGCCTCGACCTGAACCAGATCCGCGCCGACCAGCTCCAGCCAGCCGAGGTCCTCGCTTTCGCGAGCCTTCTCGAACAGCTTTCTCAGATCGCGGCCGAATTCAAACATGCACGCAGCTCCGGTTCCGTCCCGCTTCGGGACGGACGAATGGTCCCCGGGCCGCACTCAAGCAAACGCAGCGCCGCGCCGGTGGTTCGGTCGAAAAAACTTCAACCCGGAAGCGTTAGCCGAGCCGGGGCGTTCGGGCGCGGCAGCGCTGCAGGCCAGCGCGGGCCTCGGCGTTGTTGGTGCTGAGTTCGCGCACGGCGCGGATCCGGGCCCGGGTCTGCTCGGCCTCGGCCACGGCGGTAGTGCGGCCCGCGGCGTTGGCGGACTGGGTCGCGTTCAACGACCAGTACAGGGCGGCGTCGTACAGGGTCCGGCCCTCGCCGGTCTCCCCGCCCTCGAGTTCGGACGCCGCCTGGGTCAGTCCCGCACAGCGCACCACCTCGTCATAAGGCAGGGGCTGTTCGGGCGCGCTTTGCGCACCCGTCAGGGACAGCACGGCCAGGAAGGCCATCGCGAACATCAGATCCTCCACGGCACGCCCGGGCCGTTTTGCCGGAACAGAGAACCACGCGGGAGTGACAGAAGAAAGTCCGTGATTCACCCCAGATGCGCCTGTCCACCGGTGGCTGGAGCCTGATTCACGCTTCAGCCGGAACCGCGACGCGGTCCTCCTCGCCGGATCAGGCTCTAGAGCACAACGCCCTCGTCGCGCCGCGCCGCGCGGGGCCGTTTCCGGTCCAGCGTCGCCCAGGCCTCGGCCAGCCGGTCCACCGCCTGCTCCAGATCGGCTTCCGGCAGGGTGAAGGGCAGGCGCACGAAGCGCTGGAAGGCCCCGCCGACGCCGAACCGCGTGCCCGGCGCGATCCGCACGCCCAGCCGCCCCGCCGCCTCGGCCAGGGCTTCACTGGCGGGGCGGGGCAGCCCCACCCACAGCGACAGGCCTCCGGCCGGCCGATGCGCCTCCCAGTCGGGAGATACGGCCGCCAGCCGGGTCCGCAAATGGGCTTCGCGCGCCGCCAGCTGCCCGCGCCGCTCGGCCAGCGGCGCCCGATCCCCGCTCAGCAGCGTCGCCGCCGCCAGCTGTTCGATGATGGGCACGCCCAGGTCCATGGAGGCCCGGCTGCGGACCACCGCCTCGACCACCGTCGGCGCGGCCCGAAGCCAGCCGATCCGCAGGCCGCCCCACCAGCTCTTGCTGGCCGAACCCAGCCGGATCACGTGGTCCCCGAGGTCACGCGGCGGGGGCGGCGGCGCGTCGAAGCCCAACTCCCGCAGCGTCTCGTCCAGGATCAGGGTCGAACCGGCGCGCCGCGCGGCGGCGGCGATGGCCGCCTCCTGCTCCGCCGTCATGACCCGGCCCGTCGGATTGTGGTGGGTCCCGATCAGATAGATGAGGCGCGGCCTCGCCCGCTCGATCGCCGCGGTCAGGGCGTCGATGTCCCACCCTTCCGCCGGCAGGGCGACCGGCGCGGGCCGCAGCCCGGCCCGGACGATGGCGTCGATCGCGTGATGGAAGGTCGGATGGTCGATCAGCACCGCGTCTCCGGGCCGCGCCAGCGACCGCAGCAGCAGCGCCAGCGCGTTCTGGGCGCCCGCCGTGACCACGATCTGGTCCGCCGTCGTCTGAAGCCCCATCCGCTCATAGTCCCGCGCCACGGCGTCGCGCAGGGACCGGACGCCGACCGGGCCGTAGCCGTGGCCGGGCAGATGGAGGGGCAGGGACGCCAGCGCCTGGGCGTAGGCGGCGTGCAGGTGGGCGCCCGCGGGCATCACCGCCGTGGCCATGTCGATCAGGCCCGAGGCCTCGCGGTGGTGCAACGGGTCGCGACGGCCGGCCGGTCCCGGCGGCAGTGCGGTGAAGCTGCCCGACCCGACCCGGCTGACCACGAAGCCGTCGGCCCGCAGGCGGTCCAGGGCGGCGCTGATCGTGATCCGGCTCAGCCCCAGGGCCTCGGCCAGCCGCCGCTCGCCGGGCAGTTTGGCGTCGAGTGGCAGGCGGCCGTCCAGCACCAGCCGCTTCAGCGCCTCGGCCAGGCTGCGGTAGGCGGCGTCGTCGCCATGCGCGGCGCGCCATTCGTTCAGCTGGCGGGTCAGGGCGACGGGATTGACGATGGGGGCGTTCACAGGGCCACACTCGAACAAGTGGCTCTATAAAACAAGGCCGGTTGAGCTAGGTCTGCGGGATGTTCCTGCGCCGCTTCATCCAGCTTCAGATCGGTCTGTTCGTGTACGGACTGTCGCTCGCCCTCATGGTCCGGGCCGATCTCGGCCTGAATCCGTGGAGCGTGTTCCATCAGGGCCTGTCGGACGTGACGGGCCTGAGCCTGGGCATGATCGTCAACGGCGTCGGCCTTTTGGTGCTGCTGCTGTGGATCCCGCTGCGCCAGAAGCCGGGGATCGGCACCATCTGCAACGTCCTGCTGATCGGGACGGCGGCGGATCTCTGCCTGTGGCTGCTGCCGCCCCTTGAGGGGCTGTGGCTTCGGGCCGCGTGCATGGTCGTCGCGGTGGTGCTGAACGCCGCCGCCACCGGGGCCTATATCGGCGCCGGCCTGGGCCCGGGTCCGCGCGACGGCATCACCACCGGCCTGCTCAAGGTCACGGATTGGCCCATTCGCTGGATCCGCACGGGCGTCGAGGCCACGGTGCTGGGGCTGGGCTGGCTGATGGGCGGCACGGTCGGGGTCGGCACGATCCTGTTCGTGCTGACCACCGGTCCGCTGCTTCAGATCTTCCTGCCGATGTTCACCCGGCCCGAAGCGGCCGCGCCCCGGGTCAGCCCCGTTCCTTCGTCTTCGTGAAGGCCACTTTCGGGAAGCGTTCGCCGACGTAGCCGGTCTCCCAGCTCGACTTGGCCAGGAAGACCGGATCGCTGTCGATGTCCGTGGCCATCTGGCCGCGGTACTTGCCCATGAAGTCCTCGAGGTCGGCCTTGGCTCCCCCCTCGACTTGGGCGATCCAGCGCGCCTCGGCGTAGGGGCTCGGTTCGAAGATGACCTCCAGCCCGTATTCCTCGCCCAGACGGTCGGCCATGACCTCGAACTGCAGCTGGCCGACGGCGCCGACGATGAAGTCCGAGCCCAGTTCCGGGCGGAACAACTGAGTCACGCCTTCCTCGGCCAGACCCTCCAGCGCCTTCTTCAGGTGCTTGGCCTTCAGCGGATCCTTGACCCGGACGCGCTGCAGGATTTCCGGGGCGAAGTTCGGCAGCCCGGCGAAGCGGATCATGCCGCTTTCCGACAGGCTGTCCCCCACACGGAGCACGCCGTGGTTCGGGATGCCGATCACATCGCCGGCGAAGGCGTCCTCGGCCAGTTCGCGGTCCGATGCGAAGAACATGATAGGGGCGTTCACGCTCAGCTGCTTGCCGGTGTTCTGGACCTTCAGCTTCATGCCGCGCTTGAAGCTGCCCGACGCCATACGGAACATCGCGATCCGGTCGCGGTGGTTGGGGTCCATGTTGGCCTGGACCTTGAAGACGAAGCCGGTGACCTCGGCCGAGCCGGGCTCGACGGTCAGATCGACCGGGGCGGGGGCGTTGCGGGTCTCGGGCGGGGCGGCCTTCTGGGCCTTCATCACCTTGGGCGCGGGCGCCCACTCGCCGATGGCCTTCAGCAGTTCGTCGATGCCGAAGTGGCGCAGGGCCGAGCCCCACAGCACCGGGGTCATGTGGCCTTCCAGGAAGGACTGTCGGTCGAAGGCGGGATAGCCGGCCTCGACCAGTTCCTGCGCCTCCAGCAGGGCCTCATGCTCGCCCGCCTCGAAATACCGGGCGGCGTCCGCCAGCGGCAGGGCCTCGGGGTGGGGCACGTCCTCGGTCGAACCGGCGGGCTTGCGGGCGTAGGGCTGGAACCGGCCGGTGCCCATCTCGACCATGCCGCGCAGGCGGTTGCCGCTCTCGGCCGGCCACCAGATCGGCGCGGGGTCCAGCTGCAGGCGGCTGGCGATTTCGTCCAGCAGGGCCATCGGGTCCTGGGCCTCGCGGTCCAGCTTGTTGATGAAGGTGATGATCGGGATGTCGCGCAGGCGGCAGACCTCGAACAGCTTCAGCGTCTGCGGCTCGATGCCCTTGGCGGCGTCCAGCACCATGATGGCGCAGTCGGCGGCGGTCAGGGTGCGATAGGTGTCTTCCGAAAAGTCCTCGTGCCCGGGGGTGTCGAGCAGGTTGAACATCTTGCCGTCGTGCTCGAACGTCATGACCGAGGCGGAGACGGAGATGCCGCGTTCCTTCTCGATCTTCATCCAGTCGGATTGCGTCCGCCGGTTCTCGCCCCGCGCCCGCACGGCGCCCGCCGCGCGGATGGCGCCGCCCGACAGCAGGATGTGCTCGGTCAGCGTCGTCTTGCCGGCGTCAGGGTGGGCGATGATGGCGAAGGTCCGGCGGCGGCCGGCTTCTTCGGGGAGAGTGAGCTTTGACATTGGACGCGCGACCTAGCGCGGACCGGGCCGAAAGTCACCCGATGCGGGGCTTTCCGCGGGTCTGGTCTGTCACCGAAAGTGATTATCCCTTGGCAACGAAGGGATATTGGGATCATTGTCCTGTCAGGCGAGACGTCCGGTCACGCAATCGGGCGCCGCCTTTGGAAACGAAGGAACGGACATGGCCCTGCATCACCCCCTCGACGACCGTCCCGCCGCTCGCGAAGGCGGCCCGCATCCCGCCCTCTGCCTGACGCTCGGCTTCGCGGTCATCGTCGTCGGCGCGATCGTGGTGCACATCGTCTTCAACACCCTGGTCTGAGACCGGGCGTCAGTCTTCCGAAGCCGGCGGCGCCTCGGGGGCTTCCGGCTCGCCCGCGTCCGGCAGAGCATCGGTCGAGATGACCGAGAGGCCTGCCTTTTCCCGCGCCTCGGCCAACAGCTGGCGGACCGCCACGAGACTCTCGCCGCCGTGCGGATTGTTGGCCAACGGGCCCAGCACATAGGCCGCGTCCAGATACCGCCCCTTGGACATCAGCGCCTGGCCCGCCTCGAAAGCGGTCGTTCCCAGCTGAGGAGCCAGACGGAAGGCGGATTCGGCGGTCACGACATCATTGTCCGTTGGGAAGTTGGGCGCCGCCCGCCGATTTTTCAGCATGGCGAGATAGATCCGGTAGTCGAGCGGATCAGCCTGATAACCCGCGGCCAGATGGACCATCGACTGACGGGTCAGTTGCCGCCGGGCCTCGTCGTCTGAGCTGGCGTCCGCCAGTTCCGTCAGCACGGCCCCCATCAACCAGCGCGCTTCGGCGTCTTCGGGCCAGGCCTCGACGACCCGCTCCAGCGTCGCGCGGGCGCCCTGCAGGTCCTGCGTCTCGCGCTGCAGCTTCGCCAGGGCCACCAGGGGCAGACGATCCGTCGGGTATCGCTCGGCGGCGGCTCGGGCCTGCGCCACGAGAGCGGGTCCATCCTCTTCGTCCAGCGCGCGGGCCGACCTGAGGTCGAGCCACACGGCTGCGGCCGTGCTGCGCGGCAGGGCGACTACGGTCACCGACGCCTCAGGCAGAGCCTCCTGCAGCGTGTACACGGTGATCCCACGGCTGAGGTAGGATCGCAGGTCGGCACCCAGTTGATCGGGTGTCCGGCCAATATGGGTTTCCAACGCCACCGCCGGGTCTTCACCCCGTGCGACCGCCGCCAGGTACCCTTGCAGTTGCCGGTGCCGCTCGGGCGCGCCGAGCATGTAGTGGGTCAGCAGCCAGGCCTGGGCGTAGTAGGCGGCCGCGCGCCGCTCGGAGCTGAGGGTCAGGCGCAATCTCAGCAGATCGTCCATCGGAACCCAGTCGTTCCGCTGGTTCAGCGCATAGACGCGGCCCGGATTGTGAAGGCCGTATCGGATGCGGCCCATTCGCATGTCGGAGGGTGCGAAGTATTCGGCGAAGCCCTCCACAAACCAGCCCGGATAGACCGCGTTGTGGTACTGGAACATGTAGTGGTGGGCGTACTCGTGGAAGAGAATCTGGTCGCTGCCCTCGCTGGTGTTGTCGACGACGGCGAAGATGCGGTCGTCATGCCGGCTGTAGAAGCCGCCGACGCCTTTGCTGATGGTCGGCCAGATCTCCCGCATGTCGTCGCGGCCGTCGGCCAGATAGATCCAGAGCTTGGGGGCGATGACGTCGTCGTTTTCCGGCGGCAGGAACCTCGCCAGCATGGAATGGAAGCGCTCGACCTTGCGGGCGTATTCGGAGATCGCCCGATTGCTGGTGTCGCCGACGATGACGAAATGCTCGGTCTCGGCCTTCAGCCACTCCGCGCGCGCCGGCGCGGCGGCGAACATCGCGAGCGCGGCGACGGCCATGGCGACCGTTCTCAGCAGTGTCGTGAATGTCATGGCCTCACCCCCCGTTCAGCGTCCGGATATTGATACCGGCGGACGGGAGAGAGTCGACCCTTGCGATGTTCGGTTGAGCGCGGCCCTACGCCGCCAGGCGCATCCAGACCGCGCGGTCGGCGGCGACAGCGTCCAGCTTGCCCTTGGTGGCGCGGGTCTTCAGCTGGCGCATGACCGGCTCGGGCAGGGCGCAGAACTGCGGCTCGACCAGGTCGGGATCGCAGCCGGCCGCCGGCGCGGCGAACAGGGCGGCGTTCACGTCCGGCGAGCGGTCGTGGATCAGCCAGGCCAGGCGGCGCGCGCGCTGCGGGTCGGTGTGGTGCAGCAGCGGGTCCTCGGCGAACAGCTCGCAGCCCAGCTCCAGCACATAGTCCAGATCCAGCGCTTCGAACCGGCGCGCGTCGACGGCCGTGACCGGGCAGGCCTCGTCCAGGTCAAACACGACGTCGTTCAGAAGAAACAGCATCCGGAAACACCCACCATCACGCCGGGCTCATGCGGCCCGTTGAAGGTGACCATAGGCGCCCCGGCTTGCGGTTCCGTGTGCGAACGCGGTTAAGGATTTCGCACCGGCGGCGGGGGCGTGAAGGAGTGGTTAGGGATGAGGGGAAGGGAGGGGCTAGGGGTTAGGGGTTAGGCCCTAGGGGAGGAAGGTCCAGCTTCTGTTTGAGCCCGGTCAACATGCGCCCGACCTCCTCAGCGGTGTTGAGGCTTGATCGCGCCTCCGCTGTTTTAAGATGGCCGACCCGGACAGCGAGCAGCAGGAACGTTTCAACCTCGGCTAGCGAACCGCGTGCGATCCCGATGAACCGTGCATAGTCCTTGCGGCTGCCGCGCTGATACCCCTCGGCGATATTGGCCGGTACGGATGCGGCTGCGCGCTGCATCTGGCTGATCATTCCGTACAGCTCGCTCTTCGGCATCTGCTTGCACAGATCGTAGACCATGGCGGCGAGATCCATCGCCTTGGCCCAGACTCTCAACTCGACATACCCCCGCATTTCCAGCTCCTCCCTAGCCCCTAGCCCCTAGCCCCTAGCCCCTACTCCCCCGCCACCTTCTCCGTAATGAAATGCCGTCCCTGCCGGTCCTCGATCTCGACGATCCAGAGGTCGGGATCGTATCGGATCTGGCGCTGCAGATACGCGTCCAGCTCGCTCTCGAACTCGCTCTCGACCGGTTGCATCCACAGCCGTTCGCCGTCGGGGCCGAAGGCTTCACTATAGAGTCTGGCGCGGCGGCTGGAGGTGTCGAACACCTTGACGATCACCGTACCGGCGCGCGCGTCGCCCTTGCGCGCGACGGTGGCGTAGCCCCCGCCGATCTCGGCGCGGCGGACCAGGGCGGACACCCAGACATCGCTTGAAAGAAGCAAATCGCTAACCCTGCTCGGACACCGGACCTGAACGCTCGATGCGTAGGGTGCGGAGCATGACGATACGGCAGAACGCCCCGAAGACCCAGCCGCGCATCGTGGCGGCCATGCTGGCCGCGGCGACCCTGTTCGCGCCGGGCGCCGCCTTCGCCGGTCCGGCCGACACCTATTACGAGCGCGCCTTCGTGGTCGCCGCCGACGCCCGCTGCGACCTGTTCCAGCCCCATATCGGACGCGCCCTGGTCGCCGCCACCGCCCAGGCGCGCGGCGCGGCCCTGCGGTCCGGCGCGGTCGCCGCAGACCTGACCGACGTCGCCGCCCGGGCCCGGGCCCGCGCCGGCGCCGTCTCCTGCCGCGATCCCCAGCTGACGGTGGTGAAGAGCCGCGTCGACGGCGCGTTCGAGGGCTGGGCCCGCACGCCGCGCATGACCTTCCCCGGCGACCGGCTGGACTGGATCGCCAACCGCACCGGCTACGCCCGTCCGACCTGGCGGCTGCAGCAGGCCTCGGTGGTCGGCGCCTCGCCGGTCACCTTCGGCTATGCGGGCAAGGGCGACGAGGCCGCCCTGACCGCCGTGGTCAGCTGGTACGGCCGTCCGCGCCCCACCGCCGCCCGGCTGGTCTTCCGCGACCCGGCCAAGGCGCCGCGGCCGTGGCTGGCCGGAAACAACCTGATCCCGGCCTCGGCCCGGGCCAGCCTGTGGGCGTCAGAGGTTTCCGCCGCCGATCCGATGCTGCTGCCGGCGGGCAAGCGCGCGGGCGAGGCCTGGCGGTTCGCGCCCTTCGCCGCCGACGCCCTGGACCGGCTGGACCCGCGCGAGGCCTTCGCCATCGAATTCCACTTCCGCGACGGCAGCGTGGCCACCGTGCCGTTCGAGGCCGGCGACTTCGCCGCGGGCCGCGCCTTCCTGGCGATGGGCAGCCTCTAGGAGTTCTGGCGGCCTAGTCGGGGCGAGTGTGAACGATGGCCGTCCCGACCTGAAGGTCGGTCGCCCGTACGCCTTCCGACGGCTGCACGCGCACGGACCGAAGGCTGTCCCCGTCGACGCCGGGCGGGAGGGCGAGGGTGTAGGTCACGGGCGCGGCGGCCTGCGAATCCTCGACGTAGCGGGCCAGATAGCCGATCACCTGGCCGGCGGGAGTCGAGACCTCGATCTGGGCGCCCGGCGGCACGCGGATCGTCAGTTCAAGGGTTTCCGGTGCGTCGGGGGCGAGCGCGGGCGCGGGCGTGGCCGTGACGGCCACGACGCGCGCGGGCGCTCGTGTCTGGACGCCCGCGCACGCGGAACCGCCGACCAGGATCGCGGCGGCGGCGGCGACGGGAAGCGAGAGCTTCATGACCATTCCCTCAGCCTGCGCCCGCAACACGTCCAGAACATGTCACCGAACGGCGATCGAAACTTCCTCGAGAACGCCGCCCAGCACGCCGGCGTCGGCTTCGCTGTCGGGGATGAGCTGCACCCGGATGGCCGATACCGGCAGCCGTCCGTCCTCGCCGAGCGCGGTCAACGCCGGTCCCAGCGCCAGCGTGAAGGTCTGGGACATCGAGTGCTCTTCATGGTGCTGGGCGCCGAAGAAGGACAGGGTGCCCACATAGTGAGGGTCGTCCACCGGCGTGTACTGGCTCAGATACGGGCAGTTCACATAGACCCGGATGCGGGCGTCGGCGGCGTTGGCGGGCGGGGTCAGCTGGATCTCGGTGACCAGTTCGCCGGTCTCGGTCGGGCTCAGCACGGGCGCGAAGCTGGCCCTCGGCACGGCCAGAACCAGCGCGCTCTCCAGTCCCCGGCGCAGCTGCACTTCTCGGCCGACCGAGGAGGCGAGCAGCCGGGAATTGAAATTGCGCAGGGGCGAAGGCGTTGACGCCAGCCCTTCCAGGCTCCCGGCCTCGTAGGCATAGCCCAGGGCGGCGGTCGAAAGGCAGCCGCCCGCCTGAGCCGGCGCGGGCTGGCCCTTGCCGTCGCAGAAGGTCAGGAAGGGTTCGGCTTCGAACCGCGTCCGCTCCGATCCCGTCGGAAGGGGATCGGTCCCGCCGTTGGCCTGGCGGCGCTGCCAGATGTCCCACAGGCGATCGAGATTGGCGTGGTGGAGCCAGAACAACGGATCGACCGGCGACATGAAGGCCCCCATGAAGCCGCCCGTGCCGATGTGGATGTTGTCGTGAGGAGCGCTTTCCAGCAGGCCGGAGCGCACCATCTGATGGTGATCGCCCGCCGCCGCGCTGGCGAAGCTGGTGAAGGTGGGGGTCCGGATCGCGGCGGACACGGTCTCTGTGCTGACCATCCGGGCCGTGCTCCGGTCGAGCGCGGGAGCGGCGCGCGTGGGCGTCCGTCCCTGTCCGCGCCAGGCCCGGGTGGCGCGCGCCACCACGTCCTCAGGCCGGTTCAGGGAGCGCTTGGCCAGTTCAGCCTTGGTCTCGGCGCTGGCGGCGTTCCACCACGGCGTGAGACCGGCCAGAAGCTCCGCCATCAGCGCGGCCTGATCGGTCCGGAACGGTGCGCCCAACGGGTCCAGCCCGGCGTCGAAGAAGGCGTCCGGAACGGTCGCGCTCTCGGTATAGTCCCAGTACGGCAGGCGGAATTGGGGATTGCCGCACAGCTCCGCGCAGATCTGCTCGAACCGGGCCAGATATCCCCTGTGCCACGGCAGGAACCACCAGTTCTGGTGGGGACAGTCCATGATGTGGATCAGCGCCTGCCGATACCAGTTGCGAGGGTCGCTGAGCGGCAGGGCCAGCATGGCCGCGATGGCGCGCTTGTAGTCCTCGAGCGCCGCGGGCCGTGCGCTTCCCGAGACTTTCGGTCGGGTTCCGATCGCCGGCTGGCGCGTCAGGCCCGGTCCGGCCAGGGCCAGCAGCGGCGCCGCCGCCCCCGCGGCCAGAAGAGTTCTGCGTTGGATATTCATGGTTGCCCCCAGTTTTCCAAGGCACAACCTAAAATAATAACGCCGTTACGTCACTCGCCTTTTTAACCCCCGTTCGCCACCGGCAGCGGGATGATCTCCGCCCCGCCCTCCGGCGCGGGGGCTCGCGCCACCAGCGCCACCGGCATCCGCACCGTCACCGCCGTGCCTTCGCCCAGGGTGCTCTCGATGCTCATCCGGCCGCCGTGCAGTTCGGTGAAGGCGCGAACCAGCGATAGGCCCAGGCCGGTGCCCTGGCGTCGTTGCTCCGGCGCGCCGGCCTGTTCGAACGGGCGGCCCAGGCGTTTGACGTCTTCCGGGGCGATGCCGACGCCGGTGTCGGCGACGATGATCTCCAGATAGGGGCCGACCGCCTCGACCGTGACGGTGACGGCGCCGCCCTCGGGCGTGAACTTCACCGCATTGGACAGCAGGTTCAGCGCGATCTGCTTCAGGGCGCGGCGGTCGGCCGAGACCTCGACCGCGTCGGCGGGCAGGACGCCCGACAGGCTGACGCCCTTGTCCTCGGCGTTGACCCGGACCAGGGCCATCGCGTCCGACACCACCTCGCGGGCGTCGAACTTCTCCACCGTCAGGGTGTAGCGCTCGGCCTCGATCTTGGAGACGTCCAGCAGGTCGTTGATCAGGTCCAGCAGATGGCCGCCGGCCTGGTGGATGTTGTCGGCGTATTCGGCGTAGCGGTCGGGGATCGGCCCGAACAGCCGCTGGCGCATGATGTCCGAGAAGCCCAGCACGGCGTTCAGCGGCGTGCGCAGTTCATGGCTCATATTGGCCAGGAAGCGGGTCTTGCCCTGCTCGCGCGCCTCGGCCTCGTTGCGCGCCACCTCCAACCCCAGTTCGCGGGCGTACTGGGCCGTGGCGTCGAACACCTGGGCGATCACGCGCGGGCCCGTCGAGGGATCGTCCAGCCGGCGGATGACCAGCTGGATCCGGCGGTCCAGCGCCATGCGCGGGGCCAGGGTGGCGGAGCCTTCCAGTCCCGCCGCCGCCCGGGCCAGCGCGGCCAGCAGGCGGGGACGGTCGGGGGCGTGGATCGCGGCCACCAGCCCCTGCTCGAACAGCGGGTCGACCGGCAGGGAGGGCGGTGGCGCGCCGTAGGCGGCGACCACCCGGCCCGAGGGCTCCAGGATCAGGGTCAGGCCGGGCTGGGCCGCCATCAGGGCCTCGACCCGGCGCACCTCGGCCTCGGCCGCGGCCATGCGCTGCTCGCGCTGCCGCCACGACAGGCGCACGGCCAGCGCCGCCGCCGCCGCGGTCAGCACCGCCGACAGGGCCGCCAGCGCGGGCAGGTGAGGGCCGGGACCGCCCAGCATCCAGCTGGTCGCCAGTCCGGCCAGGGCCGCGACGCCGACGCCCAGGGCGCCGACCTGCACCGGGCGCGGACCGCCCAGGGCGATGCCCGCCGTCAGCGGCAGAAAGACGAAGCCCGCCAGCGGACCGGTCAGGCCGCCCGACAACGCCGCCGTGGTCGCCGCGGCCATGCCCCAGACGCCCAGCAGAATCATCCGCTCGCGCATGCCGTCGCGCTGCAGCAGGTTCAGGCCGATCAGGCCTGGCACGATCATGGCCAGGACGCTGTAGAAGACCGGGCCCTCGACACCGCCGATCCAGCGCGCGCCCAGCGCCAGCAGGGCCGCGGCCACGGCCCAGCCCGCGTGCCACGCGGCCAGGGCCGCGCGGTCGCCGGCCCCGGCGCGAGGGGCGCTTTCGATCGGCTCGGGTCTGGAGCTGTTGTTCAAGGGCGGACGAAACGGGAGGAATGGCGACAATACCGACGGCCAGCCTAGCCGCCCGCCTGAGTCGTCCAAAGTCCGCACCCTCATGAGGCGACTGCCGAAAAGCCCGCCCGGGTCGATTTCGGGGGATGACCGGCGTGGTTGTCGTTAACGCGGCATCGGCCTATCTGGCCCCAATGACCACCCCGCCGCCCGCCATCGACGCCGTCCTCGCCGAACTGATCGAGGAATTCGACCTGCTCGGCGACTGGGAGGGCCGCATCGAATACGTGATCGACCTGGGCAAGGACCTGGCCCCCCTGCCGGACGCGGACCGGATCGAGGCCAACAAGGTGCCGGGCTGCGCCGCCCAGGTCTGGCTGGCCGTGCGTCCTGAGGGGGATCGGCTGACCTTCCTCGCCGACAGCGACAGCGCCATCAGCAAGGGCAACATCGCCCTGCTGCTGAAGCTCTATTCGAACCGCACGCCGGACGAGATCCTGGGCTTCGACGCCCGCGCGGCGCTGGACCGTCTCGGCCTGCCTTCAGCCCTGACGCGTCAGCGCGCCAACGGGCTGAACAGCATGGTCGGCCGCATCAGGGACGCAGCGGCCTCGGCTCAGAAATAGAGGCCGCGGATCGTCAGGGCGGGGCGTTGGCCGTTGTCCTCGACGACACGGACTTCCAGCCGGCGCTCGTCGGGGTTCCGGACGCGCCGATCCCACTGGTTCGGAGCGGTCTGGTCGGTGGTCCAGTATTGTTCGTTGCGGAACGCCCGGCGGCCCAGCTCGCCCAGCTCGCGCGCGCTGGCGCGGGTCGACGACAGGGTGCAGGTCACGGCGTAGACCTCGGTGTCGCCGAGCGGGACGGAGCCTTCCTCGAGACGCACCCGCCAGGTGCCGTCCCGCGACACCAGATTGATCTCGGACGCATACTCCTCGAGCACCTGGTCCCGCTCGTTCGCGGGGCGGCGGAACTCCAGCTCGCGGGCGGCGCGGATGGCCTTTTCGAAGCTCTTGGACCGGTTGGCGTACGGCAGGCAGACGTCCGTCAGGATTTGAGCCGTCAGGTGCTGTTGGGCCATCGCCGGCGTCGCCGGTGCGGCGGCCATGCCGAGAACCAACCCCGCCGCGAGGCCGTATGCCAGTACTGTCTTCACGCCACTTCCCCCGACAAGCCCGGCGTCGGTGAGAGCGACGCCTTAAAAACGCGGACGCGCCCCTTTCGGAGCGCGCCACGGCGGCACCCTAGGACCGATGTTCGTCGGACAAAAGTTACCAGCTTGTAAGGTAGCGCTTCTGTCGCAGGCTGGTGGTCACGCCAGTCGGTAGTGGCGGGCCAGCGCGGCCAGACCCTGCTTCAGCATCGCCTTGCCCGTGCGGCGGCGCAGGCCCAGCGCCTGTTCGGCGGCCTGCAACGGGGTCGCCTCGATGCAGATGGTCCGCACCATCGCCCGGGCCGGGCCGCAGGCGGCCAGCGCCGCCTCCACCCGCCGGGCCGCCGCCAGCGCCGCGTCGCCCGGTTCATGCCGCCGCGCGCCGCCGCCCGACCGGGCCCGGGGCGGGGCGTCCCATCGCATGGTCAGGCCGGGCCCGCGCAGCGCCGCCTCGGCCTCCAGTCCCAGCTGCTCCGCCGCCGCGATCTCGGCCCGGCTCAGCCACGGCCGTCCGTCCGCGTCGGCCCGGCCGGCCAGCCAGGCGACGGGCGAGACTGTCAGATTGGCCCGCAGCGCGGTCGGACCGCCGGGCTCCATGACCGTGCGCAGCCCCTCGGTCACGCCCGGGCGGCCGGCGGTCGGAGCGGGCAGGGCGGTCGGCGGGCGCGCCGTCCAGCCGCCGCCCTCGCGGGTCTTCAGTCCCGGCGTTTCGGCCAGGGCGCCGAACTCGACCGCGTCGAGCGTCAGCATCACCCGCGCCCGCCGATCCCGCCCCGTCCGCAGGACGTAGCCGCCGGGCGCGGCCTCCAGCCACCCGCCCGGCAGGGCCAGCAGCCGCCGCGCCCGTTCCAGCCGGTGTCCGCCGCTCATACGGGCAGCTCGCATCGCGGCGCGTCCAGCAGGTCGCGGACCGCCCGTTCCAGCCGGTTCAACAGATCGTCCAGCCAGGGGCGGTCCCGCTCGTCCTCGGCCCAGCGGCAGGCCTGCGCCGCGGTCGCCCGGTTCATGCCGAAGGCGTGGCCGACCCGCTCGATCGGCCAGCCGAAGGCGACGTGGGCCAGGTACATGGCCAGCCAGCGCGCCCGGCACGCCTGCCCGCTGCGGCGCACTCCGCCGCTCATCGTGTCCACCGGCACGCCGGTGGCGGCGGCCACCATCTGCAGCGCCAGCCCCGCCCTCAGCCGATCCCCGCCCGTCGCCGGGGTTCGATAAAGGTCCTCCATATCCCATCTCCTTACGCGTCATGGACCGGTCTGATCGCCGGCCTCGGAGTAGGATTATATTCCTTGGATACGTCGGGAATGGACGTATGGGCGGCGCTTTCGAAAAAAGTCCGGTCGCTTGACTCCGGACTCTCGACGGCGATTCGCAAATCAGCCTAGATTCGCCGTTAACCACTCGTGTTAACCCTTCTTAAGGTTTTGAAGGATTAACGTTCGAACAAGGTTACCCGGAAACGGTACCAATATCTTTACGGCCAAGCTCTGCCTGGAGGGGCACTCATGCGCGTCCTGCTAATCGAAGATGATCACGCGACGGCGCAAAGCATCGAGCTGATGCTGAAGTCGGAGGGCTTCAACGTCTACACGACGGACCTCGGCGAAGAAGGCATCGATCTGGGCAAGATCTATGACTACGACCTGATCCTGCTCGACCTGAACCTCCCGGACATGAACGGCCTGGAAGTGCTGCGCCAGCTGCGCGTCGGCAAGGTCAACACGCCGGTGATGATCCTGTCGGGCACCTCGGAAATCGAGACCAAGGTGAAGACCTTCGGCGGCGGCGCCGACGACTACATGACCAAGCCCTTCCACAAGGACGAGCTGATCGCGCGCACCCACGCCGTGGTCCGTCGTTCCAAGGGCCACGCCCAGGCGATCATCCACACCGGCGAGATCGCCGTGAACCTGGACGCCAAGACGGTCGAGGTGAACGGTCACCGCGTCCACCTGACGGGCAAGGAATACCAGATGCTGGAGCTCCTCTCCCTGCGTAAGGGCACGACCCTGACCAAGGAGATGTTCCTGAACCACCTGTACGGCGGCATGGACGAGCCCGAGCTGAAGATCATCGACGTCTTCATCTGCAAGCTGCGCAAGAAGCTGGCCACGGCCGCCGGCGGCAAGCACTACATCGAAACCGTCTGGGGCCGCGGCTACGTCCTGCGCGACCCGGCCGAAGGCATCCAGCCGGCGTCCGCCGCCGCCTGATCCCTTCCAGGGAAGACGTGCCGGAAAATCAGACGCCCGCCGGATCGCTCCGGCGGGCGTTCTGCTGTCCGCCGCGGGCCTGTAAAAGACACCGTTCACCGACCAAGTGAACATTGATCACATTGCTGCGACAAAACCTTCAATCCGTTGCAGCCAAAGGACTGGACGCGCATTCCCACGGTGCCTCCCCGGCATAGTTTGGAAACGCCGCCCTCCCCCCGGGCCTCCGAAAGTAAAAAGTAATGACCTCCTCCAAGTCGCTGTTCACCGGCGTGGCTCTGGCCGCGTTGGTTTTCGCCGTCGCCACGCCGTCGTTCGCCGGCTCCTTCTATCTCCAGGAACAATCCGCCCGCGCCGCCGGCCGCGCCTATTCGGGCGAGGGCGCCGACCGCGGCGTCGGTTCGCTGTGGTGGAACCCCGCCGCCATCGCGCGCAGCGGCCGTGAAGTCACCTTCAGCGTCCACGGCCTGGCCCTGAACTCGACCATCAACAACGCCGGATCGTCGATCGTCTATCCGGGCGGAACCACGGTGCCGGTCCAGGGACAGTCGACCAGCAATAACCCGATCGAAAGCGGCATCGTGCCGAACTTCGCCGTCGCCGTGCCGGTCGGCGATCGCTTCGCCGTCGGCCTCAGCCTCTCGGCCCCGTACAATTTCACCACCAAGTATCAGGGCAATTCCTTCGCCCGCTACGACGCCCTGACCTCGGAGCTGCGCTCGGTCAACGTCGGCCTGACCGGCGCCATGCAGGTCACCGACTGGCTGGACATCGGCGTCGGCGTGGACGCCCAGTATGTGAAGGCCAAGCTGACCTCGTCCCTGCCCAATCTGTCGCCGGCCCTGCCGGACGGCACGTCGTCCCTGGAAGGCGACGGCTGGGACTACGGCTGGAACGCCGGCGCCCAGGCCCATTTCGGCCGTCTGGACCTCGGCCTCAGCTACCGCTCCAAGATCGAGCATGAGCTGGACGGCGAGGTGAACGTGACCGGCCTGCTGGGCCCCATCGCGGCGGGCAATGTCTCGACGGACGGCGTGGCCAGCTTCAACACCCCGTGGTTCGCCACCGCCTCGGTCCGCTATGCGGTCAACGACAAGCTGACCCTGAACGCCCAGGTCAACCGCATCGGCTGGTCCGAGTTCGACGCCATCCGCGTCGCCTACGGCGCGGGCGGCGACGTGATCGTGCAGGACTACAAGGACGTCACCACGGGCGCGGTCGGCTTCGACTATGTGGCCAGCGACCGCCTGACCCTGCGCGGCGGCATCGGCTACGATCCGACCCCGACCCGGGACAGCGAGCGCACCACCCGCATCCCCGACGCCGACCGCTGGCTGATCTCGGCCGGCGCCTCGGTCAAGGCGGCGGACAAGGTCACCGTCGACATGGGTCTGACCTACATCGCCTTCTCGGACAGCGACATCCACAGCGACCGGACCTTCTACCCGGGCACGCCCGCGGCCACGACCTCGCAGCTGCGCGGCACGGCCGAAGGCGGCGGCGTCGTCGCCTCGGCGGGCATCCGCTACGCCTTCTAATTCGCTCTGAAGCTTTCCGGCGGGCGTCCTCGTTCGTCCGCCGGAAAGCGCCCAGGGCGATGGACGGACGCCCGACTCCGGCGCCGTTCCGACACGTTGCGTCCTCAGCGGTTCAGATATCGCTGCAACCCCGGACTTGAACTTTCTCCCGGAACCCGATCACTTTCCGACAGGCCGTGCGCAAACGGAGGGGTATCATGACGCGACCATCGAAAATCGAGGCGATCGAGAACGCCCGTGTCACCGTGCGGACCGGGACCGTGCTCGACAGCCAGACCTCGCAGCGCACCCACATCAATTCCCGCACGACGACCCGGGGCGACGTCGCGACAGGTCACGTTCACAGTGACACGACCGTCTCCTCCACCGCGTCGGAACTGATCCGGCTCTTCGTGCAGGAGGACGGCGGTCGCGAATTCGAGGCGACCGTCACCAACGCCGGCTTCGGCTTCCGCCAGGGGCACCGGGTTTCGGTCTTCTATGTCGGCACACGGGCCAACGACCATCCGGCGCCGGTCGGCGTGATCAATCATTCGACGGGCGCGGGACGGATCTTTGATAACGATGTGAAGCGACAGGTGCGTGAGCCGGGCAGCCTGCTCGATGCGCTTCGTCTCGTTCTGGGGCTCGTCCTCATCGTGGTCGGACCGATCCTGGTCTGGAACATCTGGAGCGGCGTCGCCGACGGCCTGCGATCCGGGGGGCAGGAAGCCAATCTGGGTGAGCTGTTTTTCAAGGCCATGACGGCGCTGGTGGTGGGCGTCTTCGGCGGCATGTTCGCCTGCTCCCTGCTTCTGGCGCTGGGCGTAAGGGTCGGGCTGCTGCCCAGGCCGAAGCCGTCGATTTCCGGTCAGGTGCTCGAGCAGGTCGAGCAGGCCCGCGCGGCGGCGATTGCGACCGAGGAACGCCGGGCCGTCGTGGCCTAGGGACCCCGCATCCCGCCCGGACCAAACGAAAACGCCCGCCGGATCACTCCGGCGGGCGTCTTTGTATTCAGCTTAGACCTCAGGCTTACGCCTTGGCGGCGTAGCCCTTGCCGCCGTTCGACGGCTTCCGGCGACGCGGACGGCGCTTCATTTCACCGACCGGCTTCGGCTCGTGGGCCGGAGCGCTGGTGTGGCGCGGGTCGTTGTTGGTGGTGCGCGGCCGGTCGCGGGCCATCGGATCGAAGGCGCGTTCCGGGGTCGGACGGGCGTCGCGGCCCGGGCCGGGCTTGCGGACGCGGTGCGGTTGCCCGCCGCCTTCCAGCTTGACGCCGTCGCGGCGCGGGTTGCGCGGGCCGCGCTGCTGCTGGCGGTCGCCGCGGCCGTCGTCGGGCATCGTCGCCTTGGACTTCACGCCCGACGCCATGATCGACTGGTCCAGCAGGGCCAGCGACTTGTCATTGCGGCGGTCGCTCGACGGGATCTTCTGGCGGGTCACCTTCTCGATGTCGCGCAGCAGCTTCATCTCGTCGCCGGCGACGAAGCTGATGGCCGAGCCGTCCTTGCCCGCGCGGGCCGTCCGGCCGATGCGGTGCACATAGGCCTCCGGCACGTGCGGCAGTTCGAAGTTCAGCACGTGCGAGACGCCGTCCACGTCGATGCCGCGCGCGGCGATGTCGGTGGCGACCAGAACGCGCAGCTTGCCGGCCTTGAAGGCGGCCAGGGTGCGCTCACGCTGCGGCTGGGACTTGTTGCCGTGGATGGCGCCGGACTCGACGCCGCCGGCTTCCAGATAGGCCGCGACCTTGTCGGCGCCGTGCTTGGTCTTGGTGAAGACCAGGCAGCGCGTGTACTCGGGATCGCTGAACATCTCGGTCAGCAGGGCGCGCTTGCGGCCTTGCTCGATATGGATGACCGACTGGTTGATCCGCTCCACGGTCGTGGCTTGCGGGGTCACCTGGACCTTGACCGGATCCTTCAGCAGCTCGCCGGCCAGCTTGCCGATCTCCGACGGCATGGTGGCCGAGAAGAACAGGTTCTGACGCTTGGCCGGGATGCGGCTGACGATCTGGCGGATCGGCTTGATGAAGCCCAGGTCCAGCATCTGGTCGGCTTCGTCCAGGACGAAGATCTCGGTGGCCGACAGGTCCAGGTTCTTTTGCTGGATGTGGTCCAGCAGACGGCCCGGGGCGGCGACCAGGATGTCGAGGCCCTGGTTCAGCGAGCGTTCCTGCCCGCCGTACTTCACGCCGCCGAAGATCACGGCGACGCGGAAGCCCAGGTGCTTGCCGTAGGCCTTGAAGCTCTCGCCGATCTGGGTGGCCAGTTCGCGCGTCGGCGACAGCACCAGGCAGCGCGTGGTGCGGGGCAGGGGGGCGACGCGGTTGGCCGCCAGGCGGTGCAGGATCGGCAGGGCGAAGGCGGCGGTCTTGCCGGTGCCCGTCTGGGCGATGCCCAGCAGATCCTTGCCGGCCATGACGTCCGGGATGGCCTTCTGCTGGATCGGGGTCGGCGTGGTGTAGCCTTCCGCGGTCAGCGCCTGCAGCAGGGCCGGATTCAGGCCCATGGATTCAAAGGTATTGTTGCTCACGGAGCGGTTTCTTTCGCATGCGGCGACGCGCATCAGCCATGGCTCGTAAGCCGTCAGGGCCGCGCACCGCCAGTCCCGATAAGGGCCTCAAGCGTGAGACCTTCGGGGTGGATCGGGCGCCGCCCCGCGTGTCCGGGCAGCGAATGAATCTTGAGGAGCCGGCGGCTGCTACAGTCAGATCTTCGGGGAGGAAGACCCACACGCGCTGGAGACGCCGGAGACCGCAAATGGTGCGGTGCAGCGGGCAAATGGCCTGCAAAGGTGTTCAAGTCAAGGCGTGAGGCTCAGGATCCGCCCAGCAGCCCCACCGCCATATTGACCGTCAGGGCCACCACCACGGTGTTGAAGACGAAGGCCGCCAGGCTGTGCACGGTCGAGGTCCGGCGCACGCCCCGGTCGGTGATCTGCACGTCCGCCGTCTGCGAGGCGACGCCGATGATCAGCGAGAAATGCAGGAAGTCCCAGTAGTCGGGCTCCGGATCGTCGCCGGGAAACACTAGCCCGCCCCGGTCGCCCTTGTCGCCCGCCGCATAGAAGACGTGGGCGTAGTGAAAGGCGAAGATCACGTGCACGAACAGCCACGACAGCACGACCGTCGTCAGGGCCAGCACCGCCGAGCCGCCGCCGCCCTGCGCCGCTTCCCCGACCACCACGACCACGCTGGCCACCGCCGCGATCAGGGCCAGCGGCAGGATGGCGGGGCCCGCTTCGTCCAGCGCCGAGGCGCGCTTGCGGATCGCATCGGCCGAGCGGGTGCGGATCACCTTCACGGCGCTCTCGATCAAGAACAGGCCGACGCCGATGTCCCACGCCAGCGCGATCCGCGACAGCCAGCCTCCGGACACCGGCCACAGCACGCCCGACGCGGCGATCAGGATCAGTACGGCGAGAGGCCAGTGGAGGCGGAGCCAGGTCATGGGGACACTGCATCACCTCTCCATCGCCCGTTCAAGGCGATGGGGCGGTGAGACGCGTCCGTTCCTGACGTACCGGCGTGCGAAGATGGACGATCTTGCACCGCATCCCGTTTTCGTTGTTTCCGATCCGCACGACTTTGGCGCTCTTCGCATCCGTTTTTTCCCAGTGCGGAATCCCTTCGCATCCGCGAAATGGCCCTCGACTTCCCCCGCGTCATCACGGAATGTTACAGCCTCGCCCACGGGAGACGCCCATGTCGATGACGCCGCGCGCCGGACTTCAGGTCGCACAGGAACTGGCCGACTTCATCGAGGCCGAAGTGCTTGCGGGCCTCGACATCACCGCCGAGCGCTTCTGGACCGGCGCCGCCGACCTGTTCGCCCACGCCGCCGTCCGCAACCGCGCCCTGCTGGACGTGCGCGACGACCTGCAGGCCAGGATCGACCAGTGGTCCATCGACCGCGCGGGTCGGCCGCAGGACCCGGCGGCCGCCGCCGCCTTCCTGCGCGAGATCGGCTACCTGGTCCCCGAGCCCGAGCCCTTCGCCATCGCGACCACCCGGGTCGACGCCGAGGTGGCCACCCTGGCCGGGCCGCAGCTGGTCGTGCCGGCGCTCAACGCCCGCTTCGTCCTCAACGCCGCCAACGCCCGCTGGGGCAGCCTCTACGACGCCCTCTACGGCACGGACGCCCTGGGCGATCTGCCGCCACCCGGCCCCTATGACGCCGCCCGCGGCGCCCGCGTGGTCGCCCGCGCCAAGGCCTTCCTCGATGAGGCCGTGCCGCTGGCGCAGGGATCGTGGGCCGACCTCGGCGATCCTTCGGGCGGCATCGCCCTGAAGGACCCCGGCCAGTATGTCGGCCAGACGGGGGCGGGCCGTGTCTTCAGGCACAATGGTCTGCACATCGAGGTGGTCTTCGACCCCGCCCATCCCATCGGCGCGACCGACCCGTCCGGGATTTCCGACGTGATGCTGGAAGCCGCGCTCTCGACCATCGTCGATCTCGAGGACTCGATCGCCGCCGTCGACGCCGCCGACAAGGTCGCCGCCTACCGCAACTGGCTGGGCCTGATGCAGGGCGATCTGGTCGAGACCTTCCAGAAGGGCGGCCAGACCCTGACCCGCGCCCTGAACCCGGACAAGGTCGTGACCGCGCCGGACGGCTCGACCGTGACCCTGCCGGGCCGGTCGCTGCTGTTCGTGCGCAACGTCGGCCACCTGATGACCACCCCCGCCGTCCGTCTGGCGGATGGGTCCGAGGTGTTCGAGGGCGTGCTGGACGCCCTGGTCACCGCCGCCGCCGCCATCCACGACCTCAAGGGACGGGGCCGGTTCCGCAACAGCCGTGAAGGCTCGATCTATATCGTGAAGCCCAAGATGCACGGGCCGGACGAGGTCGCCTTCACCAATGACCTGTTCGGGCGGGTCGAGGACATTCTCGGCCTCGACCGCTGGACCCTGAAGGTCGGCGTCATGGACGAGGAGCGCCGCACCTCGGCCAACCTCGCCGCCTGCCTGAAGCAGGTCGCCAACCGGCTGGTCTTCATCAACACCGGCTTCCTGGACCGCACCGGCGACGAGATCCACACCGCCATGCGGGCCGGTCCGGTGGTGCGCAAGGCGGAGATGAAGTCCTCCGCCTGGATCAGCGCCTACGAGGCCCGCAACGTGGCCATCGGCCTGGCCTGCGGCCTGTCGGGCAAGGCCCAGATCGGCAAGGGCATGTGGGCCGCGCCCGACCGCATGGCCGACATGCTGGAGCAGAAGGCGGCGCATCCGAAGACCGGCGCCAACACCGCCTGGGTCCCGTCGCCGACGGCGGCCACCCTGCACGCCCTCCATTATCACCAGACCGACGTCTTCGCCCTGCGCGAGGCCATCGCGGCGCAGCCGGTTCCCGGTCTCGAACCCCTGCTCACCGCCCCGCTGGCCGAGGGCCGCAACTGGTCGGGGGAAGAGGTCGCCGAGGAGCTGGAGAACAACGCCCAGGGCCTGCTCGGCTATGTCGTGCGCTGGATCGACCAGGGCGTCGGCTGTTCCAAGGTGCCGGACATCCACGACGTCGGCCTGATGGAGGACCGCGCCACCCTGCGCATCTCCTCCCAGCATATGGCCAACTGGCTGCTGCATGGCGTCTGCACCGCCGATCAGGTCGAGGCCGCCCTGCTGAAGATGGCCGCCAAGGTCGACGCCCAGAACGCGGGCGACCCGCTCTATGAGCCCATGGCCCCGAACCCCGACGCCAGCCTCGCCTTCCAGGCCGCGCGGGCCCTGGTGTTCGAGGGAACCGAACAGCCCAACGGCTACACCGAGCCGCTGCTGCACCGGTTCAGGGCGGAGAAGAAGGATCTAGGGTCTAGGGTCTAGGCTGGGGCCGTGGGAGCATTTGGCGAGTGAGCTGGAACAGCATCTCCCTAGCCCCTAGCCCCTAGCCCCTAACCCCTACTGCTCGCTGCCCGAGCGCCACAGGTTGTTCGTCAGCGGCTCCAGCAGATAGGCCAGGGCCGTCCGCTTGCGCAGCAGGATGACCACCTGCACCGGCGCGCCCGGACGCAGGACCTCGGCGCCCCGGCCCAGCTTGGCCAGCTCGTTGGCGGGGACGACGATCTCGGCGCGGTAGAAGCTGGCGCCGGTCTCCTCGACCGTGAAGCTGTCGGCCGAGATGCTCTTCACCGTGCCGTGGATGATCGGCGGGTTGCGCTCGCGCAGGCCGGGGAACTTGACCTCGGTGGTCTGGCCGATGCGCAGGTTGTCGATGTCGGTGGGGGTGACCTTGGCCACGATCACCTGCGAGGCGTCGTTGGGCACGATCTCCATCAGGGTCTGGCCCGGCTGGATGACCCCGCCCTGGGTGAAGATGGTCAGGCCGACGACCTGGCCGGTGGCCGGGGCGCGAACCTCGTTGCGGGCGATCTGGGCCCGGAGCTCGATCATGCGCGGACGCAGCTCGTTCAGCTGCACGTCGATCTGGCGCAGCTGGTCGGCGACGTCCTCGCCCATCTTGGTGTTCACGCCGGCCATCTGCAGCCGGGTCTCGCCCACCGCCTCGCGCGAGCGGGCGATCTGGGCGCGCAGGGAGCCCAGCTCGCCGTCCAGCTGGGCGGCGGTGCGCTCCAGCGCCCGGACGCGGGTCTGCGGCGCATAGCCCTTCTCGGCCAGGCCGCGCATGCCGGTCAGCTCCTCCTGGATCAGGCGTTGCTGCTCCTGGTTGGACTCGATCTGGCGCTGATAGCCGTCGATCTGGTCGTTCAGCTGGGCGATCCGCTGGCTCAGCACGCCCGTCTCGGTCGAGCGGCCGGTGCGGCGGGCCCCGAACTGCAGCTGCTGGATGCGGAGCGACTCCTGGGCCAGGGCCGCGTCCTCGGGCGCCAGGTCCGCGAACTCCGGCGGCGTGGGGATCGAGCCCATCCGGTCGCGCTCGGCCACCAGCCGGGAGCGCTGGGCGATCAGGGCGTAGACCTGGCTGGCCACGCCGCGCTCGGTGGCCTTCAGCTCGCCGCTGGACAGCTGCAGCAGGATCTGGCCGCGCTGGACGGTGTCGCCCTCGGCCACGAGCAGGGCGCTGACGACGCCGCCCTCGCGGTGCTGCACCGCCTGGCGGTTGCCCGAGACGGCGACCTGGCCGTCCGCATAGGCGCCGGCGTCCAGCGGCGCGATGGCGGCCCAGCCCAGGCCGATGATGAAGAAGACGAGGATGATGATCCCGCCGATCCACAGCTCAAGCCGCGGCGTGTCGGCGACGACCGTCGGACCGGACGGCGCTTCGGGCAGGGCGACAGGTGGCGGCGCGGCGGCGGTCTCCGGCGCGGGGGCGGCCGGGTCCTGGGGCGCTGTGGCGTCGGTCATTGGCTGCGTCGCGGCGGTTGGGCGGAGCTGGAGATCCGGCCCTGGGTTTGCTGAGGTTGACCCGGCGCCTGTTGCGGCGCGGTCGGGGCGGGGCCGCGCGGCGTGGTGGCGCGCATCTTCTCGAGCACCTCCTCGCGGGGGCCTTCCAGCTGGACCATGCCGTCGCGCATCATCAGCAGCCGGTCGACCCGGGCCAGGACTCCGGCGCGGTGGGCGATGATGACCACGGCCGCGCCGCGCGCGGCGGCGCCGAGGATGGCCTGCATCAGCGCCGCCTCGCCTTCCTGGTCGAGGTTGGAGTTGGGCTCGTCCAGCACCAGCAGGACGGGTTCGTTGTACAGCGCCCGCGCCAGCGCCACGCGCTGCGCCTGACCGGCGGACAGGCCCTGGCCGAACGGGCCCAGCAGGGTGTCGTAGCCGTTGGGCAGGCGCAGGATCAGCTCATGCGCGCCGGCCTGCATGGCGGCCTTCACCGCCCCGCGGTCGGCGGTGTCCTGATCGACGCCCGTGGCGGTGGCGAAGCGCGAGATGTTGTCCTTGATGGTCCCGGCGAACAGGCTGGGGACCTGCGGCAGATAGCCGATCCAGCGGGCCAGTTCGTCGCCCTCGCGCGCCTCATACTCGGCGCCGTCCAGGCGGACCGCGCCGGCCTGCGGCTTCAGCGCGCCGGCGACGACCCGGGCCAGGGTGGTCTTGCCCGAGCCGCTGGCGCCCACGACGCCCAGGGTCTCGCCGGGCTTCAGCGCGAAGGCGACGCCGCGCAGTTGCGGGTTCTCGGTCTCCGGGAACTTCACCGACACGGCCTCGACCTGCAGCCGGCCCTTGGGGTCGGGCAGGGCGGTGCGCTCGCGCTCCACCGAGGCGGTGGCGCCGAACAGTTCGGTCAGGGTCTTCCAGCTGGCCACGGCCTGGACCAGGTTGGGCCACACCCCGACCAGCAGCTCCACCGGCGCGACGGCGCGGCTCAGCAGCACCGAGGAGGCGATGATGGAGCCCTGCGAGATCTCGCCCTTCACCGCCAGATAGGCGGCCAGGCCCAGGGCGGCGGACTGCATCACCAGGCGCAGGAATTTGATCGCGCCGGAGTAGCGGCCCCCGGCCAGCTGGGCGTCGGCCTGGGCGGCCGTCGCGTGGCGGCGCTGCTCGACCTGACGGGCGATGGAGGACTGGCGCATGCCCAGGGCGCGGACCACCTCGGCCTGGCCGGCGATCCCTTCCTGGGCGGCGTAGGCGTGGTTCTGCGACTGGATGGCCCGGTTCAGGCGCGGGCGGGTGTCGCGCTCGTTCAGCCAGGCGAGGGTGAACAGGGTGAGGCCGCCGACCAGCGTCAGCACGCCGATGGCCGGGTGCAGCAGGAAGCAGCACAGCAGGTAGATCGGGGTCCAGGGCGCGTCGAACAGGGCCAGCATGCCCTGGCCGCCGATGGCGCCGCGCACGTTGTCGAACTCGCGCAGAGCCTGGGTGTTGGGCGCCTTGGCCTGCAGGTCCATGACCCGCTGCAGCACCTTGCCCGACAGCATGCGGTCCAACCGCAGCCCGGCGCGCAGCATCAGCCGTCCGCGCAGCCAGTCCAGTCCGGCCAGGGCACCGAGGGCCAGCACGGCCACGCAGGTGATCAGGGTCAGGGTCAGGATGCCGCCTGTCGGCACCACCCGGTCGTACACCTGCATCATGTACAGGGTCGGCGTCAGATAGAGCAGGTTGACGAGCGCGGAGAACACCGCCGCCCAGACGAAGTGCGAGCGGCACGCGATGAGCGCCTCGGCGAGGGGCTCCGTTCCCGGTTTGCTGGGCAGCAGGTTTTTCAGCACGTGTCGGGTCGGGTCCTGCGGGAAGTACGACGCTACTCTAACCTGTGGAACGCCAATCCCATAGCGGCGCCGCGCATAGGTTGAGCGAACGCATTTCTGACCCATGTTTAACTTGCCGCCAAAGGGTTGGCGCGACAGGGTGCCGCCCTTCACGGAGGGCGTGGCATGCTGACGATCGAGAACCTGACCCATATCTACGGCAACGGGACTCGCGCACTGGATGACGTCAGCCTGACCATTCCCAAGGGGATGTTCGGGCTGCTGGGACCCAACGGCGCCGGCAAATCCACCCTGATGCGGTCGATCGCGACCCTGCAGACCCCGACCTCGGGCTCGATCCGTTTCGGCGACATCGACGTCATCAGCGAGCCGGAGAAGCTGCGCCGCGTCCTCGGCTACCTGCCCCAGGATTTCGGCGTCTATCCGCGGGTCTCGGCCTACGACATGCTCGATCACATGGCGGTGCTGAAGGGCATCGCCAACGGCAGGGAGCGCAAGGCCACGGTCGAGGCGCTGCTGAACCAGGTCAACCTGTGGCCCGTGCGCGGCAAGGCGCTGGCCGGCTTCTCGGGCGGCATGCGCCAGCGCTTCGGCATCGCCCAGGCCCTGATCGGCAACCCCGAACTGATCATCGTCGACGAGCCCACCGCCGGTCTGGACCCTGAGGAGCGCAACCGCTTCCTCAACCTGCTGGCCGAGGTGGGCGAGAACGTCGTCGTCATCCTGTCGACCCATATCGTCGGCGACGTGACCGACCTGTGCCCCCGCATGGCGGTGCTGGCCGGCGGCAAGATCCAGCTGGAAGGCGTCCCCGCCGACCTGCAGCACACGCTGGAGGGGCGGATCTGGAAGCGGATCATCGACAAGGCCGAGCTGCCCGATTTCAAGAAGCGCTACGAGGTCATCTCGACCCGTCTGCTGGCGGGCCGGACCGTGATCCACGTCCTCGCCGACAACCACCCGGGAGACGGCTTCGAAGGCGCGCCCGGCGGCCTTGAGGATGTCTATCTGGCGACCGTCGCCAAGACCCGCCGCGCGGCCTGATCCCCATGTTCGGCAAAATCGCGAGCTTCGAGTTCCGCTACCAGCTGCGCCAGCCGGCGTTCTGGGTCATCGCCATCGTCTTCGGCCTGCTGGCCTTCGGCGCGGTCGCCAGCGACAACGTCTCGCTGGGATCGGGCGGCAACGTTCACAAGAATGCGCCCTACGCGCTGTCCGTCGCCCACATCATCTTCAACGTCTTCTTCATGCTGGCCACGACGGCCATCGTGGCCAACGTCGTGGCGCGGGACACCCAGACCGGCTTCGGGCCGATGATCCAGAGCACCCGGATCACCAAGGGCGCCTATCTGTACGGCCGCTTCTTCGGCGCGTTCGCGGCGGTGTCGCTCTGCTATTTCAGCATCTCCATCGGCACCCTGCTGGGCACGATGATGCCCTGGGTCGATCCCGAGACGGTGGGCGCGTTCCGGCCACAGGACTATCTCTACGCCTATGGCGTCTTCGGCCTGACGGGCCTGTTCCTGACCTCGGCCCTGTTCTTCACTCTCGCGACCCTCACCCGGTCGATGATGGCCACCTATGTCGGCGTGGTCGCGGTCCTGATCGTCTACCTGGGCACCACCGGAGCCCTGGGCACGAAACCCGAGTTCGAAACCGCCCTGGCCTGGGCCGAGCCCTTCGGCAGCGGCGCCTATTCGCTGGTCACCAAATACTGGACGGCGGCCGAGCGGAACACGCTGAACCCGCCGCTGGAAGGCGTGCTGCTCTGGAACCGGGTCATCTGGGTCGCGGTCGGCGCGGCCCTGCTGGCCGGCGCCTATCTGCTCTACCGTCCCGCCGCCAAGGGCGCGAAGCCGAAGAAGCAGGAGCGCCTGCGCGCGCTGGCCGAGGCCGCCGCGCCCGTGTCCGCGCCCCTGGGCGACCTGCCGGCTCCGAGCCATGGCTTCGCCAGCGGCGTGGCGCGGCTGGTCTCGCGCACGGCTTTCGAGACGGCCCTGATCTTCAAGAGCCCCGCCTATGTCGTCCTGATCCTGCTGGGCTTCGCCTTCGCCGTGGCGACCCTGTTCTTCATGGGCGAGATCTACGGCGCGCCGCTGCTGCTGGTCACCCGCGTGGCGATCACCGGCCTGACCGGCGCCTTCGGCCTGATCTCCATCGTCATCGCGATCTATTATTCGGGCGAGCTGGTCTGGCGCGATCGTGACCGCAAGGTGCACGAGATCATCGACGCCACCTCGACCCCGGACTGGACCTTCCTGGTTCCCAAGACCCTGGCGCTGGCGCTGGTGCTCATCTCCACCGCCCTGATCGGCGTGGTGGCGGGCGTCGTCGTTCAGACCATCAAGGGCTACACCGACTTCGAGCTGGGCAAATACCTGTTCTGGTATGTCATCCCGCAGGCCGTGAGCTTCGGCTTGCTGGCCGTGCTGGCGATCTTCGTCCAGGCGCTGTCGCCCAACAAGTTCGTCGGCTGGGCGATCATGGTCGTCTACATGATCTCGACGATCGTGCTGTCCAACCTCGGCTTCGACCACGTGCTCTACGCCTACGGCCGGGGCATCGGGGTGCCGCTGTCGGACATGAACGGCACGGGCGACTACGCCGGGTTCAACGCCTGGCTGGACGCCTACTGGACCGCCTTCGCGGTGGTGCTGCTGGTCATCGCCTACGGTCTGTGGCGTCGCGGTACGGAGACCCGGCTGTGGCCGCGTCTCAAGCGCTTCCCGCGCCGTTTGATGGGCCCGGCGGGCGCGATCGGCGGCGTGGCGCTGGCGGCCTTCGTCGGCCTGGGCGTTTTCATCTACACGAACACCAACGTCTGGAACGAGTACCGCACCGACAGCCAGACCGAGCGGCTTCAGGCCGACGCCGAGAAGACCCTGCTGCGCTACGAGACCCAGCCGCAGCCGTCGGTCTCGGACGTGCGTCTGGTCATGGACCTGCATCCCCATGCGCCCAAGCTGACCACGCGCGGGAGCTATGTGCTGGAGAACAAGACCGACCAGCCCCTGCGCGAAGTTCACCTGCGCTGGAGCGACGACCTGGAGATGAAGCAACTGCTCGTGCAGGGCGCGACGGTCGCCCGCGAGTGGCCGGAGTTCGACTACCGCATCTATCGCTTCGACACCCCGATGCAGCCGGGCGAGCGCCGCACCGTGCAGTTCGAGACCGTGCTGGAGCAGCGCGGCTTCAAGAACAGCGGCAACACCACCCGCCTGGTCGACAACGGCACCTTCGTCACCAACGGCGAGTTCACGCCGACGGTCGGCATGGATCGCCGCGGCCTGCTGACCGACCGCGCCAAGCGCCGCAAGCTGGGCCTGCCCGCCGAGCTGCGTCCGGCCAAGCTGGAAGACGAAAGCGCCCGCGCCCACAACTACATCGGCGCCGACTGGGTGACGGCGGACATCACCGTCACGACCGACGCCGACCAGACCGTGGTCGCGCCCGGCGACAAGCGCTCGGACGTCACGGCCAACGGTCGCCGCACGGCGCGCTTCGTCACCGAGTCTCCGGTGCTGAACTTCTTCTCGATCCAGTCGGCCCGCTACGCCCAGACCCGGCGCGAGCACAACGGGGTCGAGCTGGTGGTCTTCCACGACCCCGCCCACACCCGCAACGTGGGCCGGATGCTGGATGCGCTGGAGTCGTCGCTGGACTACTTCCAGGCCAATTTCAGCCCCTACCAGTTCCGTCAGGCCCGGATCGTGGAGTTCCCGGACTACGCGTCCTACGCCCAGTCCTTCCCCAACACCTTCGCCTGGTCTGAAGGGCTCGGCTTCATCGCCGACCTCAGCGACCCGACCAAGATCGACTACGTCACCTATGTCGCCGCGCACGAGTTCGGCCACCAGTGGTGGGCGCACCAGGTCGTCGGCTCCAACCAGCAGGGCATGACCACCCTGTCGGAAACCCTGGCGCAGTACTCGGCGCTGATGGTGATGGAGAAGAAGTACGGCCGGGATCAGATCCGCCGCTTCCTGAAGTTCGAGCTGGACCGCTACCTGCGCTCGCGCGGCACCGAGCGGCTGGAAGAGATGCCGTTGTTCCGCAACGAGAACCAGCAGTACATCCACTACCAGAAGGGCGGGCTGGTCATGTACCTGCTGCGCGATCAGATCGGCGAGGACGCGGTCAATCGCGCCCTGCGCCGGGTGCTGGCGCAATACGCCTTCAAGGGCGCGCCCTATCCCCGCTCCCTGGACCTCGTGGCCGCCCTCCGGGCCGAGGCGCCGGCGGACAAGCAGGCCCTGATCACCGACCTGTTCGAAAAGATCACCCTGTATGACGTCAAGACCACCGGCTCGACGGCGACCCGCCGCGCCGACGGCCGCTGGGACGTCACCATCACCGTCGACGCCCGCAAGCTGTACGCGGACGGGCAGGGCAAGGAGACCGACGCGCCGCTGAACGAAAGCTTCGACGTGGGCCTGTTCGGCGCCGAGCCGGGCAAGGGCCGCTTCAACGAGGGCGACGTCATCCTGCTGGAGCGCCGCCCCATCCGGACCGGGGTGCAGACCCTGCGCTTCATCACGACGAAGAAGCCGTCGTTCGTGGGCGTTGATCCCTACAACAAGTGGATCGACCGCAACTCGGACGACAACGTCAGGCCGGTGGACTAGGGCGAAACGGTTGAGCTGGACGTGGTCCGGCTCAACTCGGGTTTCGCTCCTGGGCGGGCGATCCCGGGGCCGGGCTGTTCGCCAGGTCGGAGAGACAGCCTCGCCATTCGGCGAGCAGTTCCGGTCGACCGCTGACATCGATCCGGAAGCGTTCCAGCGCGGCGCCCGGGCTGGATTGGTAGGCGACTTCGGCGATCCCGAGATCCGCCAGGCCGCTGAAGAAGGCCGAGGTCTGCGGGCCCATCCGGTAGACGAACATCTCGACCCCCGTGCCGTCGGACTCCTCGCGCCGGATGAACTCGCGCGAGGTCTCCGCGCCGTCTCCGACCAGGACGCCGTGAGCCAGGGGCTGCAGTCGCCTGTCCGGTCCGGAGATGCCGAGACGCAGCACGGCGGCCTGTTCTCCGCTCATGTGATTCAGCACCATCGCGGATCCCGCGAAGGCCTGGGTCGGGGGTTGCTCCGGCCCCGCCCGGCGCAGGACGAGGATGTTCAACTCGCACCCGAAGAGCAGTCCCTCCCTGCGATGGGGGGTGACCCGAGCGGCGCGGATCGCGTCCTCGGGCGCGGCCGCGACGGAACCCGGGACGCTCGCGGCGAGCATCCCGATCAGGCTGGTCAGGGCGATGGCGCGCCGCATCACCGCGTCCCGAACAGCCGGTCGCCGGCGTCGCCCAGGCCCGGCACGATGTAGCCGTGGTCGTTCAGCCGCTCGTCCACGGCGGCGACCCAGACGGGCACGTCGGGATGCCAGCCGCGTAGCCGCTCCAGCCCCTCGGGCGAGGCGACCAGGCAGACGAAGCGCAGATTGGTGACGCCGCGCTCCTTCAGCCGTTCGATGGCCGCGACCGCCGTATTGGCCGTGGCCAGCATGGGGTCGATGACGATGCACAGGCGATCGCCGACGTCCTCCGGGGCGCGGAAATAGTACTCCACCGCGTCCAGGGTCTCGGGCTCGCGGTACAGGCCGACATGGCCGACGCGGGCGGAGGGGACGAGGTCCAGCATCCCTTCGACCAGACCCAGGCCGGCGCGCAGGATGGGCACGAAGACCAGCTTCTTGCCCTCGATGCGGGAGCCGGTGGTGGGCCCGACCGGGGTCTCGACCGGATAGTCCTCCAGCGGCAGGTCGCGCGTGACCTCGTAGCAGAGCAGGGTCGAGATCTCCCGCAGCAGGGCCCGGAACCGCGCGGTCGAGGTGTCCTTCGAACGCATGATCGACAGCTTGTGGGCGACCAGCGGGTGACCGACGATGGTGACCCCGTCCATCTTGAAGGCGGCTTTCGGCATCAGAAGACGGTCCCGTCGGAGAGGATGGTCAGGGGCGGTCCGCCGCCCGGTCGGCGTTCGGCGGCGGCGCGGCGTCCGGCGGCCCAGGTGCCGCCCTCCAGCACGCTGGCCAGCGGCATGGCCTCGGCGGTGACGCCCAGTTCGGCCCGCACCAGCGGCGCGATCTGGTCCAGCAGGGCCACGGTCATGGCGCGCCAGCCGACCACCAGCGGGTCGGACACCGGCCAGGCCTTGTCCGCGTCCGCCGGGTCCTTGAGCGTCAGCACGCCCAGGTCGGTGAACAGGCCGCCGTTGCGGTATTCCGCCAGCCCGGTGAGGCCGTCCAGATCGACCACCTTGAGGCCCGCGGTCTGCAGCGGTTCGACCAGCGAATAGCTGAGCCACTGGGACAGCTTGTGGATCGGCACGAGACCATCGGTGGCGTCGTCGCGCTTCATCGCTGGATGCTTCCAGCAGTCGCCTAGATCGACGCCGCCAAGCGTCAGCCGGTCCTGCCAGACCGGACCGAAGGCCTCGAGCAGCAGTTCGAGGATGGCCGGGGCGGGCAGGGCGCCTTCGGTCGCCTGGGCGATCAGGACATCGGCCAAGCCGCCTGGGCGGGGCGTGTCGGCCGTGGCGAACAGGTCGGGCCGGGCGAGGCATTGCGTGCCCAGCCGCCGCAGCAGGGCTGCCCGGCCCTCCAGCCCGGCCAGGGGATTGGCGCCCGAGACCTGGAAGCCCTCCGCCAGCGCCTCGGTGGTCAGGGCGGCCAGGGCCTGGGCGTCGACCCGCCAGGGGTCGCGCTCGGTGATCGAGAAGACCCCCGCCTCGAACATCCGCAGGGAGGCGATGCCCAGGCCCTCGGAGCGGGTCAGGATCACGCCGGTGCGGGCGTCGCGATAGGCCCAACCGGGTCCCGAGCCGGCGTCCAGCAGCACCGAGACGATGGCCAGGTCGAACTCGGTCCGCGCCCGGTTTGCGGCGTCCGGCCAGGCGCGAGAGTCCGCGACCGGCCCCCAGAAGTCCTGGCCCTGGATGGCGAAATGGCGCCATCGAGCGTGGAAGGGCACGGCCAGGGTCGGATACTGGTCGCGGATGACGGCGGCGACATAGCGCGCCGTCTCCGGCAAGCGGTCCAGATCGACGCGCCAGTGCTCAAGGCCGTCGGCGACACCGATGGCCAGCATCTCATGGGCCCGCTCGCGGACAGCGGCGGGGGTCAGCAGGCTGCGCGCCTGCCCGGCGTCAGAACTGCTCAAGATCGCGGCCCACCACGCGGGTCAGCTCGTCGGCGGACTTGGCGCCTTCGGGCGTGAAGTAGCCGGCCGCCTTCTTGGCCTCCATCTCGACGGAGGCGTCGGGCGGGATCAGGTAGTCTGGGATCGGCACGCGCTCGCCGATCTCGATGCCCGAGCCGGTGAGGGCGTCGTGCTTCATGTTCGACATGGAGACGAAGCGGTCGATCCTGGTGATCCCAAGCCAGTGCAGGATGTCCGGCATCAGCTGCTGGAAGCGGGCGTCCTGGACGCCGGCGACGCATTCGGTGCGCTCGAAATAGGTGGCCGCCTGGTCGCCGCCCGGCTGACGCTTGCGGGCGTTGTAGACGAGGAATTTCGTGACCTCGCCCAGCGCCCGGCCTTCCTTGCGATTGTAGACGATCAGGCCCGCGCCGCCGTTCTGGGCCTCGTGCACGCATTCCTCGATGCCGTGGGTCAGATAGGGGCGGCAGGTGCATATGTCGGAGCCGAAGACGTCGGAACCGTTGCACTCGTCGTGGACCCGGCAGGTCAGTCGGCGCGCCGGGTCGGCGATCGCGGCCGGATCGCCGAAGATGTACAGGGTGATGCCGCCGATGGGGGGCAGGAAGACCTTGATGTCGGGGCGGGTGACCAGGTCGGCGTACATGCCGCCGGTCTGTTCGAACAGGGTGCGGCGCAGGGCGGTTTCGGTGACGCCGAAGCGTTCGGCGATGCCCGGCAGATACCAGACCGGGTCGATGGCGGCCTTGGTGACGGCCACGTCGCCGGTGTCGTGCACCACGGTCCCGTCGACCTTGATCCGGCCGGCGGCGATGGCTTCGTTGATCTCGCTCAGCTGGAGCCGGGCGCGGGTCACGGCGATGGTCGGGCGGATGTCGACGCCATCCTGGATCTCGGCGGCGAAGTCCTCGGCGACGCGGGCGCCCCAGGGGTCCAGCGAGACGATCTTGCCGCCGTCCGTCCACTGCGGGAACGGCCCCATGGGGGTGGTCGGCGAGGTGTTGGTCAGGTCGGGCCGGTTGTTGGCGCTCATGGCGCCCGACGACACGGCCAAGGCGCGATAGACCGAATAGGCGCCGCCGTGGGCGCCGATGGCGTTGCGGTCGCTACCCGAATTGACGGTGCCGATGACGGGGCCGCGTTCCCGCGCGGTCGGCGCGCCCCAGTTCAGCGGGAAGCGGCTGACGGTTCCCGCACCAGGGTGGGAGTTGAGCCGGATGTGGCTCGGTCGGTTGGACATGTTTCCTCGCTCGATCCGGCTTGTTGTTTTTCTTGCGCCGGACTCATCAGGACACACCCGATCAGACGTGCTGTCCAGTGGGTTGAACGAGTCCCGGCGACCGGCGTTCTCAGCAGGCATCAAGGGAGTTCATCATGGCGGCCCGCCCCACCTGGCAGGGACATCTGAAGCTGTCGCTCGTGACCTGCCCGGTCGCGCTGTACACGGCGACGTCGAGCGCCGGGCATGTCAGCTTCCACCTGATCAACCCGGACACCAACAACCGCATCCGCATGGCGCCGGTCGATTCCGGCACGGGCGAGCCGGTGGAACGCGCCGACCTGGTGAAGGGCTTTGAGGTGTCCAAGGACGAGTACGTCCTGATGGACGACGCCGACTTCGAGAAGGTGAAGCTGGAAAGCACCCGCACCATCGACATCGGCCAGTTCGTCGACGAGGACGACATCGACCGGCTGTACTGGGACGATCCCTTCTATGTCGTGCCCGAGAAGGGCGTGGGCGCCGAAGCCTTCGCCGTCATCCGCGACGCCATGAAGGCGGCGGGCAAGATCGCCATCGGCACGCTGGTTCTGCGCAATCGCGAGCGGCAGATCGCGCTGGAAGTGCGGGGCAAGGGGCTGGTAGCCTGGTCCCTGCGGCCCCATGACGAGGTGCGCGACGCGGGCGACTTCTTCGACGACATCCCGGCGGTGAAGGCCGACAAGGACATGGTCGAGATCGCCACCCGCATCATCGACCAGAAGCAGGCGGACTTCGATCCCTCTGAATTCAAGGACCGTTACGACGACGCCCTGAAGGCCCTGATCAAGGCCAAGCAGAAGGGCGGCAAGAAGGCCCTCGTCGCGGCGCCCGAGCCCGACGACACCAACGTCATCGACCTGATGGCGGCGTTGAGGAACAGTTTGAAGGGGTCGGCGACGGGGGCGAAGAAGGCCCCGGCGAAGGCCAGGGCGCCCGCGAAAAAGAGCGCGGCGAAGAAGCCTGCGGCCAAGACCAAGGCGGCCTAGGGCGATCAGCGAGCGGCAGTTGGGGGCGTTTCAACGCCCGCTCCCGCGCGATGCGCTTGACCGCGCGGGCCCGTCAGGCCCTGATCGGGTCATGACGGACATCCCAGCTCCCTCGGCGGTCGTGGTCGGCGCATCGGGCGGTCTGGGGGCCGCACTGGTGACAGCGCTCAACGGCACAGAGCGCTTCGGCCGCGTCCACGCATTGTCGCGGGCGACCGGACTGGATCTGGAAGACGAGGCGTCGATCGCAGCGGCGGCCACAGGGATAGACGGCGGGGGTCACCCGGGTCTGGTGCTGGTTGCGTCAGGCGTCCTGCATGGCGGGTTCGAGCCCGAGCGAAGCTACCGCGCGATTGACCCTGTCCACATGGCTCGGGACTACCGGATCAACACGATCGGACCCGCCTTGGTCGCCAAACATTTCCTGCCGCTGCTGCCCCGCGAGGGGCGCTCGGTGTTCGCGGTCCTTTCCGCGCGGGTCGGATCGATCGGCGATAACCGGCTCGGCGGTTGGCACAGCTATCGGGCGTCGAAGGCGGCGCTGAACATGATGCTGCGTAATCTGGCGATCGAGATGGCCCGCACCCATCCGCAGGCGGTGGTGGCGGGCCTGCATCCGGGCACGGTCGACACCGCCCTGAGCGCGCCGTTCCAGCGCGGGGTCAAGCCGGGCAAGCTGTTCAGTCCCGCTCAGTCCGCCGGCTATCTGCTGGATGTCATCGACGGGCTGCGGCCGACCGACAGCGGCGGCGTGTTCGCCTGGGACGGCGTCCGGATACCTGAATAGACGAGGCGACAAGGCCGGGAGGCTGATCGAGCCACCCGCTTGACTCCCTCATACAGTATGCCGCATACACTGTGTGTCACACACTATGTGACGCAACAGGAGGGATGGCATGGACGCCGATCCGGACCTTTTTGAAAGCATGCGGCTGGAGTTGCGCCGCGGGTCGCTGGTGCTGGCGGTGCTCGCCTGCCTCAGGACCGAGCGGTACGGCTACACCCTGCGCCAGGCGCTGGCCGCCGACGGGCTGGAGATGGAGGAATCGACCCTCTATCCGCTGCTGCGCCGGCTGGAGAGCCAAGGCCTGCTGGAGAGCGAGTGGCGCGAGGAGGAGAAGCGCAAGAAGCGCTTCTACCGCCTGTCGCCGGGGGGCGTCTCGATGCTCGCCGCGCTCACCGACGAATGGCGGGGCATCAACGCCTCGCTCGATAAGATTCTTTGAAATTCCAGGGACGAAGGGAAAGTCTGATGGACCTGATTGATCGCTATCTGAACGCTGTCGCCGCCCAGCTGCCGCAGGACCAGCGGGCCGATATCGTCGCCGAGTTGCGCGACATGATCCTGAGCCGCTTCGAGGAGAAGGAGGAGGCCCTGGGCCGTCCCCTGACCGAGGCCGAACAGGAAGAAATCCTGCGCGATGTCGGCCATCCGCTGTCGGTTGCGGCGCGCTACGGCTCGGGGCCGCAGCATGTGGTGGGGCCGGAGCTCTATCCCTGGTGGATGTTCGGCGTGCGCGCCGGCCTGATCGCCATCGTGGCGATCACCGCGATCGGGGCGCTGGTGCGCATCCTGATCGGCGACGAGGAAGTCGGCCGGGCCATCGGCCAGGCGTTCCACAGCATCTTCAACGGCGCGATCATGCTGATAGGTTTCGCCACCCTCGGCGGCTTCATCATCGAGCGGCAGAAGGAGAAGCCCAGCTTCCTGCGCGAATGGCGGGTCAAGGACCTGGGCCTGTTCGAGTTCGGCGGCGGGCTGAACGCCGAGGCCGTCTCGCGCGGCCTGAGCGAGGGCGACTGGACGCTGAAGACGCCGCGCAAGGGTCGTCGTGCCTCCCCGATGGCGCGGGCCGTGGGCAGCGCGGTGGGCTGGAGCGTGGTCCTGCTGTGGTGGATCGGCTGGCTGCCGCTGACGCACACGACGCCCGAGACCCTGGGCGCGGTGGTGGGCGGCGTCGACTACGGCCGGATGCTGAGCCAGATCCATACGCTGCTGTACTGGCCGGTGATCGCCTTCGGGCTGGCGCGCGTCGTCTTCGACGTGATGCGGGTGGCGCGGCCTGACGGGGTGCGGTTCACGGCCCTGGGCGACATCGGCTTCGGCCTGGCGGAAGGCGCGCTGTTCGGCTGGCTGTGGCTGTACTCGCCCCTGTCGAAGGTGGTGTTCGTCCCGACCGTCGAGGCCTTCATGTCGCGGGTCACCAACACCATTCAGGAAGGCTGGTGGCCGCTGTCGACCGTCCTGATGCTGTGCATCGCCTTCGGCTTCGCCAGCGCGGTGGTGAAGGTGGCCCGCTCGGCCTTCCGTCTTGTCACCGGCTACGACGAGCGGCTGCCGAAGGTCTGAGCGGCGCCCGGATAGACTGGGGTGGAAAGTGATTAGTGGTTAGTGACTAGTGGTTCGATGTCGCGGGCGGGGGCTCACAATGACCCAGCACCGGCGTCGCAGCCGCCATCCACTAATCACTAGCCACTCACCACTGGCTGGGCTCCTTGGCGGCCGACTGTGCACCCGCCGCCCACACCCATGTCCGAAAACCGCGAGCGTTTGCGGAGCGGCGGGCCTATCTTCCCGGTCATGGAAAACGCGAGCGAGCTTGATCAGGAGGCCTGCTACCGCGCCGTGCTGACGCGCGACGCGCGGTTCGACGGGCGGTTCTTCGGCTGTGTGAAGACCACGGGCATCTACTGCCGCCCGGTCTGTCCGGCGCGGACCCCGAAACGCGAGAACATGATCTTCGTGGTCACGGCGGCGGCGGCCGAGGAGGCGGGTTTCCGCGCCTGCCTGCGCTGCCGGCCCGAGACGGCGCCGGACATGGGCGCCTGGCGCGGGACCTCCAATACGGTGAGCCGGGCGCTGGCGCTGATCGAGGCGGGCGCCCTGGACGAAGGCGACGTAGACGGACTGGCCGGCCGGCTGGGGGTCGGCGAGCGGCACCTGCGCCGCCTCTTCCGCCAGCATCTGGGCGCGGCGCCGGTCAGCGTGGCGCAGACCCGCCGGGTGCTGCTGGCCAAGGCGCTGATCCACCAGACGGACCTGTCGATGGCGCAGGTGGCGCTGGCCTCCGGCTTCGGCAGCGTGCGGCGCTTCAACGAGACCTTTCAGGCCCTGTATGAGCGGCCGCCCTCGGCGCTGCGGCGCCGCGGCGAGCGGGCGCACGAGGGCGGGGTGGTGCTGAGCCTGCCCTACCGCCCGCCCTATGACTGGGACGCGATGCTGGCGGCGCTGGCCGGGCGGGGCGACACGGTCGAGGGCCGCAGATGGTCGCGCGTCCTGACCCGTGAGATCGACGGCGCCGAGGGTTCGGTCTCGGTCGAGCCGGGCGCGGCGGGCCGGGTCTCGGTCTGTGTCGAGACGGCCGAGCTGAAGGCGATGCCGGGCGTGCTGGCGCGGGTGCGGCGGGTGTTCGACCTGTCGGCGGATCCGGACGCCATCGCCCGTGACCTGTCCGCTGACGCCCTGCTGCAGCCGCTGGTCGCGGCGCGGCCGGGGTTGCGGCTGCCCGGTCTGTGGATGGACGAGGGCGCCGATCCGCCGAATGACCGACTGGAAGACGAACGCCTGACCGCGCGCGCCGAACGATGGCGACCGTGGCGGGCCTATGGAGCGCTGCACCTGGCGGTGGCCGGGATCAGCGGCGCGGATGTGACGGAGAACGACGATGCGAAACGTGCAGCCTGAAACCCTGACGCTGGACCGGGTGGCGACGCCTGTCGGCGACGTTCTGCTGGTCACCGGGCCCGAGGGCGCGGTGCGGGCGTTGGACTTCGCCGGATACGAGGACCGGATGCACCGCCTGCTGGGACGGCACAGTCCCAACGCGGCCCTGGCCGAGGGCCGGGCGCCGGAGAGCGTGAGACGGGCGGTCGAGGCCTATTTCAGCGGGGATGTGCAGGCGCTGGACGCCCTGCCGGTGAAGACCGGCGGCACCGACTTCCAGAAGGCGGTCTGGGCGGCGTTGCGCTCCATCCCGGCGGGCGAAACGCGCAGCTACGGCCAGCTGGCGGCGGCGATCGGGTCTCCGAAGGCGGTGCGGGCGGCGGGGCTGGCCAACGGCCAGAATCCGATCGCCGTGATCGTGCCGTGCCACCGGGTGATCGGCGCGAACGGGACCCTGACCGGCTATGCGGGCGGGCTTGAGCGCAAGCGCTGGCTGCTGGCCCATGAGGGGGTCAGGACCGCTTGACGAGACCCTGAGTCTGCGTGTCACTGCGCGCGGGCTGTTTGGGGTTTTTAAGATGAAGACGGAACTTTGTTTGGGTCTGGCCATGATGGCCGGGCTGGGATTTGCGTCGGCCGCGGTCGCGCAGGACGATGACTGGGAATTCCAGGAAGATCCGGCGCGGCATTTGACGGCCGCGGTCGTACGTTTTGACGGTGGGGCGGCGGTCGTCGTCCAGTGTCGCGACAACGCACTGACGGCGGTGTTGGCCGGCATGCCTGCGGGGGCGGGCAATGTGGCGTTGCAGGCGACGCGCGCGGACGGCCGTTCGGACGTGCAGACCTGGGTCTCGGCCGGCGCGGCCGGCGCATTGCGCAGCACCGAGGCGCATCGAGACTCCCGCTTCCTGAGGGGCGGCGGCGCCTTCGCCATCCGCACCGCAGAAGGCGTGACGCCGGCGTTCAGCGGCTCGTTCGACCTGCCGGCGCAATCGGCCAATCTGGACAAGGTTCTGACCGCCTGCGGCTGGCCGCTGACGGATGATCGGGACGCGCTGGCACGGGCGACGGGCGAGGTCAGCCTCGTCAATCCGAACCGGGCGCCGCCGCGCCGGTCGCGGTCGGTGCAGAACTGGGAGCAGCCGCGACGGCCGGAGCCGGAAGCCGCCCCGGCCGGGCCGCCCCGCGTCTCGCCGGCCGAGCGGCAGATCAGCTGTATCGTGCGCAACCGACGTGCGGAGGATTGCCGCCTGGATCATCCGGCGGCGGCGTCCACGCCCGCCGAGGCCATGCTGAGCCGCGTCGAGGGCGAACGTCTGTACGGTGACGACGTCGAGGCGGCGGAAGGCAAGGTCTTCTTCATGTTCGACAGTCCGTTGGTGGTTGTCACCCGTGAGGTCCTCATCGGCCCTGGAGGCTAGTCCGCGCACGGTCATTTCCAGCAGGCCGGGGCTTGCAATCCCCGGCCATCGGCCTAGATTGTCCCTGCTTATGCTAAAAGTGAGCATAAGTCGGCGGCGGGCCGATGAGCCGGGCCGCCGTTCTTAGGAACTCTGATTTGCTCATTTGGAGCAAAAGGGTGGATGGGATGGCGGACGGCATGTTCGGGCTGTCGAAGGACCTGGAGCGCGAGACCGCGCCGGTGTGGGCCAAGATCAAGGATCATGTGACGCCGCTGGAATGGCCGGCGCAGGCGGCGCTGATCCACGAGATCAACCAGCTGAAGCGCGAGCGCGACGCGGTGATCCTGGCGCACAACTACATGACGCCCGAGATCTTCCACGGTGTCGGCGACTATGTCGGCGACAGCCTGGGGCTGGCCAAGGAGGCCGCCCGGTCGAAGGCGAAGGTGATCGTCCAGGCGGGCGTGCACTTCATGGCCGAGACCTCGAAGATCCTCAGCCCGGAAAAGACGGTGCTCATCCCCGACCTGCGCGCGGGCTGCAGTCTGGCCGCCTCGATCACGGGTGCGGACGTGCGCCTGATCAAGCAGCGTTACCCGGGCCTGCCGGTGGTCACCTATGTGAACACGACCGCGGACGTGAAGGCCGAGACCGATATCTGCTGCACCAGCGCCAACGCCGTGCAGGTGGTGGAGTGGGCGGCGAAGGAATGGGGCGTCGACCGCGTCATCCTGATCCCCGACGAATACCTGGCGCGCAACGTGGCGGCCCAGACCACGGTGGGGATCATCGCCTGGAAGGGCCGCTGCGAGGTGCATGAGCGCTTCACCGCCCAGGACATCTCCGACATGCGGGCCGCCTATCCGGGCGCCGAGATCCTGGCGCACCCGGAATGCCCGGAGGACGTTCTGGCCGCGTCGGACTTCGCCGGATCGACCGCGGCGATGGTCGACTATGTCGAGGCGCGCCGTCCGAAACAGGTGGTGCTGATCACCGAATGCAGCATGGCGTCGAACGTCGCGGGCGACGTGCCGGGCGTGCAATTCATCGGTCCGTGCAATCTGTGCCCGCACATGAAGCGGATTACGCTGGAAAACATTCGCGACTGCCTGTTGAAGATGCAGTTCGAGGTGACGGTGCCGGAAGAGATGATCGAGCGGGCGCGGCTGGCCGTGCAGCGTATGGTCGATCTGCCGCCGCCCGCCATCCCGGCGCGCTATGACCTGATCAAGGCGCGGCATCATGTGGCAGTGGAGTTGATCTGACGTGGTTCGAGTTTGGCGCATGCCGTTTGGCTATCTCATCCTGATCTGGCGCGATCGGAACCGGTGGATCGCCTTCAAGCCGGTCAGCGATCTGCGCCGCGTCTATGAAATCCTGGCGCGCCGCGGCGTGCCCAAGAACCTGTCGCGCGCCGCCCTGGCGAAGGCCAATCCCGCCGAGGCGCGCGCCTACAACCTGGACTGAGATCCATGCACTATGTTCCGCCCGTCCGCGTCGTCGCCGGCGTCGACCGGAAGACCCTGCGGCTTCTCGCCGTACTGGCCTTGTGGCTGAGGGCGGAAAAGGCCACGTCGCAGGGATGAGCGACATCGACACCCCCCGCCGTCCCGGTCCCTGGGACCCCCGCCCCGAAGACGGCCGGGCGCCCGTCACTCCGGCCGTCGATCCCGCGCGCGGGGCCGAGGCGCCGCTGGACAAGGGCCAGCATCCGGTCTGGGCCTTGATCTCGACCCTGCTGCTCGGCGGGCTGATCTACTACTGGTCCGGGAGTGTTGTGATCGTGGCGGCCGTGCTGTTCGGCCTGCTGGTCCACGAGTACGGGCATGTGCTGGCGATGAACCGCCTCGGCATGGGGCCCGCGCGCATCTACATCGTGCCCTTCCTCGGCGGGCTGGCCAAGGGTCAGCGGCTGCCGGTCAGCGAATGGCACGGGGTGCTGGTGTCGCTGGCGGGACCGGCGTTCGGCCTGCTGGCGGCCATCCCCTTCTATGGCCTGTATCTGTGGAGCGGGCAGGTGGTCTGGCTGCAGGGGGTGTTCGCCATCGCCTTCATCAACCTGATCAATCTGGCCCCCGCGCCGCCGCTGGATGGTTCCAAGGCGCTGGGTCCGGTGCTGGCCCGCATCCACCCCATGCTGGAGAAGGTCGCCCTGCTGGCCGTCGGCGCGGTGGCCGTCCTGTGGGGCGTGTCGAACGGCAGCTGGCTGTTTGCGGGCTTCCTGGCGCTGGCGCTGTTCAGCCACCTGCGTCGGGGCGCCTGGAGGCCTGAAGGGCGTCGCCTGAGCTGGGGCGAGGCCGCCAAATCCACCGGCCTGTTCGTGCTGACCACCGTCGCATGCGTCGGCGTGGGCGTGGCCGCCCTGGCGCCCGGCGTGGAGACGCTGACCGAAAGCCTGACCCACGGCGCCCGCGTATTCGAGTTCGGCCGTTGAACCGCATCCGTCATGACGGGCCGCTGATCATCGGCGGCGGGCTGGCGGGCCTGTCTGCCGCGCTGGAGGCCGGGCCGCGCCCGACGCTGGTGGTGACGCCGGCGCCTCTGCTGCAGGCCTGCTCCTCGGCCTGGGCCCAGGGCGGGGTCGCGGCGGCCCTGTCGGCGGAAGACCAGCCCGCGCTGCACGCCGCCGACACCGCCTCGGCGGGGGCGGGGCTGGTCGATCCGGAGGCGGTTCGCGCCCTGACGGATGATGGAAGACAGACGGTCGAATGGCTGGCCGCGCTGGGCGCGCCTTTCGACCGGGACGCCGACGGCGGTTTCGCGGTCAGCCTGGAGGCCGCGCACTCGAAGGCCCGGGTGGCCCGGGTCGGCGGCGACGGCGCGGGACGGGCCATCCTGTCGGCGCTGGTCGCCTCTGTGCGCGCCGCGCCGCATATCGAGGTGTGGGAGAACGGACGGCTGCGCGCCCTGGTGCAGGACGCCACGGGCCGCGTGCGCGGGGCCGTGATCGAGCGCGACGGGCGCCTCGTCGAGGTGCTGGCTCCGGCGGTGGTGCTGGCGACCGGCGGGGCCGGCGGCCTCTACGCCCGCACCACCACTCCGGCGGCCCTGCTGGGCGAAGGCATGGCGCTGGCCTGGCTGGCGGGCGCCGAGATTCTCGATCCCGAGTTCGTGCAGTTCCACCCGACCGCGATCGACGTGGGCGTGGATCCCATGCCCCTGGCCACCGAGGCCCTGCGCGGCGAGGGCGCCCGGCTGATCGACGCCCACGGCGACTTCCTGCTGGGCGATGCGCCCGACGCAGACCTGAAGGCCCGCGATATCGTCGCCCGCGCCGTGCATCAGGCTCGGGCCGAGGGGCGCGGCGCCTATCTGGACGCCCGCGCGGCGGTGGGGGCGCATTTCCCCAACGAGTTTCCGGCCGTCTTCGCCGCCTGCATGCATGCGGGGCTGGACCCGCGTGAGACGCCGATCCCGGTCGCGCCGGGCGCCCACTACCACATGGGCGGGATCGCCGCCGGACTGGACGGGCGCACCAGCCTGCCTGGCCTGTTCGCCGTGGGCGAATGCGCGGCGACGGGCGTGCACGGGGCCAACCGGCTGGCCTCCAACTCCCTGCTTGAGGCCGCCGCCTTCGGACGCCGCACGGGCCGGGCCGCCCGCGCGGAAGCGGGCGGAGAGGGAAGGGTCGTGAAAGCCGTCGTCGCGCCCGACCTGGCGCCTGAAGCCCTGACGGCTCTGCGTGTGGCCATGAGCGACAATGTCGGCGTGGTGCGCGACGCCGCCGGGCTGACGCGGGCCCTGGCCCTGATGGAGCGACTGGAGCAGGAGGCGCGCGGCGCCCTGCCGGTCATCGCCGCCCGCCTGATCGCCGGGGCCGCGCTGGAGCGGCGCGAGAGCCGCGGCGGCCACTACCGGTCCGACTATCCCGACACGGACGCCGATGCGCGCCATACCCGCCTGAGCCGCGCGCCTGTCGTGGCCCCCGCCGCCGTTCTGGCCGCCGAGTGAATCTCATGATCCCGACCCTGCCTGACCTGCTGATCGAGCCCGTGGTGCGACTGGCCCTGGCTGAGGATCTGGGCCGGGCGGGCGACGTGACGGCGAAGGCCTGCATTCCCGAAGACGCGCGGATGCGGGCGGTCTTCGCGGCGCGCAAGCCCGGGGTACTGGCCGGACTCGACTGCGTGCGGCTGGCCGTGCTGGCCATGGACCCCAAGGCGTCGGTCGAGCTGAAACTACGCGACGGCGAGGCCTTCGAGGCCGGCGCGGTGTTGGCCGAGGTCGAGGCCGACGCCCGCGCCTTTCTGTCGGCCGAGCGGACGGCGCTGAATCTGCTGGGGCGGCTGTGCGGCATCGCCACCCTGACGCACGCCTATGTCGAGGCCGTCTCCGGAACCAAGGCGCGCATCGCCGACACCCGCAAGACGACGCCGGGCCTGCGCGCGCTGGAGAAGCACGCCGTGCTGTGCGGCGGCGGGCTGAACCATCGCTTCGGACTGGATGACGCGATCCTGATCAAGGACAACCACGTGGCCGTCTGCGGCGGGGTCGGCGAGGCCGTGCGGCGGGCCAAGGCGGCGGCGGGCCATCTGATGAAGGTGGAGGTCGAGGTCGACGGGCTGGACCAGCTGGACGAAGCCTTGGCTGAACGCCCTGACGTGATCATGCTGGACAACTTCACACTGCCCATGCTGCGCGAGGCCGTGACGCGGACGGCCGGGCGGGTGACGCTGGAGGCCTCGGGCGGGGTCAATCTGGAGACCGTGCGCGCCATCGCCGAGACCGGCGTGGACGTGATTTCGGTTGGCGCCCTGACCCACTCCGCGCCGTCGCTGGATATTGGTCTGGACGCGGTTTGAGGCCGTCCGGCGAACCTCGCTACGGAACGACCCGGGCGCAGGACGGTTTTCTTCCCGATACGGAAGGAGACTTCAGATGACCCACGCCCCCAGAATTCCCAAGGAACAGCGGAGTTTCGCCGACCGGGGCGGAAAGCCGCTGGACGACGCCAAACAGGCCGACCGTCGCGACCTCGAGACCGGCGCCCAGTCGGGCCAGCCGGGCGATGCGGATGTGAATCTCGATGAGCAGGGCCGGTTCGGCAACCTGCGTCAGAACCTGACCACCCACTGGAAGGTGCAGGAGCGCTGAGGATCAGGCGGCGGGCGTGGCCGGGGCTTCAGGCGCCGGGGCGGCGGTGACCGCCGGAGCGGCCGGCGCAGGCGTTTCGGCCTGCGGCGCGGCGCGGCCTTCCTGGGCGATCAGCAGGTTGTAGGCGACGGCGCCCACGTCACGCGCCGGGCCGGTCGGATCAAGGCTGGCCTGGATCAGCTGCGGCGCGGCGTCGGCGGCGGTCGAGCGGCGGGCGGCGTAGGAGAAGGCGCCGCTGGCGCCCGAACGGCCGCCGAAGCGGTAGAACAGGTGGTCACCGACCTGCGTCACGCGGATCAGGGAATTGCGCCACTGCGGCGCGACGCCGGTGGTGTGGAAATGGGTGGCGTTGCCGACGCTGCCGAACACCGAGCCGGACAGGGCGGCGGAGGCGATGGCGCGGGCCTGGTCCCAGGCGCCCCGGTTGACGCGGCCGCGCATCGAGCCGTCGCAGGTGAAGCTGAACTGGCAGCCGGTCTGGCGGCCCGCGCCCTGGAAGACGACGCCGCAAACGGTCTTCGGGAAGGCGGGGTGGCGGACGCGGTTCAGAACCACCTGAGCCACGGCGCGCATGCCGTCGCGGCCTTCGCCGCGGGCTTCGTAATAGGCGGCCTGGGTTAGGCAATCGAGATCGCGCGAGGCTTCAAGGGCGCCGCCGAGGCGGAAGGGCTGGGCCGCGATGGGGGCCGAGAGATTGACCTGACGCAGGCCGTCGGCGCGCAGCGGGGCGTTCCCGCGCAGCTGTTCCAGACGGGCGGTCAGCAGTTCGGCCTGGCGGTCGCGCTGGGTCGGGCCGGCGACGGTATAGGGGTCGTGACGGCGCGCGATGGTCAGCGCGCTTTCGTCCAGGCCGCCGGCCGCTGCGGCGAGGGCTTCCTCGGTGAAGCCAGCGGAGGTCGCGCCGTCGATACGTTCAGCCTGGGCCTGCACAGTCGAAGCCTTGGCCGCCGCGCCGCCAAGATAGGCGCCGCCCACAGCCAATCCCACCAGAGCGCCGAACATCGCCGCCGCCGTACCGGGCCGGATGCGGGCCACGTGTTCAGCAGTCGGGTTCGCGCGCGTCTGAGACGGTTTCGACAAAGGCTCGGTCCTGTTCGGCAGGGCGCAGTGCCGCCCCCGGGTAGTCTCGCCGCCGGGCGATGCGAGGATCGCGGACCGGCTGCAGCAGTTTCGATGTTCGGCGAATGAGCGGAAATCGAAGGACGCGCCTTAAGCCAGCCGTTTGTGGCGCCAATGTGGTTGATTCGCAAGAATTGGGTGCGGCGCAACATCGCGTGATGTCCGCAGTGAAGTCTGCCGGTTAAAGGGGGTTAACTCAGAATACATGGGTCCAGTTAATGTGGCTTCTACTGTATTTGTCTTCGCTATCTCAACCTTTTGGCCCGGTCGCGTTGTCAGTCTTAGTCTTTCCTATGAGGTTGGTCTGTTATCGCGCGGTGGGTCGGGATGGCGTGCGACTTCCGGTTACAGCGTGGAACCCTCACGGCGACGCTGACGTTTGATGAACCGAACAGGAGAACCATCATGCGCCATATCGCCACCGTATTCGCCGTCGCCGCCCTCGCCGCGGGAGCCGCCGCCTGTGGGCACACCATTGAACAGAAGGCCGCCACGGGCGCGGTCGCCGGCGCCGTCGTGGCCGGTCCGGTCGGCGCTGCGGTCGGCGGCGCGGCGGGCGCTGCCGTGGGTCACGCAGAGCGCCCCAAGTGACACACTGAGCGGGGCGGATGTGTTCATCCGCCCTCGCAACCTTGCTTTTCGCGCCCATATGGGGTTAGCGGACCCGCCCGGGGCTGAGCCACGCTCGCTCCGGCGTACGCGCATCTGACAATCGATCAAGGATACGACGACTCCACGCATGAGAGATCTGAAACAAACCGGCTTCACCGATCGCCTGACCGCCCAGCAAGAGGCCAAGAAGGCCCTGCTCGCCAAGTTCAAGCCGAAGGCCGCCGCCCCCGACCCTGAATTCGAGAAGCTCGCCGCCAAGCGCGCCGCCGAAAAGGAAGCCCTGCGTCAGCAGCACGAGCTGGCCAAGGCCGAGCAACGCCGCGAGAAGGCCGAGAAGGACGCCGCGCGTCTGGCCGCGCAGATGGCGGCCCAGGAAGCTGTCGACGCCGAGAAGCGCGCCGCACGCAAGGAGCGCAAGCAGCTCACCAAGGAAGAGCAGAAGGCCGCGCGCGACGCCCGCTACGCCGCCCGCAAGGCGCGCTCGCGCTGATCTGTTGACGAACACCCGCGGTCGCCCATCAGGCGGTCGCGGGCGTCACTCCGCTCGGGCGGGAACCTGCCCCAGAATGTCGGCCAGTTGCGCGCCTGAATAGGGCTTGCGCAGGAACGGCCACGGCGCGTCCGACAGGGCCTCGTCCACATCCTCGCCGGCATAGCCCGAGGTCAGGACGATCCGCATGTCCGGCCACTTCTTCGCACACTCGCGCGCCAGCTCGATCCCGGTCATGCCGCCGGGCATGGCGATGTCGCTGAGCATCAGGTCGAAGCCTTCGACCTGCAGCATCTCCAGCGCGCGCGGGCCGGTGTCGGCGGTCGCCACGTCCATGCCCATGGCTGTCAGCAGATCCAGCGCGATGGCGGCCACGCCCGGATCGTCCTCGACCAGCAGGATGCGGCGGGCCGTGACCTGCGGATAGGGCGATATCCCGCGTTCGACGGTCTCCAGCTCGCTCAGCCGGTCCAGCGGCGGCAGGTAGAGACGGATTTCGGAGCCCCGGCCCGGCGTGGAGGCGATGCGCACGCCGCCGCCCGATTGCCGCGCGAAGCCGTAGACCTGGCTCAGGCCCAGGCCGGTGCCCTTGCCGATGGCCTTGGTGGTGAAGAAGGGCTCGAACACGCGGCTGATCACCTCCGGGTCGATGCCCGAGCCGTTGTCCGACACGGTCACGCAGACATAGTCGCCCGCCGGCAGCTCCGGCACCTCGCCCCCACGGACCTTGCAGCTCTGCGTCTGAACGGTGATGCGGCCGCCCTTGTCGCCCACGGCGTCGCGGGCGTTGACGACCAGATTGAGAAGGGCCGCCTCGAACTGGGACGGATCGACGTTCACCCGCGCCCCGCCGCGACGGAGTTTCAGCTTGAACTCGACGGCCTCGCCCACGGCGCGGCGCAGCAGGGGCTCGCTCTCGCGGATCAGGCCGTTGAGGTCCAGAGATTCGGGCCGCAGGGCCTGACGGCGCGAGAAGGCCAGGAGTTGGTGGGTCAGGCCTTCGCCGCGGCGGGCGGCGGCCAGGGCGGCCTCGCCGAGCTTCTTCTGGCGGGCCAGGTCGGTGGGCGAGCGCAGCATCATGTCCAGCGCGCCGATGACCACGGTCAGCAGGTTGTTGAAGTCGTGCGCCACCCCGCCGGTCAGGCGGCCGACGGCCTCCATGCGCTGGGCGTGCATCAGGTCCGCCTCCGCCTTGGCCTTCTCGGCCATGGCTTCGCTGACGCGCTCTTCCAGCAGTTCGTTGATGCGCTTGAGGTCTTCCTCGGCCTGCCGAGCCTCGGTGATGTCGATGTTGGCGCCGACGTAGCCCTGGAAATGGCCTGCGCCGTCGAAGCGGGGGATGCCCTCGCAGCGCAGCCAGCGGCGGCCCATCTGCGGGTGGACGATCTCCATGATCCCTTCATACCGGTCGCGCTGCGCCAGGGCGGTCAGGAAGCCGGAATGGAAGGCCTCCAGTCCGTTGGCCGACATGGTGGCGGCCCAGTTGGCCTGCAGGTCCTCGTCACGGCGGACGCCGAAGAAGGTGCGGTAGCGCCTGTTGGCGAACACGACGGCGCCGGTCTCGTCGGTCATCCACATCTGGGCCGGGGCGCTGTCGGCGACGGTGCGGAAGCGGGTCTCGGACTCCGTCAGTCGGGCCTGAGCCTCGCGGATGTCGGTGACGTCGAAGGCGACGCCCACGAAGCCGATGACCTCGCCGTCGGCGTCCAGCCGCGGGCGCGAGAAGGACTTCAGCCAGCGGTACTCGCCGTCATGGCGCAGGTAGCGGGCCTCCATCGAGAAGGGCTGGCCGGTGGCCTCGCCCGCGATGGAGTCCTGGATGATGCGTTCATGGTCGTCGACGTGGATCATGGCGCGCCAGTCGGCCAGCCGAGCTTCCTCGTAGGAGCCGCCGTTGTAGGCGACATAGGCCTGGTTCACGAACTCGCGCACCCGGTCGGCGCCCGTGACCCAGATCAGCACCGGGGCGGTGTCGGCGATGGCGCGGAAGCGTTCCTCGCTCTCGCGCACGGCGCCCTCGGCGCGGGCGCGTTCAATCTCCGTCCAGGTGCGGCGCCCGACCTCCTGCAGCAGGTTGGCCTCGGCGTCGGTCCATTCCCGGACCGTCGAGTTATGGACGTAGAGGAAGGCTCGCAGGCGCCCGCCGCGATGCAGAGGCGCGCGCATGAGGGCGCGGGTGCCCAGCCGCTCGAACGCCTGGAGCGCGCCGCGCGTCCGCTTGTCCTTGCGCACGTCGGCGATGCGGATCAGCCGACCCTCTGCCAGGTCGCTGATCAGGTCGGCGCCGAGTTCCCCGAGGCTGAATTGGCCCTGGGCGCTGACCGCCCCGGTGGTCCAGTCCCGGCTCATCGACACCAGACCCCGCTCCTGATCGACTTCGCCATAGCCGACGCGGTCGGCCCCGAGTTCGTCGCCCAGCGAGCGTTCGACTTCGGCCATGATGTCGTCGGGCGTGGTCAGGTCGCGCAGGCGGTCGGTCAGGGATAGCAGGAAGCTCTGGCGGCGTTCTTGGGCCTCAAGCGCCTGCATGGCGTTGCGGGTTTCGGTGATGTCGAACGACATGCCGACGTAGCCCAGGAAGGCGCCGGCGGCGTCGAAGCGTGGATTGACCGCGATCCGCATCCAGCGCCAGTCGTTGTCGAAGCGAAGGAAGCGCGCCTCGAAGCCGTAGGGATGATGGCCCGGCCGGGCGACCTCCATGACGGCGGTCATCTCGGCCACGTCGTCCGGATGGACGCTCTGGCGCCAGACCGAGCCCAGAATGTGCTCGGCGGGGCGGCCGTAGAACTCGACCAGCGCCTTGTTGACGAATTCGACTTCGGCGTGGGCGTTGGTCATCCACACCGGCGAGGGCGCGGTGTCCGCCATCAGGCGGAAGCGGCTCTCGCTTTCCCGCAGCGCGGCCTCGGCGGCCTTGGCGGCGGTGATGTCGACGACCACGGCGATGAAGCCCATCGGCTCGGCGGTGGGGGAGGTCAGGGCGCGCAGGCTGGTCAGGGCCCAGACAGTCGAGCCGTCCGGCCGCAGGTAGCGTTTCTCGATCGTGCCGTCGCCGCCCGCGCGGGCCGCGTCGAGCGCGCTCCTGGTCAGGGCGATGTCGTCGGGGTGGGTCACGTCGCCGGTGGTGATCCCGACGGCCTGGTCGGGCCTCAGGCCGAGAATCTCGGCGAAGCGGGCGTTGCTGCTGATAATCTTGCCGTTGAGTCCGACGCGGGCGATGCCGGCGGACGCCTGCTCGACCATGGCGCGCAGTTCGGACGTGGTTTCGTCGACCAGGCTGTCAGAGGCGCGCAGGCGGCTGACGGTGTCGTCCAGATCGCGCAGGGTGGAGCGCAGCGAGGCGCCCAGCACCGTGCCGAACAGACCCGCGAAGATGAAGCTGGCCACGCCGACCGCCAGACTGGTCGCATTGAACGCGATCAGGCCGCCGGCCAGCTGGGTCAGGGCGACCGCGCCGACGATGCTGACGATGATGGCGGCGTAGCCGGCGAACCGGCCGCCCCACAAGGCGGCGATCAGGACGGCCGGCAGAAGCACGGTCAGGCCGCTGGCGCCGCCGAACAGGGGTTGCAGCATCGCGCGGACAGCCAGTCCCGCGGCGCCGCACAGCAGGCCGGTCAGGATCGCCTGACCGGGGCGCCCCGGCTGGGCCAGCGCGAGTTGTCTGAAGAACCTGTCCGCCCCCAAGCCGTTTCATCCCTGCGCGGCTGTCGATCAGCGCGACAGACTGCAACGCTTTCTCGCCAAGGGCGTTCCCGAACGCCCTATATATCCCATTGTGTCATCAAGGACCCCTATGGTCGGACTTGGCCGCGACCGTCCGGGCGCCTAATTGTATCGCCGACCTTACAGCCTTTCTGAGCAGGATCTCCCCATGACCGTGACCATCGACACCGGCCTGAGCAAAACCGAACGCAATGACGTCGCGACGGAACTGACCAAGGTTCTGGCCGACAGCTTCGCGGTTTATCTCAAGACGCACGGCTATCACTGGAATGTCCGCGGGCCGGAGTTCTTCGGCTACCACAATCTGCTGGAACAGCAGTACCGCGACATCTGGGCCGCGCTGGACGACATCGCCGAGCGCATCCGCGCCCTGGGCGTGCTGGCCCCGCAGAGCTTCTCCGGCTTCGGCAACCTGACCTCGATCAAGGACGGCGATCCCGAGAAGGAAGCCGGCCCGATGCTCAAGGAACTTCTGGGCGACCACGACACCCTGATCGCCACGACCCGCAAGGCGTTCGAGGTGGCCGACGCCGCGGGCGACGAGGCCTCGGCCGACCTGCTGACCCAGCGTCTGGCGGCGCATGAGAAGTTCGCCTGGATGCTGCGCTCGACGCTGGGCGGCCGGTAAGGCTGGTCGAACGGCGCTTTTCCGCCCGAAAAGCGCCGCCCTTCGTGGGCATGAACCTTGCTCCGGTCCCGTGATCGGACGCTTTGGAGACGGACGCTGAACAGGACGACCCTGACCTCGGCAGTGAAGGCGGCGCGACGGCTGGGGCCGGCCGTGCCCGTTGTGCTGGCCGTTTTCGGTGTGGCCATGGCGGCGTCTTCGACCCCCCGTCCCGAAATCGACCGGCGTGTCGAAGCGGTGCGCCAGCTGACCGGCGGCGATCTGTCCGACAAGGGGCTGAGCGCCATCGCCGGGCGGATGACGCCGTCGCAGCTGGCCCTGGCCGAGCGGTTCGATCCCTCGCTGCGCCGCGCGGCCCTCTACGGCCTGACCCCGGGGTGGGAGAGCCTGACGCTGGCGGGCAAGCCGACGCTGGACTTCGGCGAGACCGGCCTGGACGCCATGCGCCTGAACGCCGCCACGCCGACGACGTCGGGGCTGTTGCGCGCCGCCCAGCCCTTCGTCTTCCGTCCCGCCTCGGCTGAAGATCGCCGCCGTGCCCAACGCTGCCTGACGCAGGCGATCTATTACGAGGCGGCGCTGGAACCGACCGAGGGCCAGGAGGGCGTCGCCCAGGTGATCCTGAACCGCGTGCGCGACCCCAACTACGCCAACACCGTCTGCGGCGTCGTCTTCGAGGGCGCCGAGCGGACCACCGGCTGCCAGTTCAGCTTCACCTGCGACGGCGCTCTGGGGCAGGCCCCGGTGGCCTGGGCCTGGGAGCGGGCGCGCAAGGTCGCGGACCGGGCGCTGGCCGGCTACGTCTCGACCAGGGTCGGCACGGCGACCCACTATCACGCCGACTACGTCCACCCCTGGTGGGCCCCGACGCTGAACAAGCTGACCCAGATCGGGGCGCACATCTTCTATCGCTGGAAGGGCGTCTACGGCGAACCGGCGGCCTTCCGTCAGGCCTATGCCGGGCGTGAGCCGCTGATCGATGAGGCGCGCTTCTCGAAGCCCCGCATCCAGATTCCCGACGCGACCACCGTGGCCGAGGCGGACGCCGCCCTGACCCTGGCCGCCGCCAATGGTCAAAGCGCCATGCGCACGGTCGAGATCAACGGCCAGACCCGTGTGGTGGGCGTCACCTCGCTGGGCGGTCGTCGCCAGGCCACGGCGCAGGACATCGCCGCCATCAACCAGCGGCTGGCCGCGTTCGAGACCCCAGCTCCCGCCGCGGCTGCGCCCACGCCCCCCGCGCCCGGCGTGACGCCCATGGATGTCGAGGAAGTCGGTCGTCCCTCGTCCTGATGATCTCGGTCGTCATTGCAACGCTGAGCCGCCAATCGCATTGATATGAGCCGTGCGCCGTGCGCGCGCCGTCAGAGGTTCGCTTGTCAGCTCCTTCCGATCCGTCGCCCACCTGGGCCGAAGCCGACCGTCTGGCGGCGCTTCGCGCCTTCGATGTTCTCGATACTGAGCGTGAACCGGCATTCGACGGGATCGTGACCCTGATCGCCCGGGTCTTCGATGCGCCGATCGCGGTGGTCAATCTGATCGACGAGGAGCGGCAGTGGTTTAAGGCCGAGGTGGGGCTGGGCGTCCGGGAAACGCCGCTGGCCACCTCCTTCTGCGCCCACGCCCTTCTCGAGCAGGACCGGATGATCGTTCCGGACGCTACTGCCGACGAGCGGTTCGCCTGCAACCCGCTGGTGACGGGCGAAAGCGGCCTGCGGTTCTACGCGGGCCAATTGCTGAAATCCGCCGAAGGACTGCCGATCGGCACCCTGTGCGTTCTCGACACCCGGGTCCGGCACGAGGGGCCGACGGCCCTGCAGCTTGAGGCGCTGGAGGTGCTCGCCGCCCAGGTCATGGCCCAGCTGGAACTGCGCCGGGCGCTACGCCAGCGGCAGCAATCCGAATCCCAGTTCCAGGCGGTCGCGGATTCCATGCCGCAGATGGTCTGGTCGACCCTGCCGGACGGCTTCCACGACTATTACAACGCCCGTTGGTACGAGTTCACCGGTGTGCCGGAGGGCTCGACCGACGGCGAGGGGTGGAACGACATCTTCCACCCCGACGATCAGGAGCGGGCCTGGGCCCGTTGGCGCCAGTCGCTGACGACGGGCGAACCCTATGAGATCGAGTACCGGCTGAGGCATCGCTCGGGCGTCTATCGTTGGACCCTGGGGCGGGCCATGCCGATCCGCGACGAGAGCGGCGAGATCGTGCGCTGGTTCGGCACCTGCACGGACATCGACGACCTGAAGCGGATGGAGCAGTCCAAGGAGCTGCTCAGCCAGGAGCTGAGCCATCGCATCAAGAACATCTTCGCCGTCGTTTCGGCCCTGATCGCCCTGTCGGCGCGGCGGTTCCCCGAGGCCAAGGCCTTCGCCACGGCGCTTCGGACGCGGATCAACGCGCTGGCCCGCGCCCATGAGTTCGTGCGGCCCCATACCGAGACCTCCCGGCCCACCGTGGGAACGATGACCCTGCACGCCTTCCTCGCCGACCTGTTCAAGGCCTACGCCGGATCGGACGAAGCCGCGCGGGTTCTGCTGAGCGGCGACGACGCCACCTTCGACGACCAGGCCGCGACTTCCGTGGCTCTGCTTTTCCATGAACTGGCGACAAACGCCGCCAAGTATGGCGCCCTGTCGGTCGAGGGCGGCCATGTCGAGCTTGAGACACGGAACGAGGGTGCGCGTTTCATCCTGACCTGGCGCGAGCACGGCGGGCCGCCGGTCGCGGGACCGCCAAAACATTCAGGCTTCGGCTCTTCGTTGGCCACCCTGTCCGTCGAGGGACAGCTGGGCGGGCGGCTGGACCGGGACTGGGCGGCGGACGGCCTGTGTGTGGTCGCGGATCTTCCCGCAACGGCACTGTCTCGTCGAAGGGCGGCTCTGGATGTCCGGTAACGGACATTGGCCTGAAACCTGCTGACGACCTGTGCGTTCCCCCTGTCCGCGTCCCAAAGATGTACGCGAACCTATTTGTGAAAGTCCGTGTTCCGCACTGCCTGATGACCGCCCGTATCCTTATCATTGAAGACGAAGCGCTCGTCGCCATGGAGCTCCGCTACGTGCTGGAGGACCTGGGCCATGAGGTGGTGGGCATGGCGTCGGACGCCCGGACCGCCCGCCACCTGGTGCGCGAGACCGAGGTCGATCTGGCGCTGGTGGACATCCATCTGTCGGACGGGCCGACGGGGGTCGAGCTGGGCCGCGAGCTGGGTCAGGACCTGGGGGTCTCGGTCCTGTTCATGACGGCCAACCCGGGCATGGTGCGCAACGGCGTGGCGGGAACCATCGGCGTGCTGTCGAAGCCGACGGACGAGCGCGCGGTGCAGACGGCTGTCGATTACGCCCTGCGTCGCCGCACCGGCCAGCCGATCGAATACGCCCCTCCTGGGCTGCAGCTGTTCGGCTGATCCGAGCGGGGCCTACCAGACCCCGATCTTCTCCGCTTCCTTGTGCGTGATCGGGTGGTGGGCCTTGGCGTGGTCTTCCTCGGCGAGGAAACGCACGGCCTCCAGCGCGGCCATACAGCCCATGCCCGCCGCGGTGACGGCTTGGCGGTAGACGTCGTCGGTCACGTCGCCGGCGGCCCAGACGCCCTCGATGGCGGTGGCGGCGGTGCCCGGCTTCACGACCAGATAACCGCCCTGCTTGGTCTCAAGCTGGCCGGCGAACAGTTCCGACGACGGGGCGTGACCGATGGCGATGAAGACGCCGTCAGCCGTGATGTCGCGGGTCTCGCCCGTTTCGACGTTCTTGATCCGCGCGCCGGTGACGTTGACGCCGCCGAAACTGTTGGTCTCGCCCAGAATCTCGTCGATGGCGTTATTCCAGACCACCTCGACCTTCGGGTGGGCGAACAGGCGGTCCTGCAGGATACGCTCGGCGCGGAACTCGTCGCGGCGGTGAACGACGGTGACCTTGGATGCGAAATTGGTCAGGAACAGCGCCTCTTCCACGGCGGTGTTGCCGCCGCCGACCACGATGACCTCCTTGTTGCGGTAGAAGAAGCCGTCGCAGGTGGCGCAGGCGGAGACGCCGAAGCCCTGATATTTCTGCTCGCTCTCCAGACCCAGCCACTTGGCCTGGGCGCCGGTGGAGATGATGACCGTCTCGGCCAGCATCTCGGTTCCGGAATCCAGCGTCAGGCGGAACGGGCGCTGCGACAGGTCGGCCTTGACCACGATGTCGTGGATGACCTCGGTCCCGACGTGCTCGGCCTGCTTCTGCATCTGCTCCATCAGCCAAGGGCCCTGGATGACGTCGGCGAAGCCGGGATAGTTCTCCACGTCGGTGGTGATGGTCAGCTGGCCGCCGGGCTGCAGGCCCGCGATCACGACGGGCTGCAGCATGGCGCGCGCCGCATAGATGGCGGCGGTCCAGCCGGCGGGGCCGGAACCGATGATGGCGACGCGGACGGTACGGAGAGTGCTCATGGCGCCTATTTAAGAGCTGATTCCGGATTCCGCGATGGCTAGGGTGGGCTCGGATCAAGGGAGTCGGGGATGAAGAAGAACAACGGCGCGGCCTTCCTGCCGCTCGGGATCGCCATGGGCGTCAGCATGGGGACGGCGATCGGGGTGGCGACCGACAATCTCGCGCTGGGCCTCAGCCTCGGCGTCGCCATCGGCGCGGGCCTGGGCGTCGCCCTGATGGGCGCCGTCAACGCGGCCAAGGACAAGAACAAGAAGGAGGGGTCGGATAGCAGCGGGACCGTCTATCCGGCCGACAGCCACCGTGACGGTCATGACAACAGTTCGGACGGCGGCTCCGACGGTGGCGGTTCCGATGGCGGCGGCGGTGGCGGCGGCGGGGACTAAAGCCCCAGCTTTTCCAGGATCATCCGCGCGGCCCGGTCGGTCTCGGCCAGCGGCTCATAGCTCCAGCCCGCCAGCGCGCCGTCGAACGGCCGCGCCGCGCCGCGCTCGCGCAGGTCGGCGTGCAGGCGGGCGAACTTGTCCGCCGGCTTGGTCGCCACCATCGGCAGGATGTGCACCGGTTTGCCGGTCGAGGCCGCCTCGGCGGCCATGTTGGCGCTGTCCTCGGTGACGAGGATGTGGTCGGCGGCCTGCAGGAAGGCGAAATAGGGATTGGCGCCGGTCCCGTCCCAGATCAGACCCGGCAGGTGGGACAGCCGCGCCGTCATCGCCGCCTTCGCCGCATCGGGCGTACGGCGCGAGAAGGTCAGCATCAGCGACCCGCCCGCCGCCGTGATCGCCGCGGCTATGCGGTCGGCCAGGTCGGCGGCATGGGCCTCGGGCAGGTCGTGGGCGCGGGACTTGCCGCCGATCAGCACCGCCACGCGCGGGCGGGTCAGGGGCTCCAGTCGGTCGGCGAAGGCCGCCGCGCTCTCCGCCAGCCGTGCGGCGGAGATGCGGTGCGGCGAGCCGGTGATCGACAGCACGTTCGACCCCTCGATTCCGTCATGCCGGGGCGCGACCACCAGATCATAGTCGCCGGTGCGCCAGCGCGGGTCCTGGGTCTGGACGACGAAGGTCTTCCCGCCCGAGCGGCGCTTGGCGATCAGCGACAGGGGCAGGGTCGCCCGGCCGGTGGCGATCCACACGTCCGGCCAGGCCTCGCCGGTCGCCGGGAAGGGATCGTCCAAGGCCGGGTCCAGCATCCACGGCGCTTTGAGGGCAGACGGCAGCTTGTCGAAGACCTTGCGCCACCGCACGCGTCGGACGGTGATTTCAGACGGCGAAAGGCGCTGGAGGGCTTCCGCCAACCCCAGCGCCTGATTTTCCATGCCGACCCGGCCGTCAGAGACGACCCGGATCGAAAGAGGCTTTTGCGAGCCTACTTCCACTCGACCTTGAGGATTTCATAGGCCTTCACGCCGCCGGGCGTGTTGACCTCGACCACGTCGCCGACCTCTTTCGAGATCATGGCGCGGGCGATCGGCGAGGCGATGGAGATCTTGCCCGCCTTCACGTCGGCTTCGTGTTCACCGACGATCTGATAGCGGCCCTCTTCCTCGGTGTCCTCGTCGACCACGGTGACCGTGGCGCCGAACTTCACCTGGCTGCCGGACAGCTTGGACACGTCGATCACCTGGGCGCGCGACAGTTTGTCCTCGATGTCGGCGATCGAGCCTTCAATCCAGCCCTGCCGTTCCTTGGCCGCGTGATACTCGGCGTTTTCGGACAGGTCACCGTGTTCGCGAGCCTCCGAAATGGCCGCGATGACGCTCGGCCTTTCGACCGACTTCAATTGCTTAAGCTGATCGTCGAGGACACGGTAGCCCTCGGCCGTCATCGGCACTTTTTCCATATGTCGTGAGTTTCTTGCTTCGCCCGACTGACAGACTACTCGGCACAGAGGTCGCTGGGCGCACGCGACCGGCCCAAGAGGGTAGGGCGCCAAGCCCAAAGGTTCAAGGGCGCGTCGCGCTCGCTGTTTTGCGGACCTGCCGGATCAGGCTCCAGGCCAGCCAGGCCACGGCCGCGAGGCCGACGACCATGAACAGGCCGGAGAGCAAAAGGACGCCCGCGGCGATGAAGGCCAGGACGAAGGCGAGGGCCGCGACGAGGGCGGCGATGATCTGGACGGTCTTCAGGCGCATGAATCGTTAACGCGGCCCGCGCCCCGGGGTTTCGCCCGCCGAGCGATCACCCACGCCTGTGTCATTTCTGTCAGGAGATCAGGCGTAGGCGTAGGGACCGCCGCGTTCCAGGGCGCGTTGATAGGCGGGGCGCGCGTGGATGCGCTCGAGGAAGGCCTTCGCCCTGGCCATCTTCGGTCCGAACGGCGCGCGAGAGCCGGCGGCCTCCAGCGGGAAGCTCATCATGATGTCGGCGGCGCTGAAGCGGTCGCCCGCGAACCATTCGCCCTTGCCCAGTTCCGCTTCCCAGTAGGCCATGTGGTTGGCGATCTGCGGGTCGATCAGGCTGGCCCCGACCTTCTTCGAAATGCCCTGGGCGATGGGGCGGATCAGCAGGGGCGAACGCTGCGGGACGACGCTGAAGATCAGCTTCAGCAGCAGGGGCGTCATGGCCGAACCCTCGGCATAGTGCAGCCAGTAGGTGTAGCGCCGGGCCTCGGGCGTGCCGGCGGGCGGCTTCAGGCCCGGGTCGGGGAAGGTCTCCAGCAGGTATTCGACGATGGCGCCCGTCTCGGCGACGATGATGTCGTCGTGCTGGATCACCGGCGACTTGCCCAATGGATGGATGGCGCGCAGCTCGGGCGGGGCAAGCCGCTGGGCGTTCCGCTCATAGCGTTTGACCTCATACTCGACGCCCAGCTCTTCCAGCAGCCACAGCACGCGCTGCGAGCGGGAGTCGTTCAGATGGTGGACGATGATCATGGCCGGGCTCCGTCAGAGGATCACTGTTGTGCGGTGTTGACGCCGCGTCCGTCCAGAGGCGAACGCACAAGATGGATGGCGTCCGGCGTAAACCCCGCCTAGCTTCACCGCATGGCCGTTTCCCGACTTCGTTCCGCCCTGAAATCCCTCAGCCTCTGGGTGATGATCGCCCTGTTGGCCGGCCTGTTCGCGGGCGCCGCGGCGCAGGCCTGGGGCCTGCCGGGCGGAGAGGGGACGGCGACGCTGATCGCCTCCATCGGGTCCCTGTGGCTCAACGCCCTGAAGATGACCATCATTCCGCTGGTCTTCAGCCTGCTGGTGACCGGCATCGCCTCCATCGCGGATGCGGCTTCGACCGGGCGGCTGGCGCTGAAGGCGCTGCTGGTGTTCGGCCTGCTGCTGCTCGGCGCGGTGACCTACGCCTTCCTCGCGTCCGAGGGGCTGCACATGCTGTGGCCCATCAGCCCGGAGGGCGCGCGCACCCTGTTGTCCAGCGCGCCGGACGCCTCGGTGGTCATCAGCAGCGCCCACGGCGGCGGCCTGCCCGCCTTCCTGGCCAGCCTGGCGCCGCCCAACGCCGTGCGCGCCGCCGCCGAGGACGCCATCCTGGGCATCGTGGTCTTCGCCATCGCCTTCGGGTTCGCCACCACCCGGCTGGAGGCCCGCCTGCGCGCGCCGCTGGTGACCTTCTTCGAGGCCCTGTCCGAGACGATGATCGTCATCGTCCACTGGGTGCTGCTGGCCGCGCCGATCGGCGTGTTCGCCCTGTCCATGGGCGTGGGTCTGAACGCCGGTCTCGGCGCGCTGGGCGTCTTGGGCCACTACGTCACCCTGGTGGTGCTGGCCCAGGTCGGGCTGATTATCCTGATCTATGTCGTGGCCGTTCCGTTCGGGCGCATCGGCCTGAGCCGGTTCGCGCGCGGTGTGGCCCCGGCCCAGGTCGTGGCCTTCTCGACCCAGTCCTCGCTGGCCAGCCTGCCGGCCATGGTCGAGCAGGCGCGCACCGCCCTGGGCGTGTCCACGGCGACGGCGGGTCTGGTCCTGCCGCTGGCGGTGGCGGTGTTCCGCATCACCAGCCCGGTCGCCAACCTGGCCGTGGTCATCTACGTCGCCCACCTGCACGGCATTCATCTGGGGCCGGCTTTGTGGATCGCGGGCGGGCTGACGGCGCTGGCGGTGTCGGTGGGTACGGTGGGCTTGCCCGGTCAGGTCAGCTTCTTCGTCTCCATCGCCCCGATCTGTCTGGCGATGGGCGTGCCGGTGCAGGTGCTGCCGCTGCTGCTGGCGGTCGAGGTCATCCCCGACATCTTCCGCACCATCGGCAACGTCACCGCCGACCTGGCCGCCGCGCGGATCGTCGAGGGCCGCGATGCGGATCTGGACCCGGAGCCGGGCGCCGGGATCTAGGCGCGGGCGCGGCGCTGATGGCGCCTGCTTCGGCGAGCCACTCAGCCCGACATCCACCAGACCCCCGCACCGACCGCCAGCAGGTGAACCAGCACCGCCGCCGCCAGGAGCGTCCGGAACGGCTCCTTGCGCGTCTTGTGGCGCAGTATCTGGCACGCCAGCCACGCCCCGATACCGCCCCACACAGCCGCCCATAACAGGCTCTGTTCGGGGACGCGGCGCCGGTGTTCGCGCGCGGCCGCCTTGTCATGCGCGAACAGGAGGAAGGCGGCGCCCTCCAGCCCGGCCAACCCGATCAGCAAGGCCGGGACCACATAGTCGGACGAGGCGGCGACGTTCAAGGCGACTCCGGTCCCCCGCGCCGCGACAGGGACGACAGCCCGAGGCCGATCAGCACGGCCAGAGCGTCGCCGAGCGCGCGGGAGCGACCGGGCCGGGGGCGTTTCCGCCGCGTTGTCTGGGGATCAACACGAGCGTTTCCTCGTTGGGGTTGCAGATCGGAGAATATTTTCAACAATACTACCTATTGTTGTTGCGTATACGTATTTGTACCTGCTTCGTGATGAGCCTTGGTTACTGCACACGCACCTTGCGTGCACAGAAGTGGGGAAACATTGATCTTCGATTAATCAATAACGGTGACATTCTGAGGTGCGTGATGGGGATCGCGTCGGGCCGCCCTATCCGCGCCTGGCGATACCCCAAGGGGAGACGCCCGATGAAGATGACCATCAAGACCCGCCTTCTGGCATGCCTCGGCGCCCTCGCCATCGGCATGACGGCGATAGGCCTCAGCGGCTGGATCTCGGCCTCGATGGTGGATGGCCGGATGCGCTCGATCATCGGTGATCGGATCGTCCCGATGCAGCAGTTGAAGGCGGCCAGCGACATGTACGCCGTCAACATCGTCGATACGGCGCACAAGGCGCGCGCGGGCGCGATCACCCCGTCCAAGGCTCTGGAGGACATCACCGCCGCCAAGGCGACCATCGCCCAGAACTGGAACGCCTACAGCGCCACGGAGATGACGCCGGAGGAGGAGACCCTGATCGCCAGCGTGACCGAGGGCCTGCCCGCCGCGAACGCCGCGGTCGCCCGGCTCGAGACCATTCTGCGATCGGGAGACGCCCCCGCGCTCGCGCAGTTCGTCGAGACCGAACTCTATCCTGCCATCGATCCCGTCAGCGCCAGCATCGGGGCCTTGGTCGATCTGCAGGTCCGAGTCGCCCGCGAGGACGGCGCGGCCGCGGCGCGGGTGTTCCAGATTTCGCTGATGATCATGGGCCTCGTCGCCCTGTTCGCGGCGGGCGTGCTGGCGGTGACCACACGCGTGATCCTGAGCCGGGTCTCGGCTCCGCTCCAGGCCATGACCGCCGCCATGCGTCGCCTCGCCGACGGCGATCACGGCATCACTGTGCCGGCGGTCGGCCAGCGCGACGAACTGGGCGAGATGGCCAACGCCGTCGTGGTCTTCCGCGACGCCGCCGTCGCCAAAATCCAGGCTGACGCCGAGGTCGTCGAGGCCAAGGCCCGGGCCGACCGCGACCAGAAGGCCGCCAGCGAGGCGGCGATCGCCCAGCAGCAGGCGCTGGTGGTGCAGTCGTTCGGCGTCGCGCTGGAGAAACTGGCCCAGGGCGATCTGACCTACAGCGTCACGGACGACCTGCCGGTCGAGTATGAAAAGCTTCGGTCGGACTTCAACGCCGCCATGGGTGCGCTGAAGGACACTATGGCCGTTGTCGTCACCAACGTCTCGGCCATCCGCTCGGGCTCGGGCGAGATCAGCCACGCGGCCGACGACCTGTCGCGCCGCACCGAGCAGCAGGCCGCCAGCCTCGAGGAAACCGCCGCCGCGCTGGATCAGATCACCGCCACCGTCAACAAGACCGCCTCGGGCGCCCGTCAGGCTTCCAGCGTGGTCCAGGGCGCGCGCGGTGACGCCGAGACCTCGGGCATCGTGGTTCGCGACGCCGTCGAGGCCATGAGCGCCATCGAACGATCGGCCCAGCAGATCAGCCAGATCATCGGCGTCATCGACGAGATCGCCTTCCAGACCAACCTGCTGGCCCTGAACGCCGGGGTCGAGGCGGCCCGCGCCGGCGACGCCGGCCGCGGCTTCGCGGTCGTCGCCTCCGAAGTCCGGGCCCTGGCCCAGCGCTCGGCCGAAGCGGCCAAGGAGATCAAGACCCTGATCTCGGCCTCGACCAGCCAGGTCGACACCGGGGTGAAACTGGTCGGCCAGACCGGCGAGGCCCTGCAGCGCATCGTCGGCCGCGTCGCCGAGATCGACGGCCTGGTGTCCGAAATCGCGGCCTCGGCCAACGAACAGGCCACCGGCCTTCAGCAGGTCAACACCGCCGTCAACCAGATGGATCAGGTCACCCAGCAGAACGCCGCCATGGTCGAGCAGTCGACCGCCGCCAGCCACTCGCTGACGCAGGAGGCCGAGGGCCTGGCCTCGTCCGTCGCCCGCTTCCGCATTGGCGACGCGGCCCCGGCCACGGCCCGCGCCCCGGCGCCGGGTCCGGCGGCCCGTCCTGTTCCGGCCCTGAAAATCATCGGCCGCGGCGGCGCCGCCCGCCGGTCCGAACCGGTCGCCGCCGCCGACGGCTGGGAGGAGTTCTAGGGCACGGACTCAATCCCGCTCGTCCCGGCTTTCGCCCCCGCCATCCTGACAGGAGAGGCTGGGAGTCAGGCGTAGTCCTGGATCGGGCGGACATCCAGTTCGCCCGCCTTGATCGCCCCGATCGCCTGGGCGGCGGCCAGGGCCCCCGCGGCGGTGGTGTAGTAGGGGATCTTCATCATCAGCGCGGTGCGGCGCAGGCTGAAGCTGTCCTGCAGCGACTGCTTGCCCGAGGTGGTGTTGAAGACCAGCTGGACCTCGCCGTTCTTCATCGCATCAACGATGTGCGGACGGCCTTCCAGCACCTTCTTGACCAGCCCGACCTCAAGGCCTTCGCCGACGAGGTAGGCGTGGGTGCCCTCGGTGGCGATCAGGGTGAAGCCTTCGGCGAGCAGGGTCTTGGCGGCGTCGAGGATGAAGGGCTTGTCCTCGTCCTTGACCGAGATGAAGGCGCAGCCCGCGGCCGGCAGGGTGGTGCCGCCGCCCAGCTGGGACTTGGCGAAGGCGCGGGCGAAGGCGGGGGCCATGTCGGCCTCGCCGTCGCGCTTCCAGTCCAGGCCCATGACCTCGCCGGTCGAGCGCATTTCCGGGCCCAGGATGATGTCGACCCCGGCGAAGCGGGCGAACGGGAAGACCGCTTCCTTGACCGCGATATGATCGTACGGCTTGTCGGCCAGGCCGAAGGACTTCAGCGGCACGCCGGCCATGACCTTGGCGGCGATGGCGGCGATCGGCTGGCCGATGGTCTTGGCCACGAAGGGCGCCGTGCGGCTGGCGCGCGGGTTCACTTCCAGCACGAAGATGCGCGGGGTTTCGCTGTGCGGCTCCTCGATGGCGAACTGGACGTTCATCAGGCCGCGCACCTTCAGCGCCCGGGCCATGGCCTCGGTCTGCCGCTTGAGCTCGGCGACGATGGCCGGCGACAGCGAATAGGGCGGCATCGAACAGGCGCTGTCGCCCGAGTGGACGCCGGCTTCCTCGATATGCTCCAGCACGCCCGCCACGAAGACGGTCTCGTCATCGCACAGGGCGTCCACGTCCACCTCGGTGGCGCGGTTCAGATAGTGGTCGATCAGCACCGGATCGTCGCCCGAGACGCGCATGGCCTCATGGACGTAGCGGTCCAGCTGCTCGCGGTCGTGGACGATCATCATGCCGCGTCCGCCCAGCACGTAGGAGGGGCGCAGGACGACCGGATAACCAACCTCTTCCGCCTTCTGCGCGGCTTCCTCGGCGCTGCGGGCCAGGCCGTTGGGCGGCTGCTTCAGGCCGATGTCGTTGAGCATCTTCTGGAAGCGCTCGCGGTCCTCGGCCAGGTCGATGGAATCCACCGTGGTGCCCAGGATCGGCACGCCGTCCTCCTGCAGCGCATGGGCCAGCTTCAACGGGGTCTGGCCGCCGAACTGGACGACGACGCCGATCAGTTCGCCCTTCGAGCGCTCGACGTCGATCAGCTCCAGAACGTCCTCTTCGGTCAGAGGCTCGAAATAGAGGCGGTCGGAGGTGTCGTAGTCGGTCGAGACGGTCTCGGGGTTGCAGTTGACCATGATCGACTCGACGCCGATGTCGTCGAAGGCGAAGGCCGCGTGGCAGCAGCAGTAGTCGAACTCGATCCCCTGGCCGATCCGGTTGGGACCGCCGCCCAGGATGATGGCCTTCTGCTTGTCCGACGGCGCGGCTTCGCACTCGGGGACCTGGCCCAGGGCGCCCGTCTCATAGGTCGAATACATATAGGCCGTGGCCGAGGCGAACTCGGCGGCGCAGGTGTCGATGCGCTTGAAGACCGGGCGCACGTCCAGCGCGCGGCGGGCCTTGCGGACGGCCTTCTCGGTCGAACCGGTCAGCTGGCCCAGACGGGCGTCGGAGAAGCCCTTGGCCTTCAGCCTGCGGAAGTCGGTCGCGGTGGTCGGCAGGCCCTGCACGACGACATGACCCTCGGTGCGGACGATGTCGGCGATCTGGCGCAGGAACCAGGGCTCGTAGGAACAGGCGGCGTTGACCTCTTCCACGGTCAGGCCGTGGCGGAAGGCCTGGGCGATGACCCGGATGCGGTCGGGCGTCGGCTGGCCCAGCGCCCGGATGACGGCGGCGCGCGCCGAAGCGTCGTCCTCGACATCCGCCACGCCTTCGATCTCGATCTCGTTGAAGCCGGTCAGGCCGGTCTCGAGGCCGCGCAGGGCCTTCTGCATCGATTCCTGGAAGGTCCGGCCGATGGCCATGACCTCGCCCACCGACTTCATCGAAGTGCCCAGCAGGGGCTCGGAGCCCGGGTATTTCTCGAAGGCGAACCGCGGGATCTTGGTGACGACATAGTCGATGCTCGGCTCGAACGAGGCGGGCGTGACCTTGGTGATGTCGTTCTGCAGTTCGTCCAGCGTGTAGCCGACGGCCAGGCGTGCGGCGACCTTGGCGATCGGGAAGCCGGTGGCCTTGGAGGCCAGGGCGGAAGACCGCGACACGCGCGGGTTCATCTCGATGACGACCATGCGGCCGTCGGCCGGATTGATGGCCCACTGCACGTTCGATCCGCCGGTCTCGACGCCGATCTCGCGCAGGACGTTGATCGAGCCCGTGCGCATGCGCTGGTACTCTTTGTCGGTCAGGGTCAGGGCGGGCGCCACGGTGATCGAGTCGCCCGTGTGCACGCCCATCGGGTCGATGTTCTCGATCGAGCAGATGATGATGCAGTTGTCCGCCGTGTCGCGGACGACCTCCATCTCGTACTCCTTCCAGCCCAGCACCGACTCCTCGATCAGCACCTCGGTGGTGGGCGACAGGTCGAGGCCGCGCAGGACGATCTCCTCGAACTCCTCGCGGTTAAAGGCGATGCCGCCGCCGGTGCCGGCCAGGGTGAAGGACGGGCGGATGACGGCGGGCAGGCCGACGAACTCCAGCCCCTCCAGCGCCTCTTCCATCGAGTGGGCGGCCTTGGAGCGGGGGCTTTCGAGGCCCAGCTTGTCCATGGCGTCGCGGAACTTCTGACGGTCCTCGGCCTTGTCGATGACCTCGGCCTTGGCCCCGATCATTTCGACGCCGTATTTCGCCAGCGCGCCGGACTCTTCCAGCGCCAGCGCCGTGTTCAGCGCGGTCTGGCCGCCCATGGTCGGCAGCAGGGCGTCGGGCCGTTCCTTGGCGATGATCTTCTCGACGATCTCGGGCGTGATCGGCTCGATATAGGTGGCGTCGGCGACCTCCGGGTCGGTCATGATCGTGGCGGGGTTGGAGTTGACCAGGATCACCCGGTACCCCTCAGCCTTCAGCGCCTTGCAGGCCTGCACGCCGGAATAGTCGAACTCGCACGCCTGACCGATCACGATCGGGCCCGCGCCGATGATCAGGATGGACTGGATGTCTGTGCGTTTGGGCATGGCCTGAGGCTCTTCTTCTTTGGATCGTCAGTTCGTCACGACCGCGCACTCCCAGCCGTCGTAGTCGAGCTGGAAGGCCGCGGCCCAGGATTGCATCATGGAGGAAACGGGCGCGAACGACGTCTCGTCCACCGGGATCGTCGTTTCCAGAACGGTCATGTCGTCCTGCCCCCGGGTCACGAAGCCGGCGCGCCGCGCCACCTCGTTCAGGTCGTCGTGGTCGCCCTCGCCGTAGAAGTAGAACAGCGTGTGCCGGGGCGTGACGCCGTTGTCGCCCTGGGCCGCCAGGGCCGCGCGCACGGCGGCGTCGCGTTCGTCATGGCTGGCGTCGGAGGCGGACACGGGCGGGGGAGGCTCCTTGCGCGCGCGAACCCGACGCGGCTTGCGCCGGCGCGGTTTCGTTCGGGTTGTCGGTTAAGCGGCCCGTCTAGAGAAGGGGGGCGTCGGCGGCAAGGCGAAAAGACACCCCGGCGCCGACCGGTCCTCAAGCTATCCGGGGGCGTTCCCACGGGGTGTGTCGCTGATGTGACAAATCATTGCCGGAATTCCCTCCCAAGACGAACACACTCGAGGCGAAGGGAACAAGTTCCCGCCGCTTTGGGTTGCCCAACGGACGTTCGCGGGGGGAGTTTCTGCGCGCGTCCAAATCTTTGCGTCACCAGTCTGGCCCTAGTCGGCCGCATTTCATCGGGGTTCTGAAATCATGTCATTCCGTAATCGCCTCCGCGATTCCTCCGCGCTGACAGGCGGCCTTCTCGCCGCCGCGCTGCTTGCTACGCCCGCCTTCGCCCAGGATGCGGGCGGTCAACAGCCCGCTCCGCAGGATGAAGCGACTGAAATCGGGGAGGTGGTCGTCACGGGATCGCGCATTCCGCGTCCGAACCTTGAACAACCCACGCCGGTCGCCACGGTTTCCCAGGAAGCGATCCAGACGTCGGGTACCCAGGATCTGGGCCAGATCCTGGCGGAACTTCCGGCGCTGAGCGCGAACTCCACCGTTCGCGCGAACTCCGACAGCTTCGGCGACTCGGGCGGCCTGAACTTCCCGAACCTGCGGGACCTGGGCGCCGCGCGGACCCTGACCCTGGTGGACGGCAAGCGTCACGTCGGCGGCGACGCGGGCAACGCCGCGGTCGATCTGAACTCGATTCCGGCCGCGCTGGTCGAGCGTGTCGAAGTGATCACCGGCGGCGCATCGGCCATCTACGGCTCGGACGCCGTGTCCGGCGTGGTCAACATCCTCCTGAAGAACGACTTCGACGGCGGCGAGATGACCGCCCAGGTCGGGGGCGTTCCCGACGGCGGCGGCCGCACCTGGTCCCTGAACGGCGTGTACGGCCGCAACTTCCTGGACAATCGCGCCAACGCGACCGTCAGCCTGTTCTACGATCACTCTGACCGGGTCATGGCCAGCGAGGTCGATGCGCTGCGCGACTACGGCTCGATCATCAACCCGCTGAACACCGGGCCGAACGACGGCATCCCCGACCGGATCCTGGTGCCGAACGTGCTCACCGATTACCTCGACGAGAACGGCGTCATCATCGACGCCAATACGTTCGAGATCATCACCGCGCTGCGCAACAACGGGTCGCCCGTTCCGCAACAGCCGCGCATCGGTGAAAACAGCTTCGCCTTCGGCCAGTTCGGCGACTGCGAGACCTGCACCTCGCTGGAGGACTATGTCACGCTGGTGCCCCGGACCAATCGGTACGGGACCGACGTCCGGCTTCGCTATGACTTCTCTCCCAATGTGACGGGCTATCTGGACGCCAAGTTCGTCCGGTCCGAGATCCAGGACTCCGTCCAGCCGTCCTTCACGTTCGGCGACTACCTGATCCAGCCCGACAATGCGTTCATCACCCCGGAGCTGGCCGCCGTCATCGCCGGCCGCGACATCACCTTCGGCCGCTTCAACGCGGACATGGGCTCGCGGGTGAACAATATCTCGCGTGAGACCTATCGTGTCGTGACCGGCCTGCGCGGCACGTTCGAGACCGGTTTCGCCGACTTCGACTGGGACCTGTCGTACAACTACGGTGAGACCCAGAACCGGTTCGACGCCACGGGCGGCATGATCCCCGGTAACTACGCCGCGGCGATCGACGCGATCCGTCTGCCGACCGGCGAGGTCGTCTGCCGCAACATGACGCCTGGTCCCGACCAGACCTCGGAACCCTGCGTGGCGTTCAACCCGTTCGGCCGCCAGAACTCCCAGGCCGCCATCGACTACGTGACCTACGAGGCGACTCGGAACCACACCATCACCCAAGAGGTGGTGACCGGCCTGTTCAACTTCGACACCTCGAAATTCTTCAACCTGCAGGGCGGCCCGATCGCCTTCGCCGGCGGCTTCGAGTATCGCAAGGAGACGAGCGAGAACATCAACGACCCCTTCATCAAGTCGGGGTTGGCCGACAGCGCCGCGCAGCCTGACGCCTATGGCGAGTTCGACGTCACTGAGGTGTTCGGCGAGTTCAACCTCCCGCTGCTGGCGGATCTGCCGTTCGCCTATCGCCTGTCGATCGACGGCGCCTACCGCTACGCGGACTACTCGACGGTCGGTGGAGCGGAAGCCTGGAAAGTCGGCGCGGTCTATGCGCCGGCTCGCGATGTGATGTTCCGCGGAACCTATTCGCGCGCCGTTCGGGCCCCGAACATCACCGAGGCCTTCCTGCCGACGACGGCGGGCTTCTTCTCGGTGAGCGATCCCTGCGACGTCAACAACATCAACGCCGATCCGGATCGGGCGGCCAACTGTGCGGCCGACGGTCTCCCGGGCGGCTTCAACTCCAACACCAACGCGTCGATCGACGGCACGTCCAGCGGCAACCCGAACCTCGATCCGGAAGAAGCCGAAAGCTTCACCTACGGCGTCGTCCTGCAGCCGCGCTGGATCCAGGGTCTGACCTTCACGGCCGACTACTATGACATCAAGATCGACAAGGCGATCGCGTCGATCGGGGCCCAGGACATCATCAACAACTGCTACGACGCCACGGGCGGCCTGGACGCGAACTTCTGCTCGCTGTTCACCCGCGGCGCCGACAACAACATCGACTTCGTTGAGACGACCTTCATCAACGCGGCGATGCTGACCACCAAGGGCTGGGATTTCGAGCTGACCTATCAGCGCGACCTGGACGCCCTGGCGATGGATCACCCGCGGTTGTTCGGCGGACTGCGCGGCCGGCTCTCCGGCAGCCTGAGCGCCAACTATCTGAAGGAGCTGGACTTCTTCGCGTTTGCTGATCGTCCTGACGAAATCGACGTCGAGAAGGGCGAAATCGGCAACCCCGAATGGTCCTACAAGTCCCGCCTGACCTGGGACGGCGGCGGCCTGGCCGTGACCTGGGAAACCCGGTTCGAGGACGAGGTGGCCCGCTTCGACGTCACGCCGAAGCCGGGCGTGAACTCCGCCGAGGCGATCTACCCGAACTATGTGCCGAGCCAAGTCTATCACGACATCATCGTGCGCTACCGCATCGACGGCGGCTTCGGTGGAGCCGACAACGTCGAGCTGTTCGTCGGGGTGAACAACATCACCGACGAGCAGATGCCCTACGGCCTGACCGGCAACGGCACGGCCTCGACCTACGAGCTGTTCGGCCGCTCGGTCTTCGGCGGCGTCCGCGCCCGCTTCTAAGGTCTAGCGCGGAACGGAACGAAGGGGCGGCGTCGATGACGCCGCCCCTTTTTCGCGCCTGCTCGACTGTGGGCGTCAGGCCCGGGCGGCGATCCAGTCCGGAAGGGCGCTGATCGACTCCAGCGCGCCGTACCGGGCATGGCCCTCTGGCGCTTCGGCCAGCTCGTGCGCCCAGGTGATAGCGTAGGGGATATGGACCGCGAAGGCGCCGGCCTCGAGCGCGGGCAGGACGTCGGACTTCATGGAGTTGCCGGCCATGACCGCCTCCTCCGCGCCGGTCCCGTGACGAGCGAAGACGCGCTGATAGGTTCCGCTATCCTTCTCCGACACGATCTCGACTGCGGCGAACAGGTCGCCCAGGCCGGAGGCCGCGACCTTGCGCTCCTGATCCATCAGGTCGCCCTTGGTGATCAGGACGAGGCGGTATTTTTCCGACAGGGCGGCCAGGGCCTCATCGACGCCGGGCAGGGTCTCGACCGGGTGAGCCAGCATCTCGCGGCCCGCCGCCAGGATCTCGCGCACCACGACCGGAGGCGCTTCTCCGCCGGTCAGTTCCATGGCCGTTTCGATCATCGACAGGGTAAACCCCTTAACCCCGTATCCGTAGAGGCGCAGGTTGCGCCGCTCGACCTCGGCCAGGCGGCCCTCGATCAGGTCGCGGTCGCCGTGATCGGCCAGAAGGGCGACGAACCGGTCGTGGGTGAGCCGGAAGATCGTCTCGTTGTGCCAAAGGGTGTCGTCGGCATCGAGGCCGATAGTGGTGATGCTCATGTCGCGTTCCCTGAACCGGATTCGCGCGCCCGTCGAGCGGGGCGCTGGGCGGTTAATGGTCAATGCGGTCTTGACCACATTCGTCAGGGATATGTTCGCAAACCCGGTTCAGCCTCAACCCCGAGGCAGATCCCGGGGGGCCGCGCAAACGGAGCCGGTCATGGGAAATGAAGCGGGGCGGATCGGTCCGCCCGAGACCACGGCATGGGGTGATGAGGACCTCCCGCCGCAGACGACGCCGGAGCGGCGCGCCTACGCGCCGCCCGAGGACGATCGGCCGGACGCGATCCAGCCCATCGGGCGGCGGTCGTACGCCGCGCCGTACGAGAGCCTGACCTTCACCATGGTCACGCGGGCGCGTCGCGAGCTGACCGTGACCCTGGCCGCCCAGCCGGTGTTCGACCTGGTCCGTTCACTGCCGGTCAGCCGACGCATTCGCCGCACCATCCGCCATCGGGGCGGGGAACGGGCGCTGACGGGACTGAACCGCCGCACCCTGGAGGCGACCGACCTGCAGAGGATCGACCTGCAGACCCTGCGTCACGGACTGGACATGCTGCGCCTCGGCCAGAACGACAGCGGCGTGCTGCCGGTGTTCTGGCGGACCGTGGCGACCAGCCGCGGCCGCTTCTCGCTGCTGTGCTCCGAGATGCAGCACGAGAACACGCCGGGGACCCTGCTGGTCGAGGTGATGGGCGGGCTGGAAAGCGCGCCCGTCGAGGCGATCCAGTCGGCCATCGGCCATTTCGAGACCGACGCCCAGGGGGTGATCCTGCACGTGGCCCCCGACATCGCGGCGGTGCGGCGGCTGGCCGGGACCCCCGGCCGCTGCCTGTCGATCGACTTCGCCGGGGTCAGTCACGAGACCGCGCGGGACTGGCGGGATGCGGCCGCCCTGATCGGGGTCGGCCGTCAGGTCTGCGGCCAGGTCATGCTGCTGAACCTGAGGCCCGACCGCGGCCTGGCCGCGCAGACCGCCGGCGCGACCCACGCGGTCTTCGCCGGCATGGACGCCGTCACCGTCTGATCCCCTAGAGCCTGATCGGCTGATACGGAATCGCTTCGCGATCCGGGCGATGCCGTGAATCAGGCTCCAGAATTATGCTGGAGCGAAATCTGAGCTGAGATGGACTGCGTCCAGCTCAACCGATTTCGCTCTAGCCGCCGTTCAGGGCGTCGCGCAGGAAGCGCAGGACGCGGGGCCAGCCGTCGGCCCGTGCAGCGACCAGGCCGGGCAGGGTGCCGCCCAGGGCGAGCGCGCGCTCCAGCCCCGGCGCATCGGCGGCGACCGGGGCGCCGAAGACGGCGTGGCCGGCGTCCGGATAGGTCAGGTTGACGACCGGGTGGCGGAAGCCGTGGGCCTGCAGCCGTTGCTCCACGCGCCGGGCCATCTCCGCCGAGGGCCACAGGCCGTCGGCCTGGCCGGAGATCATCAGCACCGGGCCGTTGATCGCCTCGACCGGGATTTCCGCCTCGGCGGAGGCCGTCGCCAGGCTGTCGTTGTACAGGTTGAACACCCCGGTGAAGCCGTTGGACATGTTGTAGGGAAGGTAGGCGAGCGGCTGGCCGCCGGCGGTCCAGGACGAGCCGACGGCGGCGCCGGTCTGATCGATGCCGGCCCAGACGACGTGGGAGGGCACGCCGGCGACGACGGCGCGGATCTCCGGATTGCGGCTGGCGGTCAGCAGGGCCAGTTCACCGCCCTTGGACACGCCCATGATCGCGATCGGGCCGTGGATTTCCGGTCGGGCCTTGAGCCAGGCGAGGGCGCGGTCGACCGGCTCGATGGGAATCTCGTTCAGGACCGGCTTCTGGCCCGGCTCGCCGAAATAGGAGACGGCGATGGCGGCGAAGCCCGCGTCGGAAAGGCGGCGGGCCAGGCCACGTCCGCCGCGCAGCCCGCCCTCCGAACCGCCCAGAACGATGACGGCGCCCGCGGAGGCCTCCGTTCCGGGCGCGGGAGCGAAGTATTCGGCGACGAGGCCCTCTTCGCGAATGATCACATCGGCGGCCCGGGCGGCGGGCGCCGCGACGGTGGGGGCGGGCGTCTGTGCGGTCGCCGGAGCGGTCAGGACGAAGGCGCCCAGCAGCAGGGCGGCGACGGCGGCGGGAAGGCTGGCGGACAGGGCGAAGGACATCGGGATCTCCATTTATCAAGTACTTTATGATGCAAAGTAAATGGAGGGTCAATGAGACTCGCAAACCCTCGTCGTCCGACACCTGTTGACGCCGCGGCCTGAGCGGATGCACCTCTGCGGCATGAGCCACGTCGAACACTCCATCCCGCTGCCCGAGGACCCGCTCTCGGACCGGCACAAGCTGGGCTGGGGGCTGGCCGCGCTGGTGGTGGCTGGGAACATGATCGGCTCGGGTCTGTACCTGCTGCCCGTCAGCCTGGCCTCGACCGGCAGCTCCAGCCTGATCGGCTGGCTGGTGGCGGCCGTGGGCGCGGCGACGCTGGCGCTGGTGTTCGGGGCCCTGGGCCGGGTCGCGCCGAAGGCCGACGGCCTGTCGGGCTTCGCCGAGCTGGGGCTGGGCCGGTTCGCGGGCTTTCAGGTCTCGCTGGCCTTCTGGATGGCCTGCCTGATCGGCAATGTCGCGGTGGCCGTGGCCGCCACGGGCTATCTGGGTTTCTTCTGGCCGATGCTGAAGAACCCGGTCGCGGCGACATTGTGCAATCTGGGCCTGATCTGGATCGCGACCCTGGCCTACATCATCGGCGCCCGCACGGCCTCGTGGCTGGCGGCCGTGGCGCTGGTGGTGGGTCTGATTCCCATCGGCATCGCCGTCGCGGCGGGCGTCGCCGCCTTCGATCCCGCGGTTTTCGCGGCCTCATGGAGCCCGTCCGGCGAGCCGTTGCTGAAGACCGTGCCCGCCTCGCTGGCCATCATCTTCTGGGCCTATCTGGGCGTGGAAAGCGCCGCGGCCCTGTCCCACCGGGTGCGTCATCCAGCCGTCGACGTGCGGCGCGCTTCGGTCGCCGGCGCCCTTCTGGCCACGCTGGTCTATGTCAGCGCAACGGTCGCCGTGTTCGGCGTGATTCCCGTGGCCCAGCTGGCCCATTCGACCAGTCCCTACGCCGACCTGGCCGGGCGGGTGTTCGGCGCTTCGATCGCCGGAATCGTCGCGGTCTGCGCGATCACCAAGACCCTGGGCACCATCGGCGGCTGGACGATGATGGGCGGCGAGACGGCGCGCGCCGCGGCGCAGCAGGGCTATCTGCCCTCGGGCTTCGGCTCGCCGACCAGGACGCCGATCGTCACCCCTCTGCTGGGCGCGGCCTTCATGAGCGTGATCGCCATCCTGTCGGGCCAGCCGACGCTGGGTAAGCAGTTCGGCATGCTGGTGGGCGTCACCTCAGTCCTGAGCCTGACCATCTACGCCGTCTGCGCGCTGTCGCTGTTCCGGTTGGCGAAGACGCCCGGCGCGCGTTCCATCGCCGTTCTGGGCATGGTGTTCGCCGTCGCCGCCGTGGCCGCCGCGGCCCCTGGATACATCCTGCCGACGGCGGGTTTTGTCGCCCTGATGACCGCCGCATGGTTCGTGTTTCTGAGAAAGTCCGGATCGCGCGTTGACCCTGAGGGTCAGGGGGCCTAACCACCCCGCCGTTTGTTCGCCGGATTACGGCCTTACGGAGCGCGCCATGACCCAGACCCTTCTTCCCGGAGTCACAGGCGTTCTGGCGCTGGCTGACGGCACGATCTTCCAAGGCGTCGGCTGCGGCGCGACCGGCTCGGCGCTGGGCGAGGTGGTCTTCAACACCGCCATGACCGGCTATCAGGAAATCCTGACCGACCCGTCCTACATGAGCCAGATCCTGGCCTTCACCTTCCCCCACGTCGGCAACGTCGGGGTGAACGTCGAGGACATCGAGCAGATCGGCGGCGGCTCGGACACCTCGGCCAAGGGCGCGATCTTCCGCGACGTCCCGACGGATCCGGCCAACTACCGCGCCGAAAGCGATTTCGACGGCTGGATGAAGCGCCGCGGCGTCGTCGGCCTGGCCGGCGTCGACACCCGCGCCCTGACCGCCCGCATCCGCGACACCGGCGCGCCGCATGCCGTGATCGCCCACGATCCGGACGGAAACTTCGATCTCGACGCCCTGGTCGCCGAGGCCAAGGCCTGGACCGGCTTGGTCGGCCTGGACCTGGCCAAGCCCGCCTCGACCCTGCAGGCGTTCGAATGGGACGAGGGGCTGTGGGAATGGCCGGAAGGCCATCCGCGGGTCGACGCCGCCGACAAGACGGTGGTGGTCATCGACTACGGCGTGAAGCGCAACATCCTGCGGGCGCTGGCCTCGACCGGCGCGAAGATCACCGTGGTCCCGGCCACGACGACGGCGGAAGAGGTCCTGGCCCGCAATCCGGACGGCGTCGTTCTGTCGAACGGTCCGGGCGATCCGGCCGCGACGGGCGTGTACGCGGTGCCGGAGATCAAGAAGCTGGTCGACAGCGGCAAGCCGGTGTTCGGCATCTGCCTGGGCCACCAGATGCTGGCGCTGGCGCTGGGCGCCAAGACGGTGAAGATGGATCAAGGCCACCACGGCGCAAACCATCCGGTGAAGGATCTGACGACCGGCAAGGTCGAGATCGTGTCGATGAACCACGGCTTCACCGTCGACCGCGACAGCCTGCCGGAGGCGGTCGAAGAGACCCACGTCAGCCTGTTCGACGGCACCAACTGCGGCATCGCCCTGAAGAACCGTCCGGTGTTCAGCGTCCAGCACCACCCGGAAGCCTCGCCGGGACCGACCGACAGCCTCTATCTGTTCCAGCGCTTCGCGGATTCGATGAAAGCGTAGGAGGGGATCTCCCTCCCCTCCTGGGGAGGGTGGACCGCGCAGCGGGACGGGTGGGGAACCGAGCGCTCTGATACGAACCCCACCCTGTCGCCGCTGATGCGACGACATCCCTCCCCACGAGGGCGAGGGAGAGTTTCGTCACTCCAGTCCGAACCGAACGGCGACGCTGACCAGGGCGTCCTCGCCGTCGTGCGAGCGAAGCAGCACCGAGACGTAGCGGACTTGTCCCAGCGGGCGGCCCGAGGCGGCGGCGATGGTCTCGGCCTGGGCGCGGGCGCGGACGATGGCGTCGGCGGTGGCGGCGTTCCACACGGCCTCACCCGGATCGCGGGCCGTATCCAGCCCCATCAGCGACAGGAAGGGCTGCATCTGGCCCAGGTTCATGCCGTTTAGGCTGTCGTCCAGATCGGTCACCCCGGCGTCCACCAGCGCGTCGACGAAGGCGGGCAGGCGGGTTTCGTTGGGGCGGACGATCTTGACCTGGACCGAGGCGGTGACGGTGCGGGCAGGGGGCGCCTCTTCAGCCGCGTCGCCCGCGGCGTCCACAGCGACAGCCGCTTCGGCGGCGGCCTCGGCCACGGCGGCGGCGTCCATGGCCCCGGCGTAGGCGGAGGCCTCGGTCCAATCGGTCCCCTCGGAGATGGAATAGGTCGTGGTCCCGACCTCGATGGCGACGTCGAAATTGTTGGCGGCCGAGCGGACCCGGTCCAGCTGGGCGTTGCGGTCGGCGACGGCTTCGGCGGCGGTCTTGCCCTCGCCCTTGATGGTCAGGGTCATCGGCAGGGCGCCGGCGTCCGGCAGGGGCGCGCGACCCTGGGCGGTGACGAAGACGCCCGGCCCGCCGGCCATAGACTCCGCCATGCTCTGGCCGAACTGGTCGACGGCGGCGGCGACAGGCCCCGCGATGTCCTGGGCGGCGACAGGCGTGGCGATCAGGACGGCGGCGACGGCGGCGATGACGGTCTTCATGGCTGGTTCCCCCTCAGCGTTGCCGGAGAGAACACCGGCGCGGCGACGGCGCCTAGCCCTGGCAGCGAGGCGAGACGCGACGCCGCAGGTCAGGGCAGGGGGAGGAAGCCGGCGGCTTCCCGCAGGGCGCAGGCCTTGCGTACGGCGACCGGTGCGGCGTGCAGCCAGTAGTCGGCGTCCTCGGGACGGTTGTTCCGGCGTCTCTCGAGCCCGCGCATCCGCCGGAGCGCGGCGTTCTGCAGCAATCGGGCATGCAGGGCGCGCGGCGAGGCGGAGGGGATGGCGGGGGAACCGGGGACGGCGACGGCGTCGGGGCCTTCGGGCTCCACCGCCGGGCGGGCGATGGCTATGAACATGGGCGGCTTTCAATCCGGGCGGCCCCGCAGCGTCCGCTGCGAAACCGTCAGGTCCCGTCCCGTTTCTGGGACGGTTGCGTGGTTAATCCACAAGGCCTGTGGATTGTTCCAGAAAATTGTGCTTTGAATCAGCCTCTTAGCGTCGCCATTTTGCCTTCTTGGTTAACGAAAGGTAAATCGCCCCGTTTGGCTGAGTCGCGCGCTATAAGGTGACCGTGCGCTTTGACGAACGCTTCATCGAGGAACTGAAGGCCCGCCTTCGCCCGTCCGACATCATCGGACGGTCGGTGAAGCTCAAGCGTCAGGGGCGCGAGTATGTGGGCCTCAGCCCCTTCTCAAAGGAGAAGTCGCCGTCCTTCTTCGTCAATGACGACAAGGGCTTCTTCCACGATTTCAGCTCGGGCAAGCATGGCGACGTCATCAGCTTCCTGCAGGAGACCGAGCGGCTCAGCTTCGTCGAGGCCGTACAGCGGCTGGCGGCGGAAGCCGGGATGCAGCTGCCCGCCGAGGACCCGCAGGCCGCCGAGCGCGAGCAGAAGCGGCAGGGCCTGAACGACTGGATGGACCTGGCCCAGAAATGGTTCGCGGCCAATCTGCGCCGTTCGACCGGCAAGGCGGCGCGCGAATATCTGGAGAAGCGCGGCCTGCCCGAGGACCAGTGGGAGCGCTTCGGCCTCGGCTATGCGCCGAACGACCGTGAGGGGCTGAAGCAGGCCCTGGTCCAGCGCGGCGCCAAGCCGGGCGATCTGGTCGAGGCCGGGATGCTGATCTCGCCGGAAGGGGGGGGCACGCCCTATGACCGGTTCCGCGACCGGCTGATGTTCCCCATCCTCGACGCCCGCGGGCGGATCGTTAGCTTCGGCGGTCGGGCGATGAATCCCGACGACCGGGCCAAATATCTGAACGGTCCCGAGAGCCCGCTCTTCCACAAGGGCGCGACCCTGTACGGCCTGCCCGAGGCGCGCCGCATCCTGGGCGCGGAGTCCCGGGGCGAGCAGGGCATCGTCGTGGTCGAGGGCTATATGGACGTGATCGCCTGCCAGCGGGCGGGCATCCCGGCCGTGGCGCCGATGGGCACGGCCCTGACCGAAGAACAGATGGAGCGGTTGTGGCGCGTGTCGGCCGAGCCGGTGCTGTGCTTCGACGGCGACGCGGCGGGACGGCGGGCGGCCTATCGCGCCATCGACCGGGCCCTGCCGCAGCTGAAGCCCGGCCGCTCGTTCCGCTTCGCCCTGCTGGAAGGCGGCCAGGATCCGGACGACATCCTGCGCGACCGCGGCGCCCCGGCGCTGCGGCAGGCGCTGGCGACGACCAAGCCCTTCGCCGAGGTGCTGTTCCAGAAAGAGGCCGAGGCCGAGCCGCTGGACTCGCCTGAGCGCCGCGCGGGCTTCAAGGGCCGGCTGCGCCAGCAGGCGTCGGCCATCCAGGACAAGGATCTGGCCGAACAGTACCGCCGGGACATGTTCGAGCGGTTCGACGCCGCCTTCCCCTCGCGCCGCCCGCCGCAGGGCCAGCAGGGCGGGCAGGGTTACGGGCAGGGGGGCTATGGAAAGGGCCGTTTCGGCGGCCCGCCGCCCAAGCTGGGCCAGACGGTGGAGGGCGCTCAGGCCATGCAGTCGCTGAGCCGCGCCATCGAGCCGGTGGCCGCCGCCCTGGCCCACGGCGCCATCGACGACCCCGAACGGATGGACGACCACCTGGAGGCGATCGCCTCCCACGGTTTCGGCGATCCGTCGCTGGATGGACTGGCGCAGGAGATGGTCCGGTTGCGCTTCTCGGGTCAGGACCTTGACTCTGCGGCGCTCCGTCGCCATCTGGCGCAATCGGGTCATGACGTCTTAATGCGTGAGGTCGAGAAGGCGGCGGCAAAGTCCGGCGCGCCTTTCCTGGCTGCAGACAAGCCCCTCGGCGAGACGAGGATCCGATGGTCGCAGGCGTTTGACGCGTTAACCCGTGTCGCCGCCTTGGAAGACGCCCTGTCTTCGGCGCGTAGCGTGCCGGGGCAGGACGAGGCGTTTCGCCGGCTGAAGGCCGAGCGGGATGCGCTGCGTCGTGCGATCAAGACTGGAGAAATTTGGGAAGACAGCGCGAGTTCGTAACCAAACGACCTCGCTACACGTTGTATTGGCGGCGGGCCTGATCAGCCCTCCCCGCGGAGAAGAGACTGAATGAGCGCCCAGACCGAGACGCAGGAAGCCGAAGTTCAGAGCGACGGCCCGCTGCTCGACCTTACCGACGCCGGCGTCAAGAAATTCATCAAGCAAGCCAAGGCCAAGGGCTATGTGACGATGGAGGAGCTGAACAAGGTCCTCCCGTCCGAAGAGGTGACCCCCGACGCGATCGAGGACACCCTGGCCATGCTCAGCGAGATGGGCGTGAACGTCGTCGAGGCTGAGGAAGACGCAGAGCAGAAGGAAGGCGAGGGCGGCGAAGTCGCCGAGCGCGCCGAGACGAACGTCGCCGAGACGCCGGCCAAGGCCGCCTATGACCGCACCGACGACCCCGTGCGCATGTATCTGCGCGAGATGGGTTCGGTCGAACTGCTGAGCCGCGAGGGCGAAATCGCCATCGCCAAGCGGATCGAGGCCGGCCGCGACGCCATGATCTCGGGTCTGTGCGAAAGCGCCCTGACGTTCGAGGCCATCATGGTGTGGCGCGACGAACTGGCGAACAACCGCATCCTGCTGCGCGAGGTCATCGACCTGGACGCCACCTACGGCGTGCTGAATCCCTCGTCCCTGCCGCACAACCAGCCGCCGGCTGGCGAGGCCGTTGAGGAAGAGGTCGAGGAAAAGGCCGAAGGGGAAGAGAAACCCGAGTCTGACGACGACGACGAGGATTTCGACGACGGCGGCGGCATGTCGATCTCGGCGCTGGAAGCCGAGCTGCGCGACGGCGTCATGGAAGTGCTGGACGCCATCGCGTCGGACTTCGGCGGCTTCCGCAAGCTGCAGGACAAGCTGGTCGAGGCCCGTCTGAAGGGCGAGATCCTGACAGCCAAGGACCAGAAGGCCTACGACACCCTGACGGCGACCATCTCGGGCCGCCTGAAGACGATGAAGCTGAACAACAACCGCATCGAGGCGCTGGTTGAGCAGCTGTACGCGATCAACAAGCGGCTGATGGGGCTGGAAGGTCGCCTGCTGCGCCTGGCCGACAGCTACGGCATCTCGCGTCCCGAGTTCCTGAAGGCCTACTTCACCAAGGAACTGGATCCGAACTGGGCCGAGAACGTCAAGGAAATGGGCGTCCGCTGGACCAAGTTCAGCGACAATGAATCCGGCCAGATCGCCCAGATCCGCGCCGACGTCGCCGCCGTGGCGACCGAGGCCGGCCTGCCGATCGACGACTACCGCCGCATCGTCCAGACGGTCCAGAAGGGCGAGCGCGAAGCCCGTCAGGCCAAGAAGGAAATGGTCGAGGCCAACCTGCGCCTCGTGATCTCCATCGCCAAGAAGTACACCAACCGCGGCCTGCAGTTCCTGGACCTGATCCAGGAGGGCAACATCGGTCTGATGAAGGCCGTCGACAAGTTCGAGTACCGCCGCGGCTACAAGTTCTCGACCTACGCCACCTGGTGGATCCGTCAGGCGATCACCCGCTCGATCGCCGACCAGGCGCGGACCATCCGTATCCCGGTGCATATGATCGAGACGATCAACAAGATCGTCCGCACATCGCGCCAGATGCTGCACGAGATCGGCCGCGAGCCGACCCCGGAAGAACTGGCCGAAAAGCTGGCCATGCCGCTGGAGAAGGTCCGCAAGGTCCTGAAGATCGCCAAGGAGCCGATCTCGCTGGAGACCCCCATCGGCGACGAGGAAGACTCGCACCTGGGCGACTTCATCGAGGACAAGAACGCCGTCCTGCCGATCGACGCCGCCATCCAGTCGAACCTGCGCGAAACCACGACCCGTGTCCTGGCCTCGCTGACCCCGCGTGAGGAACGCGTCCTGCGGATGCGCTTCGGCATCGGTATGAACACCGACCACACTCTGGAAGAGGTCGGCCAGCAGTTCAGCGTGACCCGCGAGCGGATCCGCCAGATCGAGGCCAAGGCGCTGCGCAAGCTGAAGCACCCGAGCCGGTCGCGGAAGCTGCGGTCCTTCCTGGACAGCTGAGATTGACGAAGGGGCGGTTCGAAAGAGCCGCCCCTTTTTCTGGCCCCGCATGAGCCGCAAGCACGTCAATCTGGGCCGCGCGCCCGCCAAGGCCGACCTGCCGACCAAGGCCTGCGCCGCCTGCGGCCTGCCGTTCAGCTGGCGCAGGAAGTGGGCGCGGGACTGGGATCAGGTGAAGTTCTGCTCGGACCGCTGCCGGGATCAGGGTCGCGGGTTGGTGATCCCCAGCGGCGGCAAATCACCCTAGACTCCGGCGCCATGCGCTCCCTTCCGCTCGCCCTGACCGCCCTCGTCCTGCTGGCGAGCTGCAGCCCGATGATGCCCGAGCCCCGACGCACGCCGACGCCCTATCCGGCCGCGCCGTCCCGCACCGAGGCGCCGCTGGTGGGGGCCCTGATTGATCAGCCGATCGGCGGCGGCACCCGCTCGGCCGTGATCCGCGAAAGCGCCGACCTGAGCCAGTGCGTGGCCCAGCTGACGGCGGCGCGGGTGACCTTCCGGCCCGTGCCGGACAAGGGCGATCCCCAGGCCTGCGGACTGGTCGCGGGCGGGGTTCTCGGCCCCGACCTGGGCACGGTGGCGCGGATGCAGCCGGGGGACATCGAGATGACCTGCCGCACCGCCTTGGCGCTCAGCGTCTGGCGGCGGCAGTCGCTCGAGCCGGCGGCGCGCGAAATCCTGGGCTCGGACGTGGTCCAGATCGACCACATGGGCGCCTACGCCTGTCGCAACGTGAACAACGGTGGCGTCAGCACCCGGATCAGCGCCCATTCGCAGGCGGCGGCGCTGGATTTCGCGGGGGTGCGGTTGCGCGACGGGCGGCGGATCAGCGTCAAGGACCGCTGGTTCGGCGGCGACGAGGCCGAGCAGCGCTTCCTGCGCCGCATCCGCGACGACGCCTGCCGCATCTTCGGCACCACGCTCAGCCCCGACTACAACGCCGTGCACGCCGACCACCTCCACCTGGAGGCGACCGACACCCGGTTCTGCCGGTAGACGAACGGTAGCGTCCTCACGACACGAGGGGACGCTACCGCAGGGCGTCTCAGTTCTCCGCGATGACGTCGAAGCCGGCGAAGATCATGCGCTTGCCGTCAAACGGCGGCTCGTCCCCGCCCATCATGCGCTCGTCCTGCATGAGCTTTTCCCAGCCCGCGTCGCGGGTCGCCTTGTCGGGCCAGGTGATCCAGCCGACGGCGACGGTTTCGCCGTCCTGCAGGGCGACGGCGCGTTTGAAGTCCGTGACCTTGCCGTCGGGCACGTCCTCGCCCCAGGTCTCGGTGACCGACAGGGCGCCCTGTTCGCGGAAGAGGGGCGACATCACTGTGGAGTGCTTGAGGTAGGCGTCCTTCTTGGCGGTCGGCACGGGGATGACGGTGATGTCGAGGAAGGGCATGTCTCTCTCCTGGGGTTTTGAGCGCGGCGGGCGGCGCTTCGTTCTTGCGCCGGCGTCTTGCGGCTTGAGAAACCTGACTCGGAATGTTATTAAACGCAAGCATGAAGTTAGAAAAGATAACTAAGCAGACGCTGCGGCGTTACGAGGACGCCTGCGGGACCGCGCACGCGCTGGATCTGGTCGGCGAGCGCTGGGCGCTGCTGGTGATGCGCGAGCTGATGCTGGGCCCCAAGCGGTTCGGAGACCTGAAGGCCGGCTTGCCGGGGCTGAGCGCGAATGTGCTGACGCAGCGGCTGGAGGGGCTGGAGGCCGCCGGGCTGCTCGTGAAGCGCCGTCTGCCGCCGCCCGCCTCGGTGCAGGTCTACGAGTTGACCGACTGGGGCCGGGAGGCCGAGCCGATCGTCGGTGCGCTGGGCAAATGGGCGGCGCGGTCGCCGATGCATGACCCGACCCTGCCACTGAGCTCCGTCTCCATGATGCTGTCGCTGAAGACGATGTTCGACGCCGACAAGGCGGGCGACGTCTGCCTGTCGATCGGTTTCCGCTTCGGCCCGGAAGAGTTCGTCGTGACGGTTGCGGATGGCGTGCTGACCGCGGAACGGGGCGTGGCGGGGACGGCGCAGGTCGTGCTGACCGCGCGGCCGTCGGACGTGGCGGCGATGGTCTACGGCTTTCGGGCGCTGGACGACCTGCGGGCTTCGGGCGAGGTGGTCGTGGAGGGGGATCCGGCGGTGTTCGAGCGATTTACGGACTTCTTCGAACTGCCGCCCAAGGCCGGCGCCTGACCTTCAGACCGCTGTTCGGCAAGTGGACTTGGACGCCTCGTCGCGCCATGCTCGGCGCCTCGCGGAGTCGTCGCCATGGTCAGTCTGGCTCATCTGAAACGCCGTCTGGGACAGTACGCCGCCTTGTGGGTGGGGGGCTTCCTGCTGGCGGGGGCGGGTGTCTGGCTGGCGGCGGTGTTCGTGGACCTGATCGACGCGGCCGACCTGGTGCTGCCGGCGGCGATGGTCGGGGTGGTGCTGGGCCTCGGAGGGGGCGTGATCGCCAGCCTGCTGTCGCGCGAGACCCTGGGGACCAAGCTGGCGGTGCTGGTCCTGGCGGCTGTGCTGGCCCTGCCGCTGTTGTGGGCGCCGGTGTCGGCTGCGGTGGCCATCGCCTTCTTCGCCGACCGGTCTATCGAGTATTCGCAGGCCTACGCCGCCTTCCAGATCGGGGTGGCGCGGCTGCTGTTCCCGATCAGCGAGGCCATCGGCGACGGCGACCTGTTCGGCTGGGTGTGGACGGCGTTCCAGTGGATTTCGAGCGTGGTCGGCTTCTTCTCGGCCCTGGCCAACATCTGGCCGATGATCCGGCGGCTGTTCGGGCCGGAGCCCGCCGAGGTCTAGGCCAGAATGTCCAGCAGCCCGCCGTACATCTCATCGGCGGTCTTCAGTACAGCGACATTGGCCTTCAGCGCGATTTCGGCCTCGATGCGTTCGACGCTTTCGCCAGCCAGATCGTCCAAAGGCGCGCGGGCGGTGCGTTCCGCGCTGGCGGCGAAGCGGGCCGTGGCGTCGGCGACGCCCGAGGCGGCGATGGCGAAGGCCTGCATGGTGATGCTCCTGTCGAGGCCGCCATCATGAGGGGCAAGGCCTTACCCGGCGGCTGACAGGGATGGTGAACGGGCGGCGCTTGACCCCACGGCGTTCCGGGCGGAACCTTCGCCCCCATGACCAGCCAGCCCGCCCCCGGCGAACGCTACCAGTCGTTCAGCCAGTTCTATCCCCACTACATCCACGAGCACTCCAACCGGACGTGCCGGCGAATCCACATCGTGGGCAGCGCCCTGGTGCTGGGGATACTGGTGTTTTCGGTGGCGACGCTGAACCCATGGTGGCTGCTGCTGATGCCGGTGGTCGGCTACGGCTTCGCCTGGGTGGGCCATTTCTTCTTCGAGAAGAACCGGCCGGCGACCTTCACATATCCGCTGTGGAGCCTGATGGGCGACTGGCGGATGTTCTTCGAGACGGTCTCCGGCAAGCGGAAGTTCTAAAAGAGGAACGCCCCGGCGCGCTCAGGGCCGCCGCCGCCAGCCTGCGTCATAGGCCTGGCGGACGGACGGGGACATGGCCCACATCAGCTGCACCCGCATGGTGGCCGGACAGTATCGCGCATTCGCACGCCGGTGGTGGGGCGTGACCACCTCGGCGTGGTCGCGGCAATAGTCGGCGGCGGCGCGGGCGACGCGACCGACCAGTTCGTCCTGATCCGCCGGTCGGCGCAGGTTCAGGTCACCGTAGACGAAGCGGGCCTGCGGGGCGGGCGCGTCGTCGTGGGCCAGGGCGGCGGTGACGGGGCAGGCGGCGAGCAGCAGCCCGCAAACGATGGCGAGGGGTCGCATCGGGTATCTCCGGTTTGGGGGGAAGATCCTGCCGTCAGGCAAGGGGGTGGCGTGACGCCGTGGAAGCGGCGCGGGCGAAGGGGATCAGGGAGCGGGGATCAGGTCAGTCGGACATCACGTCGGCGGCCTGCCGTTCAAGATCGTCGGCCTGCTGGCGGAGGGCGGAGGCGTCGTTCCGAAGGTTGACGGCGTGATCGGCCGCCTCCTGCGGCTGTGACCGATCCTGCTCGATCCGTGCGGCTTCCGCGTCCATCCGGGCGGCCTGGTCGCGTGTTCGTCCGGCCCCCTCGCGCAGGCCGGCGGCGAGTCCCTCGCGGGCCTGCGGCGGAGCGGCGGGCATCACGAGCGGGACGGGAAGAGGCAGGGCGGCGCCGGCCTCTACACCCACGGGGATATTGGCGTTCACCGGCAGGTCCATTCCCATCTGCGCCGGCAGGGCGAGCAGGCCCTGCAGCTCGGCGGCCATCTCACGCTCCTCCTCCTCCGACATGGGTTTCAGGGTGGCGGGATCGCGGGCGGCCAGATCGCGGGCCTGGGCGCGCAAACTCGCGGCTTCCGCCCTCAGCGCGTTGGCCTCCTCGAGCATTTCGGCGCGTTCCTCCGGCTCGGGGACCAGATGAACCCGCCGGCTGATCTGGTCCGCGCCGGCCTCCAGGGTGCGAGCGCCGGCCTCGAACATCTCCAGCCCGCGATCACGCTGGCGGATCAGGACGGCGAGGGCGTCCGGGGTCAGGGGCGTCGTCGGGCTCGCGTCGGAAGGAGCCGTGAGGCCCTGGGGCAGCAGGGCGACGACGGCCGCGGCGGTGGTGGGAGCGGCGGAAGCGGCGGCGCCAGACGTCGGAGCGGTGGCGGGACGCAGGGGCGCGGGCAGGGCTTCGGGCGTCCACTCCAGCGCCGCCAACGGACCGGCCATGCCGATAAAGGCGACAGCGGCCACGGCGGTCGACCACGGGCGGCCCTTGCCGCGAGACGCATCCAGGATGGCGGCGACCCGGCGCGCCAGGTCGCTGGCGGTCGGTCCCGCCATGCCCAGCGCGGCGTGCGGGCGGGCGCTCCGGGCCATGGCGACCAGGGCGCCCGCGTAATCGGTCCGGCCGATGCGGCGCACGGCCCAGGCGTCGGCGGCGTGCTCGGACTGGCGCGCCAGTTCCTTCTGAAGGAGCCAGACGAAGGGGTTGAACCACTGCATGGCGACGAGGGCGTGCGACAGCATCAGGAACAGCCAGTCGTAATGGCGGATATGGCCCATCTCGTGCGTCAGCACGGCGTCGGCGCGCTCAGGTCGCGACAGCGTTTCTTCATCGATCAGGATGACGCCGCGCGGCCAGCTCCAGCTCAGCGGCGAAGCGATGCGCGACGAGACTTTCAGGCGCGGCCGCCGGCCGCCGGCGACGGCGCGGTCCAGCGCCGCGCGCCAGGCCGGATCGCTTACCGGATCGGCGCGGCGGGTCCACAGGGTCAGCGCGGCCACCCCGCCCAGCAGGCGCAGCAGCAGGACGCCGACGCCTGCCGCCCAGACGGCGCCGAGCATGGCGAGCGGGGTGACGCGGTGCGGAGGCGCGGCGCGTGCCGGCGCGACCGCAGCGGCGGGGCGGGGCGGAGCGGCGGTGGCGATGGAAGGGAGAGGGGCGGGCGATGGGGCGACGGCGGGAGCGGCGGCCGGTGCGGGCTCGAGGCGAGCGAGGGCGGGGGCCTGGATCCGCAGGGCCGGAACGACGGTCGTCAGCAGGGGCAGGGCCAGGACGATCACCACGCCGAGCCGCAGCAGGGCCACGCGCTCGGCCGCCGGACGGGATCGCAGCAGGGCTGCGGCGGCGAGGACGGCGGCGGCGACCACCCCGGACTTCCACGCCAGGTCGAACAGGACGGCGGCGCTCACAGCCCCCGCTCCCGCGCCTGATCTATGGCCTTCTGAAGGGCGTCGAGTTCTTCGTCCTTCAGGCTTTCCGCCATCCCGAGCAGGGCGGTGGCGGCGCTGGCGGCGGAGCCGTCGAAGAAGGTGCGGACCAGCCGTTGCAGCGCGCCCTCGGCGACCGAGGACGCCGCCGGCGCGGGCGCATAGACATAGGCCTGGTTGACCTTGCGGTGGACGATCAGCCCCTTGGCGACCAGCCGACCCAGCAGGGTGCGGACGGCGGAGTCGCTGGGCGGATCGCTGAGGCCCGCGCGGACGGCGCTGGCCGTGGCGGACTCCAGCCCGCACAGCACCTCGAACACCTCGCGCTCACGGCGGGGCAGGGACTCGATCACGGCGACCTCCTGTACTCTGCTACATATGTAGCATGTTACAGGTGTAGCAGGGAGTCACATTAAATCGGTGTCAGGTCGGCCCGGCGTGGCTAGTTGGACGCGCCGGTGGTGCGGGCCGAGGCGGCCATCAGTGGAGCACGGCTGGGGGCGGCGTCCCACGAAGGCGGGCAGCCGTCGAAACGGCCGGCGTCGGCGATGGTCAGGGTGCGCATGTTCAGGCGCATGGCCTGCTGCATCGAACCGCGGCCGTGGCCGGTATACAGGTCGATCTTCTGGCCCTTGATCGCGCCGCCGGTGTCGGAGGCGTACCAGTAGCCGTCGTGGATGGTGCCGTCGGCCAGGCGCAGGCCGACCGTTTCGCGGATGAACAGCACGCTGCGGCGCGGAATGTAGCGGGGATCGACCGCCACGGTGCGCATGGCGACCGGACGGCAGCCGAGGCTGTCGTTGCCCGTCGCGCCGCCGCCACCCGCGTGATAGAGGCGCGCCGAGGCGCTCCAGCGGGCGTCGCCGTCCATCAGGGCCTGTTGTTCGGAGGTCAGCTCGACCACGGCGCCGTCGTTGGAACCTTCATCGGTCGCGGAGGTTTCCTCAGCGCCCCACGATTGCGACGACGCCGCTTCGTAGGAGACCGGATCTTCCGTGACGTCCGCCTGGGCGGGGAAGGCCATCGCCCAAAGCAGGGCGAACGCGGCGGCAGTGCCGAGCATGAACAGACTCGCGGAATCACCGGCCCCGACTTGTCCGGCGACGGGCTTTTCGTTTCCAATTGTGTCAAAAGACAGACATTCGTGCCCGGGTGCGACCTCCTGTCCGGATCGCCAGTGGATAAGTGGGGCTTCTGGATGGTTAAGCGCAACCGGGCTTGGCTGATGATGACAAGTCTGTAAGCTGTATTCGCAGGTTACAAACTCTTTGCTGGTGAACGATGCTTACTGTCTATGGCGATATTCGTTCCGGCAACTGTTTGAAGGTCAAGTGGTTGCTCGACTGGTTGCGGCGTGATTATCGCTGGGTCGAAACTGATGTCACAACCGGTGTGACCCGATCTCCACAGTTTTTGGCCCTGAACCCGGCGGGACAGACGCCGACGATTGTATTGGAGGACGGTCGGGCGCTGGCGCAGTCGAACGCCATACTTGTCCACATGGGCGAGGGGACGGCGCTGATCCCCGGCGATCCCTACGACCGGGCCAGGATGTTCGAATGGCTGTTCTGGGAACAGTACAGCCACGAGCCCTATATCGCCGTCGTCCGGTTCCAGCGCGCCCTCGCGGGCAAGAGCGCGGACCAGATCGAGCCGCGCCTGGTCGAGCGCGGCCATGCGGCCCTTGCCCGGATGGAGGCGGGGCTGGCCGGGCGCGACTGGCTGGCGGGCGAGGCGGCTTCGCTCGCCGACCTGGCGCTGGTCGCCTACACGCGGGTGGCGCACGAGGGCGATTTCGATCTGTCGGCCTATCCGGCGGTCAGGGCGTGGGTCGGACGGACCGAGGCGGCGTTCGGGATCGCCTGACCCCTACTGCCGCGGTTGGGGCCGGCCGCCTTCGACCCAGTCGGGCTTGAAGTCGCTGGAGGCGAGCCAGCGCATGGGCTCGACCAGGGACTGGATCGCCCGGGTCATGAAGGGGATGTCCAGGTTGGCGATGGTGTCGTCGGCCGTGTGGTAGCTCGGGATGGTGGCCCAGCCGGACACGGTGTGGGCGACCACGCCCTGCAGGGCCAGCTGGTAGTTGTCCGAGCGTTCGAAGAAATGCTGGTCCGGATAAATGTCCGGCGCGATCAGGGCGCCGCGCTCCTTCAGGGCCGGGCCGAAATTTGAGCGCTCGAAGCCGGTGATCATCATGACGCCGGCGGGCATGTTGGGGTCCTGCTGGCCGATCATCTCGATCTCGAGATTGGCGACGATGTCCGAGATCGGCACCGGCGGGTTGCGGGCGAACCACAGCGAGCCGAGCAGGCCCATCTCCTCGGCGCCGTAGCAGACGAACAGGATGCTACGCTTCGGCTGCTCGCCGCCGGCCAGGGTGCGGGCCAGTTCCAGCACGGCGGCGACCCCGGAGGCGTCGTCGTTGGCGCCGTGCATGATGACGCCGTCGCGGACGCCGAGGTGGTCCAGGTGGGCCGAGATCATGATCACGCCCGCCGACGGGTCCGACCCCTGCAGCCAGCCGATGGCGTTGGTGGTGATGCGTTCGGCGCCTTCGGGAGCGATGACTTCCCAGCGCGCGCGGCGGCTGGGCGGGACGGGCTCGCGGCGGACGACGCCGGCGGTCTGCAGATAGCTGCCCATGCCCGGCGCGGGCTTGAGGCCGTATTCGGCGAAGCGGGCCGCCACATAGGCGGCGGCGACGGCCTCGTCCGGCGTCGCGCTGCCGCGGCCGCGCAGGGCGTCGCCCGCGAGGAAGGCCTCGTGCGCCTCGACCCGGGCCTGATCGACGACCAGGGGCGCGGGCGCCGCAGCCGGCGCCGCGGCGGTCTGGGCTTGGGCGACGGTGGCGAGGGCCATCAGGCCGGCGGCCAGCAACAGGGAACGTTTGAACACGACGGACCTCACAACAGGGATGACCAGCGTTAGGGCGGGCGCGAGGCTGCGGTCAAGCTGGCGCCGCAAGAAGCCGCTGGACGCCGCCGCGAGGGCGATCTAACGCGGTCACATCCATAATCCGGACCTTGCCCCATGAAGCGTTTCGCCCTCGCCGCCGCCGCCGTCTGCGTGCTGGCCGCCGTCGCCGTTCCCGCCGCCGTGCAGGCGTGGGGCAACACCGGCCACCGGCTGATCGGGATCGCCGCGGTGCGCGCCCTGCCGGACGACATGCCCGCCTTCCTGCGCACGCCGGGCGCGGCGGCCGACATCGGCGAACTGGCGCGCGAGCCGGACCGCTGGAAGGGCGGCGGCCAGCCGCACGACCGCGAGCGGGACACGGCCCACTTCGTGGACATGGACGACAACGGCTTCATCATGAGCGCCGCGGGCCCGTCGATCGATGCCCTGCCGCGCCTGAAGTCGGAATACGACGCCGCCCTCACGACCGCCGGCCTGGACGTCAATGACGCGGGCTACCTGCCGTATGCCATCTGGGACGGCTATCAGAACCTGGTGCGCGACTTTGCCTACTGGCGCGTGCTGAACGCCCAGGAGGCGCGCGAGACCGATCCGGCGAGGAAGGAGTGGTACCGCGTCGATCGCGAGCGTCGCGAGGCCCTGATCCTGCGCGACATGGGCGTGCTGGGCCACTACATCGGCGACGGCTCCCAGCCCCACCACACCACCATCCACTACAACGGCTGGGACCGGAACACGCCCAACCCCGAAGGCTTCACCACCTCGCGCCAGACGCACAGCCTGTTCGAGGGCGCCTTCACCGCCAAGGTCGCCCGTCTGGACGCCATCGAGGCCGCGATGACCGCGCCCCAGCTTGACGGCTTCGACCTGCGCGCGCGGGTGCCCGTCTATCTGCGGGCGACGCTGGGCCAGGTGACGCCCTTCTACCGCCTGGAGAAGGCCGGGGGCTTCGGCGACGGCGACGCGCGGGGAGCCGAGTTCACCATCGCCCGACTGGCCGCCGGCGCCTCGGAGCTGCGCGACTTCTACATCCTCGCCTGGCGCGACTCGGCCGATGACTCGATTGGCTGGCCGGCGGTGAAGGTGGCCGAGGTCGAGGCCGGGACGGCCGACCCGTGGCTGGCCATGGTCGGCGAGGACTGAGGGTTTCGCCCGACGGCCTGCGGGGGTAGGGACGGCCCATGCCCGACCTGACCCCGCCCGTCGTCATCCTCGACAAGTCCCAGTTGGCCGACAACATCGGTGCCGTGGCCCGGGTGATGGCCAATTTCGGCCTGAGCGAACTGCGCCTCGTCAGCCCGCGCGACGGCTGGCCGCAGGAGCGGGCCTGGGCCACGGCCTCGGGCGCCGACTGGGTGCTGGACGAGGTCAAGGTGTTCGACAGCGTGGCTGAGGCGGTCGCGGATCTGAACACCGTCTTCTCGACCACGGCCCGCCCGCGCGAGACGCGGATGCCGGTGCGCACGCCGCGCGAGTCGGCGCGCATCCTGTACGACGACACCGCCTCGGGCCTGAAGACGGGCCTGCTGTTCGGTGGCGAGCGGGCGGGGCTGGAGACGACCGATATCGCCCTGACCGCCGGCATCACCACCATCCCGATCGATCCGAAGCACCATTCGCTGAACCTGGCGCAGGCGGTGGCGATCAACGCCTATGAGTGGCGCACCCTGATCCTGGACGCTCCGCCGCCGCGCTTCCGCGAGATCGATCCGCCCGCCTCGAACGAACTGCTGATCGGCATGTACGAGCATTTCGAGGCGGAGCTGGAGGCCGGGGGCTTCTTCTTCCCGCCCGAGAAGAAGCGGTCGATGAGCCAGAACCTGCGCGTCATGCTGGGCCGCTCGGCCTTCAGCGAGCAGGAGGTCGCCACCTTCCGAGGCGCCATCCACGCCTTGGCCAAGGGGCGCGGCCGGGTGCTGGCCAAGATGGCCGAGGCGCGGGCGGCGGCGGACCGGAAGGCCGCCGAGGAGTGAAGGCGCTGTGGATCTATCCGCTGGCGGCGCTGGCGGAGATCGCGGGCTGTTTCGCCTTCTGGGCCTGGTTGAAGCTGGACCGTTCGCCGCTGTGGCTGATCCCCGGCGTGGCCTTTCTGATCGCCTTCGCCTGGCTGCTGACCCTCGTGCCGGCGGCGGCGGCGGGACGGGCGTTCGCTGCCTATGGCGGGGTCTATATCTGCGCCTCGCTGATCTGGATGGCGATGGTCGAGAAAAGTCCTCCGGACCGCTGGGACCTGATCGGCGGCGCGGTCTGTCTGGCCGGGGCCGGGATCATCCTGTTCGCGCCCAGAGGCTGAGGTCGGGGCTGGAGGCCGCCGCAAAAACGCCTGTTTACGGTGGAGCTTGGACGGCATGTTGAACCGTCGCGTCGTCCTTGGGTCCGCCGCCTCCCTGCTGGCCGGCTCCACCTTCGCCTCACGCGCGCTCGCGGACGACGCCGATGAGGCGACGCTGCGCGCCCTGGCGGCCGAAACCGGCTTCACCGGCGTGCTGATGACCGGCCGAGCGGGGCGAGCCGAGCAGACTATCACCCTGGGGATGCACGACGTCGAGGCGGGGGTCCCGACGCGGGCGGACGGCGTCTACTGCCTGGCCTCGATCTCCAAATGGCTGACGGCGACGGCGGTGCTGAAGCTGGTGGACCAGGGCCGCCTGTCGCTGGAGGCGCCGATCACGACCTGGCTGCCGGAGTACCGGGCGGACACCGGGGCGAAGCTGACCCTGACGCACCTGCTGTCGAACACCAGCGGCGTGCCGGCCCTCCTGGGCGACGTCATGCGGGCCGATCCGTCGTTGCGGACGCGGGTGATCCCGACCGAGGAGGCGCTGCGCCTGTTCTGCCAGGGCGACCTGAAGTTCGAGCCGGGCGCCCAGTTCGACTACGCCTTCACCAACTGGATCATCGTCCTGGGCATCGTCGAGCGTGTGACCGGGCAGGCCTTCCCGGACGCCATCCGGACCCTGCTGCTGGAGCCGCTGGGCCTGAACGAGATCCGCGGCGACGACGCCTTCATCGAGACGCCGCGCACGGCGGTGTCCTACCGCACGCTGGAGCCCCTGGTGCGCCAGCCCAATGAGCGAATGCCGATGATGCTGGCTGCGGGCGGCTATTACGGGACCGCCGCCGACCTGCTGAAGGCCGCGCATGGGGTGTTCGACGGCGACTTGCTGTCCACGGATTCGCAGCGCCGGTTGAGGACCGTCATCGCCACGGGCGACGACTACGCGCTGGGCGGGCGGGTGCGGACGCTGATGATCGACGGACAGGCGCGCCCGGCGGCTTGGAACACGGGCAGCACGGTGGGTTATCGCGCCTTGCTGGCGCACCGGTTCGACGATGGGCGCACGCTGGTGATCCTCAACAACACCAGCCTGCCCAATCCCGTGCGCGGCCGGCTCGGCGACGCCGTCTTCGGAGCCTCGCCGCCGGCTTGAGACGGGTCACGCGGTTGATCCCGCAAATCGGTTCCTGTAGGAGCCGCCTCGTTGGGGAGTAGCCGCCGGCGACGTTCAGCCGGGATCGCGTCAACACACTCGTAGCCTTCGATCCGAGGATTGGGGACTCGTGGTGCGATCAGCGGACCGAGTGTCCGCCTGGCGAGACCAGCGTGCTTCGCGGGCCCCTACCGGCAGGGTCGCGAACGCGCTGTCTCGTGCGCCCGGCGGATTCGTTCTCATGACCCCTCTTTCCATCGCGGTGCTGTCGCTCAGCATGTCGACGGACGCCTTCGCCGCCGCCGTGGGGCGCGGCGCGGCCCATCGTCCCCCTTTCGCCACGGCCGTCCGCAACGGCCTGGTCTTCGGCGTGATCGAGGCGATCACCCCGCTGATCGGTTGGTCTCTGGGCCTGATCGCCGCCGGCTTCGTCGAACAGGTCGATCACTGGATCGCCTTCGGCCTGCTGGGGGCGGTGGGCGCCAAGATGCTGTGGGAGGCCTTCCAGCCCGTCGACGATGAAGACGGCGGCGCGAGGGCGGCGCGCAACGGCGTTCTGGCCCTGGTCGCCACCGCCATCGGCACCTCGATCGACGCGGCCGCGGTGGGCGTGGGCCTGGCCTTCATCGGCGCCAACATCTGGATCATCGCCGCGAGCATCGGCTTCACCACCTTCGTGGCGACGACCATCGGCATGCTGATCGGCAAGGCCGTGGGCGCGCGGATGGGCAAGGCGGCCGAGTTCCTGGGCGGGGTGGCGCTCATCGTGATCGGCGCCTCGATCCTGGCCGAACACATGGGCTGGCTGGCCTAGCCCAGCAGCCGGTCCACGAATGCGGGCACGGTCCGGGTCGCCGGACCATAGAGGACCTCGTCGAAGCTGCGGGCGCCGTGGGACGGGTCGAGATTGATCTCGACCGTGCGGGCGCGGGCGCGTCGGGCGTCCTGGACGAAGCCGGCGGCGGGATAGACCGCGCCCGATGTGCCGATGGAGACGAACAGATCGCAGTCCGCGATGGCCGCTTCGATCCGCTCCATGCGCAGCGGCATTTCGCCGAACCAGACGATGTGCGGGCGCAGCCGGCCTTCGCTGCTGAACGGACTGTCGTGGCGCGGGTCGAGGTCGTCGGGGCAGTCGATGACCGCGCCGGTGGCGGTGCAGTGCGCCTTCAGCAGTTCGCCGTGCATGTGGATCAGCTCGAAGCCCGGGGCGGGCGGCTGCAAGGCATGGGCGCGGTCATGCAGGTCGTCGACATTCTGGGTCACCAGCAGGAAGTCGCCCTCCCATCGCGCGGCCAGTTCGGCGAGCGCGTGGTGGGCGAGGTTGGGCTGGACCTCGGCCAGCTGGCGGCGGCGTTTGTTGTAGAAGTCCTGCACCAGGGCGGGGTTGCGGGCGAAGGCTTCAGGCGTGGCGACATCCTCGATCCGATGTCCCATCCACAGGCCGTCGTCGGCGCGGAAGGTTGGGACGCCGCTCTCGGCCGATATGCCGGCGCCGGTGAGGATGACGAGGTTTCCAGAAGCCATGGGTCTTCATAGCATCGACGGGGTCGGCCTCGCAGCGCGTGGCGTCGTCCGGATGGCGGCCCGGCGCCGCCGCCATCCGGACTGGGCCGCTAGCAGTTCAGGGGAACGAAGACCTCGTGCTCGGTGATCCAGGCATAGGGCTCGCCCGGGCCGGGGTAGGGGCCGTGGCGGACTCCATTGCACTCGACGATCTGGTACCCGGCCAGCTGGGTATGGGCTTCGTCCCAGTACCAGTAGGTCGTGCCGGCGTAGATGATGGGATCGCTGACGGCGACGGCGGGCGCGACACCGGCCGACAGACACAGGGCGGCGGCCATGGCCGCAACGGCGCTTCCAAGTTTCACGGTCGTCTCTCCAAGGGTGGTTTCAGACCTTGGGACTGTCGTTTCTTTTCGGCGCGACGGCAACCTTTGCTTGTGGTTTTCGGACGCCTCACAACCTTAGGAGATTTCTAAGTCGCGAGAGGTTGAAGTCCGTCGAACGCCGAACGCCCAAATGGACACTCCGGAGTTTGCTTCCACCCGTGCAGGCAGGGTGAGCTTCCGCCGGGCGCGTGCGGTCGTGCGACCGGCTTTGACGCATCCCTCCGCTAAAGTCCTCCGGACGTCCCGGACGAGCGTGAGCGATGTCAAGTACACTTTACAAAAGTGCACTATGTGCACTCCATTTTTTCACAGTGCACTTTATTGGCGTCGCGACGGTCTGGCCTTTGCGACGCACCTCGTGACACACAGGCGCAAATCAAGGAGCCCAGCCATGAAAACCCGCGCCGCCGTCGCCTTCGAGGCCAAACGTCCGCTGGAGATCGTCGAGGTCGATCTGGAGGGGCCGCGCGCCGGAGAGGTGCTGGTCGAGATCAAGGCCACGGGCATCTGCCACACCGACGCCTACACGCTGGACGGCCTGGATTCCGAAGGCATCTTCCCGAGCATCCTGGGCCACGAGGGCGCAGGCGTGGTGGTCGAGGTCGGACCGGGCGTCACCTCGGTCGAGGTCGGCGATCACGTGATCCCGCTGTACACGCCGGAATGCCGCCAGTGTAAAAGCTGCCTGAGCCGCAAGACCAACCTGTGCACCGCCATTCGCGGCACCCAGGGCAAGGGGCTGATGCCCGACGGTAGCAGCCGCTTCAGCTACAAGGGCCAGGCCATCGCCCACTACATGGGCTGCTCGACCTTCTCGAACTACACGGTTCTGCCGGAGATCGCGCTGGCCAAGATCCGCAAGGACGCCCCCTTCGACAAGGCCTGCTACGTCGGCTGCGGCGTGACCACGGGCGTCGGCGCGGTGGTCAACACGGCCAAGGTCGAGCCCGGCGCCAACGCCGTGGTCTTCGGCCTGGGCGGCATCGGCCTGAACGTCATCCAGGGCCTCAAGATGGTCGGGGCCGACATGATCGTCGGCGTCGACATCAACGGCGACAAGGAAGAGTGGGGCCGCCGCTTCGGCATGACCCATTTCGTCAATCCGAAGGAAGTGTCGGACGTGGTCGCCCATCTGGTCGAGCTGACCGGCGGCGGCGCCGACTACACCTTCGACTGCACCGGCAACACCGTGGTCATGCGCCAGGCGCTGGAAGCCTGCCACCGCGGCTGGGGCGAGAGCATCATCATCGGCGTGGCCGAGGCGGGCAAGGAGATCGCCACCCGTCCGTTCCAGCTGGTCACCGGCCGCGTCTGGAGGGGCTCGGCCTTCGGGGGCGCGCGCGGCCGGACGGATACGCCGAAGATCGTCGACTGGTACATGGACGGCAAGATCGAGATCGACCCGATGATCACCCACACCCTGCCGCTGGAGCGGATCAACGAAGCGTTCGACCTGATGCATGCGGGTACGAGCATCCGCAGCGTGGTAGTCTTCTAGGGCGGATGCCCTGACGATGGCGAAGTGGTACACCCGGCCCGTCCTGTTCGTAACGGACGTCGATGTCGCTCTGGAATTCTATGGCCGGCTGGGGTTCGCCGTGGCGTGGAAATTCGCCGAGGACGATGCGCCCGGACTGCCCGCGCCGACGAAACCCGGCGGACCGTCAGTGGTCGCTCAGGTGCAGCGTGACGAGTGCGAGATCATCTTCAGCAAGCAATGGCCCGACAAGGTCGGCGCGGGCATGCTGTTCATCGAATTGACCGACGAGGATTGGGCGGCGCTGCCGGAAGCCTTCACGGCCGGCGGCGTGGAGTTCTCCCGGGGCTGGTGGGGCTACCGGTCCCTGATCGTAAGCGATCCGGACGGCAATCAACTCTACTTCCCCGATCCGAGCGATCCGGGCGGGGGCGGCTGAGTTCCCGTCCGACCGGCTTGCGCGTCGAGATCAGTTCTCTAAAAAGACTAACCAATAGCAAGGCAGGGAGGGAAAGCCATGTTCACCCACATGACGGTCGGCGCGAACGACATCGAGGCGTCGCGCAAATTCTATGACGCCGCGCTCGGCGCCCTGGGGCTGGAGCCCGCGGCCGGGCCGGATCCCAAGGGGCGCTACTGGTGGCGTTCGGCGCGCGGCGCCTTCGCGATCGGCAAGCCCATCGACGGGGACCCCGCCTGCCACGCCAACGGCGGCACCATCGGCTTCCACGCCAAGACACCCGAAATGGTCCAGGCCTTCCACGACGCCGGTGTCGCCGCCGGCGGCCGCGCGATCGAGGACCCGCCCGGCGAGCGCAACGGCCCGTTTGGCCCGATGATCCTGGCCTATCTGCGCGACCCGTCGGGCAACAAGATCTGCGCCATGCACCGGCCGAAGTAGGCACATCATGTCGGTGGACGCGATCCTGAAAGGGTATGCCGACGCCGCTGACGACCAGATCGCGCGGGCGGAGGCCATCGATCCGGCGGGGCTGTTGTCGCCCGTCCACGCCTTTCTGACGCCGGGGCCCGCGAGGGTGCTGGACGTCGGGGCGGGGGCGGGGACAAACGCCGCCTGGCTGGCGGGACGCGGCTCAAGCGTGCTGGCGGTCGAACCCGTGGCGGCGCTGCGCGAGGCTGGGGCCCGCCGGAGCGGGCCCGCCGTGCGCTGGATGGATGACCGGCTGCCCGCGCTGGAGACGGTTTCCGCGATGGGGCAGCGATTCGATCGGGTGCTGCTATCCGCCGTCTGGCAGCATCTGGACGCCCCGGACCGGCGCATCGCCCTGCCGACGCTGGCGGGTCTGCTGGCGGATGACGGCCTGCTGATCCTGTCGCTGCGGCACGGGGCCGGCGCGGCGAGCCGTCAGGTCTTCCCCTGTACGGCGGACGAGACGATCGCCCTGGGACAGGCGAGCGGCCTGTCGCTGAAACATCGGGAGGCGCGGCCCTCGGTGCAGGCGGAGAATATCGCCAACGGCGTGAACTGGACGTGGCTGGTGCTGGGCCGATAGAGAACCCGGCATGGAAACCACCAAGACCCACACCGTTCACGGCGGCACGCTGCGCTATCTGAAGCACGACAGCACGACGACGGGTACGCCGATGACGCTGTCGGTCTTTGTTCCCGGCGGAGAGGGGCCGTTCCCGGTGCTGATCTGGCTGTCGGGCCTGACCTGCACCGAAGACAATTTCACCACCAAGGCGGGGGCCTATCGCGCCGCGGCCGAGCATGGGGTGATCATCGTCGCGCCCGACACCAGCCCGCGCGGGGAGGGTGTCGCCGACGATCCGGCCTATGACCTGGGGCAGGGCGCGGGCTTCTACGTGGATGCGACCCAGGCGCCGTGGGCGCCGCATTTCCGCATGGAAAGCTATGTCGTCGAGGAGCTGATCGATCTGATCGACGCGAACTTCCCGACGATGAAGACGCGCTCGATCTCCGGCCATTCCATGGGCGGACATGGGGCGCTGACGCTGGCGCTGCGCCATCCGGCGCTGTTCCGCTCGGTCTCGGCCTTCGCGCCGATCAGTTCGCCGACCCGCTGCCCCTGGGGCGAGAAGGCCTTCACCGCCTATCTTGGCGGGGACCGGGCGGAATGGGCCGGGCACGACGCGGCCCGGCTGATCGAGGCCGGAACGGCGAACGGCGTCTATGACGACATCCTGGTCGATCAGGGCGACGCCGACGGCTTCCTGGTCGAGCAGCTAAAGCCGGAACTGCTGATCGCGGCGGGCGAGGTCAGCGGGCAGAAGGTCACGGTGCGGATGCAGCCCGGCTACGACCACTCCTACTTCTTCATGGCCAGCTTCATCGCTGACCACGTGGCCTTCCATGCGGCGCGGCTGAAGGCGTAGGCTCCGGGCGAACCGGAGCGACGCCGATGAAGTGGTCTGTAGTGATCCTGTCCATCCTGACGCTGGCCGCGCCTGCCGCGGCGCAGGAGCAGATGGGCGATCCGTCCTTCCATCCGGTGGTGGCGCGTCCGGCCTATGCCGGCGAGGGGCCTCTGATCCAGCTGGATGCGGCGCACGGCAGCGTGCAGACCATCGGCGGCCGCTATGCCGGGTTCGCGGCGTTGGTGCAGGCGGACGGCTATCGCATCCGGGCGGGCGAGCAGAAGCTGGACCAGCCGGGCGCGCTGGACGGGGTGGACGTGCTGGTCATCTCCAACGCCGTGCGGCCTGCGGACGGCGGCAGTCCCGACGCCTTCACCGCGAGCGAGATCGCGGCGCTCGACGCCTGGGTGCGCGCCGGCGGCTCGCTGTTGCTGGCGGCCGATCACGCCCCCTACGGTAGCGCTAACGAGACCCTGGGCCAGGCGTTGGGCGTCGACATGGGCAAGGGCTACGCCTTCCGCTTCGAGGACGGGCGGATCACCTCCCAGATGAACTTCTCGTCGGAGGCCGGGACGCTGGGCGACCATCCGATCCTGCGCGGGCGCGACGCATCGGAGGCGGTGAGCCGGGTGCGCAGCTTCACCGGCCAGTCGCTGTCCGGACCGCCGGGATCGACAGTGCTGATGGCCCTGCGGCCGGACGACCACGAGGCGGCGAACGTTCAGGTGCTGGGGCAGATCAACAACCGGGTGGAGGGCGACCCCTCGACCCGGGACGCGGTGCTGGCCGAACTGGCGCGACCGGCCCTGCCGGCGCAGGGGCTGGCCTTCGAACATGGACGCGGCCGCGTGGTGGTGCTGGGCGAAGCCGGGATGCTGACCGCGCAGGTGGTGAAGTTTCCCGCCGATTCCGGGCGCGAGGACGTGGTTTTCGGTCTACAGACCCCCGGCCACGACGATCAGCAGTTCGCGTTGAACCTGCTGCACTGGCTGAGCCGCCTTGAGGGCCTGAGATGACCGACGCTTCCTATGACGACATGTTTGCGGCCCTCTGCACCGAGGTGGGCTTCTGTCTGCACGACAAGGGGCAGAAGCGGGTGATCGCGGCCTTGCCGCAGGGGCTGGATGCGGCGACCAAGGTCGCGTTCGAGGCGGCGGGCATCGACTATATGGCGGCGCTGGGCGATCACCGCCGCGCGGTGCGCGACTGCCTGAAGGCCAATCTGCCGAAGGCTGGCTAGCCCTCGCCGCTGCAGCCAATCCGGGGACGCACGCGTTCCTGCATCGAAGATTTCCGCGGCCGCGCCTTGGGCCTCCGCCCCGGGCCGCCTACATGCGGACCAGACTCAACCTGTCGAAAGGAGCCTCCCCATGGCCTTCACCCTCCCGCCCCTCCCGTACGCCTATGACGCCCTGGAGCCGGCGATCGACAAGGAGACGATGACCTTCCACCACGACAAGCACCACCAGACCTATGTCGACAATCTGAACAAGGCCGTCGACGCCGATCCGGCGCTGCAGGGCAAGTCGCTGGAAGAGCTGTTCGCCAACATCTCCAAGCTGCCCAAGGCCGTGCGCAACAACGGCGGCGGGCACTGGAACCACAGCCTGTTCTGGGAACTGCTTGCCCCGCAGGGCGAGACCGGCGAACCGTCGGCCGAGCTGGCCGCCAAGATCGACGCTGAACTGGGCGGACTGGACAAGTTCAAGGCCGACTTCGACGCCGCCGGCGCCGGCCAGTTCGGCTCGGGCTGGGCCTGGCTGATCCTCCAGGACGGCAAGCTGAAGGTCACCTCGACCCCGAACCAGGACAATCCGCTGATGGACCTGGCCGACGAGAAGGGCGCCGTCCTTCTGGCCGCCGACGTGTGGGAGCACGCCTATTATCTGAAATACCAGAACCGCCGGGTCGACTACCTGAAGGCCTTCTGGTCGGTGGTGAACTGGAACAAGGTCAACGAACTGTACGAAGCCGCCAAGTAAGGTCGGCCGGGCAGTCCGGACTTCGGAAAGGCGTCGCATCGCTGCGGCGCCTTTCCTGTATCCTGGGGGTGGCGTTCGGGCGCGGACGCCCCAGATCAGGCGTCGCCGTATTCGCGCACCGGAGTTTCCATGACCTTCTACGCCCGTCTCGCCGCCGCCGGACTGCTCCTCGCGGCCCTCGGCGCCTGTTCGCCCGAAGCCGAGAAGAAGGCCGCGGCGCCCGCGCCGTCGCCCGCCCCGGCCGCGGTCGTGCAGGCGAACACCTACGCCTTCCGCATCGGCCAGTTGGAGGCCGTGGCGCTGAAGGACGGGACGCTGAACCTGCCGGCGGGCAATACGGAGGCGAGCCCGTGGGCGAACACCGCCGAGGTCTCGGCCCTGCTGAAGGCGTCCGGCGTCACGGACGACACCGTCCATCTGTCGATCCAGCCCTTGCTGGTGAAGGACGGCGACCGGGTCGTGCTGATCGATACGGGCGCGGGCGGCCAGATGGGCACGGAAGGCCAGCTGCAGGCCTCGCTGCGTGAGGCGGGCGTGACGCCGGCGCAGGTCACCGACATCCTGATCTCTCACGCCCACGGCGATCACGTCGGCGGGCTGGTGGCCAACGGGGCGCTGGTGTTCCCCAACGCCACGATCCGGCTGAGCATTCCGGAATGGACCGCCCTGCAGTCCGACGCTGACATGGCCGATCTGGTCCGGGCGATCACGCCGAAGGTGCAGGCGTTCGCCCCGGGATCGGTGGTGGCGCCGAACATCACCGCCGTGTCGCTGGACGGCCATACGCCCGGCCACTCAGGCTATGAGATCGCGCAGGGCGGCGGGCGGCTGCTGTACATCGGCGACGCCCTGCACAGTTCGATCCTGTCGGTGCAGCGGCCCGACTGGAAGAACAACTGGGACGCCGACAGCGCCACCGCGATCGCCACGCGGCAGGGACTGCTGGAGCGCGGCGCCTCGCAGAACCTGCGGATCTACGGCGTCCACTTCCCGTTCCCGGGGCTGGGCCGGTTCCAGCGCCGCGACGACGGCTTCGTCTGGACGCCCGAAGCCAACTAGTCGGCACCGTACTCCCAGTCATAGGGCACGCCGGTGTCGCCGAGGATGAAGCGGACCAGATCGGCGAAGCCGGGCTCGGAGCGGACGTCGTTGGACAGGATGACCACGCACCGCTGACCGCGCTCGATGCAGACCATGGTGTTGCCGGTCGTATCGTTGTGGCCGCCCTTGAAGAAGCCGGGACCCTGCGGACCGATGAAGGTGACGACGCCGAGCCCGGACTGGAGGTCGGGACGGCGCTGCGCGGGCGGCAGTTCGTCCTGCAGGGTCGGGAACTGGCTGGCGGTGGTGATCGGCAGCTGGGGCCGGACCAGTTCCGCGCGGGAGGCGCGGCTGAGTCCGTCGCCGCGGATCAGGGCGGCGGCGAAGCGGGACATGTCGGTGATGGTGGTGTCCATCGACCCGGCGGCGCGCACCTTGGAACGCTCGTCATGCGGCTCTGGCGATCCGTCGATCTTCCAGCCGTCCGCCATGTTGGCCGCGAAGTCAGGGCGCCAGATCAGGCTCGTGCGGGTCATGCCCAACGGGGCGAAGGTGCGGTCGCGGGTCCAGTCGCCCAGGTCCGGGCCCGGCCCGCGGTCGATCATGAACTGGAGCAGGGTCAGGCCCTCGCCCGAATAGGCGAAGCGCGAGCCGGGATCGAAATGGATGTGGAGCTTCTCGTCCGGCTCCAGCCAGTAGAAGTTCGCGAAGCCGGTGCTGTGGGTCAGGCTGTGGCGCGGCGTGATGGCGCGCCAGCGCGGATCCTCGGCCAGAGCGCGATAGTCGGAGTAGAGGTCGGCGAGGCGCTCGTCGTAGAGCGACGGCAGGTCGGGCAGGGCGGCCGAGATCGGGCGGTCGAGATCGACCAGACCGTCATCGACCATCTGCATGACCGAGTAGGCGAAGACCGCCTTGGTCAGGGAGGCGCCGTACATGATGGTGTCGGACGTCAGGGGATCGCCGGCCTCGTTGCGCTGGCCGTAGGCCTTCACATGGGCGACCTGGCCGCCGTCGATGACCGCCACGGCGATGCCGCGGGAACCCGTCTGCTGCATGAGGCGAGCGACGGCGGCGTCGATCTCGGGACCGGCGGGGGTCCGATGGGCGGTCTGGGCCGCGGCGGGGGCGGCGCAGAGGCCGAGGGCGGCGGCGAGGGCGGCAAGCAGTCGGGACGTCATGTCGGGGCTCCTTGAGGATCAGCTTCGCCGTAACACGGGTCGGCGCCGGCGTTGACTTAAGCTTTGTCCATAGGCATAAGCGCCGCCTTCGCGCACCCGACTCCGGTCGGGCGCGGGATTTATGACGGATGATGCGTGGACCGCCGTTGGGATTGTCCCTCCAGTTGGGGAGGGACCGGGCCGCATCGCTATAGAGAGTGACTTCATGTCCAAGCGCCACAGCGCCAAGTACAAGATCGACCGCGCCATGGGTGAAAACCTGTGGGGCCGTTCCAAGTCCCCGGTGAACAAGCGTTCGTACGGCCCCGGCCAGCACGGCCAGCGCCGCAAGTCGAAAGTCTCGGACTTCGGCCTGCAGCTGAAGGCCAAGCAGAAACTGAAGGGCTACTACGGCAACATCACCGAGAAGCAGTTCTCGGCCACCTACGCCGAAGCCACCCGCCGCAAGGGCAACAGCTCGGAAAACCTGATCGGCCTGCTGGAGTCGCGCCTGGACGCGATCGTCTACCGCGCCAAGTTCGTCCCGACCGTCTGGGCCGCTCGCCAGTTCGTCAGCCACGGCCACGTGACCGTCGACGGCAAGAAGGTCGACATCGGTTCGTACCGCGTGAAGCCGGGCCAGGTCATCGAGGTCAAGGAAAAGTCCCGCGCCATGGCGCTGGTGCTTGAAGCCCAGCAGTCGTCGGAACGCGACATCCCGGATTACCTGGAAATCGGTGATCGCGGCTTCTCGGTCCGCTACGTCCGCGTGCCGGAACTGGCCGACGTGCCGTACCCGGTGAAGATGGAGCCGAACCTGGTCGTCGAATACTACTCGTCGTAAGGTCTGGCGCGTCAGCGCAATCAAAGTTGAAGGGGCCCCGGAGCAATCCGGGGCCCTTTTGCTTTTCCGGCCCCGAACGCCGGTTCACTTCGCCAGAGAACACGCGCACAATCCGGACGTTCAGGATTTGAGGCGGGAGGTTTGGATGAGGTCGAAGGCGGGCCGACGTTCGCGTCGCTGCTTATCCGTGGAGCGCTCGGCCGGTCCGGAGGCGCGGCGATGACCGCCGAAGTCTTCGCGGACGGGATCGGAGGCGTCCGGATCGTCGGCGACACCGCGCGGATCGATTTCGTGAGCCTGACCGGCGACGGCCGTTTCGAGTCGCGCGTGCGGGTCGTGGCGCCCGTCAGCAACCTCAACAGCATGATCGACATCCTGACGAAGGCGCAGCGCAGCAGGCTCGCTGCGGCTGACGACGGGACGGAGATCCCGGAATGAAGTGGACCGCCGTAGTCGCCGTGCTCTCGCTGTCGCCGCTGATGTCGGCGTGCGCCCTGATGGGCGGCCTTCTGCCCGACCGGGCGCAGAGTGTCGCCGTGGGCCAGATCGAACCCATCCACGCCGCCGCCGTCGGCCAAGGACAGGCCGTGTTCTGGGTCAGCTCGAACGGGTGCACTCGCAAGAACGACCTGAACGTCATGGTGCGGCGCTCGGGCGACACCTCGATCATCACCCTGCGCCGGATTCGGCAGGATCTTTGCGCCGACATCCAGCCGGAAGGCGTCGAGATGCGGTGGTCGTTCGAGGAGCTGGGGCTGAAGCCCGGTTCGCGCGTGACGGTCGAGAACCCCTATCAGCTGAGACCGACGGCCTGACTGTTCCGCCGAGAGCGGGGATGTAGGCCGGCAGCCGCCTTGCCGATTGTTCACGTGCTATTCAGCCCAACGAACGTCACATTGTCCGCAAGCTTCACAAAGAAGCGCTCTCATCATCTGGAAGGGGATTTCCACATGCGCCGTATCGCCCTCGTTCTCGCTCTCGCCATCGCCGCTCCGGTTCTGAGCGGCTGCATCATCGTCGCCACCGACAAGCCGACCACCCGCGTGGTGCATCAGGCCCCGGCGGAAGCGGGTCAGTGATCCGCGCCCTGATCGCGGCGGCGCTGGCTGCGCCGCTGCTTTCGGGCTGCGTCATCTATGCCGATGACTCGGCCCAGAAGGACGTGATCGTCAGTTGGAGCGGCGACCAGTCCGCGCCGGCGCTGGAAGCCGTCCGTTCGGCGCGGATCGCCGACGGTCGCCTGACCGTGCGGGTGGAGTCGAACGGCTGCACCGACGCCTCCCATTTCGCGGTCGATCTGACCCCGGCCGGCGACGGCTGGACCGAGGTGGCGCTGCGCCGCACCGCCCAGGACCTGTGCAAGGCCCTGGTTCCGGACGGTGTCGACGTCAGCTGGACGCTGGCCGAGCTGGGCGTCGAGCCCGGCACCCGGGCGCGCCTGATCAATCCGACGAAGCTGTAGAAAAGCGAAAGGGCCGGAGACGCACAGCGCTCCGGCCCTTTTCAATTCAGCGCTTCTGGAAGGCCGGCAGCATCTCCGCCGGGATGCGGTGCGGGCGCATGGTCCTGGAATCCACCAGCACCCATTCCGAAACGCCCTGGGCGCACAGCCTGCCTTCGCCGTCCTCGATGCGGACGTAGCGGGCGAAGCGCGGCCCCTGCGGATCACCGACCCAGGTGCGCGCCCTGACGCCGGTCGCGTCGGGCATCAGGGGGCGGAAATAGTCGATCTCGTGCCGGACGCCGACCCACGACCACTTCGTGCGGGTGTCCTCGTCGAAGCTGGCGTTCCAGTGGGCCGTGCCGGCGTCCTGCAGCCAGCCGACGTAGACCACGTTGTTCACGTGGCCGTTCTCGTCGATGTGCTCGGGACGGACCTCCAGCGGGAGGACGAAGATCTCGCGGTCCTCGCGCGGCTCCAGCTGGGCGCGGGCCATCAGTCTTCCTGGCCCAGCGGCACGCCCTTTTCGGCCATCAGGGCCTGAAGCTCGCCCGCGTTGAACATTTCGCGCACGATGTCCGAGCCGCCGACGAATTCGCCCTTCACATAGAGCTGCGGGATGGTCGGCCAGTCGGTGAAGGCCTTGATGCCCTCGCGCAGGTTCTCGTCCTGCAGCACATCGACGCCGACGAACGGCGCGCCGATGTGGTCGAGGATCTGAACCGCCAGCGAGGAGAAGCCACAGCGCGGCGCATCCGGGGTGCCCTTCATGAACAGCACGACGTCGTGCTGCGCGAGCGTGTCGACGATGAAGGTGTGGACGGGGTCTGCGACAGCTTGATCGGTCACTGGGTAGGCCTTTCGGTGAAGGGCGTCAGCTAGGGTCGGACAGGGCAGGGGTCAAGGGCGTGCGGCGTTACGCCGAAACGGGCGCGCGAACGTCGGCGGCCCGGAACGCTGCGGTGCAAGCCCTCCTCACGTGGAGAAGGACGGCGTCGTCAGGCCGCCTTGTTGGCGCCGGCGACGCGGGCCATTTCGATCTGGGCGGCCAGACCGGGGGGCAGGTCGCGGTCAGGAACCAGCGACAGGGTGTTGAGCCGCTCGATGTCCGAGGCCTCGATCAGGGCGCTGGCCACCGAGGGATCGGTCAGCGAGTAGGCCAGGCAGATGGCTTCGGCGGTCCAGCCGTTGGTCTGGTGCAAGAAGGCGAAGGTGCCGACGCCCGCCAGCGGATCGGTCTTGGGTCGCGAGGACTTGGCGAAGCCGAAGAAGCCCTTCTTCTCCTCTTCGTGAACCGCGGAGGCCTTCTTGGCGGTGTCGAGGCTGTCGGGGAAATAGCCGTAGACGAAGATGGCCATGTCGCGCTCGCGGGCGTCGCGCAGACGGGAGCGGATCTGCCAGGGCGAATTCACATGGAAGGGGGTGAACAGCACGTCGAAGGCGCCGGTCGAGACATAGGTGTCCATCACCTCGCTCTCGCCCGAGATGCCCAGCAGACGGACACGCTGGGTGGCGCGCAGGGCCTTCAGGGCGTTCAGCGAGGACTGGGGCAGTTCGTGATCGTCCGGTTCGTCCAGCACGGCCAGGTCGAACCAGCCCAGACCGGAGGCGTGCAGGGCGCGGTCGATGGCGCTGGTCATGCCCTCGGCGGAGAAGTCGCGGTCCGAGCCGCGGCGGCCGTCGCCCGCGCCGAGCATCAGCGATACCTGCACCAGCTTGCGGTCGACGTGGCGCAGGGCCTCGCCCAGCACCTCGGCCAGCACGGGGTCGGCGGACTGCAGGCGGTAGCTGTTGATGCCGGCTTCAAGAGCCGAATAGATCAGTTCGCGTCCGGCCTGGGGGCCGTCGGCGATGTCGCGGGGCCCGAGGCTGAGGGTGACCACCGAGACGGCCTGGCCGAGGTTGCCGAAGGGACGATAGCGCATGGGGTCAGCCCTCCGTCGGGACCGAGGTTTCGAGGGCCAGGGCATGCAGTTCGCCGCCCATCTTGCCCTTCAGGGCGGCGTAGACGAGCTGGTGCTGCCGTACGCGCGGCATGCCGGCGAAGGCCGAAGAGACGATCCGCGCGCGATAGTGATCGCCGTCGCCCGCCAGATCGTCGATGGCGATCTCGGCGTCGGGAAAGGCTTCGGTCAGATGGCCGCGAAGATCTTCGACGGACATGGGCATGGGCGGACGCACTCCGGGTTCGTGGTGAATGTCGCCGGTAATCCTTAATGTCCGGCTACGCGCCGACGTTTCAGGCCGCGTGACGCTCCAGCAGGATCACCGGCGCGCCCTTGTAGGCGGTCTCGGCGTAGGGCGTGTAGCCGGCGCGCGCGGCGAGCTTGAGCGACGAGGCGTTGTCCGGGGCGATCATGCAGACGGTGCGCGGGGCGTTCAGGGCGTCGTCGCACCAGGCCAGGGCGGCCGACAGGGCTTCGAAGGCGATCCCCCTGCCGTGGAAGCGGGGTGCGATCCCCCAGCCCAGTTCGGGGGCGTCGAAGGGCGGGTCCATCAGGCGGCGGTAGTCGAAGGCGCCGACACCGCCGAGATATTCGCCAGTGGCGGTCTCGCGGATCGACCAGTTGCCGTAGTTCAGCGCCTCCCAGTGGCCGATGTCGCGCAACAGGCGGAACCAGACCTCTTCGGATGACAGGGCGGCGGGGAAGATGGCGGTGGCGAAGGCCGGATCGCCCCACAGCTTCACAAGGTCCGGGAAATCGGAAGCCTGCACCGGGGTCAGGGTCAGGCGGTTGGTGATCAGGGTGGTGGTCATGTGCCGAACAGGTCCAGCATTTGCCTCCTCACATCAATCCCAGCTGCTTGAAACTGGCCACGCCGTCGCGACCGACGACGAGATGGTCGTGGACCGAGATGTCGAGCGCCCGGGCGGCTTCGACCACCTGACGCGTCATGTCGATGTCGGCGCGGGACGGGGTCGGGTCGCCGGACGGATGGTTGTGGACGATGATCATCGACTTGGCCGACAGCTCCAGCGCCCGGCGCACGACCTCGCGGGGGTAGACGGGGGCATGATCGACGGTGCCGCGGTTCTGGACCTCGTCGAGGATCAGCTGGTTGCGGTTGTCGAGATAGAGGACGCGGAACTGCTCGCGCGGCTCGTGCTGCAGCGACAGCCGGACGTAGGACAGAAGCGCGGTCCATGAGGAGATGACGGTGCGCTTGCCCGCCTGTTCCTTCGCGACGCGGCGGGCGACCTCGTGCAGGGCGGCGAGGTCCAGGGCGGTCTCGGCGCCGACGCCTTTCGAGCGGCCACGTGAATCCTCGGCTCGGACCGTCATCAGGTCCTCGATCGAGGCGGCGAGGACTGCGGCCAATGAGCCGAAGCGCGCCAGCAGGGCCTTGGCGATGGGTTTGATGTCGCCCTGCGGCTGGCTGCGGAACAGGAACAGTTCCAGCAGCTCGTAGTCAGGCAGGTTGTGGACGCCCGCGCCGCGAGCGCGGTCGCGCAGCCGTTCGCGATGACCCACGTGGTGGGGCGATTTCGGGGGCGGCGGGGGATCCAGCATGGCGCGTCCTGTGCCCGCTTAGCCTGCACCAACCGGCGAGAACGCTCAACCTCAGGCGGTTTCAGGACGTCGCGGTGGGATCGAGCGAGAACAACCTATAATCAGCTGGATAACAGAACCGTGAGTTGCTCGCAAAGCCAAGCTCGCCCTCAGTTGCTCGTGCGCAAGAGGCGCTGTTTGGGGACTTCACATGATCGGTAAATTCAAGAGTGTCGCCATGGTTTCGGCCATGGCTCTGGCCGCCGCCGGGACGATGGGCATGGCCCAGAGCACCAATCCGGAGATGACCGGCTATCAGTACGACTACTATGCCGACGCCGCGAAGACGCAGTACCTCGGAACGGTCTACGATCAGGGCTGCGGGCAGGTGCTGGACTACGTCTACGTTGTCCGGGTTCAGGTTCCGTCGGCCTATTTCGATCAGACGCCGATCTTCACCTGCCAGGGCGGTCAGATCGGGCCCATCGAGGCCTAGGCTGATCAGACAGGAGGCCCCGGACATCGCGTCCGGGGTCATCCGCTATCTGACCGATCAGAACTTCGGGCGGAACAGCCCGGCGGGGCTGGCGCTGAACAGTTCAACGCCGTCGTCGGTGACGCCGCAGGTGTGCTCGCACTGGGCGGACAGGGACTTGTCGCGGGTCACGGCGGTCCAGCCGTCGGACAGGACCTTCACGTGCGGCTTGCCCAGGTTCACCATCGGCTCGACGGTGAAGAACATGCCCTTCTTCAAGGTCGCGCCTTCGCCGCGGCGGCCGTAGTGCAGGACGTTGGGGCTGTCGTGGAACAGGCGGCCGATGCCGTGGCCGCAGAAGTCGCGGACGACGGACATCCGCTGGGCCTCGACCACCTGCTGGATGGCGTAGCCGATGTCGCCGAAGGTGGCGCCGGGCTTGATCACCGCCAGGCCGGCTTCCAGCGAATCATAGGTGACGTCGATGAGCTTCCTGGCGCGGGCATTGATCGTCCCGACCGCGAACATGCGGCTGGAGTCGCCATGCCAGCCGTCGACGATGACGGTGTGGTCGATGTTGACGATGTCGCCGTCCTTCAGGACCTTGTCGCCCGGAATGCCGTGGCAGACGACGTGGTTGATCGAGGTGCAGACGGTCTTTTCGTAACCCTTGTAGCCGAGGCAGGCGGGCAGGCCGCCGTTGTCGAGGGTGAACTCGCGGATCAGGTCGTCGATCTCGCCCGTGGTGACGCCCGGCACGACGTGCGGGGTGATCATGTCCAGGGCGCGGGCGACCAGATTGCCAGCGGCGCGCATGCCCTCCCAGGCTTCCTCGTCCTGGTGGACGCGGATCTCATGGGTGCGGACGAAGGTGTCGGCGTCCAGTTCGGGGGTCTCGTACATGCGTCGTCTTTCGGTGCGGCCCCTGTATCCCCGACCTCTTCGTCAGGAGTTGGGCCGCCATGGCAGGGCGCGATCCAGTCGGATCGCTTCAGGCGTCAGGTGGCAACTGTAGCATAAAACCTCAACCCCATGGGAGGCGGCCTGCCGCAGGGCGGGACCGTAGGCCTTGTCGATGTCGTCGGCGGTGGTGAAGGCCGTGCAGTCCATGCGCTGGACGATGAACAGCATGACCGCCCGGCCGCCCGCATCGACCACCCGCTCCAAGGCCTTCAGGTGTTTGCCGGCGCGCTCTGTCCTGCAGTCGGGAAATTCGGCCAGACCGGCGGTGCGGCTGAAGTGGACGTTCTTGATCTCGACCCAGGCGGACGGGCGGTCCGGCGGGAGCCCGCCCCACCCGTCGCCGGCTGCGCCGTCGCCACCCTCCCCAGAAGGGGAGGGAGAAGACTGGAGCAGGATGTCGATGCGGCTGTTCTCGTCGTAGCGGACCTCGCGCCGGAGGATCGGATAGCCGGCCAGTTCGGGAATCAGGCCGTCTGCGATGGCCGCCTCGCCGATGCGGTTCGGGTTCATGGTGTTGACGCCGACGAGGCCCGCGCCGAGCAGGTCGACCATTTCCAGCGTCAGGGGCAGTTTCCGCTTCGGATCCGGCGAGCGGGACATCCACACCGGCAGACCCGGCTCGGTCAGGCCCAGCATGGCCCCGGGGTTGGGGACGTGGATGGTGGTCTCCGCCCCGTCCGCCAGCGCGATGTCCGCCAGGAAGCGCTTGTAGCGGCGGATCAGGGTTCCGCGTTCGAGAGGCGACTTGAAGCGCATGGCTTTGCCTCTAGCTTGTCGTCATGACCGACGCATCCCCCACCGCCGCCGTTCTGATCATCGGCGACGAAGTCCTGTCCGGGCGAACGCAGGACACCAATCTGAACACCATCGCGCGGTTCCTGACGGCGCTGGGGATCGACCTGATCGAGGCGCGGACGGTCGGCGACCGGACGGAGCAGATCGTCGGGAATCTGAACGCCCTGCGCGACAGCCATGACTACGTCTTCACCACCGGCGGCATCGGGCCGACGCATGACGACATCACCGCCGATGCGGTGGCGAAGGCGTTCGGCGCAGCCCTGCCGGAGCATCCGGACGCGGTGGCGATCCTGGAGAAGCGCTACGGACCGGGCGAGTTCAACGCGGCGCGGCGGCGGATGGCGCGGATCCCGGAGGGCGGGACGCTGATCGCCAATCCTGTGACGGACGCGCCGGGGTTCCAGATCGGCAATGTCTTCGTGATGGCCGGCGTGCCCAAGATCATGACGGCCATGCTGGAAGACGTGGCACCGCGCCTGCGGACCGGGGCGGTGGTGCTGTCGCGCACGGTGCGGGTCAGCGGGGTGGGCGAGGGGGCGATCGCCGACATTCTGACGGCGGCGGCGAAGGCCGAGCGCGAGGTCAGCTTCGGCAGCTATCCCTTCGGCCACGGCTCGGCGGGAGAAGTCGGGACGAACCTAGTCTTGCGTGGGCGCGACGAGGCGAAGGTGGAGGCGGCGGTCGAGGCGCTGCTGGCCGATTTGTCCGGAGCGGGCGTCGTGGCGAAACAGGTCTGAGATAACAGGAGCGCCCATGCGGCCCGACGCCGGTACGATTCTGATCCTTTCGACCCTGGTCGCCTTCGGCGGCCCGCTGATCCTGGGACTCGCGGGTCTGGTTCGGCGGGGCGACCGCGCGATGTCCGGTCCGTCCCTGGCCTGGGACTGGCGGCTGACCGGCGTCTCCACCCTGCTGCACGTGCTGGCCTTCAACCTGATCTTCTTCGTGCAGGAGGTCTTCCTGGTCCTGCCCAAGGCCCTGACGCCGGGGCTCGAGCCGGTGCTGTTCCACAACAACCACGACTGGACCGGCGACAATCCGCTGGCCGAGCTGTTCCAGGGGACCGGGGCGCTGGCGACCCTGATCGTCGGTCTGGCGGCCTTCGCGGCGCTGCGGCTGCGCCCGCCGGCTTCGACGACGGCGCGGCTGTTCCTGGTCTGGCTGGCCTTTCACGGGGTGTTCATGGCCCTGCCGCAGGTCGTTGTCGGGACCATGCTGCCGCCAAACGACGTCGGCCGTGCGATGACCTACCTGGGCTTCACGACGCCGGTCTATTGGGCGGCGACGGCGGCGGCGCTGGCCGGAATGGCCGTGTTCGGCGTGGCGCTGGCGCGGCCGATGCTGGAGGTTGCCTCTCATCCGGCGGCTGTAGCCGGACGGGGAAGCCGGACTCTTTTCATGCTGCAAGCGGCGGTCCTGCCGGGACTGGCGGGCCTGCCCCTGATCTTCGCCTATCGGGTTCCCGGCGGTCTGGACCAGGTCGTGCTGGTTCCGGTGGTCATCACGGTGCTGGGGCTGGCGTGGCTGGCGGGGGCGGCCTGGACGGTCTCGGACGTCCGAGCGCGGGGTGGTGCGGTCGCCTGGCGTTGGCCCCTGATCGCCTGCCTGGCGGTCCTGGCGATATTCCAGGTGGTTCTGAGGCCCGGGATCGCCTTCTAGGCGCCGGCCCGCCCGAAAGCACCCATGACCGCCTGATAGGCCGGATTGCCCCGACCCTCCGCGTCCAGAAGCAGCGGGCTGTCCTTGCTGCGGCCTTCACGGACCAGCCAGCTGTCGATGTCGCGCAGGCCCCAGGTGGTGAAGGCGTAGCGCTGGCGCTCAGGCAGGAGGGCGAAGGCCTCGGCCAGTTCGCCGACGCGGGCGACCTGCTGGGCTCGCTTTTCGGTCATGGAGCGCAGGTCGGGCCTGCGGCCGTCGCGCTGCATCGGGAAGTCCAACTCCGACACATGGATCGGCAGGCCCAGCGAGGCGGCGTCGCGCATGAAGCTGGTGATCTGTCCGGCCGGAATCTCGATATCGAGGTGCGACTGGGTCCCTATGCCGCCGATGGGCGCGCCCAGCTTCAGCAGGCGCTCGACCAGCTTGAGGAAGGTCGCGCCTTTCGCCGGGATGTTCTCGAGATTGTATTCGTTCAGGAAAAGGATCGCGTCAGGATCGGCCGCCTTGGCCTGTTCGAAGGCGCGGACCATATAGCCGTCCATGCCCAACGCGCGGCTCCAGTGACACTCGCGCAGCCCGTTTCCGTCCTCGGCCACCGGCTCGTTGACCACGTCCCAGCCGGCCATCTGGCCGCGATAGCGACCGACGAAGGTGGAGATGTAGCGGTCGTACTCGGCGGCGAAACGGGCGCGCGGGACCGTGGCGTCGTTGAAGACTTCCCCGCCCTGCGAATACCAGATCACCGTATGACCGTGGACGCGCAGGCCGTTGTCGCGGGCGAAGGCGACGACGCGGTCGGATGGTTCGAAGTCGTAGGTGAAGCCGCCGCCCAGCGTTCGCTCCATCTTCTGCTCCCACTCCGGGGTGAGCTGCGAGCAATGGCGACGGACGGCGGCGATCCAGTCGGGCTGGTCCAGCTGCCAGGTCATGCCGGTGGCGCCGAAGGGCGCGGGGACGATGGTCTTCAGCGGCGCGGCGATGGGGCCGGGCGCGGGCTGGGCCGAGGCCAGCCGGTCGCAGGCGACCAGAGCCAGGGGAGCGGTCAGGCATGTCCGGCGCGAGATCATGGACGCAACCTAGGGCGCCGGTCGTACCCATTTGGTGAAGACGCGGTCCTGATCCTCAGGAGCCGCCGGACAGGCTCTCGAACCATGTCAGGGTCGGCGCGTAGCTCTGCGCCGCCGCGCCCATGTGGTCGGCGCCCGGGACCGTTTGCGCCGTGACGGTCCCGCGCCGCCGGGCGTGGTCGAGGAGCGCTCGGGATGAGGCGGGGGGCACGTCCTCGTCCGCCGCGCCGATCACGATCCGGAGCGGGGCGCGGGGCGTCCAGGCGGCGGTTTCGTTGTCGCGCAGGGCCCGGGCGAACCAGCCGTTTCCGGCCTTGAGCGCCGCCAGGGCTTCGGGCCGGAACAGCCGGCGCGTGTCGGAGGGCAGCTGGCCGACGATGTCCTCGGGCGAATGGCTTCCGTCGAACAGACCGGGGACGATCCGCGCCAGTTCCGGCGTCAGGAGCGTGTCCAGGGGGTGGCCGTAGTAGTCCGCGTAAGCCGTGGCGGCGAAAGCCAGATAGGCCACGTTGCGCGGGCTCTCGGCGTCGGGCCCGTCCAGCTTTCCGACGACCGCGCCGAGCAGGTCATGCGGTCCCGCGATGGCCACGGTGGCGGCCAGATCGTAGCCGCCGGCGGGGCGTCGCTCGAGCGCGCGGTGCAGGGCCGCGGCGCTCTGGCCGCCCTGCGAGAAGCCCATGAGAAACAGCGGCAGGCGCTCGGGAAGGCCGGGGACGCCGCCCACCCCTCGGATCGCCTTCAGCATGTCGGCGGCCGCATCGACCTGGGGCTGCGCCACCAGATAGGCCTGCGGCAGGTCGGACTCGCCCAGGCCGACGTAATCCGGCAGCAGGGTGATGTAGCCAGAGCCGGCGAAGACCGCCGCCTCCTGGTCGCCGTCGGCCCGGCCGGGCAGGGAGGGCGAGACGGCGCGCGTCGTCGTGGTGCCGTGCAGGTAGACGACCACTCCCTTGGGCGCGACGCCATGCGGAACGGCGACAAGGCCAGAGACCGGGACAGGCCGTCCCTTGACCTGGGTCCAATAGACCACCCGATACAGGTCGACGTCGTTGCGGACCCGGATCGCGCCCGGCAGGTCGTCTGCGGTCCGCTGGAGAGCGGCGCGATCCCGTGTCTCGATCGGGTCGAGGCGGATCACCCAGCCGGGAAGCGGCGCCCCCGCCGCGGGGGGTGGGCGCAGCAGCGGCTCGCTCGGAGCGCCGACGCAGCCGGCGAGCAGGCCCAGGGCGATGAGGCCGGACGCCAGAACACGAAGACGCATCACCGAACTCCCACATATGCGAAACGCGGCGCAGGGCCGCGCGAACGGCCAAGCTCAAGGACAGATTTCGGGGGACTGTGGCGGATGTTGGCCGGGGCGGCGCGATCAGCTCGCGCGGCGGCGCAGGCCCATTTCGTCGAAGGCCGCCGTCTCGCGCTTGCCGGCGGCGATCATGGCGGCGAGGCGGGTCGTCTCGGCGACGTGCTCGAACTTCTTCAGTTCTTCGAAAGCGCCGGTCAGGGCGTCACGGGCGCCCACCTCCTCGGCGTCGATCTCGGCCACGTCGTTCTGGGCGGCGGATTTCCGCATCTTCCAGCCGTTGAGATAGGCCTGAAGCAGCATGGCGGCGTCGGCGTCCTGACGGGCGCGTTCCTGCTCGACCTCGACCTCGGCGTCGAGCACGGCCAGACGCATTTCAGCGGAGGCGCGGCGCGCGGTGATCTCGGCCAGACGCTTCTGCAGCGTCTCGACCTCGTAGTTGGAGATCCGGATCAGCGATTGGGCCCAGGCGGTCATTGGTCTACTCCGGTCACTGGCTGATCATGCCTTGGTTCAGAATTGCTTCCAGCCGGGTAAAGGAATCGGAAAGACCGGTGTGGTCGTCCTTGTCCTGACCCAGGAAAGCTTCCAGCGCGGGGTTCAGCGCGATGGCGCGATCGACGATGGGGTCGGCGCCGGTGCGATAGGCGCCGATCTTGATCAGCTCCTCCATGTTCGCATAGGCCGACAGGCATTGGCGGGCGCGCTTGTTCAGCTCGCGCTCGGGCGGCGTCTGGCAGCCCGGCAGGGTCCGGCTGACGGACTTCAGGACGTCGATGGCCGGGAAGCGGCCGCGCTCGGCGATCTTGCGGTCCATGACGATGTGGCCGTCCAGGATACCGCGCACGGCGTCCGCGATGGGTTCGTCATGGTCGCCGCCGTCCACCAGCACGGTGAACAGGGCGGTGATCGGACCGGCGGTGGTGCCGTCGGGCCGGACCGGACCCGGGCCCGCGCGCTCCAGCAGCTTGGGCAGTTCGGTGAAGACGGTGGGCGTATAGCCCTTGGTCGTCGGCGGCTCGCCCGCGGCCAGGCCGATCTCGCGCTGCGCCATGGCGAAGCGGGTGACGGAGTCCATCAGGCACAGGACCTCGAGGTCCTGATCGCGCAGGTACTCGCTGATCGCCAGGGTCATATAGGCCGACTGGCGGCGCTTCAGGGCGGGTTCGTCGGAGGTGGCGACCACGACGATGGCGCGCTTCAGGCCTTCCTCGCCCAGGGTCTCCTCAATGAACTCGCGGACCTCCCGGCCCCGTTCGCCGATCAGGCCGACGACGACGACATCGCAGGTGGCCTGCTTGGCCAGCATGGACAGCAGCACCGACTTGCCGACGCCGGAGCCGGCGAAGATGCCGAGGCGCTGGCCCCGGCAGGTGGTGGTGAAGACGTCCATGGCCCGCACGCCGAGGTCGAGACGCTCGCCGACGCGGCCACGCGAGTGGGCGGGGGGCGGGGGGGCGCGCAGGGGATAGCTGGCCGGCCCCTGGGGCAGCGGACCCTTGCCGTCGATGGGATTGCCGAAGGCGTCGATGATACGGCCCAGCCAGGCGGTGGTCGGGCGGACGCTGGCGGCGGTGTCGATGATGCGGATGTCGGCGCCGGGGGCCACGCCCTCGACCGGGCCGAACGGCATCAGCAGGGCCTTGGCGTCGCGGAAGCCGACGACTTCGGCGGGCAGGGCGCTGAGGCCCCGTCCGCGCTCGATCTCGGCCCGTGCGCCGACGGCCAGGCGGCTGAGCCCGCCCTTGGACTCGATCAGCAGCCCGCTGACGCCCGCGACCTTGCCGGTCACGACCAGCGGATCGATCGCTTCGACGGCGGCGGCGAGATTGCGCAAACGGGACCCCTGAACAGGCCTCCACGGATGCGGGATCGTGGTTAACCGGAGGTGAAGATCAGGGGCGAGCCGCCTCCACCAACGGTGCATAGCTCTTAAAGTCGTCGGCGGCGCCGGCGTAAAGGGCGAGAGCGGCCGCCTTGTCCGCTTCGCCCTCCTCGGTCCGCCCAAGGGCGATGCGGGCCAGGCCGCGGCCGTAGAGGGAGGCCGGCAGTTCCGGGTTTTCGGCCAGGGCGGCGTCGTAGATTTCGAGCGCCGCGGCGGTGTTCCCTTGCTGCAGAAGAACCCGGGCCTTGCTGTCGAGAATGGCGGCCGAGCCGGGAGCGAGCGCGAGGGCCGCATCGCAGTCCTGCAGGGCCTGATCCAGCAGGGCGCCGACGAGGGCGGCGCTCCAGCACAGGTTGTTGAGCATGCCGGCGTCATCTGAGTGGGCGCTTCGGACGGTCTGGAAGTCCGCCGCGGCCTCATCTGGACGCCCGAGCGTCAGCGCCGCACCGGCGCGCGCGATCAGCAGGTCGGGCGGCGGAGTCTCGCCATCAACGATCAGTCCGTTGATCAGGTCATAGGCTTCCTGCGCTCTGCCGCGGGTCAGTCGGTAGCGGGCCACCGGCAGAACCACCCGCGGATCGTCGGGATGTTGAAGGAGGATCTCGGTCGTCGCGGCCTCGAGATCGTCCTGACGATCGGCGAGCTGGAAGGCCGCGATCCGGAGCATCTTGGTGTCGATGCGCGACGGATCGGCCGCCAGCAGGGCGTCGATGTCCCGCAGCGCACGGTCAAACTGCTTCTGCGCCAGATAGGCGTTCGCCCGCATGCCGAGGGCGAACTCGTCGGTCGGCGCCTGGCGCAGGGCGCGGGTCATTTCGATCACCACATCCTGGTAGCGTCCCTCCGCCCGGGCGATCAGCGCATTGCCGTTCATCGCGATCCGTTCGGACGGATCCAGATCGACGGCCTTCTCCAGGTCGGAGGCGGCGCCCGCGCGGTCACCGGCCCAGAAGCGGTAGACGCCGCGATTGGCCCATGCCCGGCTGCTGTCCGGAGCCAGCGCGATGGCCTGGGTCGCCGCATCGGCCGCGCCGCGCGGGTCGCCGGCCCGCGACAGGGCGACCGCCCGGTCAAGCCAGGCGCCCTCCGTCGTCGGCCTGTCGGCGGCCAGCGCGGTCTGATCGGCCTCGGTCAGACGGTAACCGGTCGGGGCGATGATGCGCGGGTAGTCCGCCCGGCGGTTGTCGGCGGCGATGCGGCCCGCGTCGGCCTCGACGGCCGTGACCTCGGAGGTCAGGCTCTGCACCAGAACTTCGATCGTCGCGGTGTCGCCCTCAAGCCGGACGGTGCGGCTCATGTGATGGCCCAGCTCGGTGCGGTCGAACTGGCCTCCGGCGGTCCGGAAGCCCGCGCCGCCGTCCGGGAGGCGCACGGTCACCAGCTGCCGGTCGAAAACCGGATGGTTCACCGCATAGGGCGTGTGGCGGAACGGACCCTCGGTGCGTTCGATGGCGGAGAGCGACTGGTAGGTCGAGCCGGGCGGGATCAGGCCGCCGTTGCTCCAGTCCAGCGGCATGGAGCCCTTGACCGTCAGGGTCAGGACATTCGCTTCGCGGTCATAGCTGGAACCGATCTCGTCGATCACCACGTCTTGCAGGAGGCCGGTCCAGATGCCCCTCAGGCCCTGGTCCCTTTGCTGCGGGGTGATGAGGCCGATCTGGCCGGCGAGGGCCGCCGCCCCGTCGCCGCGCATGATCAGGGCGCCGGTAACCGGAGCGGGGGCGTGCTGCCCGGCCGTCGCGTCGAACGCGATGATGGTTTCCGACTGGGGGACGGAGAGCGGCGCGGTTTCGAGCCGTTCCAGCTGACCGTTCGCCGCGACGAGCGGCAGGGCCCAGTGTAGCGGGGGAACGATGATGTCCTCCAGCCGGCGGTCGCCCATCCGGGTGCCGTCGAGCCAGTAGGTCTTGTCCGCCACCACCGCCCGCACCAGGACGTGATCGAAGCCTTCGAGGGTCGGCAGGCGCTGGCCGACCAGGTCGCCCTGCGCGAGGCTGACGACCGCGGGTTCGGCGGAGATGCCAAGGCCGTCCAACAGGGCGAGCAGCAGGGCCGTCTTGCCCTTGCAGTCGCCGAAACGCCGGTTCCAGGTTTCGTCGGCGTCGGCGGGGGTCATGGCGCCTTCGCCCATCAGCAGGGCGACATAGCGGATCTCGTCCTGGACCAGCCGCAGGGCGGCGGCGGCCTGAACGGCGGGGTCGTCGGACAGCGCCCGAATGCGAGCGATCTCGGCGTGCAGCGGAGAGTCCGGCGCCAGACGGCGCGCGCGGTCGTAGAGGGGCGTGAGCGTGGCGGCGACCTCGGCCCAGTCGCGGTAGGCGCTCAGCTCGATCAGGTTGATGGCCCGAAACCGAACGGGAACGTCGTCGGGGATCAGGATGGGCTGGGCGTTCTCCCGCACGACATCGATGCTTGAATAGGCGCCGTTGCGGCGGACGGGCACAGGGATCCAGTTGTCGGTGGCGCGGACGGTGACGGGCATGGCGTTGGGCCAGGACGCCCTCACCCGCTGCCGCTCGACCACCAGGGGCATGTTCAGGTCGATGGCCTGGGCCAGTTTCTCGCCCGGGACGGAGTCGCGCGAGGTGATGGTGTAGGCGACGTCCAGCACATCGCCAACGCGCAGGCTCGCCGGCTGGAGCACCGCCGTCAGCTGGCCGTCGAGCATGGCCAGCTGCAGGTTCTCCTCACGGCGGAGCGTCTCGAAATCCTGCGACGCCAGCACGTCGATGGACTGGCCGTCGCGCAGGATGGTCACGTGGTGGATCGTGATGTCCTGGCTCTCCGGGCTCCAAGTCAGGGCGATGTTGCCCAGCGCGATCACGCCCTGGGGCGAGGCGGCCGTGCTGCGGGTCCGGACGTAGACGAATTGCTGATCGTCCTCGGCCCGGAGCTGGCTGTCGAGCAGCAGGAAGCGGAGGCCTTCGCCCGTGGCGGCGCGGGCGGGCGCGGCGGTTTCGTCGGACGGCAGGACCCAGGCGGGCGTCGGGCCCTTCAGAACCCGGTCGCCGGCCTCCGCCGGAGCGGCGAACGTCGCCAGCGTCAACGCAAGGCCGATCACGGCTGTGCAGACGGCCCGCAATGAAGTCGGCATCCGGAGTTCCCCCACCCAAGGTCTCCATCGCTGATACAGCGTGAGCGCGAGAGGGCAAGCGGGTGAAACGCCGGAGGCGCGTGAGGCCCGGATTCGGCCGCGCGGGAACTCAGTTCGCGGTCGGAACCGGGGCGTCGGACGGCGCGTCACGGCCGGTGGTCAAGATGGCGCCGACCGAGGCGACGATGATGCAGCCGATGGCCAGCCACTGCATGCCGCTGAGCTGTTCGTGCAGCAGGATCAGGCCCGCAATGGCGCCGATGGCCGGTTCGCCGGAGAGCAGGACGCCGAAGGTGCGTTTAGGGATGTGGCGGAGCGCGATCATCTCCAGCGAATAGGGCAGGGCGCTGGACGCCAGCGCCACGCAGAGGCCGACGATCAGAACGGCGGGCGCCAGCAGGTTCATCCCGGCGGTGGCGACGCCGAAGGGCAGGATGACCAGTGCGGCGGTGCTCATGCCCAGTGCGACCGACTGGCCCGCATGCATGTGCGACAGGCGTTTGCCGAAAACGATATAGAGCGCCCAGAACACGCCCGCGGCGGCGGCGAAGGCCACGCCGATAGGATCCAGGGCATGGGCCCCGCTCCAGATCGGCAGCAGCATGCCCAGGCCCGCGACGGCGCAGGCGATCCAGACGAAATGGATCAGCCGCCGCGCGTGGATCAGGGCCAGGACCAGCGGGCCGGAGAATTCGATGGCGATGGCCAGCCCCAGGGGGGTGGTGCGCAGGGACATGTAGAAGCTGAGGTTCATCAGGCCCAGCACCAGGCCGTAGAGCAGCACCCGTCCGGCGTCGGCGCGGTTAAGGCGGAACCGCCACGGCCGCCAGATCGCGACCAGCACCAGGGCGGACAGGCCGACACGCAGGGCCGAGGTCCCTTCGGCGCCGACGACAGGGAAGAGCTGTTTGGCGTACGACGTGCCGATCGCCAGCGACACCATTCCCAGCAGCAACGCCAGGTAGGGCATGGCCGTCAGGAAGGCGGGGGAGGACAGGGAGCGGCGGGCGGCGGTCATGTACATAAGGAAAGCATAGTCCGGAACCGGTTGCGCTTCCCGGCGATTTCAGGTTCCAATCCGGCTGAAATCGTCATAAAAGTTCTATCTATGACGGAATTCGTCACCCTCGATGCGTTTGATCACAAGCTGCTCGCACGCGTCCGACGCAACAATCTGGAGCCGGCCCGGGTGACGGCCGAGGCCGTAGGGCTGTCGGAGTCGGCGGTTCTGCGCCGGTTGCGCCGGTTGCGGGCCGAGGGGGTGATCGTCGCCGACGTGGCGGTGGTCGATCCGGCGCGGGTGGAGCCCCGCATCGTGCTGCATGTGCTGGTGGAGATGAACACCCAGGAACGCCGCCACACCGACGCCTTCAAGGCCGCCATGGCCGCCAGTCCGGAAATCCAGGCGTGTTGGGACGTGACGGGAGAGACGGATTTCCTGCTGAATGTCTCAGTGCGGTCTATGGCGGAGTACGAAGCCTTCTGCCAACGAGAGATGACCACCGACACTCATGTTCGAGCCTTCAAGAGCATGATCACGATTCGCGAAGTCGTGAGCTTCGATCCGGCCCGGGCGGTCTTGTCCGGTCAGGGCTGATTACTTGAGGGTTAATAGCAACCTACGGGTTTATCCGCGAGACTTGGACAACCAATCGTAAAGCCACCGAGCAGCAGCATACAATCATGGGTGGCGACGCGATTGTGATCGCCCGATGCGGGAGGCTGTCATGTTCACCGGGCGTCGTCAGAACACTGAACTGCTGGACAAGGTGTCCGAACTTGAAGGGCGGATGGCGGCGATCGGCCGCTCGCAGGCGGTGATCGAGTTCAATCTCGACGGCACCATCATCAACGCCAATGAGAATTTCCTGCTGGCGATGGGCTACAGCCTGGATGAGATCCGGGGCGCGCACCACCGCACCTTCATGGACGCCGACGAGGCGGCCTCGGCCGAGTACGCGGCCTTCTGGCGCGCGTTGAACGAGGGGCAGTTCGCGGCCGGCAAGTTCCGGCGGCTGGCCAAGGGGCGCCGCGAGATCTGGCTGCAGGCCTCCTACAATCCGATCATGGGGGCGGACGGTCGCCCGGTTCGGGTCATCAAGCTGGCCGTCGACATCACCCGAGAGGAACAGGAGAGCCGCCGGAACGAGGCCACGCGGATCGAGGCGGAACAGGCGCAGACGATGCTGGTCGAATCCCTGGCCTCCAGCCTGTCGCGTCTGTCGGACGGCGATCTGACGACCTCGATCGAGGGTCAGATGAGCGGCGGGCACCAACGCATCTGCGAGGACTACAACTCGGCGGTCGGCAGCTTGCGCGCGGCGTTGACGCAGGTGACGGAGGCGGTCGGCGGATTGCGCGGCGGATCGGACGAGATCTCGTCGGCCTCCGACGACCTGTCGCGCCGCACCGAGCAGCAGGCCGCTTCGCTGGAAGAGACCGCCGCAGCGCTGGACGAAATCACCGCCACCGTGAAGCGAAGCGCCGAGGGCGCCCGGCAGGCCTCGACCGCGGCGGCGGGCGCGCGCTCGGAAGCGGAACGCTCGGGCGAAGTCGTGCGCGACGCCATCTCCGCCATGGATGAAATCCAGAAGAGCTCGGTGCAGATCGGCGAGATCATCGGGGTGATCGACGAGATCGCCTTCCAGACCAATCTGCTGGCGCTGAACGCGGGGGTCGAGGCGGCCCGGGCCGGAGACTCCGGTCGCGGCTTCGCGGTCGTGGCGTCGGAAGTTCGATCCCTGGCCCAGCGGTCGGCGGAGGCCGCCAAGGAGATCAAGGCGCTGATCTCGGCCTCGACCAGCCAGGTCGCGGCGGGGGTGAAGCTGGTGGACGAAGCCGGATCGGCCCTGTCGGCCATTGTCGTGCGGGTCGCGGAGATGGACGCGCTGGTGTCCGAAATCTCGGCCTCGGCGCAGGAGCAGGCGACGGGCCTGCAGCAGGTCAACAGCGCGGTGAACCAGATGGATCAGGTCACCCAGCAGAACGCGGCCATGGTCGAGGAGACCACGGCGGCGGCGGCGAACCTGAAGACCGAGGCCGCGCAACTGGCCGCCCTGGTCGAACGCTTCGAGACGGGAACCCGGACGGGAGCCGCGACGCCGACGGTGCACACCCTTCGACCCCGCGCGGCTCCGCCCGCGCCGTTGGCGCGCGAGCGGGCCCGTATCGTCGCCTTCGCCGGCGGCGGCGCGGCGGGCGGGGCGGTGCAAGAGGACGGCTGGCAGGAGTTCTGATCGCCTGAACGGGCGTCGAGCTAACCGCGAAGGCTTCATCCGGCCCTTGCGTCATGACGCGCCTACCCCAGATCGGAGAGGTTCAGTCCCGCAGAACGTGCTTTAATGTCACGCTCTGATCGCCGCCCGGAAACCTCCCCATGACCGACGCTTCGTACGACGCCAGCCGCCACCGCAAATCGGGCCGCGGCAAGATCTATGACTCCATCATCGACACGATCGGCGACACGCCGCTGGTGGGGCTGCCGCGCCTGTCGGCCGAATATCAGCCCAAGGCGCGGGTGCTGGCCAAGCTGGAGTTCTTCAACCCGATCGCCTCGGTGAAGGACCGGATCGGCGTGGCCATGATCGAGGCGCTGGAGCAGGCCGGGAAGCTCGGGCCGGGCAGCGTGCTGATCGAGCCGACGAGCGGCAACACCGGGATCGCCCTGGCCTTCGTGGCGGCGGCCAAGGGGTACAAGCTGATCCTCGTCATGCCGGAGAGCATGTCGATCGAGCGCCGCAAGATGCTGGCCCTGCTGGGCGCGGAGCTGGTCCTGACCCCGGCCGAGAAGGGGATGAAGGGCGCGATCGCCATGGCGCAGGACCTGATCGAGCGGACGCCCGGCGCCGTGAGCCCGGCCCAATTCGACAATCCCGCCAACCCCGCCATCCACCGCGAGACCACGGCCGAGGAAATCTGGGCCGACACGGGCGGCGCGGTCGACATCATCATCGCCGGCGTGGGCACGGGGGGCACCATCACAGGCGTCGGCCAGGCCCTGAAGGCGCGCAAGCCCTCGGTGCAGATGATCGCGGTCGAACCGACCGCCTCGCCCGTGCTGTCGGGCGGCGAGCCGGGGCCGCACAAGATCCAGGGGATCGGCGCGGGCTTCATCCCGACCATCGTCGACCGCTCGGTCATCGACGGCGTCGAACAGGTGTCGAACGAGGACGCCTTCGAGATGGCGCGCAAGGCGGCGCGGCTCGAGGGCATCCCGGTCGGCATCTCGTCGGGCGCCGCGCTGACGGCCGCCTTCCGGGTCGCGGCGCGCGAGGAGAACGCGGGCAAGACAGTGGTGGCGATCATCCCGAGCTTCGCCGAGCGCTATCTGTCGACGGCCCTGTTCGAGGGGCTGTAGGCGAGTCTGTTACCGGTTCGTTTCAGGCGCATGGCGGAAGCGGGTCGAACCTGACCGAAGCTTAACTTTACAGGATGGGCGCGGCGCGGCGCATTGGCGGACCCTTGTTCGTCGATGGAGCGGTCATGCGCGCCCTTCTCGCCTGTCTGAGCCTGCTCGCCGCCTCGTCCGCCCTGGCGCAGGACGACCTGACGACCTTGTCGGATGAGTTCAACGACGGGGCGCTGACCGGCTGGAGCCGCTTCGACCAGACCTTTGGCTGGCCGGACAAGATCAAGGCCCTGGATGTCGGCGAGAGCATGCCGGGCGCGCTGCATCTGGAGCCCTATCATTCGGCCTGGGTGCGCGACCTGAACGCGCCCTTTCTGTTCCGTGAGGTGCGGGGCGATTTCGACGTCCGCGCCCGGGTGAGGGTGCGCGGCCATGCGGGCGATATCCCCGGCGGGACCTGGTCGCTGGGCGGGCTGATGACGCGGGTCCCCAGCCGATTGAGCGCCGCGCAATGGGCGCCGAGGGCCGAGAACTGGCACTTCATCACCACCGGTATGGGTCATGTCGCCGGCGAGCCGATGACGGAGACCAAATCCACCTTCAACAGCTATTCCTCGCTCAAGCTACGGCCGTTCCCGACGGGATGGGTCGAGTTGCGGCTGGTGCGGGTCGGCATGGTGCTGATCGCCCTGGCGCGGCCGGAGGGCGAGACCCATTGGCGGGTGCGCGACCGCTTCTATCGAATGGAGAACAGCCCGGTGATGCAGGTCGGGCTGATCGCCTACACGACCAGCGACGCCGTTCCGCCGGGACCTGAGAATCCGGAGGTCATCAACCGCGAGGTCAATCGCGACGCGCCTGTGGATATGATCCTGGAGGCGGACTGGATCCGCTTCTCGCGCCCGCGTCCGCAGGTTTCGCCGGACTGGTACGGGCAGGTGAGCGCCAATCCGCTGGCCGATCCCAACCTGCCGGAGGCCGACCTGCTGGCGCTTCTCGGCGACTGAAGAACAGGCTTTACCCTAGGTTGTCGGAGGCCGGCGGTCGTCACAGGCGGTTAACCGCGCGCGATCTATCGTGGGCACGATATGTCCGAGCCCGCTGCCCAGCCCGAGGAGACCGCGCCCGTCACCGGGCTTCGCGCGCGCCATGCGCTGCTGAAACGACTGGCGGACGTGGTGTCCCTGCCGGCCAGCCGGATCAATGCGTTCGAACGGTCGGTGACCGGCGACCTGCTGGTCGAGATGCTGCGGCTGGCCTCTCCGGAAGACCGGCGCAGGGTGGCCGCGCGACTGGCCCCGCTGGCGGAGCTGCCCAACGCGCTGGCGCGGATGCTGCTGCGTGACGAACCGCAGATCGCCGGCCTGCTGATCGAGCAATGCGCGTCGCTGTCCGACGCCGATCTGGTCGCCTGCGCGCGGGACGCCGAGGTCGAGCACCGCTTCCTGATGGCCAGCCGTCGCGGCCTGTCGGAGGTGGTCAGCGAGACCCTGCTGAGTTTCGGCGAGAGCCAGGTCATTGAGGCGGTGCTGCGCAACACGACGGCGCGGCTGAGCCAGGTGGCGGTCGAAGGGGTGGTGAGCCTGAGCCGGACGGACCGGCACCTGTGCGCCCACCTGCTGAAACGGCCTGAGCTGCGCCCGTCGGGCGCCTACGTCATGTTCTGGTGGAGCGGCCCGGAGGATCGCCGGACCATCCTGCAGCGGTTCGCCGTGTCCCGGGAGGTGATGCAGGAGGTGTCCGAGGACGTCTTCGCCATGGCCGCCGAAGAGGGCTGGCAGGACCCGGTGTCGCGCAAGGCGCTGCAGTTCATAGAGCGCCGCCAGCGGAACCGCGCCGCCATCGCCAAGAGCCCTTACGGTGGCCTGGAGGAGGCGGTGGCCGCCGCGGGCCAGATGGGGCTGTCGCGAGAGATCGCGACCGAGATCGCCTACCTGTCCGGGGTGAAGCCGATCACCGGGGCCAAGATCCTGGGCGATCCGGGCGGCGAGCCGCTGGCTATCCTGTGCAAGGCCACGGGGCTTGGACGGGGCGAGCTTCAGTTGCTGTGGCGATCCATGCGGCGTCCTGAAGCTCTGTTGGACGGCTCTCCCGATCCGGTCTGGGAACGCGTGCAGATCACCTATGAGATGCTGGCCGTTGACCGGGCGCAAACAGTCCTGCGCTACTGGAACTGGTCGCTGTCTTCAGCCCTGACCCCCGCTCTACTCAGGGCGATCCGGGACGGCGAGGAGGAGGGGGTGGACGACTATTCGGCCCCGGAGCGTGCGGCGATGCTGGCGTTGGCGGAAAACTTCGGTCGCTGAACGATCGAGCCGTGGTGCCTCATCAGATTTGAGGTGCTGACACGCCGCCATTGCTTTCAAAACAGAAGCTCTCTATTCAAAGCGCCGACGATTGGTCGATGCTGATTCAGTCGAACCGAACAGAGATTGTAGGCGGGATGGCTATGGAAGAGACTTCGCAACTGCTCGAGATGACCGCCGATATCGTGTCGGCCTATGTCGGCAACAATAACGTGCAGGCTTCGGAAGTTCCTGGCCTGATTTCGAGCATCCACGCGGCGCTGTCGCAGGTTTCGACCGGTGCGGTCGAGCCGGAGCCGGAACCCCGCGAGCCCGCCGTTCCGGTCCGCAAGTCGATCACGCCGGATTATCTGATCTGCCTGGAAGACGGTCGCAAGTTCAAGTCGCTGAAGCGCCACCTGCGCACCAAGTACAACATGAGCCCCGAGGAATACCGCGCCAAGTGGAACCTCCCGAAGGACTATCCGATGGTCGCTCCGAACTACGCCAAGGCGCGTTCGGATCTGGCCAAGCAGATGGGCCTGGGCCAGGGCGGCCGTAAGCCGGCCCGCGCCGCGACCCGCGCCAAGAAGTAAGCGTCCGCAAGGACAGACGAAGACGCCCGCCGGATCGCTCCGGCGGGCGTTTGCGCGTGTGAAGTGACTAGTGGCCAGTGATTAGTGGCTGGCCACCAGCATGCGGCCGCGCCGCCCTTCCGCGACCAGAGAATTTGCAAACATCAGCCACTCGTCATGCGGCCTGCGCGCCGCGGCGCATGCGCCAGAAGCGCAGGGTGCGGAGAGCCGCCTCGCGGCTGAGTTCGGCGTACATGCGGGCGTAGGAGTGGGCCTTGGCCATGGCGTCGCCGTCGTCGTTCAACAAGACCACGGCGTAGGTGAGGAACAGGGCGCGATCGAGATCGGCCGCCTTGCAGACCACCGCGAGGGCGTCGAGCTCGCGCCGGTCGACGATCTGGCGCGCGGTGTGGAAGTCGATGTCCGACAACTGGGCCAAGGCGATCAGGAAGGACGTCCGCCCGCCCGAGCGGAGAAAGCGTGCCAGCATCTGGGGCGTCAGTTGCCCAGCGGCCTTCAGCTCCTCGACGTAGGCGAGGCATTCCGAATAGTCGGCGGGCAGTGCGCCGTCGTCGGTGGCCACGCGCGCGCGGCCGGCGGCGAGCGCGGCGTCCAGCAGGGCCGGATCCATGCGGGCGTTCTGTTCGAGAATCTGGTTCCGCAGACGCGCCTCGACGACGAAATACATATCGTTGAGCAGGTCGGCGGGCAGGCCCGCGCGAGAGACGGTGGCGTCATGCAGGGCCGGATTGGCCTTGGCCCGCTCGACCGCGACCTCGGAGGCCTTGCGCGACAGGCGGGCGCCGTCGTTGCGCAGCAGGGTCCCGAGCGTCTCGTCATCGCCGCGCTCGACAATGACCTCGGAGATGGCTTCGGAGACCGAAGGGCGTGCCGAGACGGCGCGCAGGTGATCCTGGCCATGGTTGCGCACGACGCCCAGCAGGTCCTCGTCGGTCAGCACGGGCGAGTGGGCCAGGACGGCGCCGGCGACGGCGGCCTCGTCATTGGCCAGGCGGCGGATCAGGGCGTGGGGCGCATCCGGGGTGTTGGCGAAGCGGCTGGAGAGCTCCGCGCGGACGGCCGTCTCCATATCGTCGGCCAGCTTGGCCAGGACGGCGCCGTACAGGGTGTCTTCGGTCGCGGTGCGCGCGGGCGAACCGAAGAAATGCTCGGTCAGTTCGCGCAGCAGGGCCCGGCGCTTCTCGCTCGACCCTTCTTCAGCGAGGGCGATCAGATCGGGCAGGCGCGACACGGCCACGGTGTCGCTCACTGATAATCCCCTTCCGGCGCGGCGGGCTGGGCGCGGACACGGCCCTGGGCGTCGCGGATCAGGGTCGGGGCCTGCTCCGGCTGGGCGAGGTCCTGGGATGCAATGGTCACGGGCGTGGTGATGGCCAGGGCGTCGACATAGGTCGGCTGGGGCAGGGTCAGGGCATCGGGTTCGCGCCCGTTCTGGCGATGCACCGAATAGTAGCGGGCGCTCTGGGCGGAGGGGCGATCCTCGGGGTTGGCGGCGACCATGGCCACGCGAGGGGACGGGGGCGCGGCGCGGGCGGCCTCGACCTGCTCCTGAGGGGCCGGGGCGGCCTGCGCCGCCGGAGCGGGAGCCGGCGTCCGCTGTAGGCGGAAGATCGGAGCGTCGCGGCGAGGCGCCATGGGGTCGTCCGACGGACCCGCGACGGCGGCGGCGGGAGGAGGAGCGGCGAGGGCGATCTCGGCGGGCGCCGGCTGACCCCGTCCGCCCTGGTCAGGGAGGAAGTCGGGAACGGCGCGGGCCGAAGGCGCTGGTGGCGGTGGCGTGACCGGGGCGGCCATGGCCACCGGCGCCGGCGCCGCAACGGGCGCAGGCGCGCGGAGCCAGGCGGTGGCCGGGGTCAGGGTGCGGCGCGGCGCGTCAGAGGCGACGGTCGGGGTTGCGGGAGGCGCCTCGTAGGCGCCGCCGTGAGGAATGACACGATTGGAGCGGCGCGGTTGCGCGTCAGGGCGGGCCGAGACGTCGGCGAGCGCAGGCGCGGCGGCGCCGGCTCCGCGGCCGGCCCAGTTCAGATAGCGGGCCTGGGTCGGCGCCGGGGTCTGGGCGGCGGCCACGCCGACGGCTCCCGTCGTCGCGAGGACGAGGACCGCAAGGCTGAGGGTCTGGCAGTTGGCGCGACGCAAGGGGCGTCTCCGAACGCGGGGAGTTGGAGAGGCACGGTATCCGCGGCGGGCTTAACCCGTCGCTAACGCCCGGATCAGGAGAGATACGCCCGCACGCGGCGCTCAACGAGACCGACCACACCGCTGAGCGCCAGCCCCATGGCCATCAGGCAGATCAGGGCCGCCAACATGTCGGCGGTGCGCAGGCGGTTGCCGGATTCGAGCAGCCGCCAGGCCAGGCCCTGGGTCGCGCCGGAGCCGGAGACGAACTCTGCGACCACCGCCCCGATGACCGCCAGACCCGAGGCGACGCGAAGGCCCTCCAGCGCGAAGGGCAGGGCGGCGGGGATGCGCAGGCGAATGAGGCGCTGGATGCGTGAGGCGCCGTAGAGGTCGAACAGGCGTTCGAGGTCCGGGTCGGCGGACTTCAGCCCCGTCAGGACGCCCGAGAAGATCGGGAAGAAGGCGACGGCGGCGGCCAGGGCGACGACCGCGCGGTCGGCGTGGTCGAGCCCGGCCCAGATCAGGACGAGGGGCGCGATGGCGACGATCGGGGTCACCTGCAGGGCCACGGCGAGCGGACGGACGGCGTGCTCGGCCGTGCGGCTGATCGACACCGCCAGAGCCAGGCCGCCGCCGAGCAGGGCCGCGACAGCCAGGGCCTGCAGCGCCATGCGGAAGGTCTGGAGGGCGGACCCGGCGAGGATGGGCGCGCGTTCGACGAGGGAGACGACGACCGCGCTGGGCGGCGGCAGGAAGTAGACGGGGACCTGCCACAGGCGGCAGGCGATCTCCCAGACCGCCAGCAGCAGGGCGATCAGCGCCAGCGGGGCGACAAGGCGGCTCACGCGACGCGGTCCGGCATGGCGTGGGCGAGGGCGGCGGCCAGGGTCTCGACCGTCTCGCGGTAATCGGGATCGGCGCGCCAGCCCGCCTGGCGCGGGATATCGCCTGGCGTCGGGCGTGCCATGGCCACCTGTCCGCTGACGGCGTCGAGCACGACGGTGCGTCCGGCCAGATAGACGGCTTCCTCGATGTCATGGGTGACGAAGACGATGGCGGGGCGTGGCGACCGTCCGGCCCAGAGGCTGTGCAGGTCCTCGATCAGATGGCGGCGGGTGACGCTGTCGAGCGCGGCGAAGGGCTCATCCAGCAGGAGCAGGTCGGGCTGGGTGACCAACGCCCGGGCCAGGGAGGCGCGCATGGCCATGCCGCCCGAGAGCTGGCGCGGGCGGGCGGTCAGGCGTTCGCCGAGGCCGACGGAGGCGAGGGCGGCGGCGGCCAGGGCGCGGGCCTCGTCCTTCGGCGTTCCGGACAGCTCGAGCGGCAGGGCGACATTGGTCTGGGCGTCCGCCCAGGGCATCAGGGTGGGAGATTGGAAGACGAAGGCGGTGCGGCCCGGGGCGGTGGTGATCGCCTGGCCCTCGGATGGGCGCTCCAGTCCGGCGAGCAGGCGCAGGGCCGTCGATTTGCCCGCACCGGAGGCGCCGACGACGGCGACGATCTCACCCGGGGCGACAGACAGGTTCAGGGGGCCGATGGCGGCCCGGTCCGCATAGCGGACGACGGCGCCGGTCAGCGCCGCGACGACGTCAGCCACGGCCACGCCCGGGCAGGTATTGGGTGGTGAAGGCCTGCCGCCAATCCAGGTTGGTCGGATAGACGCCGGCCTGGCTGGTGACGTCGAAGAAGGCCTGCCAGCGCTCGTTGGTCATGGTTCCGAGGCCATAGAGGGCGGCGTCTCCGCCATCGACGATGCCGTTGGCCTTCAGCTTGGCGCGGGCCTGATCGAGAATGTCCTGGGTCATCTCCGGATTGTCTTTCCGGATCAGGGCGTCGGCGGCCTTGCCGTCGCCCTGGATGTAGTCGCGCCAGCCTTCGGCCGAAGCGGCGATGAAGCCGCGCAGGGCGTCGCCGTTGTCGCGAGCGAAGGCGTTCGGGGCCAGCACCATGGTGGCGTAGGAGGGGTAGCCTTCGTCGGCGAGCAGGAAGACGCGCGGCTCGAAGCCCGCCTCCTTCTCGATCGTGTAGGGCTCAGACGTCAGATAGCCCTGCTGCACGGCGCGCGGGTCGGCGAGGAAGGGCGCGGGGTTGAAGGTGTATTTGCGGACCTGATCGTCGGTGAAGCCGTACCTGGCCTTCAGCCAGACCCAAAAGGCGTTGATCGAGGCGTCGGCCAGAAGGAAGGGGCGTCCCGCCAGGTCCGCGATGCTCCTCAACGCGGGATCCGGGTGGGCGATGAGGACCTGCGGATCCTTCTGGAAGAAGGCGGCGACGGCCTTCACCGGGGCGCCCTCGGCGACCAGGCTCATGGGGATGAAGCTGTTGGAACCCATGCCCAGTTCGACGGCGCCGGCGGCAAGCAGCTGAGGCACGTTCACGCCCGGGCCACCCTGGATGATCTGGACGTTCAGGCCGCGCTTTGCATAGGCCCCCGAGGCGAGCGCCTGATAGAAGCCGCCGTGCTCGGCCTGGGCGCGCCAGTCGGTCGCGAAGCGCAGGCGAATGCGGCCATCGGCGTCGGGTTCGACCTCGGAACGGTTGCAGCCCGCCAGCACGGTCGTGGCGGCCAGAGCCCCGGCTCCGGCGAGCAGGGTGCGGCGGTCGGGTGCGAAACGGCGATTCCCACGCGAGGTCATGGCCTTATGTACGGCCAAGGCGATGGCGGCGAAAGGGCGAAGGAGAACGGCGCCAGACGCCGGAATTGAGCGAGGGGACGAAGGGCCTCGGCGAACCGGTGCTCCTCGTCCCCTCGCCAAGTCCGGGTTGGACTTGGCCTTTGAGGTTTCAGACCCTGGCTTCAGCATCAGCGGAGCGAACCCCGGCGATGGTCAGCTGTATCTTCTCGCGCTCCTGGTCTCCGGCGTTCCACAGGTCTGGCCTGCGCCGTCCTTCGATCCTGATCCGGTTCCCTTCCGGTTCCGTCTCTGGCCGAAGCCTTCGACATTCCCTTGGAGCCTTGATCCTGCCTCCCGCCCGTTACGGTCCAAAGACCGCCCGCAGCGTCGGGTCAGAGAGCCGGGCCGGTTCGCCTTGAGCCCCGGGTCTCCCCGGATTTCCGCGCCGCCGTGTCCCTCGGCCTGATCAAGCTCGCTCCAAATCCCGGATCCAGCAAGCACCCCGAATCATCCGGTTGTGGACGATTTTCGGGATAAAACTTGTCCGAACCCTGTATCGACTTTCGTACGGCAACGAATTTCTTCGAATTGTGAAGCTATTGCAGCGTTATTCACAGGGGCGCGAAACAGGGTCAATTCTGATCCGAATCGCCCGGAAATTCGCTCACCCGGAGACGTTGCGGTCCAGCCAGCCGCTGATTTCCTTGAGCGCTCGCCGGGCGACCGGACCGCCGAAATGGATGAAGCCGTGTGGGGCGAGCGGAATCTCGATCAACTCCGAGCGCGCGGCGGCGGACCAGGCGTCGGCCATCAGCAGGCTGTCGTCGCGCAGGGGATCCAGATCACCGGCGATGAAGAGAGCGGGTGGGAGACCGCGCATTGAGGCGTGCAGCGGGGAGACGTCGGGACGACGGCGCCCGGCCTCGTCGCGATCAGGCAGCAGGCGCCCGAGATCGGCGGCCAGGGTCGGGCCGTTGAGGATCAGGGCGTCCCGGCCCGCGGCGCGGACGGACGGCGTGCCGCTGAGATCGTAGACGCCATAGACCAGGACGCAGCCGCGCACCGCGCCGAGGCGGCCCTCGTCGCGCAGGGCCATGGTGGTCAGGGCGGCCAGGTGGGCGCCGGCGGACTGGCCGCAGATGAAGACATCGGTCGTGCCGAAACGGGCGGCGGCGTGGTCGATCAGCCAGCGCCCCGCGGCGGCGCAGTCGGCGATGGCGTGCTGGAGCAGGACGCCTCGGGTTTCGCTGAGCAGGCGATAGTCGACCGAGACGACGGCCAGGCCGGCTTCGGCGGCGAGGTCGGCGTTGAGATGATCGTTGAGACCCGCGCTGCCGACAACCCAGCCGCCCCCGTGCATGTCGAGGACCACGCCGCGCGGCGGGCCGGGCGGATGCAGGATGCGCAGGGTGACGTCGCCGTCGGGAGAGGAAATACACAGGGTCTCGACGCGGACGCCGCGACGGCGGAGCCAGGCCGCAGTGACCGCCTGGGCCGCTCCCCCGAAGGCGCCGCTGGCCCACTGGCCGGCCTGCAGTCGCCAGCCGTCGGTCTTGAGGCGAGGCATGACGCCGAGCGCGGCGTTGGTCCGGGCGGCCGCGCGGCGTTCGGACGGGGTCAGCTCAAGACGGCGGACGGCAGCGGGCATGGCAGAAGGCTAGGCCGAACGGCCGCGCTTGGCGATGCGGCGTTCGGACGCCGAAATCAGGCGCCGAGCGCGGCCTTCTTCTCTTCCAGCTCGAGCCATTCCAGTTCGGCGTTCTCGAGCTGCTCGCGCGCCCGGGCGGCCGCGGTCATGGCGCGGTCGAAGGCCTTTGGATCGCGGCTGTAAAGTTCGGGATCCGCCAAGGCGGCGTCGTGCTTGGCGATCTGGCCGGGCAGGCTTTCGAGCAGGCCTTCCAGCTCCTTGAGGCGATGGCTGTCCTTGAAGGTCAGCTTGCCGGGCTTCTTGGGCGCGGCGGCGACGGAGGCCGGGGCGGGGTTGGTCTCGGCGCGTTTGGCGGCCTCCTTGTCCTGTGGGCGCGGATTGGCGCCGGGCTGGAGGAACCCGGGGTTCTGGCGAATGAAGTCGGTCCAGCCGCCGGGGGTTTCGACGATGTCGCCGCGGCCATTCATCGCGATGGTCGAGGTGGCCAGGCGGTCGACGAAATCGCGGTCGTGGCTGACCAGAATCAGGGTGCCGTCATAGGACTCGAGCAGCTCTTCCAGCTTGTCGAGCGTGTCCATGTCGAGGTCGTTGGTCGGCTCGTCGAGGACCAGCATATTGGCGGGCTTGGCCAGAGCGCGGGCCAGCAGCAGGCGGTTGCGTTCGCCGCCCGACAGCGTCGAGATCGGCTGGCGCAGCTGGGCCTCGGAGAAGAGGAAGTCCTTGGCGTAGGCGGCCACATGCTTGGAGACGCCGCGCACCAGGATGGAGTCGCCGCCGCCGGGGGTGAGGGCGTCCCACAGGGTCATGTCGGACTTCAGGCCCTCGCGGGACTGATCAAGATAGACCGGGTCGAGATTGGCGCCGAGGCGGACGCTGCCCTCGTCGGCCTGGAGTTCGCCCAGCAAGACCTTGACCAGCGTGGTCTTGCCCGCGCCGTTGGGACCGACGATGGCCAGTCGGTCGCCGCGGATGACACGGGTGGTCAGGTTCTTGAAGATGACGCGATCACCGAACCGCTTGCTGACGCCCTTGAGGTCGGCAACCAGCTTGCCGGAGGTGACGCCGCTGTCGACGCCGAGCTGGAGCTCGCGCGGCAGGTCCTTGACCCGATCGGCGCGGTCGGCGCGCATGGCCATCAGGGCGCGGGCGCGGCCCTCGTTGCGGGTGCGCTGGGCGGTGATGGAGCGGTAGAAGGTGTAGGTCTCGGCCTCGATCTTCTTGGTCAGGCGGCGCAGCGACTCCGCCTCCTCTTCCATGACCTTGTCGGCCCAGTCGTCGAAGGCGACGAAGCCCTTGTCGAGCGTGCGCACGCGGCGACCTTCGAGCCAGTGCACCGACTGGGTGACGCGGTTCAGGAAGGCGCGGTCGTGGCTGACGACCAGGACGGAGAAGCGCGCGGAGAGCAGTTCGCTCTCCAGCAATTCGATGGCCAGGATGTCGAGGTGGTTGGTCGGCTCGTCGAGCAGGAGCAGGTCCGGCTCCTCGGCGAAGGCCTTGGCCAGCGCGGCGCGGCGGGTCTCGCCGCCCGAAAGATTGACGGCGGGCTTGTGTGGGTCGAGGCCGAAGGTGGTCAGCCAGCTTTCGGCGGTCCAGGGCTGGGCGCCGCCCGAGGCGGCGTAGTCGAGCAGGGTCTCGCCCGCGATGTCCGGCTCCTGCGGGACATAGGCGAAGCGAACGCCGGCCTGGACCGAGCGGTCGCCGGCGTCGGGCTCGATCAGGCCCATGACCATCTTCATCAGGGTCGACTTGCCCGCCCCGTTGCGGCCGACGAGGGCGGCGCGGGTGCGCGGTTCGATGGCCATGTCGACACCGTCGAACAATGGGCGTTGACCGTCCTGAAGACGGACATCCTTGAGGGCGACGAGGGGGGGACGGGCAGCCATGGCGGGCCATATAGAGGAGGGGGCGGCGCATCGCCACGGCCTTGCGCGATTGACCCTTACCGTCCAGCCGGTATGTAAGGCGAATGGACATCAAGACACGCCGCCGCGCGCCCGACACCACCCGCGCCGAGATCATGGACAAGGCGCTGGAAGTCGTCGCCCAACTGGGGCCCCGAGGCTTCACCCTGGACGCGGTCGCGGCGCGCACCACGGTCAGCAAGGGCGCGCTGCTCCATCATTTCCCGACCAAGATGGCCTTGCTCGAAGGCGTGGTGGACTATCTGGGCGAGACGTTCAGCGCATCGATCCTGGACGAGGCGGCGCGCGATCCGGAGCCGTACGGACGGCTGGCGCGCGCCTATCTGCGCGTGACGATCAACGATGCGGTGACTTCGGAAGACGTGAGCATCGGGCGGGCCATCCTGGCCGCCTGCGCCATCGAGCCGTCCCTGCGCGAGCGCTGGTCGACAGCGACGGCTCCGGTGCGGGCGGACGATCCGACCGACCCGGTCGGGGCGGATGACGCCCTGCTGTTGCGACTGGTGGCCGACGGCCTGTGGATGTCGGACATCTTCGGAGTCTACGACGTATCGCCGGACCAGCGCCGGGCGCTGCTGTCGCTGCTGACCCCGGGCCATACCCTGATGGAGACGGCGCGATGAACCCGCTGACCTGGGCCGCCCTGGCGGGCGCCATCGGGCTGGAAGTGGCGGGGACGACGATGCTGCAGATGTCCCAGCAGTTCACCCGGCCGTGGCCGACGCTGGGGATGGGCCTCTGCTACCTGATCGCCTTCTACCTGCTGTCGATCGCGCTGAAGCAGATCCCCGTCGGGCTGGCCTACGCGATCTGGAGCGGGCTGGGCGTGGTGATGATCGCGGCGATCGGGGCAGTGCTGTTCAAACAGAAGCTGGACCTGCCGGCCATCGCCGGGCTGGCGATGATCGTCAGCGGCGTGCTGGTGATCAACCTGTTCTCCAGGTCGGTCAGTCACTGACGATCAGGCCAGCGCGCCGGGTTTGCGCTTCTTGCGGCCAGGCTCGGGAAGGAAGGCGGCGGCGCCGGTGATGACGCCCGCGATCACCAGCCAGACGGCGAAGGCCGCAGGAGCGGTCTTCGCCATTGCTTCCCCGAAGCCCGAGACGAACAGGGCGCCGAACCAGCCCGTCGTGAGCCAGACGCGCCGGAACTGGAATGCGGGGCCGAAGCGATCCGTCGCCAGGGCGCGATCCATGAAGGCGAAGCCGCAGACCAGGCCGACAGCGAGGCCTGGCGCGCCGGTCCGGGCGGTGAGGACGGCGAGGCCGCCCACCACGACGGCGCCGACGATCAGAACCAGGGAAGTCAGACGCTGGCGATCCGGGCTCTGGTAGAGCCATTCCTGTACGATGGCGTGGCCGCCGAAGCGGAAGACCAGGGTCGCGCTGACCATGGCGGCGATCAGTGTCGGCTGCGAGGCGGAGGCGGGCAGGGAGAGAACGTAGAAGAGGATCGGGACGACGCCGATGAATTCGGAGATCCGGTAGCGGGACATGGGCGGAGGCGGGATGTGGGCGGTGACGATCCGCGCCCAGGCGACGAGGCCCAGTCCGGCCAGCAGGATCCCTGGCCACAGCCAGTCCATGTTGGGGAAGAAGGGGGCGACTGTGAGCAGGGCTGCGGCGGCCGGGGCCCAGCCCAGGCGCTTCCACAGGGGGGCGTCCCACGGATAACGATCCGCCCATTTACGGGCCGGCTTGAGCACGCCGTTGACCCAGGCCGCACCGATCCCGGTCATGGCGGCCAGGGCGACCACCCAGGCAGCGAGGATGTTGAGCAGGGCCGTCGGACCGAATGCGCCCGTGCTGACCGCGATCAGAGCCAGGATCGGCGGTACGATCAGCAGGCTGAGCAGGAAGAGGGCGCTGAACCGGGGATGGGCCAGACGCGCCCGCCAGGTCGCCACGGCGTCGGGGTCGAGATGGCTGTACAGGTCCGGAAGGTCGTGGGCGGCTCGGGCGAGCAGATCGGTCACCTGTCGCGACAGGAACGGATCAAGCCGGTCGGCGATGCGACGGAACAGGGTCTGCTTCGTTCGCAAGGCCTTCCAGGCGTCGTGGCCGACGGTCATGGGCCGGGCCAGCCGTTCTATGATGAGGGCCGTCTCGCGGCGCTGCAGGACAGGCTGGGCGTGGGACATGTCCACGCCGACCCGTCCGCTGTCCCAGCCGAAGAATTTGACCGCTGACTCGATCAGGCTGTCGGCCGCCGGGCCGCCGCGGGCGATGGCGTGGGCCAGCCAGTACTCGGTGTTTGCATGAACTCGCAGCGAGTCCATCGCGGGCGAGCGAAAGATGCGCAGCATGATGCCGAGCGCATCGCCGGAGGGCGCGGTGGTCTGGCGAAGCAGGCCTTCAAGTTGGTCGCACAGGGCGGCGTGCGCCGCCAGCCGGGCCTTTTCGGCCTCCAGCTCGGCGGCGATCTCAGGCGACAGCTTCGGTTCAGGCGCGGACGGTGGAGGGGCGACGTCCCACCGGTCTGTCCCGGCGTCGTTCCAGCCTTCACCCGAGTCAGCCTCAGGCTCCGTCCAGCGGTCCGCATCGTCGTCCGCCCAGCGGTCGTCGGAAGCAGGTGCATCGATGACCGTTTCGGCCTTTTTCTTGCGCGGCTTGCGCGCAAGGGGGACGGCCCAGCCGCGGCGGGCCATTTCGAGGGCGCGTTCATAGGCCTCGCGCAAGGCCTGAAAGCCTTCGGCGTCGTCTTCGGGATGGACCTCTTTCAGACGGCGGGCGTAGGCGCGGCGAACCTCGCGCTCGTCATTGGTCGGCTCGAGACCGAGAATGGACCAGATGGATCCGCCTAGAGCCACGTCTGGCCCTCGAACTGGTCGAGGACGGTGGTGAGCTGGCCGATGGCGTGCTCGATCTCGCGCGGGTCCTGGCCTTCGACCACCAGTTCGAAGCGGGTGATCTGGTCGCCGAGGAACTGGCGGGTTTCGCCGAGTGCATCCTCGTAGCAGCGGTGGCCGCGGGCGAGGACGGTCTTCACCGCATCGGAATCCCGCGGGTGCTGCTTGAGCGCAGCGAGCGCGGCGCGGCGCTTCTCGAAGTCCGGTGCGGCGGCGACATCGTCATCGACGATAATCAGCTGACGGGTCTCACCGGTCTTCATCACCGTGACGTCGACCTCGAGCAGGCCGTTGATGTCATAGGTGAACCGGACATCGGTGGCGCCGTCCTCGGCGCGGCCGCCGGCGAGGGGGACCTTGATTTCGCCGAGGTGGACGTTGTCGACGACATGGCGCGACTCCCCTTGATAGATGCGCAGGATCAGCTCGCGCTGGTGATCACGCATCGGGGCGTAGTTTTGTGTCCGACTGGCCGGAATGACGGTGTTCCGCTCGATAATCGGCGAGAAGATGCCGTCGATGATGCGTCCGCCCGGACCGCGCTCGGCGACCTCGACCCCCAAGCTGTAGGGGCAGACGTCGGTCATGACGACTTCCTTCAGGGCCACGTCGCGGGACTTGAGCCCGGCCTGGACGGCGGCGCCAAGGGCGACGGCCTCGTCCGGATTGACGGCGTTGGCGGGGAACCGGCCGAACATGCGAGTGATGGCCTTGCGGACCACGGGCATGCGGGTCGAGCCGCCGACCAGAATGATTTCGGACAGGTCCTCGGAGCGGATGCCCGCGTCGCGCAGCGAGCGCAGGACCGGATCGCGCAGGCGGTTGAGCAGGCCGGTGCAGAGGATTTCGAACTCTTCGGTGCTGATCTGCCGCTCGATCGCCTGGTCCTTCCAGACGATGGACATGGTGGCCGAGGAGCCCTCGGTCAGCGCGCGGCGGGCCCGCTCGGCGGCGACGCGGATGCGTTCGCGCAAGGTGGGGTCAGCGCGGTCCTTTTCGCTGATGTCCTTGCCCGCGGTGCGGCGGAATTCCTCGATGAGGACGTCATTGAAGTCCTCGCCGCCCAGACGATTGTCGCCGGTGGAGGCCCGGACCTCGATCACGCCCTCGAAGATTTCGAGCACGGAGACATCGAAGGTGCCGCCGCCGAGGTCGAAAACCAGGAAACGGCTCTCATTGCCGAGTTCGTGGATGCCGTAGGCCAGTGCGGCGGCGGTGGGTTCGTTGAGCAGGCGTTCGACGCGAAGGCCTGCCAGTTCACCGGCGCGGCGGGTGGCCTTGCGCTGCTTGTCGTTGAAATAGGCGGGGACGGTGATGACCGCCTCGGTCACCGGCTCGCCCAGATAGGCCTCGGCGTCGGCCTTGAGGCGGCCGAGAACGAGGGCCGACAGTTCCTCGGCCGTGAAGTCACGTTTGCCCAGGGGCGTCGCGCGGTTGGCGCCCATGTAGCGCTTGAAGGCCGTGGCGGTGTGGCGGGGGTGGGTGGACTGACGCTCCCGCGCGGCCAGGCCGACCATGACTTCGCCCGAGGTTTCATCGACGCTGACGGCCGAAGGCGTCAGGACGTGGCCGAGACTGTTCGGAATCAGCTCCGCCTTGCCATTGCGAAAGACGCCGACCGCGCTGTTGGTCGTGCCCAGATCGATGCCGATGATCACGCGTATCCCCCGAACGCCACTCGATTTTCCCTACCTTGACGGCGGCTTTCGGGGAAGTGCCCCGGCGACACAAGGCCCCGATCGGCGTATGGAGCCGCCGATGACCGCCTTCTGGGAAACCAAGACCCTCGACCAGATGACCCGCGAACAGTGGGAAAGCCTGTGCGACGGCTGCGGTCTGTGCTGCCTGGTGCGGTTCGAGGACGAGGACACCGGCGAGGTGATCCCGACACGGGTGCACTGCAAGCTGTTCGACCCGGTGCGATGCACCTGCTCCGACTACGCCAATCGGAAGGAGCATGTGCCGGACTGCATCAAGCTGACGCCCTGGAACATCGAGGCGCTGGAGTGGATGCCAAAGTCCTGCGCCTATCGCCGCATCCATGAGGGGCGGACCCTGGCGCCGTGGCATCATCTGGTCTCGGGCAGCCGCGAGACGGTGCACGAGGCGGGCGTTTCTGTGCGCGGGCAGACCGTGTCGGAACTGGCGTTGAAAGAGGCCGAAGACGCGCTGGACTTCGAGGCCCCCGAGTGGCGGGAAGAGCGCGGCGTCTGAGGCTGTCGCGAACCTTCGTCCGAACTGGCGCTGAGAAGCGCAGGAAGATCAGCCACTTGTAAGAAAGAGTCCGCGATCTTCCAACGGTCGGGCGCTGGCGCCCCATACTATTGGCAAGACGGAAAAGACCGGCAGGCGGCGTCCCCCGGTTCCGGGCCAACGGAGATCATCATGCTGAACTGGCGACGGCCCTTCGGGGATCGGCGGCGCGTCGCCGCGCCCGAGATCAAGGACAGCCGGGTCGGCGCCCTGATCGCGTTGGCGGGCGGCGGCCGGGCGCGTTGGACCCCCCGGGACTACGCCAGCCTTGCGACGGAAGGCTTCACCAAGAACCCGGTGGCCTACCGGTGCGTGCGGATGATCTCGGAGGCCGCGGCGGCGACGCCGCTGGCGGTGTTCGCGGGCGGCGTTCGGGCCGACGAGCATCCCCTGGCGGACCTTCTGGCGCGGCCCAATCCCGAGCAGTCCGGAGTGGAATGGCTGGAAGGGGTCTATGGCGCGCTGCAGACGGCGGGGAACGCCTATGTCGAGGCGGCGGGGGACGTGGCGCCGGACGAGCTGTGGTCGCTGCGGCCCGACCGGATGAAGGTCGTACCGGGGCGAAGCGGTTGGCCTGAGGCCTATGAGTATTCGGTGCACGGACGGTCCGTGACCCTGGCGCGGGCGGCGGACGGCTGGATGCCGGTGCTGCATCTGAAACTGTTCCACCCGGTTGACGATCACTACGGCTTCTCGCCGCTGGAGGCGGCCGCCTTCGCCATCGACGTGCACAACGCGTCCGGGCAATGGAACAAGGCGCTGCTGGACAATTCCGCGCGACCGTCCGGGGCGCTGGTCTTTTCGGCGAGGGACGGCGAGCGGCTGACCGACGAGCAGTTCGTTTCCCTGAAGACCCAGATCGACGACCTGCACAGCGGCACGGCGAACGCCGGCCGGCCACTGGTGCTGGAGGGCGGACTGGACTGGAAACCGCTGAGCTGGACGCCGGCGGAGATGGATTTCATCGCCGGGAAACACGCGGCGGCGCGGGAGATCGCGCTGGCCTTCGGAGTTCCGCCGCAACTGCTGGGGATTCCCGGGGACGCGACCTACGCCAACTATCGCGAGGCCAATGTGGCTTTCTGGCGCGGGACCGTGGCCCCTCTGGTGCGCAAGACGGCGGCGGCGTTGACCGGCTGGCTGGGTGGTCGCTTTCCGGACGTGCGGATCGAGCCGGACATGGATGCGGTTCCGGCGCTGCAGCCCGAACGGGAGGCACTATGGGCGCGACTGGAGGCGGCGAGCTTCCTGACCGACGAGGAGCGTCGGCGCATGGCCGGCGTGGGGGCTTGAGCATGGACGGCGTGCGAAAAATTCCCGTGGCCCTGATCACCGCGCTGGCGGTGCAGACGATCGGCGGCCTGGTCTGGGCGGGCGGCGCGGCGGCGCGGATCGGAACCCTAGAGGATCAGGTCGCCGAACAGAGGCTGGTCGCGGAACGGCTGGCGCGACTGGAGGCCCAGGGCGAGGCGACGCGGGCGGCCATGGATCGGATCGAGCGACGGCTGGAGACGCAACGATGAGCCGGTTGGTGGAACGGACGGCGTCCATCCTGCCGGAGGCCGTCGTCATCGAAGGCTACGCCTCGCTGTGGGGCGTGGCGGATCTGAACCGGGACGTGGTGGCGAAGGGGGCGTTCGAGGCCTGTCTGGCCAGGACGGGCGCCGGCGGGGTGCGAATGCTGCACCAGCACGAGGGGCGGGCGGTGGTCGGGCTCTGGAACCGGATGGTCGAGGACGATCGAGGCTTGTTCGTCAGTGGACAGATCCTGGACTGGTCAGCCGAGGCGCGGTTCGCCGGGGCCTTGGCGAAGGCCGGGGCGATGGACGGGTTGTCCATCGGCTTTCGCGCGGTCCGGGCCCGGCGCGACGGGGCGCTGCGGGTGCTGACGGAAGTCGATCTGTGGGAGGTGTCGCTGGTGACCTTTCCCATGCTGCCGGGGGCGCGGTTCAGTCCGGTCCGATAACCCGAGAGGTTTGCCATCCATCGACCACCTTGCGGACGGCCGTGAGGAACGTCTGCTGCTTTACGGCGCGGCCCGCGACGATGGCGAAGAAGACGCCCAGGGCGAAGGGCAGGCGGAAGACGAAGACGAGCAGGAGGGCGATCACGCCGATCAGGGCCCAAAGCCCGATCAGCAAAGACATCTGGTCCGTGGGAACCCGGGGTTCGGGCGTGGGATCGGGTGTCAGGACCGAGGCCGGGAGGTGGCGCGGGGGCGCATCGACCTCCTGAACCCGCTGGAGCGCGCCGACATTGACGAGCGGGGGCGGTTCGACCGGCCGGGCGGCGGGATCGTGGTCGTTGTGACGATGCAGGTCCAGCAGGGGGCTGGGCGGCATTTGCCGCGTCGGCTCGAAGGGAATGGACTGCCCCCGGGCATCGACGGTGAAGACCTGATCGAAGGCCACGGTGGCGAAATCGATGGCGCGGGTGTCCTGGCCGTAGCTGTCGCCGAGGAGGCCGAGCAGGACGCCGTGGCGGACGCGGGCCTTGAAGGCGATCGGGTCGGGGAGGTGACCGACCATGACGTGGACCGTACCGAGGTCGCCGGTCGGGCCCGTGGTGGGCGCCGGACGGCTGCGATCGACGATCATTTCGGTGAACAGGCCGAAGCCGGAGTTGCGGCGTTGGCTGGGCCGGCTTTCCTCGAACTGGCCCGCCAGATCGGGGATCTCCGCGCGGAGGTCGTGGACCAAGGCGTCCATGACGGCCCGTTCGAGACGGGTGTAGCGGCTCATCGGACGGCGCCCGGGAGCGCGGCCGTGAGGCGGGCGAAACGAAGAGTTCCGGGGCGGTTCACGTCCCGACCCTAACCGCGATCGGCGGTTCTTCAACACCGGAGACAGAATGAAAGAGACCAAACAGGCCCCGGCCACGCCGGAGGCGCGCGCCGCCATGCATGAAATGATGGCCGCGTTCGAGGCGTTCAAAGGCGCCAACGACACGCGGCTGGATGAGATCGAGCGCAAGGCGTCGGCCGATACGCTGCTGGAAGAGAAGGTGGCGCGTATCGACCAGGCGGTGGCCAGCGCTCAGGCGCGGCTGGACCGGGTGGTCAGCGAAGGGCGTCGACCGCCGCTCGGGACCGAACCCAAGGTGATCGAGGCACCCGAGGCCAAAGCGGCCTTCGACGGCTATCTGCGCGCGGGCGCATCATTCGGGCTGGAGCTGAAGGCGGGGCTGTCGTCGGCGTCGAACTCGGCCGGCTATGTCGTGCCTGAGCAGACCGAACGCGCCATCGAGCGGCGATTGATGGCCGGATCGCCGATGCGCGAGATCTCGACGGTGCGCACGGTGCAAGCAGGCGTCTTCCGCAAGCCGGTGTCCATCGCCGGCGTGGGCTCGGGCTGGGTAGCGGAGACGGCGGCGCGGCCCGAGACCGATCCGGCGACGCTGGCGCTGCTCGAGTTCCCGTCGGCCGACCTCTATGCCTGCCCGGCGGCGACCCAGTCGTTGCTGGACGACGCTCTGGTCGATCTGGACGAATGGCTGGCCGCGGAGGTCGAGGACGCCTTCACCGCGCAGGAAACCCAGGCCTTCGTCAACGGCGACGGGAGCAACAAGCCGCGTGGCTTCCTGGACTACACGATCGTCGCAGACGCCGATCAGGACTGGGGCGAGATCGGCTACGTCGCCTCCGGCGCGGCCGGCGCCTTCGCCCCGACCAGCCCGGCGGACCGCCTGATCGATCTGATCTACGCGCCGAAGGCCCAATACCGGCCCAACGCCCGCTTCGTGATGAACCGGCGCACGGTCTCGGCGGTGCGCAAATTCAAGGACGCGGACGGCAACTACATCTGGCAGCCGGCGCAGCGGGCGGGTGAGACGGCCTCGCTGCTGGGTTACCCGGTCACCGAGATCGAGACGATGCCGAACATCGCGGCCAATGCGGCGGCGATCGCGTTCGGCGATTTCCGGCGCGGCTATCTGATCGTCGACCGGGCGGGGGTGCGCGTGCTGAGGGACCCGTACTCGGCCAAGCCCTATGTGCTGTTCTACACCACCCGGCGTGTCGGCGGCGGGGTGCAGGACTTCGACGCGATCAAGGTGATGAAGTTCAGCGCGACCTAGCCCGCTGAGGGAGTGAGTTGGCGGCGGGTGGCGAGCGAGTCGCTACTCGCCGCCCGGCGTTCGCCACCATCAATCAAAGCGAGGTCGATATGACCGCACCGGTGTCCCTCACCGAGGCGAAGCTGTTCCTGCGCGTCGAGCACGGCGCTGAGGACGGGCTGATCCAGACATTGATCGACGCGGCCCGGGCGCGGGTCGAGGGCGACGTGGGCCTGATCCTGACGTCCACCTCGCCTGCTCCATTGCGGCTGGCCATCCTGATGCTGACGCTGCGCGGCTATGAGCGCGGCGAGACCGAAATGCCGATCCAGCCGGTCGAGGCCTGGCTGGCGCCGTACCGCGTGGTGCGGTTGTGATCGCCGCGCGCATGCCTTTGCTGGCCCAGGTGTTCGAGGTCATCGAGGCGGAGACGCCCTATGGCGGACGCAGCCTGACCTATGAGCTGATCGGTTCGGCCTGGCTAAGGGCGGGGCCGACGCGACGACGGGACAGGAGCGAAGCGGGGACCTTGACGACGGTTGAGACCCTGACGGCCGAGATCCGGCTGGATTCCCGACTGACCGCCGGGCGTGTGCTGCGCTTCGGCGGAGGAGACTGGCGGATCGTCTCGGGCGAGCCGGTCGACCGCCGGAGCATCCTTCATCTGGAGCGGACGCGATGAGCCATGAACTGGCCCTGCAGAAGGCGCTGATCGTGCATTTGAAGCACGATCCGGCGACCTCGGCCTTGCTGGGCGGTCGGATGTGGGATGCGCCGCCGCCGGAGCCGAGCTATCCGCACCTGCTGATCGGCCGCAGCGAAAGCCGGCCGGTCGCGGCGGACGGCGGCGGGATCGAGCATCTGCTGACGTTGACCATCGTGTCCCGCTTCCAGGGCGCGGAGGAAGCCAAGGCCGCCCTGGCGTCGGTCCGTGCATGCCTGACTGATGCGACGCTGGAGGCGGACGGGGTGCGGACCGTCAGCCTGGGCGTGCGCTTCAGCGATGTCTGGCGGTCGCCCACCGGTCCCCGAACCTATGCGGTCCTGCGTGTGCGGGCCGTGACCGAAGAAATCTGAACCGGACGGAGATTCACATGAGCGCTCAACGCGGCAAGGACATCCTGCTGAAGATCGAAAGCGGGGGCGGCGGTTTCACGACCGTGGCGGGGTTGAGGGCGCGGACCATCGCGCTGAACGCCCGGACGGTCGACGCGACCGACGGCGACAGCGCCGGGCGTTGGCGTGAGCTGCTGTCCGGCGCTGGAGTGCGGTCGGCGGCGGTGAACGGACAGGGCGTGTTCCGGGATGCGGCCTCGGACGCCCTGATCCGCGAGGCCTTCTTCAGCCAGGCGACGCGGATCTGGCGGCTGATCGTGCCGGACTTCGGGCAGCTGGAGGGACCGTTCCTTGTGGCGGCGCTGGAGTACGCCGGGGAGCATGAGGGGGAGGCGACTTTCGCGATCAGCCTGGCCAGCGCCGGCGAGATCGCCTTCGAGGCCCTGTGATGAATGGCGCACGGGGCGAGGCGAGGGTTCGACTGGCCGGCGAGGAACGCACGCTTTGCCTGACGCTGGGTGCGCTGGCGGAGATCGAGACGGCGTTGGGCGTGGAAGGGTTGGGCGGATTGGCGGACCGGATGCGCCGGTTGTCTGCGCGCGATCTGACGGCGGTGCTTACGGCTTTGCTCAGAGGCGGGGGCGAGACGGCGCTGGCCGGCGACCTGGTCGTGGCGCTCGATCCGCGCGAGGCCGCTGAAGCGGTGGCGATGGCGTTCACGGCGGCGGCGGAATGAGCAACCGCTGGGGTGAGATGCTGCGGACCGCAGTGAGCCTGGGGATCCGGCCGGCGGTCTTCTGGCGCCTTTCGCTGAGGGAGTGGCGGATGCTGACGGCGCGGCCTTCCGGGCCGGAGCCCATGGGACGCGATGCGCTCGAACGACTGGCGGAGGCATGGCCCGATGAATGAGATGTTCAGGCCCGATGGGCTGGAGGAGACGCCCCGACGGGTCGCGGAAGCGGCCGCGGCCCTGGAAAGTCTGCGGGAGCCCGCAGAGCGGGCGGCGGCGGCGGTCGAAGACGCCTTCGGGAAGGCGGCCGACGGACTGGCGCGATCATTGGCAAGGGCGGCGGCGGATGGGGAGATCACGCTCGCCGAACTGGCGCGCGCTGTGCTGACGGTCGTCAACAGCGCGGGCGGCGGAGGGGCGTCGGGGTTGTCGGGCGCCATCGCCAATGCGGTGTCGGGACTGTTCTCGGGCAGCCGGGCCGATGGCGGACCCGTCTCTGGCGGGGGAGCCTATCTGGTCGGCGAGCGTGGACCGGAAGTGTTTCGTCCGATGGGCTCGGGGACGATCGAAGCGGCGACGGGGAGCGCGGTGACGGTGAATGTGTCCCTCGGCGGCGGGGTCCCGGGTTTGCTGCGCTCCGAGGCCCAGATCGCGCAGATGCTAGCTCGAGCGGTGGCCTTGGGCGCGAGGAGGCTTTGATGTCTTTCCATGAGGTGAGACTGCCCACCCGTCTGGCGTTCGGATCGACGGGCGGGGTCGAGCGGCGAACCGAGGTGGTGACGCTGGGGTCGGGCCACGAGCGGCGATCGACGCCATGGGCGGCCGGCCGAAGGCGTTATCTGATCGGGGCCAACCTGCGATCGCTGGACGACATGGCGACGCTGACAGCCTTCTTCGAAGCGCGGCGGGGGCGGTTGTACGGCTTCCGGTTTCGGGACTTCTCGGACTTCAAATCCTGTGCGCCGGGCGCGAGCGTCGGTCCGGCGGATCAGAGGCTGGGGCAAGGCGACGGAGCGCAAACGATGTTTACCTTGCGCAAGACCTACGGCGAGGGTCCGGACGCCTGGAGCCGCCTGATCGCCAAACCGATCGACGGATCGGTGCGGGTGGCCGTCAATGGAGTGGAGACCTCGGCCTTCACGGTCGATGTGGCGACGGGTCGGGTGACGCTGGCGGCGGCCCCTGCAATCGGAGCGGCGGTCACCGCCGGGTTCGAGTTCGATACGCCCGTGCGCTTCGACTCCGATCGGATCGAGGTGACGCTGGAGAGTTTCGACGCCGGCCGGATAGCCGCCTTGCCGCTGATCGAGATCAGGATCTGAGACATGCGCGACATACCGACCGAGCTGGTCGCCCGCATTGAAAGCGGGGCGGCGACGCTGTGCCATGTCTGGCTGCTGATGCGGCAGGACGGCGAGCGATTGGGCTTCACGGACCACGACCGCGACCTGGACCTTGACGGCGTGATCTGCCGCGCGGCCAGCGGCTGGACGGCCGGGGTAATGGAGAGCGCGGTGAATCGCGTCGGGACGGTCTCAGTGGCAGGTGTTCTGGATGACGCGATGATCCGCGCGGAGGATCTGAACGCCGGTCTGTACGACCGTGCGAGCATCGATCTGTGGCGGGTGGATTGGGCCAGGCCCGAACTCAGGGTGCGGCTTTGGTGCGGACGGCTGGCCCGGGTGCGGCGGGAGGGTGAGGCCTTTACGGGAGAGCTGGAAGGGCCGTTCGCGGCGCTGGATCGGGTGGTCGGCCGGACCTTCGGCCGGGGCTGCGAGGCCGAACTGGGCGACAGTCGGTGCGGCGTGGTGCGCGCCGCCTTTCCGGGCCTGACCTGCGACCGGCGCTGGGCGACCTGCGTAGGCGTGTTCGGAAACGGGGCCAATTTCCGGGGCTTTCCCGACATCCCGGGCGACGATTTTCTCGCTGCATCTCCCGTGGAGGGTGGTCGGAACGACGGCGGGAGCCGCCGGTGAGGGCGCGGGTGCTGGCGGCGGCCCGGAGTTGGCTGGGAACACCCTATCGACATCAGGCCAGTATGAAGATGCAGGGGGCGGATTGCCTGGGGCTGGTGCGCGGGGTGTGGCGCGAGGTCGTGGGCGTGGAACCGGAGGCGGCCCTCGCCTACGGGCCTGACTGGGCGGAAGCGGGCGGTGAAGAGCTGTTGTGGGCTGCGGCGCGGCGATGGCTGGTCGAAATTCCGGTGGCGAGAGCGCAGGCGGGAGACGTGTTGCTGTTTCGCATGGCGGCGGGTGTGCCGGCCAAGCACTGCGCCATTCTGAGCGATGAGGCCGGCGAGGGGCGGATGATCCACGCCTACTGGGGGCGGGCGGTGGTGGAGAGCTGGATGGGGCGGTGGTGGCGCCGGCGGCTGGTCGCGGCTTTTGCCTGGCCCGCGCCCCGGGTCCCGGAAACAGACGGAGAATAGAGAAGATGGCGCAGGTGGTGCTGGGCGGCGTTGGGCAGGCCCTGGGCGGCGCGCCGGGCGCGATGCTGGGTAATTTCATCGGCCGCGGTATCGATCAGGCGGTCGTCGCGGGCCTGCAGCCGGCCCGGCAACGCGGGCCGAGGCTGGAAGGCCTGAAGCTGCAGAGCACTTCGGAAGGCGCTCCGATGGCCTGCATTCTGGGACGTGCCCGCGCGGTCGGACAGGTCATATGGGCCGCACGCTTCCTGGAGGACCGCCACACGTCGTGGGCCGGAAAGGGCGGGCCGCGCACAGTGGAGTACGGCTACTCCCTGAGCTTCGCGGTGGCGCTGTGCGAAGGCGAGATCGACGGCGTCGGAAGGATCTGGGCCGATGGCCAGCCGATGGATCTGTCCGGGGTCGTCTTCAGGGTGCATCGGGGCGGCGAGACCCAGGCGCCGGATCCCCTGATCGAGGCGGTTGAAGGCGCGGCGCCCGCCTATCGCGGGACAGCCTATGTGGTGTTCGAGGACTTGCCTCTGGGGCCGTTCGGCAACCGGATTCCGCAGCTGGCCTTCGAAGTTTTCAGGCGGCCGCGGGGCGTGGAGGCGCGACTCGAGGACCGGCTCGAGGGCGTCTGCCTGATCCCCGGCGCTGGGGAGTTCGTGCTGGCGACCGAAGCGGTTCTGCGGCGCGAAGGGCTGACGCGGACGACGCCGGAAAACGTCCATGGCGACGGGCGCGCCGATCTGACGGCTTCGCTAGATCAGCTCCAGGCGCAACTGCCGAATCTCAAGCGAGTCAGCCTGGTGCTCGGCTGGTTCGGTGACGACCTGCGCGCGGAGCATTGCCGGATCCGGCCCGGCGTCGAACGCGTCGGGAAGGCGACCGAGCCCCTGTCCTGGTCGGTGGCCGGGTTGGAACGACAGGACGCGCACCTGATCTCGGTCGCGAGCGGCGGCCCGGCCTATGGCGGCACGCCTTCCGATGACTGCGTGCGACAGGCCGTGGCGGAACTGAAGGCCCGGGGGCTGGAAGTGACGCTGTACCCCTTTGTCTTCATGGACATTCCGGCGGACAACGCCTTGCCCGATCCGTATGGCGGATCGGCGCAGGCGGCCTATCCGTGGCGAGGGCGTCTGAAAGGGCGTGACGGTGCGGCTGCGGCGGATGATGTGGCCGAGGTGTTCGGCGCCGAAGACGGCTGGGGGCTCAGGCGTCTGGCGCTGCACTATGCGGCTCTGGCGGTGGAGACCGGCGCCGACGGATTGCTGATCGGCTCGGAGATGCGCGGGCTGACGACGACGCGCGACGTCCCCGGCGGCTTCCCGGCGGTCGGCGCATTCCGCGATCTGGCCGCCGAATGCAGGGCCGTAGTGGGCGCGGACGTCAAGTTGTCCTACGCCGCCGACTGGTCGGAGTACGCCGGCCCGCGCGATGGCGGAGACGTGCGGTTTCACCTTGACCCGCTGTGGGCCGATCCGAACATCGATTACGTCGGCATCGACTGGTATCCGCCGCTGGGTGATTGGCGCGACAGGGATGGCGGGCTGGATGCGGCGAACCACAAAGGTCCGGATGATCCTGCCTATCTGGCGGCCCAGGTCTCGGGCGGCGAGGGCTTTGACTGGTTCTACCGCGACGACGCCGATCGCGCTGCGCAGATGCGGACTCCGATCACCGACGGCCTGACGGGTGAGGACTGGGTGTTCCGGGCCAAGGACCTGGTCGGCTGGTGGAGCCATCCGCATCATGAGCGGACCAGCGGGGTGCGCAATGCGTCTCCGACCGCCTGGCTGCCCGGCATGAAGCCGGTACGGCTGGCGGAGTTCGGCTGTGCGGCAGTGGATCGGGGCGGCAATGCACCGAACCTGTTTCAGGACCCGAAGAGCGCAGAGAGCGCCCTGCCGCCGTTCTCGACCGGAGCGCGGGACGACCGGATGCAGCGGCGCGCGCTGGAGGCGGTGCTGAGTCATTTCGCGGAGAATAATCCGCTATCGCCCATCTACGGCGGACCGATGCTTGAGGCCGCCGACGCCTGGTGCTGGGACGCCCGACCATGGCCGGCCTTTCCCGGTCGAGACGACATCTGGGCCGATGCGTCGGGCTGGCGCTGCGGCCATTGGCTGAATGGCCGTCTGCACGGCGAGACGCGGGACCTGATCCACGCGCTTCTGGAACGAGGCGGGCTGGACACGTTCGAGATCGGCGCGGTGACGGGGCAGATGGATGGATACGTCGTCGATCGCCCGATGCGGGTCCGCGACGCGCTTGAACCTCTGCTGGCGGGGCTCGGGATGCGCATGGTCGAACGGGGCGGGCGCATCGCCGTGATCGGCGATGAACCGGTGACGGCGAACCTTCAGGTTGAGGCCTTCGCCTTGCCGGACGAGGGAGCTGCGGTCGGCGTGGAGCGGAGCCTGGAGCCGCGCCCGGCGATCGCGCGGGTGCGCTTCATCGACGGGGCGCGGGACTATCAGATCGGTTCGGTTCTGGCGCGCACGGCCGGGGACGGCGGGGACGTCGATCTGGACTTGCCCGCGGTGTGCGGGCCGGCGCTGGCGCAAGCGGCCGCGGAACGCGCCCTGATCGCCGGCGAGGGCGGGCGCCTGAAGGTGACGCTCGGCCCGGTCGAGGCCCTGCGGCTGGAGCCCGGCGATGTCGTCGCCATCGACGGATGGAGCGGGCTGTGGCGCGTGAGCGGCCTTGATGTCTCCGAGGCCGCCTCGGCGACGCTGGAACCGGTCCGATCGGTTCACCCTGGCGATGACATGACCGTCCCTGGCCGTCCCGATGACGGCGCTGTGGTCGGTGCGCCCTTCTTCCGCATGCTTGAGCTGCCGCCCTTACCGGGCGTGGAAGACGCCGTAGGGCCGCTCGCGGTGGTGGCGGCGGAGCCTTGGCGGCCGATGCAGGTTCGGGCGGGGACGTCGACCGACGCCCTGACCTTGCGCACGGATGTCGACCGGCCCGCGACGGTGGGCGTCCTGACAGCGCCCCTGTCGTCCGGCCCGCGGCACCGCTGGGACGAGACCTCCGTCCTGACGGTTCAGGTGGAGGGACGGGCGCCCGAAAGCCGGAGCGAAGCCGCTGTACTGGCCGGGGCCAATGCGGTCGCGGTCGAAACCCCTGCGGGATGGGAGTTGCTCCAGTTCCGGCAGGCGGACTTGCTCGGCGACGACGTGTGGCGGCTTTCGGGACTGCTGAGGGGACAGCAGGGCACCGAGGCGGCGATGCGCGTGGGCGCCGGAGCCGGAGCTATCGCAGTGCTTCTGGACGCCGTTCCGCCGAAGGTATTGTCGCCCCGGGCGGAGCGCGGTCTGCCGTTGCTCTGGCGTGCGGGACCGACCGGCCTGCCGGGCGGGCGAGGCGTCAGCGAACTTCATTGGACGCCCAGGGGGCTGCATGATCGGCCGTGGAGCCCCGCGCACCTGCGGTGTCGGGCGCGATCGAACGGCGACTATGACCTGACCTGGGCGCCTCGCGCCCGTCTCGACGGGGACCGATGGGACGGTGAAATCGCCGCGAGCGATCCCTCGCGGTTCCGGGTCCAGGTCATCCATGAGGGCGCGCCCGTACGGAGCGTCGAGGTCGAGACGGCGGCGGTCGTCTACGCGGGGGCGGATGTCGGGGCCGATTTCCCGGCAGGGCCACCCGAAGGCGTCATGATCTCGGTGGCGCAGTGGGGCGAAGGCTATGGTTGGGGCGAGACCGCGACCACGACGCTCTGAATTCGTCCATGAACGACGGAAGTGGTTTGCGGAATCCGCCGGATGACCTAACTGAAACGCTCGGCATCCAGCGCAGGAGCGGACTCGAACGTGGCGGGCGATCCCTACAAGGAACTGGGCGTGGCCCGGGGCGCGAGCCAGGACGAGATCAAGAAGGCGTTCCGCAAGCTCGCCAAGGAACTCCATCCCGACAAAAACCCCGGCAACAAGGACACCGACGAGCGCTTCAAGCGCGTGACGGCGGCCTTCGACATCCTGGGCGACAAGGACAAGCGGACGAAGTTCGACCGCGGCGAGATCGACGCCGACGGGCGCGAGCAGTTCCGCGGCTACGGCGGCGGTGCGGCGGGCGGCGGGCGTGGCCCCGGCCAGAGCCCGTTTGGCCAGGGCGGCCAGCGCGGTGGTTTCGAAAACATCGACCTGGATGAAATCTTCGGCGGCATGTTCAGCGGCGGAGCCCGTCCCGGGACGCGCGGTGGCGGGTTCGCGGCCAAGGGCCAGGATGTGCGGGCGACGCTGGAGATCGGCCTTGAGGATTCGATCTCCGGTGCAACCCGGCGGATCCAGTTCTCGGACGGGCGCACGTTGGACGTGGCCATTCCCAAGGGGGCAGGCGACGGCCAGACGATCCGTTTGAAAGGGCAGGGCATGCCCGGCCGCGGCGCCGAGAACGGCGACGCCCTCATCGAACTGAAGCTGATGCCGCACCCGATCTTCACGCGTGACGGGGCTGACCTGACCATGGATCAGCCGGTGCCGCTGTACGATGCGGTGCTGGGGGGCAAGGTTCCGGTCCGGACGCCGGAGGGCACGGTCAGCATGACCATCCCGGCCGGCTCCAGTTCGGGCAAGGTGCTGCGCCTGAAGGGGCGGGGCGCCTACGCCAACGGCAAGCGCGGCGACCTGCTGGCCAAGCTGATGATCGTCCTGCCTGAAGACGACATGGCGCTGACCAAGCTGGCGCAGAAGGCGCGGGACGAGGGGCCGATCCGGCCGTTCCGGGACTAGGGCGGCGATGGCCAGCAAACCCAATATCAAACCGGCCCGCCCGTGGTTCTCCTCCGGGCCGACGGCGAAACGACCCGGATGGTCGTCGCAGGCCTTGCCGCATGACCTGCTGGGCCGCGGCATTCGCGCGCCCGAGGTGGTGGCGCGGTTCGCCCACGGACTGAAGCTGACCCGCGACCTGCTGCAGGTCCCGGCGGACTGGGCTCTGGTCTATGTGCCCGGTTCCGACACCGGCGCCGTCGAGGCGGCTATGTGGTCGATGCTGGGCGAGCGTCCCGTACAGGTCCTGGCGTTCGAGAATTTCGGCAAGGTCTGGGCGACCGATGCGAAGACCCACCTGAAGCTGGAACCCGAGGTGCTCTCGGCGCCGTGGGGTCAGTTCCCTGATGTGTCGAAGGTCGATCCGACGAAGGATCTGATCTTCCCCTGGAACGGCACGACCTCGGGCGTGAAGGCCCCGGGGGCCGACTGGATCGCCGCGGATCGCGAGGGAATCGTGATCTGCGACGCCACCTCGGCCGCCTTCGCCATGCCCTTGCCGTGGGACAAGCTGGATGTGGTGACCTTCAGCTTCCAGAAAGCGCTGGGCGGCGAGGCGGGACTGGGCGTGGCCGCGTTGTCGCCCCGGGCGGTGGAGCGGCTGGACCGCTACGAGCCGCCGCGGCCGGTGCCCAAGGTGCTGCGGCTGCGCGATGACAAGGGCTTCGACCGGCTTCTGGCGACCGGCTCGATGCTGAACACCTTTTCGGTCTGGACGCTGGAAGACTGGATCGATGGGGTCGAATGGGGGCTGTCGGTCGGCGGTCTGGACGCCCTGATCGCCCGGACGGACGCCAATGCGGCGGCGCTGGACAAATGGGTGTCGCGCACGCCGTGGGTCGAATATCTGGCCGAAACCGCTGACATCCGCTCGACCACCTCCGTCTGCCTGAACATCGTCGATCCACGCGTTAGGGCCATGGACGACGATGCGCGCCGCGATCTGGTCATCCGCATGAAGGCGCTGGTCGAGGATGACGGCGCAGCGTTCGACATCGAAGGCCACCGCAACGCGCCTGCCGGACTGCGTGTGTGGTGCGGCTGTACGGTCGACGCCGACGACATCGAGGCCCTGACGCCGTGGCTGGACTGGGCGTTCGCGACGGCGATGGCGGATTATTCCGCCGACTGACGGGACACCCGGCGATTCCCCGGTTATAGGCTGCGCCCGCATTCCGGATACCGGACAAGCGGAGAGTGAACCTTGGCGAACGTCGCAGTGGTCGGCGCCCAGTGGGGCGACGAGGGCAAGGGCAAGATCGTCGACTGGCTGTCGAACCGGGCCGATATGGTCGTGCGGTTCCAGGGCGGTCACAACGCGGGCCACACGCTGGTCGTCGACGGCAAGGTCTACAAGCTGGCGCTGCTGCCGTCAGGCGTGGTGCAGGGCAAGCCCTCGATCATCGGCAACGGCGTGGTGGTCGATCCATGGCACCTGGTCGGCGAGATCGAGAAGATCCAGGCCCAGGGCGTCGCCATTACTTCCGACATCCTGACGATCGCGGACAACGCCTGCCTGATCCTGCCGATCCATCCGGCGCTGGACGTGGCGCGCGAGGCCGCCGCCAGCGCGCCGGGCGCCAAGATCGGCACGACCGGCCGCGGCATCGGCCCGGCCTATGAGGACAAGGTCGGCCGCCGCGCCATCCGTGTCTGCGACTTGGCCAACGAGGAAGACCTGAAGGTCAAGATCGACCGCCTGCGCTCGCACCACGATCCGCTGCGCGCGGGCCTGGGGCTGGAGCCGATCGATCCGGCGGCCCTGCTGGCGCAACTGCTCGAGATCGCGCCGAAGATCCTTCCTTACGTGAAACCGGCCTGGCGGGTGCTGGATCAGGCCAAGAAGGACGGCAAGCGCGTGCTGTTCGAGGGGGCGCAGGGCGCCTTCCTGGACGTGGACCACGGCACCTATCCCTATGTCACCAGCTCCAACACGGTGGCCGGACAGGCGGCGGCGGGGGCGGGCATCGGGCCGCGCGGCGTCGGCTATGTGCTGGGCATCGTGAAGGCTTATACGACCCGCGTCGGCGAAGGCCCGTTTGCCTGTGAGCTGAACGATGAAGTGGGCGAGCATCTCGCGGTCGTCGGCCGCGAGGTCGGCGTCAACACCGGCCGTGCGCGTCGCTGCGGCTGGTTCGACGCCGTGCTGGTTCGCCAATCGGTGGCGATCAACGGCATCGACGGCATCGCGCTGACGAAACTCGATGTGCTGGATGGTCTGAAGACGCTGAAGATCTGCGTCGGCTACCGCATCAACGGCGAGGTGCTGGACTACCTGCCGTCCAGCCTGAAGGATCAGGCGTCGGCCGAGCCTGTGTTCGAGGAGCTGGAAGGCTGGACCGAGAGCACGGGCGGCGTGCGGACGTTCAAGGACCTGAACGCCCACGCGCTGAAATACGTGCGCCGGATCGAGGAGTTGATCGGGGCGCCCGTGGCCCTGCTGTCGACCAGTCCCGAGCGGGACGACACCATCATGATGCGCGATCCCTTCCTCGGCTAAGCCGGAACGCCAGCGTTCAAGGCAATTTAACCCCACGCGGTCATAGGGTGGCGGACCTGAGGGAGGTTCGTGCGTGTTCGCAATTGATCGTCGTATCCTGGCCCGGATCGAACCGGTGACGAAGCGGGTCCTGATCGTGGATCCGAACCCTCACGCCGCGCGTCTGCTCAACGATATCGTCAAGGCGCTCGGCGCCCGCGACATCATCATCGAGGTCGACGAAGAGCGGGCGATGAAGGCCGCCGCTGCGCTGGAACCCGGGATCGTCTTCACCGAACGCACCGGCCCGGGCCTGGCCGGTGAAAGCCTGTCCCGCCGCATCCGCCGCTCCGATATGGACTGTCGGCGCGCGCCCATCATCATGGTGACGGCCGAGGCCACGGCCACGACCATCCTCGGCGCTCGCGACGCCGGCGTGCACGAATTCCTGCGCAAGCCCTTCACCAGCGGCGATCTGTTCAAACGGGTCGAGAACGTGGCCCTGAAGCCGCGCGACTGGATCGAGGCCGTCGGCTACGTCGGTCCTGACCGCCGCCGCTTCAACTCGGGCGAATACACCGGTCCGGCCAAGCGCAGGGAGGACCGCGCCGCCAGCGGCGCCGCCGCCGTTGAGGCCGCCAAGGACCAGGCCATGCGCATCCTGGCCTCGGCCCTGGACCAGTTCGATCACGATCCGATGCAGGCCGTCCGCGCGATCCGCGAACAGGCCGCGACGCTGAAGACCATCGCGATGAAGGTTTCGGACACACGGTTGGTGGTCGCCGTCGGCGCGCTGGAAGTCAGCCTGGCCTCGGGGCCGGGCACCAAGGAAACGTTGTCAGCCCCCATCGGCGCCCTGCTGGCCATGCATCAGGCCCAGCCCATGAAAAAGGCGGGCTGAAAACAGCCCGCCTTCGTTTCTTTCCTTTGGCGCTAACGCTCGCGACGCAGTCGCTCGCTGCGTGAGCGACCTTATGCGTTGACCAGGTTCCGCTCTTCAGCGGCGGCGCGCATGGCCTTCTGCAGCTTCTCGAACGCCCGCACCTCGATCTGGCGCACGCGCTCGCGGCTGACGCCATACTGGCCGGCGAGTTCTTCCAGCGTGACCGGATCGTCCTTCAGGCGACGCTCGGTCAGGATGTGCTTCTCGCGGTCGGTCAACTCCTGCATGGCTTCCTGCAGAAGGCCCATGCGGAGCGACTTTTCCTCGCTCTCGGCCAGCGCCGTCTCCTGCGAAACGGCGGTGTCGTCGGCCAGCCAGTCCTGCCATTCGCTCTCGCCGTCGGCGCGGAGCGGCGCGTTCAGCGAGGCGTCGCCGCCAAGACGGCGGTTCATGCTGATGACGTCCTCGTTGGTCACGCCCAGCTTGGTGGCGATGGCCTCGACGTGCTCAGGGCGCAGGTCGCCTTCCTCGAAGGCCGAGATCTGGCTCTTGGCCTTGCGCAGGTTGAAGAAGAGCTTCTTTTGCGCCGCGGTGGTGCCCATCTTCACGAGCGACCAGCTGCGCAGGATGTATTCCTGGATCGAGGCGCGGATCCACCACATGGCGTAGGTCGCCAGGCGGAAGCCCTTGTCCGGATCGAATTTCTTGACGGCCTGCATCAGGCCGACGTTGCCCTCGGAGATCACTTCGCCGATCGGCAGGCCGTAGCCGCGATACCCCATGGCGATCTTGGCCACGAGACGAAGGTGCGAGGTTACGAGGCGGTGGGCGGCTTCGGGGTCCTGATGCTCGGTCCAGCGCTTGGCCAGCATGAACTCTTCGTCCTTGGCCAGCATCGGAAACTTACGGATTTCCGTGAGATAGCGCGACAGCCCCTGTTCAGGCGACATTACCGCGAGAGATTTAGCGACAGCCATGTGGTCCCTCCGACCGAAACTATGAGCGGGTCCATCGGAAACGGCCACCGAATGTGCGCCGCCGCCTCACCCCTCAACTGATGAAGTAGGGACGGGTTTCCGTCTTTGTCAGAGGCGGATCGTCACACGAAAGCGTGACCGTTGCCCGGGCGCCACTACGCCAGTCGAGGGAGCTTATAACCGATAGTCCGTCCTTAATCAAGACTGACTATTCAGAGGCCCAGAATCTGGCGGTAGGTCGGGTGAACGACGTCCGCGTGTTCCGGGTGCTTCTGGAAATAGGCCGAGAAGAACGGACAGACGGGCAAGATCAGAAGGCCGCGCGCGCGGGCGTCCTCGATCACGTACTTGGCCAGGCGGCTTGCGATGCCGCGGCCCTCCAGCTTCACGGGCACCAGGGTCTCGGTGATCATCAGGTTGGGCGGCGACAGGTTGTAGGTCACCACGGCGATCTCGCCCTCGACCGGCAGTTCGTAGCGTTTGGCGTCGGCGTTATCGCGGATGTCTGAGTCGGCCATGGGAGTGTCCTTCAAAGCTCTGACAGCAGGGCCTCGAGCCGCTGCATGTCAGGAGGGGGAGGGGTTTCGAACCGCAGCGTTTCGCCCGTCACTGGATGGACGAACCCCAGGACGGCGGCGTGCAAGGCTTGTCGTGTCAGCCCGGCCTCGGCGATCGCCGCCCGAACGGGCGCCGCCGGGCTGCCGGAGCCATAGGTCGCGTCACCGAGGATTGGCGCGCCCTTCGAGGCCAGATGCACGCGGATCTGATGGGTGCGGCCCGTATGCAGGGTGCAGGCGACCCGGGCGGACAGGGGCGCGCCGCCCGCACGGACGGGCTCGCCGAAGGTGCGCTGGACCACATAGTCGGTGATGGCGTTGCGGCCGCCGGAGCGTAGCACGGCCATCTTCTTGCGGTCCGACGACGAGCGGCCGATCAGGGTCTCGATCCGGCCCCTTTCCGGACTGGGCGCGCCGCGCGTCAGAGCGATGTAGGTGCGTTCGATATCGTGCGTCGCGAACAGGGCCGAGAGGCCCGCATGCGCCCGGTCGGTCTTGGCCGCGACCATCACGCCCGAGGTGTCCTTGTCCAGCCGGTGGACGATGCCCGGCCGGGCCACGCCGCCGATCCCGGACAGGCTGTCGCCGCAGTGGGCCAGCAGGGCGTTGACCAGCGTGCCGGTCTCGCTGCCCGGCGCCGGATGGGCGGCCATGCCCGCCGGTTTGTCGATGACGATGAGGTCCGCGTCCTCGTAAAGCACGGTCAGCGGAATGGCCTCGGGCTGCGGCGTGGCCGGCGCCACGGGCGGCAGGATGACGACGTACTGACCCGCCCGCGCCTTGGCCGAGCCGCTGTTGAGAGTTTCGCCCTCGAAGCTGACCGCGCCCTCGGCCAGCAGCGCCTGCAGACGGGCGCGCGAAAGGGTGGGGAAGACATCCGCCAGCGCCTTGTCCAGACGCACGCCCGGCGTCTCGATGCGGGCCTCCAGCACCGTCGTCTCGTCGTCTTCCGTCAGCAGGGGTTCGTCGGACACCAGGCGCTCCGCCGCCGGACGGCGGTTCCGTCCGTCTAGCATGCTCTGGACCGGCGGCGTCAAACGGGGGCTTGGTCAAAGCTTAACCGTAAGTTACCCTCCGGCCCTCTTCCGGGGAGGGGTCCCATGCGTACCGTTCTGTTGAGCATCGGCCTGATTGTCGCCACCACGCTGCTGGGCAGCTGCGCGACGATGAGCGCGGAGGAATGCGTGGCCGGCGACTGGAGCGGCAAGGGTTTCTCGGACGGCGCGGCGGGCTATGCCCAAAGCCGTCTGGGCGAGCATGCCGCAGCCTGCACCAAGCACGGGATCACGCCCGACGACGACGCCTACCGCGCCGGTTGGGCCCAAGGCGTGCTGCGCTACTGCACCCCGCCGAACGGCTTCGCGCAGGGCCGCAACGGCTCCGCCTACAACGGGGTCTGCCCGGCCAATCTCGAGGATGACTTCCTGCCCGCCTATCAGGACGGCCAGCTGGTCTATGCTTCGGAGCAGGCCATCTCCAATGCGCGCAGCAGCGTCGATAGTCTGGGCGGGCGGCTGGAAGAGCTGGACGACAAGCTCGCGTCCAAACAGCGCGAGCTGCGCGGCGAAGGGCTGACGGACGAGCAGCGCGACCAGCTCCGCAACCGCATCCAGGAAATCCGCCGCGAGCGCGAGGATACCGAGCGCAACTGGCGCCGCGCGCAGCGCGACCTCGACGACGCGGAGCGCAATGCGCGCGACGTCCGCTATCGTCTGCAGCGCCACTACGGCGCCTGGTGAATCCGGCGGGCGGGCGTCACGCGCCCGCCCTGCCGACAGGCGGTCAGGCCGCCTTCTTTTCCAGCTTGGCGTCCCACTGACCCAGCGAGGCCAGGCCATTCATGCGGGCGCGGTGGTGGAAGGCCGCCTGGGCCTTGGCGACGTTCTCGGCCTTGCCCGACCAGGCGCGCTGCGGCGCGGCCTGCAGGGCGCGTCCGTACGAGAAGGTCATCTTCCACGGGAAGCCGCCGATGCGGTTCATGGCGTCCAGGTGAGCCGTGGCCTGTTCGTCCGTCTGGCCGCCCGACAGATAGGCGATGCCCGGCACGGCCGACGGCACGGTGGCCTTCAGGGCGGCGATGGTGCGCTCGGCGACTTCCTCGACCGTCGCCTGACGCAGGCTGCCCTTGCCCGAGATGACCATGTTCGGCTTCAGGATGATGCCTTCCAGCGCCACGCGCTGCTCGGCCAGTTCATTGAAGACGGTCTGCAGCACCTGACGGGTGACCTCGTCGCAGCGCGCGATGTCGTGCGAACCGTCCATCAGCACTTCCGGCTCGACGATCGGCACGATCTGCTCCTGCTGGCAGATGCGGGCGTAGCGGGCCAGGGCGTGGGCGTTGGTCTTGATCGCGCCCCAGGTCGGGATGCCGTCGGCGATGTCGATGACGCCGCGCCACTTGGCGAAGCGGGCGCCGCGCTCGTAGTGGGCGCGCAGGCGCTTGGACAGGCCGTCCAGGCCCTTGGTCGCCGTCTCGCCGGGGAAGCCGGCCATCTTGGAGGCGCCCTTGTCGACCTTGATGCCCGGGATCGAGCCGGCGGCCGAGATCAGGTCGACCAGCGGCGTGCCGTCCTTGGCGTCCTGGTACAGGGTTTCCTCGAACAGGATCACGCCCGAGATATGCTCGCGCATCGTCTGCTCGGAACGGAACATCAGCTCGCGATAGTCGCGGCGATTCTCTTCGGTGTTCTCGACGCCGATCGCGTCAAAGCGCTTCTTGATCGTGCCCGTGGATTCGTCAGCCGCCAGAATGCCCTTGCCGGGCGCGACCATGGCTTCGGCCACGAGGTTGAGAGCCGCCAGATCCATCGGATTTCCCCTGAGTTGATGATTTGCGTGGCGGTCTAGCGCCGAACGCGGATGAAGTCATCACGCCTTGTTACAGGCGCGGGGCTCAACGGCCCTTGAACAACGGTGTCCTTACTGCGCCTGCAGCGCCTCGACGCCGGGCAGGGGTTTGCCTTCCATCCATTCCAGGAAGGCGCCGCCGGCTGTGGAGACGAAGGTCATGTCGTCGGCCACGCCCGCATGGTGCAGCGCCGCGACCGTGTCGCCGCCGCCGGCCACCGCCACCAGCGCACCGGCCTTGGCCAGTTCCGCCGCATGCTTCGCCGCGGCCACCGTGGCGGCGTCGAAGGGCGGCACCTCGAACACGCCCAGCGGGCCGTTCCAGATCAGGGTCTTGGAGGCGTCCATGGCGGCGATCAGGCGCGCCACGGTCTCGGGGCCGGCGTCCAGGATCTTGTCGTCGGCGGACAGAGCCTCGCCCGCCTTGACGGTCCGCGTCGCGGCGCCCGGCTTGACCTCGGTCGCCACCACCACATCGACGGGCAGCAGCAGTTCACAGCCCTTGGCCTTCGCCGTTTCCATGATGGCGCGGGCGGTGTCGGCCATGTCCTTCTCGGCCAGCGAGCCGCCGATATCCACGCCCTGCGCATACAGGAAGGTGTTGGCCATGCCGCCGCCGATGGCCAGGCGGTCCAGCTTGGCGACCAGGTTCTGCAGCAGGTCCAGCTTGGTCGAGACCTTGGCCCCGCCCACGATGCCGATCACCGGCTTGACCGGATTGCCCAGCGCCTTGTCCAGCGCATCCAGCTCACGGCGCATCGACTCGCCCGCATAGGCCGGCAGCAGGCGCGCCAGTCCCTCGGTCGAGGCGTGGGCGCGGTGCGCGGCGGAGAAGGCGTCGTTGACGTAGACGTCGCCCAGCTCGGCCAGCTGCTTGGCGAAGGCCGGATCGTTCTTTTCCTCGCCCGCATGGAAGCGAATGTTCTCCAGCAGCACCACGCCGCCCGCGTCCAGGTCGGCGATGGCGGCCTTGGCGTCCTCGCCGACGCAGTCATTGGCGAAACGGACGGGCGCGCCCAGCAGCTGCTCCAGGTCGTCGACGACCGGCTGCAGGCTCATCGACGGCACGCGCTGGCCCTTGGGCCGGTCGAAGTGGGCCAGCAGGGCCACCTTGGCGCCCGCGTCGCGCAGCTTGTTTATCGTCGGCAGGGCTACGCGCAGGCGGGTGTCCTCGGTGACCTTCCCGGCCTCCATCGGCACATTGAAGTCCACGCGAACCAGCGCGGTCTTGCCGGCGAGAGAGCCTGCGTCGTCGAGAGTGCGGAAGGTCATGGCAGGCATCCGGTTACATCTGGCTCCACGCCCAGATGACGTAGACGAAAAAGACGGTGACGAAGGTGAGCATCAGTAGCAGGCCGCCGACAAGAATGCTCAGCAGAAGCCTTGGAGGACGAACCGATCCGCGCCGCCGCCAGAGGATGATCACCCAACCGGCGGAAAGCAGCCAGAAGATCGGGATGAGGCGGAGGAAGAGGTTCCACAGGCCGCCGGAGGTCAGCAGGTTTCCCTGCGACAACCCTTGGCCAATGTAGTGGGGCAGGTCGAAAGCGGTCGGGCCACAGTACAGAGCCAGCGGCGCTGACAGAACCAGAAGGACCGTCAGCGCCCACTTCATTCAGAGGAACTTCGCCATCACCAGCGCGGTGTCGGCCATCCGCGTCGCGAAGCCCCACTCGTTGTCGTACCAGCTCAGCACGCGGGCCAGCTTGCCGTCGACGACTTGCGTCTGGGGCAGGGCGGCGGTCGACGAGGCCGCGATGTGGTTCAGGTCCGACGAGACCAGCGGGTCGGTCGTCGTGAACAGCACGCCCTTCATCGGGCCATCGGCGGCGGCCTGCAGGGCGGCGTTGATCTCGGCGACGGTCACTTCACGACCGGCGACGACCTTCAGATCGACGACCGAGACGTTCGGGGTCGGGACGCGGATCGACGAGCCGTCCAGCTTGCCCTTCAGTTCCGGCAGGACCAGGCCCAGGGCCTTGGCGGCGCCCGTCGAGGTCGGGATCATCGACAGGGCGGCGGCGCGGCCGCGGTACAGGTCCTTGTGCATCGTATCCAGCGTCGGCTGGTCGCCGGTGTAGGCGTGGATGGTGGTCATGTAGCCGCGCTCGATTCCGAACAGGTCGTTCAGCACCTTGGCCACCGGGGCCAGGGCGTTGGTGGTGCACGAGCCGTTCGAGACGATGATGTCGTCGGCGGTCAGGGTCTCGTGGTTGACCTTGTAGACGATGGTCTTGTCGGCGTTCTCGCCCGGAGCCGAGATCAGCACGCGCTTGGCGCCGGCCTTCAGGTGGGCCTCGGCCTTGTCACGGGCGGTGAAGATGCCGGTGCACTCGAACGCGATGTCGACGTTCAGTTCCTTGTGCGGCAGGTTCGCGGGATCGCGCTCGGCGGTCACCTTGATCTTGCCCAGGCCCACGTCGATCCAATCGTCGCCGTGCTCGACCGTGCCGGGGAAGCGGCCGTGGACCGAGTCGTACTTCAGCAGGTGGGCGTTGGTGGACACCGGGCCCAGATCGTTGATCGCCACCACTTCGATGTCGCGACGGCCGTGCTCGACGATCGAACGCAGGACGAGGCGGCCGATGCGGCCGAAACCATTGATGGCGACGCGGACGGTCATGGGCAGGGCTCCTTTGGAAGCGCGATGTTCAGGGTCGGCGCTTCAATGGAACCCCCGGGCCGGGGATTCAACCCCGCGACCGTAACAAGGCGTGATCAACTGTAACGCCGACCCTCAATCGGTGCGGCGCGACCGGGGCCCCGGACCATTCGGGCTCAGCCCGTCGAAGGCAATCACCCGCCCGCTCGCATCGCGGCTGAAGCGGTAGCGCCGCGAGGGATCGCCGACCACGGTGAAAGTGTCTCCGTCCAGCCGCCGCAGCAGAACCGGCGGGCGCCGGCCGCGCGCGATGGCCAGGCCGTCGCCGCTCACCGACACCGCGGCCTCGCCGTAGGTCCCGGCATAGGAGGCCAGATCGCCTGGCGCGGTCGATGCGGTCAGCGCCTCCAGCGCCCAGGCGGCGTCGCGGCGCCCGGCGTCGGCCGCGACGATTCGCTCCAGCGCCAGCGCCTGCGCGCGGTCCAGCGCTTCGTTCCACGGCGTGGCCTCGTCGGGCTGCACGCCGCTGCCTTCCCAGTTTCGGCCCGTGACGGGATTTCGGGGCGACCCTTGCGAGATGAAGACCGCGAACCCGCCGCCGACGGGAACCATGCCGCCCGGATTGGCCGCGCCTCCGGAGGCCTCGCCGACGATCGTCGCGCGGCGGGCGCCCTGCAGGGTGTAGGGAAAGGCCTCGCCCGCCGATCCGGTCCGGGCGCTGATCAGCACATACAGCGGCACGTCCAGCCGGGGCGTCGGATAGAAGACCGTCGGCGCCTCGCTCTCCATACCCTCGCGGCTATGGAAGACGTTGTAGATCGGCGCATTGGCCGGGGTGAAGGCGCTGGTCAGATAGCCGACCATCGACGGCGCGCCGCCGCCGTTGTCGCGCAGATCGAAGATGACCGCGTCCGTATCCGCCACGAAGGCCAGGGCCGCGTCCGCCGCCTTGCGCGCCGGATCGTCCGCATTGGAGAAGTCGATGTTCGAGAACTGGCGCAGGTCGATGTAGCCGATGTTGCCCGGCAGGATCTCGACCTTGCGGAAGCCATAGTGGGCGCGCGCCTCCGGGTTCGGGCCCCGCGCCACGGGCCTGGGCGCTGGCCCGCCCTCGCCCGGACGCGGGCGGGCGACGGGTGCGTCCGGATCGTAGGCGACGTTGAAATGCGCGTCGGCGGGCCGCAGGCGGGCGCTCAGCGCGGCGGCCAGGTCCGGTCCGTCCGTCAGGGCGTCGAAGGCGCCAGAGGCGGCGGCCTGTTCCAGATCGCCGGCGATCCGCTCGGCGGCGGCGGGATCGAAATAGAGCTGGCGGATGCGGGCCGCGACGGCCTCGGCGGTCTGGCGCGGCGTCTGCCGCTCCGCCGCCGCGACCGGCGCGGGCCGCTGCTGGGCCAGGGCGGGCGTGGCGGCCAGCAGGGCGGCGGCGATCAGGAGATGACGCATCAGGCGGACTCCGCGGGGTTCAGGGGCAGATGCAGCCGGGCGGTCAGGCCGCCGCCCGTTCGGTTGGACAGGATCACGTCCCCGCCCGAGGCGCGCGCCGCCTGCCGGGCGACGGTCAGGCCCAGGCCCGCGCCGCCGGTCTCGCGGCTGCGCGACCGCTCGCCGCGATGGAAGGGCTCGAACGCGGTCTCCAGTTCCTCGTCCGGCAGGCCGGGCCCGTCGTCCTCGACGGTGACGACCGCGGCGCCGTCGGCGGTGAAGGCTTTCACCCGCGCGCCGCCGCCGTACTTCACGGCGTTGCCGATCAGATTGTCCAGCGCCCGGCGCATGGCGGCCGGGTCGGCCAGTACGGGCAGGGCGCCGCCGCCGTCGAACGCCGCCGCCGCCCCGGTCTCGGCGAAGCCCGCCACGCAGTCGGCGGCCAGGGCGTCGAGGTCCAGCGCCTCGCGCCGCTCCGGCTGCGTCTCGCCGCGAACGAAGGCCATGGCCTGGGCGATCAGGGCGTCCATCTCCTCGATGTCGGCGGCCATGCGGTCGCGCACCGCGTCCGGCGCCTGCTCGGCCCGGAAGCGCAGCCGGGTCAGGGGGGTGCGCAGGTCGTGGGCGATGGCCGCCACCGTCTGGGTCCGCTGGCGCATGTGATTGCGCAGGGACGCCTGCATGTCGTTGAACGCGTGGATGGCGGTGCGCACCTCGCTGGGGCCCGAGGGCGTCAGCGGTTCGGCGTCGGGATCGGCGCCCAGCCGTTCGGCGGCGTCGGCGAAGACCCGGATGGGCCGGGTCAGCCGCCGCGCCATCCACCACACCAGCGGGGCCAGCAGCAGCATCGAGATCATCAGGCCCAGCAGCACCCTCTGCTGCCAGGGCGACAGCAGGCCGCGCGGCGGCTCGACCGTGGCCCAGCGCCCGTCGTCCTGTTGCACCGAGGCGGTGAAGGGGGCGAAGGTCAGCCGGTCGGCCTGGATGGTGAACTGCTGGATCGTCGAGTTCACGATCGTGCGGCCGTCGCCTCCCGCACGGCGCATGGTGAAGCGCGTCGGACCGTTCGGGGACGTCACGACTGCGCCGCTGCGGACGGTTGTCGCGCTTCCCGGACCTTCGGGGCGCACGAAGATGAAATCCGTCTCGCGTCTGGGGCCTTCCGCCTCGGGCGGCCTTTCACGGCGCGGACCCCGACGGCGCGGACCGTGTTCGACCGAGACCCGCACCTTGCCCGGCGCGACGTCCAGCCGTTGGGCCAGGTAGCCGGCTATGGCCAGGGCGATCGGGTCGCCGGCGTCGCGGTCGCTGCGTTTGACGGGTTCATCGGTGATGCGGCGGCGCAGGGGGCGCCCGTCGGAGGTCTCGGCGGTTTCGCCCTTCAGCGCCTGGACGGCGGCGGCCATGCTGAAGCCCACCGGCTTGGGATCGGGCGACAGCACGACCAGGCCGAAGGTCACGGCCTGCGACAGGATCAGCGCCACCGCCGCCAGCGCGGCGACCTGGACGAAGACCGGGAAGGAGGAGGGACGCTTCAAGTCGCGGCCCGTTGCCGTTCGACCTTCACGTCGAACATATAGCCCTCGCCGCGCAGGGTCTGGATCATCTCCAGCCCCGAACCGTCGTCCAGCTTCTTCCTCAGGCGGCTGATCTGCACGTCCATGGCGCGGTCGAAGACATCGGCGTCCGCGCCCCGCGCCCGCTCCAGCAGCTGGTCGCGGGTCATGACCCGTCCGGGCCGCTCGGCGAAGGCGCGCAGCAGGGCGAATTCACCGGCGGACAGGCTGACCGGCTCGCCGTCCGGCCGGGTCAGGTCGCGCCGCAGCAGGTCCAGCCGCCAGCCGGCGAAATTCAGCGCCGGTCCGGTCGCGCCGGGCTCCTCGCGCGGGCGGCGCAGCACCGCCCGCACCCGGGCCAGAAGCTCGCGGGGATTGCAGGGCTTGGCCAGGTAGTCGTCGGCGCCCAGTTCCAGGCCGATGATCCGGTCGGTGTCCTCGCCCATGGCGCTCAGCATCACGATCGGCACGCCCTTGCCGGACATGCGTCGGCAGACGGACAGCCCGTCCTCTCCCGGCATCATCAGGTCCAGCACGATCAGGTCGGGCGCGCGGGCCGCGATCGCGCGGTCCATCTCGGCGGCCGAGGCGGCGCCCACGGCGTCATAGCCGTGCTGGATCAGGTAGTCGCACAGCACCTCGCGGATGCCGGGATCGTCGTCGACGACGAGAATGCGTTGAGTGTCGTTCTGCATGGCCGCCATTCTGTCGAACCTTGAAGACGCCGTCATTTCAGCACTGAAACATTGTCCGCGAACGCTGAAATATCGATGCAAGGCGGTGGTGCTTCAACAGACCGTCGAAAACTCCGGAAGGCCCTTCGCCCATGCTGACCCTGATCGCCCTGTCCGCGGCCCTGCTGCAGGATCCGCCCGCGCCGCCGCCCCCGCCGGAAGTGCGCAGCCACTTCGTCTTCATGGGCGCCGGCGGCGACGGTCCGGGCAATATCGACGCCGACGGCGACGGCCAGGTCACCCGCGAGGAGTTCGCCGCCCCCCTGAACGACGCGTTCGCCAAGATGGACAAGGACGGCGACGGTCGACTGTCGCGGGACGAGCTGGCGTCCGGACATGGACCGGGCGACGGTCATGTCGCTGTCCGGCGTCTGGGCGGCGGAGCCGGCGTGGAACGGTTCGAGTTCCGGCGTCCGGGCCCGGGGGGCGAGCGCGCCGCCCGCATCGAACGCGACGGCGAGCACACCATGGTCTTCGTCGGTCCCGACGGCCCGGGCGAGGACGGCCGCGTGGTGGTCCGGACCCTGCCGGACGGCGGTCCCGGCGTCATCCGCTTCCGGCGCGGGCCCGGCGGCGAACCCGGCGGACGCGTCGAGGTCCGCACCGCCGTCAGCGACCACGGCTCCGACGATCTGGACAAGGACGGCGACGGCAAGATCAGCGAGGCCGAGTTCACCGCGCCGCTGCGTGAGGCCTTCTCCCGCATGGACGCCGATCACTCCGGTTTCGTCGAGGAAGGCGAGGGCGCCGGCGAGAACCAGGTCCACGTCTTCGCCCGTCGCGTCGCGCCGGCCGATGGCGAGTGATCCGCACCCGGCGAATTCGTGATTTGGCCGTCATACGACGGGCGCCCTAACGTGGGTTGATGTCCTTCCGTCGTCTCGTTTCACGACTGACCGTGTCAGCCGCGATGGGCCTTGCGCTCGTCGCGGCTCCGTCGTTCGCCGGGGCGCGCGCCACTGACGAGGCGCCCGCCGTCGCGGCCCCTGCCGCCTCGCCGGTCCTGTCCCCGCGCGAACGGATGCGGATGAACCAGCGGGTCTTCGACCAGGTCTGGGGCGAGGTCCGCACCCAATACTACGACCCTCGCCTGCATGGGGTCGACTGGAACGCGGCGCGCGGCGTCTACCGCCCGCGCGCCCTGGCCGCGCAGGACGACCGCACCCTCTATGTCGTGCTGGACGAGATGCTGGGCCTGCTGGACGACGACCACGCCGGCGCCGCGCCGCCCGCCGTCGTTCGCCGCCAGGACACCCTGCGTCAGCCCCGCGCCGCCATCGGGGTCACCCTGCGGCCGGATCCTGCCCATCCCGGCGACTACACCATCGAGTCCGTCCGTCGCGGCTCTCCGGCCGAGGCGGCGGGCGTAACCGAGGGCTGGCGGCTGCATACGGGCGAAGGCCTGTGGAGCCCCGAACAGGATGTGGTCGCGGGCCGCGTGATCAACCTGGCCTTCGTCGATGAGGAGGGGCGGCCTCGCCCTCTGGATTTGACCCCGGTCGTCATGGAACCCCAGCCCGCCTTCGTCGCCGACCGCTCGCGGCCCGGCGTGGTGGTGCTGAAGGTCGATGGCTTCGAGCCCGGGCTCGGCCGCTGGATGGGGCGGGAACTGGCGGACCTGCCGCCCGAAACCGATGTCATCGTCGACCTGCGCGGCAACCCCGGCGGGCGGCTGATGGAGGCCGAGGCCGTGCTCAGCTGCTTCCTTCCGCGCGATCAGGTCTGGGCCACGCGCACGCCGCGCTCGGGCCGCCAGATCGTCATGCGCGCCGGCGGCGGCTGTGGCGAGCTGAACGGGCCGGTGGCCAATCCCGTCGCCGTTCTGGTCGATGGCGACAGCCGCAGCGCCGCCGAACTGACCCCCGCCGCCCTGCAGGAAGCCGGGCGCGCCATGGTCGTGGGTGAGCGGACCGCCGGCGCGGTGCTGGTGTCGCAGGAGACGCGTCTGCCCGACGGTGGACGCCTGACGCTCAGCCGCGCCGACTTCGTCACCTCGGGCGGGGTGCGGCTGGAGAAGCGCGGCGTGACCCCCGATTATGAGGCCGCCGCGACCCGCGAGGATCGTCAGGCCGGTCGCGATCCGGCCCTCCAGGCGGCGATTTCCGCCCTCGCGGCCCGGCCCCAGGGCGAAACAGCCTTGGCCGGAGCGGCTCCTGCGCTCTAGCTTGGGCGGATGATCCGCACCGCTCAACGCATCCTTGTCGTCGCTTTCGCCCTGTCGCTGGCGGCCTGCGCCTCAATCCCCTACGCCCGTCTGGATGAACTGCCCCCGCCGGTGCAGGTCGCCGACGGTTCACCGGCGCGAGCCGCGCTCAACGCCGAGGTCTATGACGCCGCGGTCGGTTATGTGGAGCGGCTGTTCTACAAGCGCGACTTCGGCGGCGTGCCCTTCAGGGAGGCCGCCGCCTCCCGCCGCGCCGCCGCCGTGGCCGAGCCGGACGAGGACGGCTTTTACGCCCGGCTGACCGAACTTCTGGAGCTGCTGGACGACGACCACACCCACACCCTCAGCCCGGTCGAGCGGGAGATGGTGCGCGCCCGCGAACAGGGCGAGGCGCGGGCCGGCTTCGGCATCGTGGTCACCCCGCGTGGCGACGAGCGCTACGTCGCCCTTGTCCGTCCGGGCACGCCGGCGGCGGAGGCGGGCGTCCTGCCGGGCTGGAAGATCCACACAATCGCGGGCCGTCCGGCGCTTCTGGCCTCGCCGCCTGTCGTCGGCCGGACCGACCGGGTCGTCTTCCTGGACGAGGAGGGCCGGGAGCATGCCCTGGACCTCACCGCCGTCCTGACCCCGCCCATCGCCCGGTTCGAGACGCGGACGCTGGAGGGCGGCGTCGCCTATATCCGCTTCGATGACTTCGACCAGACCCGTTACGACCAGTTCAAGGCCGAGATGCAGCGGCTGGCGGGCGAGCCGCCTCCCGGCCTGATCCTCGACCTGCGCACCAATGGCGGCGGGCAGTTGAACCTCGAAGCCCTGACGATGTCATGGTTCTTCACCGAAGACCGGGACGTCGTCATCCTCAAGGGACGCTTCATCGACAAGCGGATGCACGTCGATCCGGCCCCGCAACCCTATCTGGGACCTGTCGTCATCCTGACCGGCCCCGGTTCGGCCAGCGCGGCCGAGCTGCTGGCGGGTGTGATGCGCGAGCACGGCAGGGTCACCATCGTCGGGGGAACCACGCGCGGGGCGGTCACCGGCACCCGGGCGATCAATCTGCCGGACGGCGGTCTGCTGCGGGTCGGAATGCTGGTCATGACCACGCCCAACAGGGTGACGCTGGAGAAGGTCGGGGTCACGCCCGACATCGTCGTGCCCGACGACTGGCGCGCCGTCCGCGAGGGGCGCGATCCGGCGCTGGAGGCGGCGTTGGCCGCCGTCCGCGACCTGGCGTCTAGCGCAGCGCCACGCTGATCCGGAGGGAGGCCACGACCAGGGCCGACGCGTCGCGGTCGCCGCCGGGATTGTTCACCCATTGGACGCTCGGCTGCAGGGTCACGCGCCCGAAGGTGTCGGCATAGGTCAGCTCGATTCCTTCCTCGGCGTGGGCGGCGTCGATGCCCTCGTCGCGGAAATTGGCCCGCGCCTTGTTCGACAGCAGCCCCTGATGCAGGCCCAGCGACAGGGCCGCGTCGGGCCGTGACGGGAAGACGTGGTCCAGCCGCACCCCGGTCTGCCAGCCGCCCTCGAAATCGGTGGTGTCGCCGTCCGAAAGCCCGACCCGCAGGAAGGCGCGCGCGTTCAGCCCGGCGTCGTTCTCATAGAAGCCGCCCTCGGCCAGGGCATAGGCGCCCTGGGCCTGGCGGTGAGCCGGATCGCCCAGGACCGTGGTGTCGCGGATATCGTCCTGGTCCTCGCCATAGCGCCAGCCGCCGACAGCCAGCCGCACCGGACCGTTCCAGCCCGCTTCAGCCAGGTAGAGGGCGCCGCTGTCCAGGTCGGTGTCCACATGGGCGTCGCCCAGCGAGCCCGCCTCGGCGTTCACCGCCGCGACCTGCACATAACGGCCGTCCAGGTCGCCCAGCCGCAGGCGCACGGCCAGGGCGGTCGAGGGGAAGATGGAGGGGCCGTTGGGACCGGTCGCCGCCAGCTCCGAGCCGATGCCGAACGGCGGGGCGATCAGGAGGTCCGAGGCCGAGGTGGAATAGAATTCGCTATTCACGTCATACAAGCCGGCCAGCACCGAACCGGCGCCGAAGTCCTGCTCGACCCACAGCTCGTAGACGCGGGCGCCCTGGTCGGCGACCTCGATGTTGTCGACGCCCTGCAGCGTTCCGGCCACCGCATTGGGCTCGCCGCCGTTGTTGTTCAGCAGATAGACGTGAAGCTTGGCGCCGCGCAGGCCGATCAGCCGCTCAAGATCGCCGTCGATGATGACGTCCAGATTGTCCAGAAATCGCCCGGCCCTCGCCGGTCCGCCTGAGACGACGCCAGTGATATCGGCGGTATAGGTAACCTCGGTCGTCCAAGCGCCGCCTGTGTCCTGAGCCGAACATTGGGATGAAATCGCGATTGAACCCAGAACCGCGGCGGCGGACAGGCCAAACAACTTGATGCGTCTCGAAGTCGTCATATAGAATGTTCTTCACGTCAGGAGAATTGTAGCCCAGTCGTGAGTTATTACACATCGACTTTGCACAGATTGACTTCTACCGATAACGATTTGAACTTGACTTAAGCTTCGCATACGTAGTTTCCACCGAGCAAAAAAGCGAAGTATTAACCGCTTTCGGTGGAATTAGCCTTCAATCGAGAGGGCTGTATGTTCAAGACGATCCGTACCAAGGTCGCGTTCGCGGGCCTTTCCGTTCTCCTGCTCTGCGGATTCAGCGCCGGCGCGGGCCTCTGGATGACCACCGCCCTGGGCGACGCCCTGGAGCAGTCCAGCCATTCGTCGGAGGTGCTGCGCAATCACATGCTGGCCGACATGATGCACGACGCCCTGCGCTCGGACGTATTGTCGGCCATTCTCTCCTCCGACCCCTCCGCCGGCGTCAGCCTCTCCGATGTGCGGACCGAGACGGGCGAGCATGTCGCCACCTTCCGCGAGGCCATGGAGTCCAACCGCGCGCTGGCCACCGACCCCCAGATTCGCGAGGCCCTGACCGGCATCGAGGCCCCGCTGCAGGCCTACATCGCCTCGGCCGACCGTATCGTCGACCTGGCCGGCCGGGACCCCGCCGCGGCCCGCGCGGCGCTTCCGGCCTTCAAGACCGCCTTCCTCGAACTCGAAACGCAGATGGAGACGGTGTCCGAGCGCATCGAAGCCGTCGCCGGCGCCGCCAAGGCCTCAGCCGACGCCCAGGCCGCCCTGGGCGAACGCATCATGCAGGGCGCCATCGGCCTGGGCGTGCTGTTCAGCGTGATGCTGATCATCGCCTCCCTGCGCATGGTCGTGGTCCCGATCCAGGCCCTGGCGCGCGAGATGCGCGCCCTGGCCTCGGGCCAGACCGGCGTCGACCTGACCAGCGCCCGCCGCGGCGACGAGATCGGCTCCGTCGGGCGTGCGGTCGAGGACCTGCAGGCCCTGATCGTCGAACGCATGAACGCCGAGACCGCCGAGGCCGACCGCCGCCGCGCTGCCGAGGACGCCCAACGCCGCCTGACCGAGAGCGAGCGCGAGGCCCAGGCCCGCGACCAGAGCCTGGTCGTCACCGCCCTCGGCGACGGCCTGGCCTCGCTCAGCAAGGGCGACCTGACCCACCGCATCGACGAGCGTTTCCCCGTCGACTACGAGCAGCTCAAGGCCGACTTCAACGCCGCCATCGCCCAGCTTGAACAGGCCATGTCGCAGGTCGTCGCCAATGTCGCGGGCATCCGGTCCGGCTCGGGCGAGATCAGCCACGCCGCCGACGACCTGTCGCGCCGCACCGAACAGCAGGCCGCCTCGCTCGAAGAGACCGCCGCCGCGCTGGACCAGATCACCGCCACGGTGAACCGCACCGCCTCCGGCGCCCGTCAGGCGGCGGGCGTGGTGCTCGCCGCGCGCGGCGACGCCGAAACCAGCGGGGCCGTCGTGCGCGACGCCGTCGCGGCCATGAGCGCCATCGAGCGCTCGGCCCAGGAGATCAGCCAGATCATCGGCGTCATCGATGAGATCGCCTTCCAGACCAATCTGCTGGCCCTGAACGCCGGGGTCGAGGCCGCGCGCGCCGGCGACGCCGGCCGCGGTTTCGCGGTCGTCGCCTCCGAAGTTCGAGCCCTGGCCCAGCGCTCGGCCGAAGCGGCCAAGGAGATCAAGTCGCTGATCTCGGCCTCGACCAGCCAGGTCGACACCGGTGTGAAGCTCGTCGGCCAGACGGGCGAGGCGCTGCAACGCATCGTCGGCCGCGTCGCCGAGATCGACGGCCTGGTCTCCGAAATCGCGGCCTCGGCCAATGAACAGGCCACGGGACTCCAGCAGGTCAACACCGCCGTCAACCAGATGGACCAGGTCACCCAGCAGAACGCCGCCATGGTCGAGGAATCGACCGCCGCCAGCCACTCGCTGTCGCAGGAGGCCGATGTGCTGGCCAGTTCGGTGTCACGCTTCCGCACCTCGGGCGCGGCGACCCAGCCGCAGACCGCCCGCACGCAGGCCCGCCCGGTCGCACAGATGCGGACTGTGGGTCGCGGCGGCGCGGCGCCCCGGCCGCACGCGGTCGAGGACGGCTGGGAAGAGTTCTAGGCGCGGCTCAGTTCGCGACCGGCTTCACGCGCGACGCCGCCTCGCGGGCGCGCTCGCGGGCCTGGTCGGTGTCCGCGCCCCGGGCCAGGGCCACGCCCATGCGGCGACGCTCGAAGCTCTCGGGCTTGCCGAACAGCCGCAGGTCGGCGGTCGGCACGGACAGGGCCTCGGCCACGCCCTCGAAGGCGATCCCTACGGCGTCTATGCCGCCGTAGATCACCGCGCTGGCACCGATGTCGCGTTGGCTGACGTCGACCGGCAGGCCCAGAATGGCGCGGGCGTGCAGGGCGAATTCGCTCATCGTCTGGGTCGCCAGGGTGACCAGTCCGGTATCGTGCGGACGCGGGCTGACTTCCGAGAACCAGACCTGGTCGCCCTTCACGAACAGCTCGACCCCGAACACGCCCAGGCCGCCGAGCGCATCCGTGACCTTGCCCGAGATGTCCTGCGCCGAGGCCAGGGCGGCCGCGCTCATCGCCTGCGGCTGCCAGCTCTCGACATAGTCGCCCTTCACCTGCCGATGGCCGATGGGGGCGCAGAAGTCGGTGCGGGTCGAACCGTCCGCCGCCTTCGACCGCACGGTCAGCAGGGTGATCTCGAAATCGAAGTCGATCCGGCCCTCGACGATCACCGTCGCCGTCTCGACCCGTCCGCCCGACTGCGCATAGGCCCAGGCATTGCCCGCGTCCTCCAGCGCCTCGATCATCGACTGGCCCTTGCCCGAGGACGACATCACCGGCTTCACAAACACCGGCAGGCCGATGCGATGCGCCGCTTCCGCCAGTTCGGCCGCCGAGGTCGCGAAGGCGTAGGGGCTGGTCGGCAGGCCCAGTTCTTCCGCCGCCAGCCGCCGGATGCCCTCGCGGTTCATGGTCAGCTGGGTCGCGCGCGCGGTCGGGATCACGGTCGCCAGGCCGGCGGCCTCGATATGGGCCAGCACCTCGGTGGCGATGGCCTCGATCTCCGGCACGATGATGTGCGGCGCCTCGGCCATGATGACGCCGTTCAGCACCTGCGGGTCGGTCATCGGGATGACGTGGCTGCGGTGCGCCACCTGCATGGCCGGGGCGTTGGGATAGCGGTCCACCGCGATCACCTCGGCGCCCAGCCGCTGCAGCTCGATGGCCACCTCCTTGCCCAGTTCGCCTGAACCCAGGAGCATGACCCGCACGGCGGTGTCGGACAGCGGCGTTCCCAATTTCATCGCGGGATCTCCAGTCAGTTTTCGGGCGGGACGGCGTACAGCCGCCGGAAGGCGTCCAGCGCCGCGCCGTGATAGATGGTGGCGTGGTTCTCGGTCGGGCGGGGCTGATAATCCCAGGTCACGCCGGGCATGGCGTACTGGCGCAGATTGCCCACCAGCACGTCCATGGCCGCCTGCATCTCCCCGCCCTCGTCGGCGATGGTCAGGATCAGGGTGCGCGGATCGTTCGAGTGATCCCGCAGATGGGCTCCGGCCTGTCGCGCCAGCTGCCCGCCGTCCCACCACAGGCTGGGGCTGACGGCGACGTAGGCGTCGAACAGCTGCGGCTCCTTCAGGAAGGTCTCGACCACGAACAGGCCCGCCAGCGACTCGCCCATCAGGGCCGTCTCGCCGTCGGTGCGGAAGCGGCCCTCCACGAACGGCTGGACCTCTTTCCACAGGAAGTCGCGGAAGCGCGCCGACTGACCCTGCGTCGGATAGCGGGCGATCAGTTCCGGATCCTCGGTCGGCAGGGCCAGTTCGTTGCGGCGGTCGACCGAGGCGACGCCGACCACGATCACGTCCCGCGTCGTGCCGACGATGGTCCCCAGCTGGGCCAGGCCCGAGATGTGGTGGAAGTCCTGCGCCTGCCCGCCGTCCAGCAGGTAGAGCACCGGATAGGTCTTGCCGCTCTCGGCGTAGCCGGGCGGCAGCCAGACGTTGATCTCCCGCGTCCCGCCATAGGTCGCGGAGGGCAGGGCGTAGGACTGGCCGATGACGATGGGCGTCGGCTCGGGGCCGGTGGTCTGCGCGGCCGCCGGGGCCGCGAAAACCAGCAGGGCGATCAGGGCGGCGACGGCGCGGATCATCAGACGGTCTCTCCTTTGGTCGGTTCGATCAGGTCCCAGGCGTTGCCGTACAGATCCTCGAACACCGCCACCACGCCATAGGGTTCATGCCGCGGCGTCTCGCGGAAGGTCACGCCCGCCGCCGTCCACGCGTCGTGGTCGCGGGCGAAATCATCGGTCTCCAGGAACAGCCAGACCCGCCCGCCGGCCTGATCGCCGATACGGGCGACCTGTTCCGGCGTCGTGGCCTTGGCCAGCACAAGGGCGGTGTCTCCGCCCTTTGGCGTCACCGTCACCCAGCGCTTGCGGCCCTGGTCGATATCGGCGGTCAGATCGAAGCCGAGCTTGCCGACATAGAAGGCGATCGCTTCGTCGTAGTCACGGACCAGCAGGCTGACGGCGCCGAGGCGGGACACGGCCTTACAGCCGCGCCTTGACCGCCGCGACCACGGCCTGGGTGGTGATGCCGAACTTCTCGTACAGCACTTCCGCCGGGGCCGAGGCGCCGAAGCCGGTCATGCCCACGAAGGCGCCGTCCTCGCCGATGAAGCGCTCCCAACCCTGCTGGATCGCGGCCTCGACGGCGACGCGCACCGTGCCCCGGCCGATGACCGAGGCCTGATAGGCCTTGGGCTGCTGGAAGAAGAGCTCTAAGCAGGGAACCGAGACCACGCGGGTCGGCGTGCCTTCGGCTTCCAGCTGGTCGGCGGCGGCCAGGGCCAGCGAAACCTCGGTGCCGGTGGCGAACAGGGTCGCCTTCGCCTCGCCGTTGGCGGCGCGCAGTTCATAAGCGCCCTTGGCCGTCAGGTTCTCCGACGAGGCCGTGACGCGCACGGCGGCGGTCTTCTGGCGCGACAGGGCCAGGGCCGACGGGGCGTCCTTGGTCTGCAGCGCGATCTTCCAGGCTTCCATCGCCTCGATCGTGTCGGCCGGGCGGAAGACCAGCAGATTCGGAATGGCGCGCAGGGCGGCCAGGTGCTCGACCGGCTGGTGGGTCGGGCCGTCCTCGCCCAGGCCGATGGAGTCGTGGGTCAGCACGTGGATCGCGCGCACGCCCATCAGGGCGCCCAGGCGGATCGCCGGTCGGCTGTAGTCCGAGAACACCATGAAGGTGCCGCCGTACGGGATGACCCCGCCGTGCAGCGCCAGGCCGTTCATCGCCGCGGCCATGCCGAACTCGCGGATGCCGTAGTTGATGTAGCGGCCCTCATAGGTCGGGGCGTCCAGGATCGGCGTGTCCTTGACGAAGGTGTTGTTCGAACCGGTCAGGTCGGCCGAGCCGCCGACCAGTTCCGGCACCGCCGCGAACAGCTCGTCCAGCGCCGCGCCCGACGACTGGCGCGTGGCCTGGGCGGGCTTGGTCTCGACCAGTTCGGCGATCTTGGCGTCCAGCTTGGCGAAGGCGCCGTCCGGCAGGTCGCCCTTCATGGCCCGGGTGAAGTCCGCCGCCTGCTTCGAGGCGTTCAGGCGGGCTTCCCACGCCTTGCGGTCCTTGGCGCCGCGACGGCCGACCTTGCGCCAGGCCGACAGGATATTCTCCGGCATTTCGAAGGGATCGTGATCCCAGGCCAGGCCCAGGCGGGTGGCGGCGATCTCGGCCGCGCCCAGCGCCGCGCCGTGAGTCTTGTGGCTGCCTTCCATGGTGGCGGCGCCCTTGCCGATCTTGGTCTTGCAGGCGATCAGCGTCGGCTTGTCCTGCTTGGCGGCCCAGGCCAGCACCGACTTGATGGCCTTCATGTCGTGCCCGTCGACGGCCTTCACGGCCCAGCCGGCGGCCTTGAAGCGCGCCTTCTGGTCGGTGGCGTCCGACAGCGACACCTTGCCGTCGATGGTGATCTCGTTGTCGTCCCACAGCACCGTCAGCTTGTTCAGCTTCAGGCGGCCGGCCAGGGCGATGGCTTCCTGCGACACGCCTTCCATCAGGCAGCCGTCGCCGGCGATGACCCAGGTGCGGTGATCCACCAGATCGTCGCCGTACTTGGCCGCCAGATGACGCTCGGCCAGCGCGAAGCCGACCGAGGTGGCCAGGCCCTGACCCAGCGGACCCGTGGTGACCTCGACGCCCGGCATGTGGCCATACTCGGGGTGGCCGGCGGTCTTGGAGCCCCACTGGCGGAAGTTCGACAGCTCTTCCTTGGTCGCGGCCTTGTATCCGGTCAGGTGCAGCAGGGCGTAGATCAGCATCGAGCCGTGGCCCGCCGACAGGATGAAGCGGTCGCGGTCGGCCCAGTCGGGACGGCTCGCATCGAACTTCATGAACTTGGAGAACAGCACGGTCGCCACGTCCGCCATGCCCATCGGCATGCCCGGGTGGCCGCTCTTCGCCTTCTCTACACCATCCATCGCCAGGACCCGGATGGCGTCGGCCATCTGCTTCGGAGTGGCTTTCGCGGATACGGCTTTGGCGTCGGTCACTGTGGAGACCTTTCGTCGGAAGGCGGAAAAAGGGAGGCGCGCCGCTTTACCCCGACGCGTGCGCGGGTTCTATACGGATTCTGGAGGTTCTGACCGGATGGATGCTGCATCGGCCGCAAAGGATCGCGTTGATCGGGCTCTCGCCCTGCTCGAACGCCGTCTGCTCGACCTGAAAAGCCGCGCCGCGGGAAGCAGCCGCGTGCCCGAAGATGATCTGTTCGCGCCCCAGCCGTCCAGCGAGACCGACCGCGCCCGGATTCACGAGCTCGAGGCCGCCGGCCGCGACGCCGCCGAGACCCTGGCCCGCGCCGCCGACGCGATTCGCCTGGCCCTCTCCGAACAGGAGGGGCGCTGATGGCCACCGTCACGGTCGAGATCAACGGCCGTCCCTACGCTGTCGGCTGCGCTGACGGTCAGGAAGACCGGGTCCGCGCCCTGGCCGCCGAGTTCGACGGTCACGTCCGGCAGGTGTCGGGCGAGGTCGGTCACGTCGGCGACCTGCGCCTGTTCCTGATGGCCGGCCTGCTGCTGGCCGACGAACTGCACGAGGCCCGCACCAACGGCGGCGGCTCCGCCCCTGTGGGCGAGCCGGTCGCCACCACCGACGGCGTCGCCGAGGCGCTGAACGCCGTCGCCGCCCGCCTCGAGAAGATCGCCCAGGGACTTTAGGTCGCAGCGTCCAGTCTCGGCGCGCGATTGACTCATGATCTGTCGTGTCTGATATTTCTGTAATGACAGAAATAAAGAAACTGCCCGGATCGCTCGAACGCTTCGTCCTCCATTGGGGCGAGATGGGCGGCTTCTGGGGCGTGAACCGCTCGGTGGCCCAGATCCACGCCTTCCTGATGACCGCCGACAAGCCGATGACCGCCGAGGACATCGCGGTCACGCTGGAGATGGCGCGGTCCAACGTTTCCAACTCCCTCAAGGAGCTGCTGGCCTGGAACCTGATCCGGCGGGTCCCGATCCGGGGCGACCGCCGCGACCATTTCGAGGCCGAGGTCGATGTCTGGGAGGTCGCCTCCCGCATCGCCGCCGGGCGCAAGGCCAAGGAAATCGATCCCGCGCTGGAGACTCTTCGCCAATGCGTGGCCGAGGCCGAAGCGGACCCGACGGTCCATCCGGTCGCGCTGAAGCGGTTGAGGGAGATGCTGGAGTTCACCGAGACGATCGACCGCTGGTACGGCCAGATCACCACGGTCGCTCGGCCCAAGCTGATGGCGCTGCTGAAACTGGGCGCCCGCATCGCGGCGCTTATTCCCGGCGGCAAGTAATGAAGAGGAGGGGACGGTGGGGGCTGTTGCAACGATCAGGACTGGGATTCAGCCGCAGGACGGCGAGCTCGCCGACCTCCGCTTCCGCGCCCTGCTCCCCGCCGAGGACTGGGCCGCGCTTCCTCTCGCCGTGCGCCGCCGCTTCTCCAAGCGGATGAAGGGCGGCGCCACCGTCGTCTATCGCGGCGAGGTCGTCGCCGTCGAAGCGCATCCGATGGGCCGCCTGCTGGCCCAGGCCGCCCGGCTGATCGGCGGCCCCTTGCCGCTGGTGTTCAAACCGGGCGCCGCGGTGGTCGCCGTCACCGAGGACGCCGTCGGTCGAGGTCAGGTCTGGAGCCGCATGTATGTGCGCAAGACCGGCTTCCCGCAGGTGATCCACAGCGCCAAGCGCTTTGCCGGCCCCACGGGATTGGAAGAGCATGTCGGCGGCGGCGTCGGCATGGCCCTGACCGTGGCGGCGGAAGAGGGCGCGCTGGTATTCCGCAGCGCCTTCTATTTCGCGACCGTGCTGGGCCTGCGCCTTCGCCTGCCGCGCTGGACCGAGCCCGGCGCCCTGACCATCACCCACCGCGACCTGGGCGAGGGGCGCTTCGCCTTCACCCTGGCGCTGGACCATCCACTGCTCGGCCGCCTGCTCGGCCAGGACGCGGTCTTCCACGACGCCTGAAGCGAGAGGGAAACACCTTTCTTCTTTGTCATTTGCGAAGATGTAACAGCGCTTATACATCTTTCGGCATGACCTATTCGCAGCGCACCCACGGCGTCCTGCTTCGCCGCCTGATCGAGCATCTCGACGGCGCTGTGGAGCAGGCCTACGTCAATGCGGGCCTCGACTACCGCCCACGCTTCACGCCGATCCTGCGCGCCCTGGTGAACCATGGCCCGGCCAGTCTCCGCGTCCTGTCGGCGCGAACCGGCGTCACCCATTCGGCCGTCAGCCAGACCGTCAGCCAGATGGCCAGGCGGGGTTGGGTCGCGCTGGAGCCGGGCGTCGACGCCCGCGAACGCATCGTCGCCCTGACGCCCTTCGCGATGGAGCAGCTCCCCCTGCTGGAGCGCTGCTGGGCCGCCACCGCCGCCGCGGCGTCGGGGCTCGACGCCGACATCGGCCAACCGCTGGCTGACGTGCTGACCCGCGCCCTCGAGGCCCTCGACCGCCAACCCTTCTCCGACCGCCTCGCGGCGGCGTCCTCCCCCCAAACCGGAGCTGACCGATGACCCGTTTCCGCCTCGCCGTTTCCGTTTGCGCCCTGGCCTGCCTGACGGGTTCCCCTGTGCTGGCCCAGCGCGCCGCCCCCGTGGCGGTCGCCCGGAGCGAAGCGCCGCTCGCCCCTCTCACAGCCGATCAGCGCGCCGCCGCCGTCGCCCGCATCAAGCAGATCGTCCAGGAGCGCTATGTCTTCCCCGACCGCGTTCCCGCCATCCTGGCCCGGCTAGACCAGGGTCTGGCGTCCGGCCGCTATGACGAGACCGTGCCCCGGACCTTCGCCGACCGGCTGACGGAAGACCTGCGCGACTCCAGCGGCGATCGGCACATGTATGTGAACGTGGACCCGGCCCAGTATGCCGCCGCGATCTCCGGCCCGGCCGAGCCGGAAGCCCGGAACCCGGCGTTGGAGGCCCTGTGGGAGCGCGGCGCCGTGCGCGGCAACCACGGCCTGTCGGACATGCGCCTGCTGCCCGGCAACGTCCGCTACCTGCGCATCACCCAGTTCCACTGGGTCGATGACCGCACCGGCGAGGCCTACGACGAAGCCGCCCGCTTCCTGCGCGAAGGCGACGCCGTCATCATCGATATCCGCAACAACGGGGGCGGTTCGCACGGCGCCGTCCGCTACTTCATCAGCCACTTCATGGACGGCAACCAGCTGGAGATGACCTTCCTCCGGAGCGGCGAGGCGCCTTCGCAATCCCGCACCCTCGAGTATCTCCCGTCCGGGCGGATCAAGGGCAAGCCGGTCTACGTCCTGATCAACGCCAACGTCGGCTCCGCCGCCGAGGCCTTCGCCTACGACATGCAGCAGTTCCACCTGGGGACCCTGGTCGGGTCCAAGACGGCCGGCGCCGCCAACAACAACGGCTTCGAACCCGTCGCGCCCGCCTTCATGCTCAGCGTCTCCTTCGGCCGGCCGGTTCATCCGGTCTCCGGGACCAACTGGGAGGCTGTCGGAATTTCTCCCGATGTCGCCGCGCCCGACGGTCAGGAACTGGACGCCGCCCAGGCCTTGGCCCTGGCTGCTCTTGAGGCCCGGCCAGACGCGAACCCGGCCGACCGCGCCGACTGGGAATGGGCCCGCATCGGGATCGAGGCGCGCATGCACCCCGTCACTATTCCCGTCGCCCGGCTCCGGGCCCTGGCCGGCGACTATCAGAGCCGCCGCATCCTCTTCGCCGACGGAGTCCTGCTCTACCGCCGAACCAATGGCCAGACCGCGCGTCTGACCCCGCTGACCGCTGACGGCCTGTTCGCCGTCGAGGGCTTCGACGACCGGTTCCGCGTCCGCCTGACCGGAGACGCCCTGGAGTCGCAATGGATCAGCGACGCGGCGCCCATCCGCTTCCCCCGGTCCTAGGACCCGGGACTGGCGCCGGAGAGGGTGAAGGACTATCTTGCTCGGCGGCGGGTCCTGCTGCGGCCCACGTCGAAGGCAACATTTCCTCGCGACCTTAATTCACTCGAAGGGATCTGTCCCTGTTTGGGCTCGAGGGCCCGGGCACACGGAGCCCACCTGGCTACCCAGGTCGAGAGGATTTAAACGCCCTTCACGGTTCTTGCGGCGCCGCCACCCTTTCTCCCCGGAGCTGACGATGAAGCGCGGCTGGTTCGGACCCAAGGCGTTCGGCTGGGGCGCGTCCCCGGCCTCGTGGGAGGGTTGGGCGGCCACCGCCGTCATGATCCTGGCCATGATCGGCGCCGGCGTCATCATCGATCCGGCTGACGGCGCCCTCGCCTGGAGCGCGCGGGGCCTCATCATCGCCGTCTATCTCGCCGTCGTCGCCTTCACCTACCGCAGCGACGCTCGGACTTCGCTTTGACCCCTCATGACAAGGCGGCCCTGCGCGCCGAGGCCCGCGCACTGCGCAAGCGCCTAGCCGGACTCGATCCCGAGGCCGCCTCCCGCGCCGCCGACCATGTCGGAGCCCTCCCGCCGGGCGATCCGGTCGCGGTCTATCGCGCCATCGGCTCCGAACTGGACATGGGCGCCCTGTCCCTGGCCCTGACCCGTCAGGGACGGACCCTGTGCCTGCCGGTGGTGACGGCGCTCGACGCGCCGATGGTCTTCCGCCTATGGACGCCGGGCGAACCGCTGGAGCTGGACCAGGCCGGCGTTCCCGCGCCCCTGCCGCTGGCCGAAACGGTCACGCCAGAGCTGATCCTCGCCCCCCTGCTGGCCTTCGACGCCAGGGGCGGTCGGCTGGGGCAGGGGGGCGGCTATTACGACCGCACCTTCGCCGCCCTGCCGGACGCGATCCGCATCGGTTTCGCCTACGCCGGACAGCAGGTCGAGGACCTGCCGCTCGAAGGGCACGACATCCGCCTGCATGGCGTTCTGACCGAGGTCGGCTATACCGCCGCCCGAAAGGTACTCTGAATATGCGTCTCGCGTTCTTCGGCGATGTGGTCGGCAAGTCCGGCCGCGACGGCCTCACCGACCACCTGCCCGGTCTCAAGCGGGACCTGAAGCTCGACTTCGTGGTGGTCAACGCCGAGAACGCCGCGGGCGGTTTCGGCATCACCGAGCACACGGCCAACGAGCTGTTCATGGCCGGCGCCGACTGTCTGACCCTGGGCAACCACAGCTGGGACCAGCGCGAGGCCCTGACCTATATCGTGCGCGAGCCGCGCCTGATCCGGCCGCTCAACTATCCGCGCCTGATGGACGCCCCCGGCGCCGGCGCCAATCTGTTCGAGACCCATTCGGGCAAGACGGTGCTGGTCATGAACGCCCTCGGCCGCATCCACATGGACGCCGTCGACGATCCCTTCGGCGCCATCGAGAAGGAACTGGACGCCTGTCCGCTGGCCATCGCCGCCGACGCCATCATCGTCGACATGCATTGCGAGGCGACGAGCGAGAAGATGGCCATGGGCCATTTCTGCGACGGGCGCGCGTCGCTCGTGGTGGGCACCCACACGCACGTCCCGACCGCCGACTGCCAGATCCTGCCCGGCGGCACCGCGTACCAGACTGACGCCGGCGCCTGCGCCGACTATGACTCGGTCATCGGCAACGAGAAGGAAGAGCCCCTGCGGCGCTTCACCACCCGCATCTCGGGCGGTCGCTATACCCCCGCGCACGGCCCGGCCACCATCTGCGGCGTCTATGTCGAGACCGACGACCGCACCGGCTTGGCCACCCGCGTCGAGCCGATCCGGGTCGGCGGGCGGCTGAGCCAGGCGATCCCGGTTCTCTGAGGGATTGACGCGAAAGATTACATGCGTAATCTGACTGGATTACAAACGTAATCCAGAGGGCGCCATGTCGACCATCCGTCTCACTGCCATCGGCGCCGCGGCGTCGCTCATCCCCGGACTGGCGCTCGCGCAGACCCGGATCACCCCGGCTGTAGTTTTCGCCGACGCCGCGCCGGCGATGAAGCTCATCATGGTGCTGCTGCTGGTCTCAGCGATCGCCGCCATCGTCGTCACGGTGCTCAAGGTCCTGTCGGGTCCTCGGTTGACCGGCGGATCGGCCTATCTCCAGGCCCTGCGTCTGGGCGGGCCTTTGATCGGCCTGCTGGGTGCGGCCTACAATGTGCTGATGATCAACATCGGCATCGCCAATATCGGCGAGCAGCCGCCGTACAACGTGCTCGCTCCCGGCGTGGCCGAGGCGGCCTTCATCTTCGTCCTCGGCCTGATCGCGGGCGTGGTCGCGGTCATCTGCAACTGGATCGTCGAGGCGCGCATCGACCGCGCGGTGCTGCGGTCCTGACCCGCATCGCCGTCACCGAGGCGGAGAGCGCCGTCCTCGCCGCCCTGTGGCGCTGCGGGCCGCTGTCCGCCGCCTCCCTGATGGACGAGGTCAAGTCGCGCCAGCCGTGGGGCGACGCCACCATCAAGACCCTTCTGCATCGCCTCATGCAGAAGGGGGCGGTCCGCTCCGAGCGCGAGGACGGGCGCCAGCGCTATCACGCCGTGCTGGCGCGCGACGTCTGGCTGGACGCCGAGATCGGCGACCTCGTCGACCGGCTGTTCGGCGGGGATTTCGAGGCGTTGGTCGCGCATGCGCGGCGGGACCGGTCGGACAAGGGCTGAACCTGTCCAAGACTTAACTCGCCCCGCCGCATCCGTGCGTTACAGCCGACGCCTCATAGAGGTGAAAGCCTCCGGGGAGATCATCATGCTGAAAGTCGTCGCGGCCCTCGTCGCCCTTGTCATGCCGACTGCCGCCCTGGCCCAGACCGCCGCACCGGCGCCTGAACCCGCGCCCATCGAGGTGATGATCCTCGGCAGCTATCACATGGATAATCCGGGTCAGGACGTTCACAACGCCCGCATCGACTCGGTCCTGACGCCGGAGAAACAGGCCCAGCTTCAGGCCGTGTCGCGGGCGCTGGCGCGGTTCAACCCCACCGCCCTGGGCATCGAGCGGATCGCGGACGACCGGACGACCCTGCTCGATCAGGCCTATCCGAACTACACGCCCGCCGACGTGCTGACCGACGCCGACGAGCGGGTGCAGATCGGCTACCGGCTCGCCCACGACCTGGGGATCCAGCGCGTCTACGCCATCGACGAGAACGACCGGGAAGGCCAGCCCTCCTACTTCCCGTTCGACGAGGTGATCCAGTGGGTGCGGGCCAACGGCCGCGACGCCGACTTCGCCGCGTTGAACGATCAGATGGGCGCCATCTCGGCCGAGATGGAACGCCGCCAGCACACCGGCACGGTGGCTGAACTGCTGGCCTGGATGAACACGCCCGAGCACATCGCCTACGGTCAGGGCGTCTACGCCCAGCTCCTGACGTTCGGCGCCGGCGACGCCCAGCCGGGCGCCGTCCTCAACGGCCGCTGGTACACCCGCAACGCCGTCATCTTCGCCCACCTGAGGCAGGTCGCGCGACCGGGCGACCGGATCGTGATCCTTTACGGCGCCGGCCACAACTACTGGCTCCGCCAGATGGTCAGCACCACGCCGGGCTACAAGCTGGTCGAGCCCAACGACTACCTGCTGCCCTAGGGCGCGACCGCCCGGGCGTCCAGCAGGCGGCGGCGCAGGGCCGACAGTTCGGCCGCGCGCGCGGCGGGCGTGTGCGTTTTCATCACGTGGTCCTGGCCGGTGCGGGCCAGGGCCAGGCGCCGTTCCGGATCGGTGATCAGGGCCTCGATGGCGGTCGCCAACGCATCAGCGGTCAGAGGCTCGACATAGACGGCGTGCGGACCGCTGACCTCCCGCAGACCGCCTCGGCCGGAAGACACCAGGGCCGCTCCGGCGGCGTGGGCCTCCAATGCCGACAGGCCCAGCGGCTCGGCCCAGACGGACGGGACCACGGCGATGGCGGCGCGCCGCGTCGCCTCCCGCACCTCGGTCAGCGGGGCATGGGGCCGGATGACGACCCGGTCCGTGCGCGCCAGCATCCGCTCGACGTGAGGTCCGGCCCAGCCCACGTGTTTCCGCCAGTCGCCGAGGAACAGCTCCGCCCGCCACTCGGGATGCCGGTTCAGCACGTCCGGCAGCGCCTCGCACAGCAGGTCCATGCCCTTTTCCGGAATGGCGCGACCGGCGAAGACGATCAGCGGCTCACGGGTGTCCGGGGATGCGGCCCATAGCGTGGCGTCGATCGGATTTCGCACCGCGAAGGCGCGATCGGCGAAGGTGGGATAGACCGCGATGAAGGCGGCGCGGGACGCCTCGCTGACGAAGATCAGCCCGTCGAACGCCTTGTAGCGCTGGCGGTAGCGCCACATGTCGATCGGGTTGCGAGGCGCTTTGACGTCATTGTGGCGGTACAGCAGCCGAAGCGCCTTTGGGAACCGACGGGCCAACCGGGCGGCGCTGATGGCGTGCTGGTGAAACTCGATGATGTCCGGCGCGAAGGCTTCCAGGGCTTGGACCAGACGCTCGTGGCGGTCGCCGCCCGCCGGCGTGACGTGCACCGGCAGATCGCCGTGCGTCCTGGCGCCCTCGTCGCAGAAGATCTTCAGGACTTCGTCTTCGCCCGCCTGCGTGGCCAGCGTCCGGATCACCGTCTCGATGGAGTTCGGCTGCTCAACAGCGAACAGGCCGCCCGGGGGCAGGACGATCGCGATTCTCATTCGGCGGGGGCGCTCGGGACGAACGATTCCAGCTCGGCGATCTCACGCGTCCGGTTGTCGATGACCGCCTGTGCCGACCGGCGAATGCGTGGGTCCCGGGAGTCCGCCAGAACGGCGCGCGCCGTGGTGATGGCCTCGCGGTTCTCCCGGATCATCACCTCGGCGTAGGCGGCCTCGGCTTCGGTGGGCGCGGCCGGGGGACTAACCTCTTGAGGCGCGGCGCTCTCGTCATAGGTCACGGTCGCCGACTGGTTCGCCGCCGCCGTCTCGCGCAGGGCCTGCTCGACCGGGTCGCCGCCGCCGTCGCAGGCGGCCAGCGTCAGGATTGCCGCCAGCCCTGACACGGCGACGCGCATCAGCCGTTCATCCAGTTCGGCATCCAGCTTTCGTGCATCTCGCGCAGGTGATCCAGCGGCAGGGTGAACAGCTCGCCCGAGCGGAAGTCCCGGCCCTTGGCGCGGCCGACGACCGACGCGTGCAGGCCGGCGGCCTGGGCCTTGGCGATGACTTCGGTCGGGTCGGACACGGCGACCAGGTAGCGGGCCTGGTCTTCGCTGAACAGGAAGACGTGGGCGTGGGTCGCCGAGGTGGCGTCCAGCTCGACCCCGACGTCCGAGGCCAGGGCGATGTCCGCCGCCGCGCCGATCAGGCCGCCGTCGGACAGGTCGTGGACGCAGGTCAGGTCGCCCTTCGTGATCAGGTCGCGCACGAAGTCGCCGGTCTTGCGCTCCAGCTTCAGATCGACGGGCGGCGGGGCGCCGTCCTCGCGGCCCAGCACTTCGCGCAGATAGATCGAGGCGCCCAGCTCGCCGTGCGTCTCGCCGATCAGCACCAGCACGTCGCCTTCGACAGCGCCGCCGAAGCCGACGGTCACGTCATAGTTGGACAGCAGGCCCACGGCGCCGACCGTCGGGGTCGGCGGGATCGCGGCGCCGTTGGTCTCGTTGTAGAGGCTGACGTTGCCGCTCACGACCGGGAAGTCCAGGTCGCGGCAGGCCTCGGCCATGCCGTCGATCGCGCGCACGATCTGGCCCATGATTTCGGGGCGCTGCGGGTTGCCGAAATTCAGGTTGTCGGTGATCGCGATGGGCAGGGAGCCGACGGCGGTCAGGTTGCGCCAGGCCTCGGCCACGCATTGCTTGCCGCCCTCATAGGGGTCGTTCTGGACGTAGCGCGGGGTGCAGTCCGAGGTGACGGCCAGCCCCTTGTCCGTCCCGTGCACGCGGACCACCCCGGCGTCCGCGCCGGTGGACGAATCCTGCAGAGTGTCAGCCATCACGTGACGGTCGTACTGCTCCCAGATCCAGCGCTTGGAGGCCATGTCGGGGCAGGTCAGCACCTTGATCACCGCATCGACCCAGCTCTCGGGGGCGGGGACCTCCTTGGGATCGAGGCGCGGGTGCAGCGCCGGCTGGACCCAGGGACGGTCGTACATCGGCGCGTCGTCGAACAGCGGGGCCAGCGGCACGTCGCAGACCGTCTCGCCGTGATGCTTCAGCACCAGGCGGCCGGTGTCGGTGGTCACGCCGATCACGGCGGCGTCCAGGCCCCATTTCTCGAAGATGCGGTGGCCGTCGGCCTCGCGGCCCGGCTTCAGGACCGCCAGCATCCGCTCCTGGCTTTCCGACAGCATCATCTCATAGGCGGTCATGCCCTCTTCGCGCTGGGGCACGGCGTTCATGTTCAGCTCGATGCCGACGCCGCCCTTGCCGGCCATTTCGACCGACGACGAGGTCAGGCCCGCCGCGCCCATGTCCTGGATCGCGGCGACCGCGCCCGAGGCCATCAGCTCCAGCGTCGCCTCGATCAGCAGCTTCTCGGCGAAGGGATCGCCGACCTGAACCGTGGGACGCTTCTCGTCCGAATCCTCGTCGAACTCGGCAGAGGCCATGGTCGCGCCGTGGATGCCGTCGCGGCCGGTCTTGGAGCCGAAATACACCACGCTGAAGCCCGCCGACGGCGCGGCCGAGTAGAAGATCGCGTCCGACTTCGCCAGGCCCACGCACATGGCGTTGACCAGGATGTTGCCGTTGTAGCCGGCGTGGAAATTCGTCTCGCCGGCCACGGTCGGAACCCCGACGCAGTTGCCGTAGCCGCCGATGCCCGAGACCACGCCCGAGACCAGACGCTTGGTCTTCTCGTGGTTCACGTCGCCGAAGCGCAGGGCGTTCAGCAACGCCACCGGGCGCGCACCCATGGTGAAGACGTCACGCATGATGCCGCCCACGCCCGTCGCCGCGCCCTGATAGGGCTCGATGTAGGACGGGTGGTTGTGGCTCTCCATCTTGAAGATGCAGGCGTCGCCGTCGTCGATGTCGATGACGCCGGCGTTCTCGCCCGGCCCACAGATGACGCGCGGTCCCTTGGTCGGGAACTTGCCCAGATGGATCTTGGAGGATTTGTACGAGCAGTGCTCGGACCACATCACCGAGAAGACGCCCAGTTCGACATGGTTGGGCTCGCGGCCCAGCCGGTCGAGGACGACCTGATATTCGTTCGGGGCCAGGCCGTATTCGGCGGCCAGCTCGGCCATGGTCTTTTCAGGAGCGCTCATGGCCCGGCCTTCTAGCGACAGAAGACCCCTCTGTCAGCCTTGCAGAGCGGAACATCGGCCCCGCGTGGCCATTGAATCGGGGAACGCCCGCTGAAGGAGCCTCCCATGCCCGACCAGCCCATCGATCCGGCCGCCACGCCGGAAGACCCGGACACCCCGACCATCGCCGCAGACGACGCCGGCGCCACGGCCTTGGCCGAACGCGCCGCCCGCGAGGCGGCTAATGACGACGGCGGACAGGAGGACGACTGATGCGCCGCGACGACATCACCCCCGACCATCAGCAGATGGACCTTTCGAACGATCCGGTGGAGGCGGCCCGGCTGAAGGCGCTGGCCCCGGAACTGGCCATGGCCAGCCGCCAGCGCCTGACCGGTTCGGCCACGGGCGTCGGCAGCGTCGGCTTCGACGAATCAGGTGCCTTCGACGTGGGCGCCGCGGACGACGACCCCGATGACCCCGAGCCCGGCGCCCCGCCCTTCGCCGGACGGCTCTGAGAGCGAAATCGGTTGAGCTGGACGCGGTCCGGCTCAGCTCAGATTCGCTTCAGGTCTCAATCCGGCCTTTCGACCGGCGGCTTCAGCCGGAATGTCAGGATGAAGGCGCCGACCAGCGTCAGGCCGGACGCGACCATCGCGCCGCCCGCCAGCGCCGGGTTGCGCTCAAGCTCGGCCACGAACACCCCCAGCAGACCCCAGGCGATTGGCAGGGCGTAGGCGGGCGTGCGCAGCGTCCATGTGACGGCCAGCGCCTTCATCATCACGACCACGATGGCCAGCAGGGCCCACAGGGTGGGCGACAGCACGGTCGGCAGGTCGCCGTTGCCGGTCAGCACCGTCAGCAGGTTCACCGGGGCGGCCACGCCCAGCCAGCCCGCCAGCAGGGCCAGCGGCCAGACCACGGTCCAGCGCTCCCGGTCGGTACGGGGCAGGGCCCGGATGGTCCGAGCGTTGAGCAGCAGCGGAACCAGCAGCACCAGCAGCGAGCCGAAGATCAGGATCACCGTGCCGGCCTCCCAGTCCACGGCCGCCGCCACGATCCACCAGCCGATGCCGAGGAAGGCCGCCGCCGACGGCCAGCCCAGCCGGGTCAGCAGCGCGCTCTCGCCCGTCGCGGGCAACGCCTGCCGCACGGCGTAGATCAACAGCCCCAGATAGATCACGCCCCAGATGGCGAAGGCGTAGCCCGCCACCTTCAGGGTCGCGTCGCTGTCCGCCGCGAACTCGCCCGCGGTCTGGCCCCAGCCCAGCAGCATCTGCGCCTGGGCGACGACGACGGCGAAGACCGCGCAGGCCAGAACGATCAGACGCCGGGTCTGCTGGGCGGCGGTGGGGCGGATGATGGACGACATGCAAGCTCCTGCGGCGACGCTTCATCGGAACCGCCGGGTCCCGGACCGGTTCCCTCTTCATATCTGCGGAGAAGACCGATGGCTGAAGAGAAACCCCATTTCGAAACCGACTTCGTCCAGACGGACCGCGCGCGTGAGCAGGGCCTCGGCCTCGGCGAGCGTGAGCTGAAGGCCCAGCGCGATCCGGGCGGGATCGTCACGCCCGATGTCGACGAGGATGACGAGCCGGGCGATCCGGTGGTCCGCAATATCGCGGACGATCTGGAAAACTGACGGTCAGCGTCTCGCGCGAGCCGGATTGCCCATCACGGTCGCGCCCGAAGCCACGTCCCGGGTGACGACCGATCCTGCGCCGACGACGGCGTCCTCGCCGATGGTCACGCCCGGCAGGATCAGCGCCCCGCCGCCGATCCAGACGTTGCGCCCGATCGTGATGGGCTTGCCGAATTCCATGCCGCGCGCCCGCTCGCCGGGATCGCGTGGATGGTCGGCGGCCAGGATCTGCACCCCCGGCCCGATCTGCGTCAGGTCGCCGATCTCGACCTCGCACACGTCCAGGATCACGCAGTTGAAATTCAGAAAGACATTGCGGCCCAGACGAATGTTGTAGCCGTAGTCGCAGTGGAAGGGCGGGCGGATCACCGCGCCTTCGCCGACCTCGCCCAGCCGCTGGCGCAGCAGGTCGCGCCTGTCCGCCGGCGTCGCCGCCAGCGAGGCGTTGTAGCGCACCATCCACTGCTTGGCGGCGATCTGGTCGGCCTGAAGTTCGGGATCGCCGGGATTGTACGGCTGCCCCGAGATCATCTTCTGGCGTTCACTGATGAACATGGGCGCCCCTTCGCTCTCCAGTCCGGAGAACGACCGCTCGGACGGCCCGGGTCAAGCCCGATCAGGCGGCGTTGTAGATGCTCTGGAACAGGGTGGCGCCGTCCGCCGAACCCAGCTCGGCCTCGAAGGCCCGGTCCGGGTGGGGCATCATGCCCAGCACGTTGCCGCGCGCGTTCTGGATGCCGGCGATGTCGGCGACCGAGCCGTTGGGGTTGTCGACGTAGCGGAACACCACCTGGCCCTCGCCCTCAAGCCGCGCCAGCGTCTCGGCGTCGGCGAAGTAGTTCCCGTCGCCGTTGCCCTGGGTCATGACGACCTCGCGCTGGCCCTGGTAGCCCGAGGTGAAGCGGGTCTGGCCGTTCGCGACCGTCAGGCTGATCGGCTTGCAGACGTATTTGAGGCCCGAGTTGCGCAGCAGGGCGCCCGGCAGCATCCCGGCCTCGCACAGCACCTGGAAGCCGTTGCAGATGCCCAGGACAGCCACGCCGTCGTCGGCGGCCTTGCGGATCGCCTGCATGATCGGGGCCTGCGCCGCCATAGCGCCGCAGCGCAGATAGTCGCCGTAGGAGAAGCCGCCCGGAAGGACGATCAGGTCGAGGCCCTGTGGCAGCTCGGTCTCCTGATGCCACACCATCTGGACCTGCTCGCCGGTGGAGCGTTCGACGGCGACCTTGCAATCGCGATCACAGTTGGAACCGGGGAAGACGATGACGGCTGCGCTCATGGCGCGGCCTCCTAGCAGGGTTCGGGGCGTTTGTCAGGCCGCCGTGACGGTCGGGCGCGAGACGCGTCCGTCCAGCCAGGCCCAGAGCCAGATGGCCAGGCCGCCCAGCGTCAGTCCCACGGCCACCCAGCCCGTCGAACCCCAGCCGAATCCGGCCGCCACCGCCGCGCCCGCCAGCAGCGGGCCCAGCGCGTTGGCGGTGTTGAAGGCCGAGTGATTCAGGGCCGCCGCCAGCGTCTGCGCCTCGCCGGCCACATCCATCAGCCGGGTCTGCAGGATCGCGCCCAGTCCGCCGCCGGCGCCGACGCACAGCACGATGACCAGCATCGACCACAGGTGATGCGAGGCCAGCGGATACAGGGCCAGGGACGCCGCGCTCCAGATCAGCACTCCGGCCGCGGCCTTGAAGCCGAACCGGTCTCCGGCCCAGGCGCCCAGCAGGTTGCCGCTGAACATGCCGACCCCGAACACGGCGAAGACCCAGGGCAGAACCTCCGGACCCACGCCCGTCACCTCCCGCAGGGTCGAGGCCAGGTAGGCGTAGACCGCGAACATGCCGCCGAAGCCGATGGCGCTGACGCCGAGCGTCAGCCAGACCTGCCGGTTCTTCAGAGCCTTCAGTTCGCGCAGGGGGCTGGCGTCCGGATGCGCCGGATCGCGCGGCGCGAACAGGGCCACCAGCGTCATGGTCAGCACCGCCAGCATTCCGACGATGCCGAAGGTCCAGCGCCAGCCGTGCGCCTGGCTGATCAGATTGACCACCGGCACGCCCAGCACGGTCGCGAGGGTCAGTCCCATCAGCAGGGTCGACACCGCCCGTGTGCGGAATTTCAGTGGTACGATCGACGCGGCGACCAGCGCCGCGACGCCGAAATAGGCCCCGTGCGGCAGACCGCTGAGGAAGCGGAACACCAGCATGGTCTCGAAATTCGGCGACAGGGCGCTCAGCGTATTGGCCGCCGCGAACAGGCCCATGAGCACGATCAGCAGGATCCAGCGCGGCAGCCGCGCCCCGAACGCGGCCAGCAGGGGCGCGCCCACCACCACCCCGGCCGCATAGGCGCTGATGGCGTGGCCGGCGGTCGGCTCGTCGACGCCGAGGCCGCTGGCGAAGTCCGGAAGCACGCTCATCGCCGCGAACTCGGTGATCCCGATGGCGAACCCGCCCATCGCCAGAGCCGTCAGCACCAGGCTGACCGCCAGGGGGCCGCGCGCAGGCGTTTCGGAAACGACATCGGCGTCGCTGCAGGTCGTGCAGTCGGCAGGGGACATGGCGATCACCGGGGAGGAGAGAATGTTGCACTGCAACATGGGCGGAGCCCTCGCCGCCTTCAACCCGGCGCGTCTGGACGGCGATCACTTACCGTTGCGGGACGCCTCAGCCCTGGCCGGTGTTCTCGTAGGTGGCGGTGATCGTCGCCTTGGCCAGGGTGTGGAAATGCAGGTTGAAGCCGAACACGGCGCCCGAATTGTCCGGCGTCACGTCCAGCTTGTCCGTATCCACGGCGAAGACGGTGAAGATGTAGCGGTGCGGGCCGTGGCCGGGAGGCGGGGCGGCGCCGCCGAAGCCGGGCGCGCCGAAGTCCGTGCGGCCCTCGACCGCGCCGGCCGGGACCGGACCGCCGGCGGGGAGTTCGCTCACCTCGGCCGGGATGTTGGCCACGGTCCAGTGCCAGAAGCCCGAGCCCGTCGGCGCGTCCGGATCATAGCAGGTGACCGCGTAGCTCTTCGTGCCCTCGGGCGCGCCCGACCACTTCAGATGCGGCGAGGCGTTGCCCTTGGCCTGCACCTGCGCGTCCGGCAGCACGCCGCCGTCGGTGATGTCGTTGGAGATCAGGGTGAAAGGCATGCTCGCTCCGGGCTTCCGCGTCCGTCGAGCCTAACGCATCAGATCCTGCGCCGTCGCGTCCCTGCGAAACTTCCGTTGTGGAGGATCGGCATGCGGCAGCTGTACGGCCGCGGACACGAGATGATCGAGCTCCCGACGCATCGCGAAGCGGTTGCGCCTGCCGGATTTTCCCGCTTGAGTAAGATCAAACATCAAGCGTGGCCGTGTCCCAGACGCTCTTTCATTTCACGACCGAAGAGGAGGTTCGCCGTACGGCTCAGTTCCGTCGCGACATGTTCGAAGGCTCGGGCAACCTCGATGAGGACACCCTGGCCGTCGATGAGGATTTCGACGCCAGCTCCAATTGCGTCGTCGTCGGAATTGTGGAGCGCGACGAGATCATGGCCGTGATGCGAATTCATGTTCTCGGGGGCAAGGTGAGGACATCTCCCGCGCACCACGTCTTTCCCGACGTGCTTGGCCCTGAACTGGACCGAGGGGTTCGGATCGTCGATTCCAGCGGGTTCTGCGTACGGTCGGCGCTGTCCAGGGAGCGGATCGATGCGGCGTACAGGCTGCTCGCCGTGTCCATCCACATCGCCGGACGGCTCTCGCCGTCAAAGATGATCGCGACGGCGCGCGGAAAGCACGGCCTGTTCTATCGGCACGTCTTCGGCGGAAGGTTGGCGTGCGAGGCCCGGAGCTATCCCGGGCGGCGTCATCCGCTTTCCCTCTACATTCAGGACACCGGCGATCTTGTCGCCCGGTTGGACAACAGGGGCGAGCGCCGCTTCCAGCTCGACGGGGCGGACCGCGCGATCGTCGACGGCGCGTTGAAAACGGTCATGGACCGAAGGGGAGAGGGATGATGGCGCAGCTGGACGAGGTTGATCCGCCCCGGACGCTGCGAATGGCCGGCGGGATCATCCGCCATATCGAGGCCCTGATCGCCCAGACATCGCCCGTGGGGGACAGCCACTTCTTCGATCCGGCCCTGTTTCCTTGGACGTCCGTGCTCGAGGCGGCCCATCCGGATATCGTGCGGGAACTGGCGGCGTTGACCGCCAACCTGGACGAGGTGCCGGGGTTCGAAGTGATCTCCACGGACCAGGAAAAACTCACCAACGACGGCCGCTGGAAAACCTACTTCTTCCGCGGCTACGGCGTCGATTTTCCGGACAACTGCCAAGCCTGCCCCAGGACGTGGGCGGCGTTGCGGAAGATACCGCGGATGACCACCGCCTTCTTCTCGATACTCGAGCCGATGAAGCGGATTCCGCCCCATCGCGGTCCTTACAAGGGCGTCCTTCGCTATCACCTCGGCCTGGTGGTGCCTCGCGCCGCCGAGAACGCCTGGCTGGACGTCGGGGGTGAGCGCCGCCATTGGCGGGCTGGAGGAAGCCTCGTCTTCGACGACAGCTTTGTCCACAGCGCGGGCAATGACACGGATGAGATCAGGGTCGTCCTCTTCGTGGACTTCGTCAGGCCTCTGCCGTTCCCGGTTTCCCTGCTCAACGAACTGGTGATCGGCCTTATCAGCCGATCGCCCTATGTGCGTGAGGCAAAGCAGAACTACGACGACTGGCGGGCCCGACGCCGTGAGGGCGCCCGGTGATTCTAGTGCGCCGCGCCCTTGACCGCCGTGGTGAAGGCGCTGTCGTCCATGAGCCCGCCGGCCAGGGCGGCGGCGAACACCACGCACCCGCCGATGATAAAGAGGACGACCAGCAGCTTCAGGACGCGTTTCACGCGACCTCGATGCGGTAGCTTTCGATCACGGTGTTGGCGAGCAGCTGCTCGCACATCTTCTTGGTCTCGGCGGCGGGGTCGCCTTCGCCGTTGAAATCGAACTCGATCAGCTTGCCGACGCGGGCGTTGGCCACGCCGCCCCAGCCCAGACCGTTCAGCGCGCCTTCGACGGCCTTGCCCTGAACATCCAGCACGCCGGGTTTCAGGAACACATGCACCTTCACCTTGGCCATTAGTGCAGTCCCCCCTGAATCACCGTCGGCATGCCCTTCATGATTCCCAGGCGACGCGCGACTTCCGTATAGCTTTCGATGACATTGCCCAGATCGCGGCGGAAGCGGTCCTTGTCCAGCTTCTCACCGGTTGTGGTGTCCCACAGACGGCAGCTGTCCGGGCTGATCTCGTCGGCCAGGATCACCCGGGCGAAATCGTTCTCCCAGATGCGGCCGAACTCGATCTTGAAGTCCACCAGGGTGATGCCGACGGCGCCGAACATGCCCGACAGATAGTCGTTCACCCGCACGGTCATCGCCAGGATGTCGTCCAGCTCCTGGGTCGAGGCCCAGTTGAAGGCGGTGATGTGCTCTTCGGTGACCATCGGGTCGTTGAGCTCGTCCTTCTTCAGGTAGAACTCGATGATCGAGCGGGGCAGGGGCGTGCCTTCCGCGATGCCCAGGCGCTGGCTCATCGAGCCGGCCACGACGTTGCGGCACACCACTTCCAGCGGAATGATCTCAACTTCGCGGATCAGCTGCTCGCGCAGGTTCAGCCGCTTGATGAAGTGATTGGTCACGCCGATGCCGTTCAGGCGCGACATGACGAATTCGCTGATCTGGTTGTTGATGACGCCCTTGCCCTCGAGTTGGGCCTTCTTCTCGCCGTTGAAGGCAGTGGCGTCGTCCTTGAAATACTGGATCAGGGTGCCGGGCTCAGGTCCTTCGTACAGGATCTTTGCCTTGCCCTCGTAGAGCTTCTTGCGCTTGACGTTCATGGGGTCTCGTCCGGGCGGGGCCTCGTCAGAAACGAAAATCGCGCGGCCAGCGCGTAGGTCTGGTCAGCGCGATCCGGAATCGGGCGGGCGGGTAAAATCGTCGCGGTCTCCTTAGCGGAAGCCGGTGCTGGATACAAACGGCGGGCGTCGACGACACCGTCGTACGGCATGCCGCCGCAACCCGGCGGGTTCCGGTTGCGTTCGGCTCACGGGGGGCTATAGACACCCCGACGCGGCCACTCCCTGGGCCGCCTGACGGAGCCTGCGGACGCCCATGACTACCTTCGACGATCGGGAAAAGGGCTTCGAGTCCAAGTTCGCACTCGATCAGGAACAGGAATTCAAGGCCGTCGCCCGCCGCAACAAGCTGCTGGGTCTGTGGGCCGCCGAGAAGATGGGCCTGTCCGCCGATAGCGCCGCCCAGTACGCCGGAGCGGTCGTGAAAGCCGATTTCGAGCAGCCGGGCGAGGAAGACGTCTACCGCAAGATCGCCCAGGACCTCGAAGGCGCCGGCCTGACCGTCTCGGAAGGTGAAATCCGCCGCAAGATGGACGAGCTGTCGTCGGTCGCGCGCGAGCAGATCCGCAACGGCGAATAAGCCGACGCCTGAGAATGTAGAAAAGGCCGCCCCTCACAGGGCGGCCTTTGTCGTTTCAGGACGATATGGGTGCGGAATTACTTGGGCATCAGCACCGTATCGATGACGTGAACGATGCCGTTCGACTGGCCGACGTCGGCCTGCGTGATCGTCGAGCGACCGCCGTTTTCATCCGTGATGACCCAGGTGCCGTTCGGGCCCGCGGTGACGGTCAGCGCGCCGCCTTCTACGGTCGTCAGCGTCGCCGTGCCGCCGTTGGCCTGGGCTTGAGCGGCGATATCGGCGGCGGTCAGCCGGCCGGGGACGACGTGATAGGTCAGGATTTTGGTCAGGTCGGCTTTGCCTGCCGGCGCCATCAGGCTTTCTCGTGCTGCGACCGGCACCTTCTCGAAGGCGGCGTTGTCCGGTGCGAAGACGGTGAAGGGGCCGGCTCCGCCAAGCGTTTCGGCCAGACCGGCGGCCTGAACGGCGGCGACCAGGGTCGTCAGGTTCGACGCCTTGGCCGCATTGGTCACGATCGTATCGTTCGGGCTCATGGCGGCGCCGCCGACCATCGGGTCCTGCGTGGCGGAAGCCGTCGCTTCGACCGCGGCCTTGTCGGCGGGTGCGGCCTCTTCCGCATTGCTGCAGGCGGCGATCAGAAGGGTCGAGGTGGCGGCCGCGGCGATAAGTGCGCTGTAGCGGGTGATTTTCATCATGATGCTTCTTCCTGAGATGACGCTCGGGGGCGGCGTCATGGAAGGCTTACGTTCCGAGTTCCGCATTGGATGGCCGCTGCGTCAATCGGACCGGATCAGGCTCTTTCGATCCAGGATCCCAACACCGCCCAGCGCGTGGCCTTTTCATCCCGGGCGAGCGTGTAGGCGGGGCTGGACGACGGCAGGTCGATCAGGGCCAGCCCCTCCACCCCTTCCAGAGAGCGCCGTCCGATCTTGGCCGCTGTCCCGCCGTTGAACGCCACGGCCCTCAACGCGGGCAATCCGGCGATGAGGCGCTTCAGGTCCGCCGTCTCGGCGTTTCGGATGTCCGCGTCCAGGCTGCCCTTGCGCTCGGCGCCTGAGATCACATCCCAAAGCCCGACGTGCGCCGCCCGCAGCGCCTCCAGCCGATCAGGGTAGGGAAGGCCGGTCAGGTCGCGCCCGACCACCCCGCCGACCAGCCGCCAAAAGGCGTTCTGTGGATGGCCGTAATACTGCCCGGCCTTCAGCGAGGCGTCGCCGGGCAGGCTGCCCAGAATCAGCAGGCGAGTGTCGGCGTCCACGACCGGATCGAAGGCGCGCTTGCGCGGCCCGTCTTCAGCGCCCGGCATTTCTCATCCAGCCGACGACGGACAGCCGCGGCCCCTGGGCGTAGGCGGCCACGGGGGCGACGGAGTGATACTGGGGGACGTCGAACAGTGTCAGGGTGTTCCAGCGCGGAGCGTGGCCGCGGATCACGTCGCCGGCCGCATCGTGGAACAGCAGCTGGCCGCCCCAGTCGGCGCGCCACGTCCGGGTCAGGCCCAGCGTATAGGCCACCAGCCGGTCGCTGGCCTCGGAGCCGACGTCGTTGTGCAGGCCGATGAAGTCGCCGGGCCGGTAGCGGGTCAGCTGGCCGTCCGCCTTGACGATGTCCTGCCGTCCCGTGACGGTCACGCCAAGCTTCACGAAGGCGTCGTTCAGGAACTCGGTCAGGCCGTGGATCGGATGCCCCGGATCGCGGCCGGCCAGATAGGCGGTGATCAGCGGATAGGCCAGGTACAGGAAGCCGTAGCCGGCGCCCGCCTTGGTCATCATCGCGCGCAGCCGCTGCTGCAGGGCCGCGTCGCCCTGGGCCAGGATCTGGTCCCGGTTCAGCACGGCGGGACGGCCGTCCTCGCCCTGGAAGGCCAGGTCCCAGTCGATGCGGGTCTCCAGCAGCGTCGCCAGATACTCCGCCGTCTCCGGCTCGAAGATGTCGGCGATCTGGACCCATCCGTCGCGTTTGTAACTCGCCGCCGCGGCGGCCAGGTCCAGGTCGGGATTGATCCGGATCGGCGGATTGCTCATCAGTCGGCGCCGAACACCCGGGCGAACACCGTGTCCACGTGCTTGGTGTGGTAGCCGAGGTCGAACAGGGCCTCTAGCTGGCTTTCCGGCAGGGTCACCCGCGCGTCGGCCTTCAGGAAGTCCAGGAACCGGCCCTCGCCGCGCCAGACCTTCATGGCGTTCTCCTGCACGGCGGCGTAGGCGTCCTCGCGGCTCACCCCCGCCTGCGTCAGGGCCAGCATGACCCGCTGCGAGTGCACCAGCCCGCCCAGCAGGTCGATGTTCTTCTGCATGTTCTCGGGATAGATGTTCAGGCGCTCGACCACGTTCGCCAGGCGGTGCAGGGCGAAATCCAGATGGATGGTGGCGTCCGGCCCGATGCCGCGCTCGACCGACGAGTGGCTGATGTCCCGCTCGTGCCAGAGCGCAACATTTTCCATGGCGGGCACGACCGCCGAGCGCACCAGACGGGCCAGGCCGGTCAGGTTCTCGGTCAGGATCGGATTGCGCTTGTGCGGCATGGCCGACGAGCCCTTCTGGCCCTTGTCGAAAAATTCCTCGGCTTCGAGGACTTCCGTGCGCTGCAGGTGGCGGATCTCGGTGGCCAGGCGCTCGATCGACGAGGCGACCACGCCCAGCGCGGCGAAGAAGGCCGCATGACGGTCGCGCGGGATCACCTGGGTCGAGACCGGCTCGACCTGCAGGCCCATCTTCTCGGCCACATAGGCCTCCACCGCCGGATCGACGTTGGCGAAGGTGCCCACGGCGCCCGAGATGGCGCAGGTGGCGATCTCTTCCTTGGCCGTCAGGAGGCGGCGCTTCGCCCGCTGGAACTCGGCGTGATAGCCGGCCAGCTTCAGGCCGAAGGTGATCGGCTCGGCGTGGATGCCGTGGCTGCGGCCGACTTCCGGCGTGAACTTGTGTTCCTTGGCGCGGGTCTCCAGCGCGGCCAGCACCCGGTCGACGCCGCCGATCAGCAGGTCCGACGCCCGCGCCAGCTGCACGGCGAAACAGGTGTCCAGCACGTCCGAGGAAGTCATGCCCTGGTGCAGGAAACGGGCTTCCTCGCCCACGATTTCCGACACATGGGTCAGGAAGGCGATGACGTCATGCTTGGTGGTGCGCTCGATCTCGTCGATGCGGTCGGCGTCGAACACCGCGTCCTTGCCCTTGGCCCAGATGGCCTCGGCGGCGTCTGTCGGAATCACCCCCAGCTCGGCCATCTTGGTGGCGGCGTGGGCCTCGATCTCGAACCAGATCTTGTACTTGGTCTCTTGCGACCAGATGGCGACGGCGTCGGGGCGGGAATAGCGCGTGATCATGGATGCGCCGTGTCGGTGCGGGGGGCGTCCGAGTCAAGCGTCGCTTGTGCTCCCGGCCAACAAACTCGGTCGCGCGCGGCCGCCGTCCGTCCTATGAGCGGTGCAACTGACGGAGGGGACTTCTCATGGAACTGATCATCGGCCCGCGCCTCTATTCGACCTGGTCCCTGCGGCCCTGGCTGGTGCTCAAGCGCTGCGGCGCGGACTTCGTCACCACCGAGATCGACATCTATTCCGAGGCCGGCCAGATCGAGCTGGCGCGCATCTCGCCCTCGCGCCTGGTCCCCCTGCTCAAGGTCGACGGCGAGACCGTCTGGGACTCCATGGCCATCTCGGTCTGGGCGGCCGAACGCTATCCGGAGGCGAAGCTGTGGCCCGCCGACGCCCACGCCCGCTGGCTGGCCCGGTCGGCGGCCTGCGAGATGCACGGCGGCTTCACGGCGCTGCGAACCCACTGCGGCATGGGGCCGGATCACACCATGGTCGGTCCGGACCGTTCGCCCCTGCCGTCCGATCCGGGGCTGGAGCGCGACATCCGCCGGCTGGTCTCGCTGTTCACGGAGATGCGCGGCCGCTTCGGCGCCGGCGGGCCCTATCTGTTCGGAGCATGGTCCGTGCCGGACGCCTTCTTCACCCCGGTCGCCACCCGCTTCCGCCACTTCCAGGTCGATCTGGCCGACTTCGGCGACGACGGGACAGCCCAGGCCTACTGCGACGTCCTGCTGGCCCAGCCCGACTTCCTGGAATGGGCGGCCGAAGCGTTGCGTTAACCGCACACCCGAACCCGACCTTAAGACAACGGCGGTATGTCTGGAGCCCCATGAACGCCGACGCGTTCGAGGTCCGTCATGTCCATGCAAGCCGAACAGCCCGTCGCCCGTCGTCCCAGCCTGCTGGTCTATGGCCTGCTGATCGTCGTCGCCTGCTGCCTTCCGGCCCTGCTGCTGGCGGGGATCTAGCCGCCCGTCGGCTGCACCGAGGCCACTTCCAGCGGCTGCGCCGGAGCGGGCGGAGGCACGTAATCCAGGCTCAGCGGGGCCAGGGTCGCGCCTCCGGCCACGGCGTCCAGGGTATTCAGCGGACGGCCGTTCATGCGCTGATAGATCCAGTAGGCCGCGACCACCTTCTCCACGTAGTCGCGGGCCTGGGGCACGTCGATCGTCTCGATCAGCAGCAGCGGGTCGGCGTCCGGTCCCAGCTTGCGTACCGCCGCCATCATCGGCCCGGGCCCGGCGTTGTACGAGGCCGCGACGCGCAGCAGGTCGCCGTTGATCTCGGGCAGGGCCAGCACGCGGTTCACATAGGCCTGGCCCATACGGGCGTTGACCGACGGATCGAACAGCCGGTCCGGCGCGCTGACGAAGCCGCGGTCGCCCGACAGCTCGGCCGCGGTGGTCGGCATCACCTGCATCAGGCCATAGGCCCCGGCGCCCGAGCGGGCGCGGGCGTTGAAGCTCGTCTCCTTGCGGGCGATCGCATAGACCAGCGAGCGTTCGATGGTGAAGCCGCCCTCCGGCTCGATCACCGGCTGGGCGTAGTTGTTGGCGTCGATGCGGCGGACGTCGTTGTCCGACCCCATCACCCGCGGGCCCAGCGCGCGGCCGAGCGCGGCCCACAGCTGGCGGGCGCGGTCGGTGACGGCGGAGCGCATGCCGGTGCGCAGCTCGTCGCGGGCGTCGGTGCGGCGGCCGACCTCGTAGAAGGCCACGGTGCGACGCGCGCGCGGCTCGGACCGCACGAACTCTTCCAGCTCGTCGGCGTCGACCCCAACCGGTTCGTCCGGCGTATAGGCGGCCTGCTGCAGGGTCGCGACGCCGTAGGGGCGCGGCCCCATATTCTCGATGGTCGGTTCTTCGCCCAGCTGGCGCAGGGCGATCTGGCCGTAGAAGGTCGCCGGCCACATGGCGGCGCGGCGCAACAGCGGCTGCACCCGATCCTGCTGGCTCGACCGCGCGGCCGAGCGCGCGGCCCAGAAGGCGGCGCCGGCGCGAACCCAGCCGTCCTCGGTCGGATCGTTCAGCACGCGCTCGAAGGCGGTGGCGGCCGCGCCGAACTCGCCTAGCCGGTACTGGGCCAGGGCCACGGTCCACCAGTCGCCGATCTCCTGTCCGATGACCACGGCGCCGGCCAGGTCGTCGCGGTTCAGCGCGACGCGGGCGGCCTTCATCGGATCGCCCTCGGTGTTCTGGCCGGCGGCCGAGGCGGCGGCCCAGCTCCGGTTCGAGAAGCGGGACGGACGGCGCGGCTCGGGCGCCCCGTCAGGACGGCGGCGCAGGGCCAGATTGTAGGCGCGGTCGGCGCAGGGCAGGTCGTAATATTCCTCCAGCCACGCCGCCAGTTCCTCATAGGTGGCGGTGTAGTCGGCGTGGAACATCCGCTCGAACTCGACCTGGCCCAGCAGGACGCGGTCCTGGGCCTGCCGGGCTGAAGCGCGGGCGGCGTCCAGGTCCCCGCGGCGCAGGGCGTCGAAGGCGGTGGTGTAGCTCAGGCGGTCCGCGGCGCTCAGCGCGGACGGCGCGCGGCGGTCGTCGTCGGAGGCGTGCGCCGCCGCGCCGAAGGCGGCGAGCGCGATGGCCAGCGTCGGCGCGAGGATCGCGCGGCGGAAAAATACAGGCACTGAGGCGGCCCCCCTGAGAGCGGTTGCGGGATCGTCTCGATTCGATCCTTTGGGCCGCTGTTCGTTCGGTCGTCAGGCCAGAAAGGCGCCACGGCCTCGACCCATGTCAAGATTTGCCCGATTTTTGGGGCGCTTTTGCGTCGCGAAGGTTAACGGGATTCGAAGGCGTCCAGCCGCGCCGCCAGCGCCAGCAGGTCGGCCCAGGCCGCCTTCTTGGCCATCGGAGTGCGCAGCAGGAAGGCGGGGTGGAAGGTCGGCAACACGGGCGCCGAGACATTGCCCTCGGCCAGCCGCCATTCCTTCCAGTGCCCGCGCAGCCGCATGATGCCCTCGTCGGTCCCCAGCACGGACTTCGACGCCGCCGCGCCTAGCAGCAGGACGGCCTTCGGCTGCAGCAGGGCGAAGGCCCGCTCCACGAAGGGGGCGCAGGCGGCCTGCTCCGCCGGGGTCGGCGTCCGGTTGCCCGGCGGCCGCCAGAAGACGGTGTTGGTGATGAACACCCGGTCCTTCAGCCCGGCCTCGGCCAGCATCCGGTCCAGCAACTGGCCCGCCTTGCCGACGAAGGGCTGGCCGCGCGCATCCTCGTCCGCGCCTGGACCTTCGCCGATGATCATGACCGGAGCCTGCGGATCGCCGCGCGAGAACACTGACTGTCGCGCCCCCATGTCCTTCAGCGGACAGCCCGTGAAGGCGGCGATGGCCTCGCCCAGCGCTTCCAGCGTCTCGGCTCCGGCGGCCAGGCGGCGCGCCTCGGACGCCGCATCGCCTACCGACGGGGCCGCCACCACCGAGGCGGTGGCCTTGGCCACGGCCTTCACGGCGGGCGGCGGGGCCACGTGGGTGCGGTCGACTGGCGCGTCCTCAAAACAGCCGTCGACCCCCGCGTCGCGCCAGAAGGCGAGCAGGCTTTCGGCGGCTGCGGTGTCGAGAGTTGCGGCGTTCATGTCGGTCCGCACAGGGATAGTCCTTGACCGCCCCCGCGTCACCTTCCGATAAGCGACGGCAGGGAAGACCATACGCATAACGAGGACATCGGGCATGGCCGAAGCCGAGATCGAAGGCGGCGCGACGAACGCCTGGGAAGAGGCGGTGATCGACAAGCTGCCGCCCGCCGAGGCCCTGGCGGGCGTCGAGCGCGAGATCATGGAATATGACGTCGTCATCGTCGGCGGCGGCCCCGCGGGCCTTTCGGCGGCCATCCGCCTGAAACAGCGGGCGGAAAAGGACGGCAAGGACATCTCCGTCGCCGTGCTGGAGAAGTCCGCCGAGATCGGCGGCCACATCCTGTCGGGGGCCGTCATCGATCCCAAGGCGCTGAACGAGCTGTTCCCCGACTGGAAGGAACGCGGCGCGCCGCTGGAGACGCCGGTCAGGAAGGACAAATTCCTGCTGCTCGGGCCGCAGGGCGTCGTGTCCCTGCCGATGTTCGCCTTCCCGCCGCTGATGCACAATCACGGCTGCTACATCGCCTCGCTGGGCAACGTCGCCCGCTGGCTGGGCGAGCAGGCCGAGGCCATGGGCGTCGAGGTCTATCCCGGCATGGCCGCCAGCCACGTGGTCTGGGACGAGCCGACCGGCCGGGTGAAGGGCGTCGTCGCCGGCGTTTTCGGCATCGACCGCGAGGGCAAGCCGACCGGCGAGTTCCAGCCCGGCATCGAACTGCACGGCAAATACGTCTTCATCGCCGAGGGCGTGCGCGGTTCGCTGGCCAAGACCATCATGGCCCGTCACAACCTGTGCGACGGCTCCGATCCGCAGAAGTTCGGGATCGGCGTCAAGGAGCTGTGGCAGATCCCGGCTGACAAGCACCAGCCGGGCCTGGTCCAGCACTCGACCGGCTGGCCGCTGGACGAGTTCACCGGCGGCGGCAGCTTCCTCTACCATTTCGGCGATCGCTACGTGACCGTCGGCTATGTGGTTCACCTGAACTACAAGAACCCCTTCATCTCGCCCTTCGACGAGTTCCAGCGCTTCAAGCACCACCCCTCGATCGCCGAGCACCTGGAAGGGGGCACGCGCGTCTCCTACGGCGCCCGCGCCATCACCGAGGGCGGATTCCAGTCGGTGCCCAAGCTGGCCTTCCCCGGCGGCGCCCTGATCGGCTGTTCGGCGGGCTTCGTGAACGTGCCCCGCATCAAGGGCAGCCATAACGCCATGAAGACCGGCATGCTGGCCGCCGACGCCGCCTATGACGCCGTCATGGCCGGGCGTTCGGGCGACGAACTGGTCGCGTACCAGACGGCCTATGAGAACAGCTGGGTCCACAAGGAACTGAAGCTGGTCCGCAACGCCAAGCCCCTGCTGTCCAAGCTGGGCACCACCCTGGGCGGCGCGGCCGGCCTGTTCGACATGTGGTTCCAGACCCTGACCGGCGGCTTCTCGATCTTCGGTACGATGAAGCACACCAAGACCGACGCGGCGGCGACCGAGCCCGCCTCGAAGCACAAGCCGATCGCCTATCCCAAGCCGGACGGGAAGCTGTCGTTCGACAAGCTGTCGTCGGTCTTCATCTCCAACACCAACCACGCCGAGGACCAGCCCGCTCACCTGAAGCTGCTGGACCCGACCATCCCGATCCAGGTGAACCTGCCGAAGTACGGCGAGCCCGCGCGCCTCTACTGCCCGGCGGGCGTGTACGAGGTGCTGTACGACGCGGACGGCAAGTCCAATCCGCGCTTCCAGATCAACGCCCAGAACTGCGTCCACTGCAAAACCTGCGACATCAAGGATCCGTCGCAGAACATCGTCTGGACCACGCCGGAAGGCGGCGGCGGCCCCAACTATCCGAATATGTAAGCTCAAAACCCTCGCCCTCGCGGCGAGGGGCCTTGTCGCCGCCGCATAATGTGGGAAGGGTTGGCCCATGCGCCCTTCCTCGCTTCGCCTTCTCCTGTCCGGTTGCGCCCTGCTGGCGCTGACGTCTCCTGCCTTCGCGCAGGACGCGCCGATCGTCGTCGATCCGCCCCTGAACGGGCCCGTCGCGCCGGTTCCGGCGAACGGGGACGCCGTCGATCCGGCCCGCATCCATCCGCCCGCCGTCGTGCCGGTCGATGAGCCCGTCGCCGAGGCGGAACCCGCCGCGCCGCCGATCCCCGCCGTCTGGGCGCCCGTTCCCGTCGACGCCCGGGGCCAGTCGGCCTACGGTCTCTATCTGTCGGGTCGCATCGCCGGATTCCGCGGCGAGGGGGCCGAGGCCGCCCGCCTCATCGCCGAAAGCCAGCAGCTGACGCCCGAGCAGCCGCTGCTGCAGAGCGAGACCTTCCTGACCAGCCTGTTCAACGGCGACCTCGGCACCGTCGTGCGCCTGACCTCGACGGTGGAGGCCACGCCCGAGCTGGCCGACGCCGGCCGCCTGGTCTCCATCGTCAGCGCCCTGAACCAGGGCGACGGGCGCGCGGCCTGGGCCTCGCTCAACAGCCAGCCGCTGGGTCAGCCCTTCACCATCGTCGGCCTGTTCATGGCGCCGTCGCTGGCCGCCGCCGCCGGGGACTGGGACACCGCCCTGAAGCCGGTCGAGACCCCGGCCGGCGACCCCACCGGCCTGGTCCTGCGCCTGCAGCGCGCGCAGCTGCTGGAAGGCCGCCGCCGCTATGACGAGGCCGACGCCGAGTACAAGACGCTGGTGGCCATTCCCAACGGCGCCCGCCTGTACAGCGTCGACTATGGCGAGTTCCTCGAACGCCGCGGCCGCCGAGAGGAGGCCGTGGCCCAATACCGCGCCTCCCTGACCGGTCCGGCGCCGGATCCCTCCGCCCTCGACGGACTGGAGCGCGCCGCCGCCCGCCGCCGCCCGCCGCCCGCGCCGACCCCGCGCGACGGCGTCGCCGACGCCCTGGACTTCGCCTCGATCGTCGCCGGCGAGCGTCAGGACCACAAGCTGACCGCCATCCTGCTGCGTCTGGCCGAGACCCTGCGCCCCTCGGACATGACCACCCTGCGCCTCGGAATGGCGCTGGCGGCGGACGGGCAGGAGGAGCCCGCCCGTCAGGCCCTCGCCCGCGTGGGGTCGGCCAACGACATCATCTACGCCGGCGCCCAGTACAACATCGGCCTCAGCTACCAGCGCGAGGAGCGGAACGAAGAGGCGCTGGCCGCTTTCGGTCGCGCCCAGGCCGCCGCGCCGGAGCAGAGCCGCACCACCCTGTCCTTCGCCGGTCAGCTGATGGCCATGAACCGCTTCGAGGAGGCGCTGGCCATCCTCAACCGTGCGGAGATCAACACCCCGGACCAGTCCGCCGATGTTCGCTTCCTGCGCGGCGCGGCCCTGGAAGCCCTCGGCCGGGTCGATGAGGCCGAGACTGAGCTGTGGACCGCCCTTCAGGCCCATCCTGACAGCCCGATCCTGCTCAACCACCTCGGCTATCTGTGGGTCGACAGCGGCCGCCGGGTCGAGCAGGGCGCCGAGATGATCGCCCGCGCCCACGCCGCCCAGCCCGACGACGGCAACATCCAGGACTCCCTCGGCTGGTCCCAGTACCGCCAGGGTCAGTACGAGGTCGCCGTGAACACGCTGGAAAGCGCGGTCGCCAAGGAGCCGGCCAACGCCGAGATCAACGACCATCTGGGTGACGCCTACTGGCAGGTCGGCCGCCGCCGCGAGGCCCAGTGGCAGTGGAGCCGGGTCCTGACCCTCGCCCCCGACGCCGAGCGCCGCGCCGAGGTGGAGCAGAAGCTGACCTCGGGTCTGACCGACCCGACCCCGGTGTCCGGAACCCAGCCTTGATCCATGGCTGACGCCCCGGCGCTCGCGCCCGCCAAGGTCAATCTGTTCCTGCACGTCGGCCCCGTCGACGCCGACGGCTACCATCCGCTGGCCAGCCTGGCGGCCTTCGCCGACGTGGGCGACCGGATCGCGGCCGCTCCGGCGGAGCGGCTGTCCCTGACCGTCACCGGCCCCTTCGCGGGCGGACTGGCGGGGGAGGGCGACAATCTGGTCCTGCGCGCCGTCCGGGCGCTGGCCCAGGCGGCGGGCGTGGGCGAGCCCGCCCTGGCCTTCACCCTCGACAAGCGCCTGCCGATCGCCGCCGGCCTAGGCGGCGGTTCGTCGGACGCGGGCGCGGCGCTCAAGCTGGCGCGCGACGCCCTGGCCCTGCCGCTCGACGACGACGCCCTGGCCCTGGTCGCCGCCGAGGTCGGCGCCGACGGCCCGATGTGCCTGCACGCCCGCGCCGCCTGGGCCGAGGGCCGGGGCGACGTCCTGACGTTCGAGCCGTCCCTGCCGCCGATGCCCGCCGTCCTGATCAATCCCGGCCGGCCCTCGCCGACGGGGGCGGTCTATCGCGCCTATGACGCCGGCCCGCCCGCCGCCGCCGACCGTCCCGCGCCGCCGCCGTCGTGGGCGCTGGACCCCGTGCTCAGCTGGTTGGCGGCGCAGCGCAACGACCTGCAGGCCTCCGCCGTCGCCCTGGAGCCCGCCATCGGCGCGGCGCTGGAGGCCGCCGCTGGCCTGCCCGGGGTTCGCTTCGCGCGCATGTCCGGATCGGGCGCGACCGTCTTCGCCTTGTTCGACACCGCCGCCGAGGCCGATACGGCCGCGCGGCGCCTGTCCGACAGCCGTTCGGACTGGTGGGTGAAGTCAACGATACTCGCCTGATATGTGGCGATATTCGAGGTTATTGACCTCATGGTGCCGGTATTGTGCCGCTCGCCGACAAATGGCCCAGACAATACCTTGGCCGTTTCGATGAACAGTGGATGATCAATCCCCATATGGAACTCAAGGCCCTGCTTGGGTCTTGAACGCTGCAGTCAAGCGTACTTCAGGTCGTCACCGACTCCCCCGGCGACCGGATTCTTCATTGCAAGGGATACTGTCATGCTTCGCACTCAACTGCTGACCGCCGCTGCCGCCGCCGCCCTGCTGGCCGGCCCCGCCTTCGCCCAGGAGGCGACGCCGAGCCCCGCTCCGGCGCCGCAGCAGCAGCCCGCCGCCCAGCCCGCGCCCGCGGCCGCCCCCGCCGCTACTCCGGCCCCGGCCGCCGCCCAGGCCAACAATGTCGTCGACGTGCTCCGCGCGCAGGGAAACTTCACAACCCTGCTGACCGCCCTGGATCAGGCGCAACTGACCCAGACCCTCAGCACCCGCCCGGCGATCACCATCTTCGCCCCGACCGATGAGGCCTTCGCCGCCCTGCCGGAAGCGGACCGCACGCGCCTGCTCGACCCGGCCAACGCTCAGGAGCTGCGCAGCCTGCTGCTCTACCACGTGATCGTGTCTGACGTGTCGTCCAGCCAGATCACCGGCGCGCGCGGCGGGGTCGAGACCGCCGCCCGCAGCCAGGTGCTGCTGGACGGCACCGGCGACGCCATCAAGGTCGACGGCGCCACCGTCACCCGCGCCGACATCGACGCGTCCAACGGCGCTGTCTTCGCCATCGACAAGGTCCTGAACCCGGCCCAGTCGCTGGCCGCCATGGGCGACGAGGAAGCCGCCGCGGCCGCTGACGAGGCCGCCCCGGCCCCGGCGGAGGAGGCCACCCCGCCGCTGCCCGCGACCGAGGCTCCGGCCCCGACCGCGCCCCCGTCGCCGGCGGCCGCCAACCCGACGCCGAACCCGACCGGGATCACCGAGACCCAGCGTCCGGCCTCGCCCGGCGCCACCGCCCCGAACGGCCAGCCGTCGGCGACGACCACCACGGTCCAGTCGCCGCCGGTCCAGAACCCGACCGACGGTCAGGTCGATGGCGACGAGGATCCCGCCAATCCGGCGCCGACCCCCACGCCCACGCCGAACTGATCCGGGCCACAGACTGACGAAGGCGGCGGGTTCCGGCCCGCCGCCTTTTTCGTGTTCGCCTTTCTCTTGCGCGCTTAACCGTCGGAAAACCGGTGGTGGATTAGGCTGTGGGCATGGAAACGCTCACGCCCGCCCACATCGCCGCGTTCGAGGCCGTTCTGGACAGGGTCCCGTCTGAGGACCGCGCCCGCCTCCATGCGTTCAAGGCCGCCGCCGCCGACGCGGCCGCCGCCTCGGCCCCGCACTGGGATTTCGACCAGCCCGGCCACCGCGCCGAGGAGGCCCTGCAGGCCGCCTTCGGCCCAGCCCTGACCGACGACCACCGCCGCGCCTTGGTGGCGATCTGGGCGCTGGAGATGCCGGCGCGGGTCCCCGCCGCCGACCTGCCTCAGGCTTCGCTCGAACTCTATCCCCAGTGGATCGACCGGCTCGCCGCCTTCCTGACTGAGGGCGCGAACCCCTACGATCGCGACTTCTGGGCCAAAGACGTGCGCATCGCGCTGGTCCTCAGCGTGCCCGGCGCCCGCACCCAGATGATCGACCTTTCCTCGCCCATGGGGCCGGGCCAGATCCTGCGCCACGCCCGCGAAGGCTGGGGCTGGTCGGTGATCCCGGCCTACGCCGCCGCCCAGGCCTGGAAGCCCTGGCTGGAGGTCCATACCGAAAGCCGCGAGCTCAGCGACTTCAACGAAGCCGGCTGGGACCGCGCCTGGGCCACCGCCGCCGAGATCCTCAAGCGCCGCCCCGAGATGGCGGGCATGCTGGGCTCATCCTGGTTCTACGATCCGCCGCTGGAGCAGATCAGCCCGCGCCTGGCCTATCTGCGCGTCAATCCGCTCAAGCACGGCGCCTTCCTGGTCCACCAGGGCCCGGGCGACATCCACACCCAGCGCGCCGCCACCAGCTCCCCCACCCGCGCCGCGATGATCGAAAAGGGCGAATACACCGCCCGCTCCTGGATCGTCGCCTGGCCCCGCGCCGCCCTGATCAGATGGGCGGACGGCCGCAAGACGGAGCTGGCGCAGGCGGCCTGAGGTTCCCCGGCGGCCGACACGTCCAATCCTGACGCGTCGGCGTGCCAGACTCCGCCCCATGACCGGCGCGCATCCGCACTCTTCGCACCCCGTTTTTCTGCGTCGCGATCCGAACGCTTCGGACGCATCGGACGGTGTTTTCCACCCGTCCGAACGGGGCGGCTCAGCCCGCCGCCATCGCCCGCCACGCCTCGCCCACCGGCCGAACCTCCAGCCCGGCGGCCTTGGCCAGCCGGATCACACGGTCCAGATCGTCGGGGGTGCAGCCATAGTCGGTCGGGTCGTCAGACACGTCGTGCGCATAGGCCGTCAGCCAGCCCTTCGACGCCGCCGCCCCGGCCATCAGGCCTTCGAGATCGTAGTGGGGCAGGCGGCGGCTCTCCAGCCCGATGGACTTGATCAGTCCCCGGTCCTCTCGCCCCGCATTGACCCCGTCGCGCACGCCCCGGCCCAGGTCGAACCGCCCGCGCACGTGGCGTTTGGCCGTCAGGGTGGCGTCGCCGAACGGATAGGCGAAGGTCGTCATCGCGTACCCACCCAGCCGCTCGCTCACCCAGGCCGCATTGGCGTCCAGGCTCAGCTTCAGCGCCTCGGCGTCCATCCGCAGCACGCTGGTGTGGCCCCAGGTATGACAGCCGACCTCGTGCCCGGCCGCGTGCAGCTCCTGCAGGTGGCGCACCTGGAACTGGTCCCGGTCCATGTTCCGCCCGCCGGCCAGCCCGCCGCAGACATAGTAGGTCGCCTTGATCCCGTGCTCGGCCAGGATCGGCCCCGCCTCGGTCCAGGCCGTCGCGGGAATGTCGTCGAAGCTCAGCGAGAACACGCCCTTCGCCGGGGCGATCTGCACCGCATCCACCTCGAGATAACGAGCCGCCCGCCGGCGCATCTGGTCGATCTGCTTCATGGGTACAGACTGCACCCAAGGCGCTTAAAGAACCGTGTGGCGGGCTTCACCTTGCCCCACAAAGGCCCGCCGTCTAGGGTCCGCGCCTCTCATTTTGCGACTGCGAACAGCTCCACGTGACCACCGAACCGCTCGCCTTCCAGGACCTCATCCTGACGCTCCACAAATACTGGGGCGATCAGGGCTGCGCGATCCTCCAGCCCTATGACATCGAGGTCGGCGCGGGCACGCTCCACCCGGCCACCGTCCTGTGCGCGCTCGGCCCCAAGCCGTGGAAGGCCGCCTACGTCCAGCCCAGCCGCCGCCCGGGCGACGGCCGCTATGGCGAGAACCCCAATCGGCTCCAACATTATTATCAATATCAAGTGCTTCTGAAGCCGAACCCGGACAATCTGCAGGAGCTCTACCTCGGCTCGCTGCGCGCCATCGGCATCGATCCCAGCCTGCACGACATCCGCTTTGTCGAGGACGACTGGGAGAACCCCACCGTCGGCGCCTGGGGCCTGGGCTGGGAGGTCTGGTGCGACGGCATGGAGGTGACGCAGTTCACCTACTTCCAGGGCGTCGGCGGCATCGAGGTCGACGTCGTCTCGGGCGAGCTGACCTACGGGCTGGAGCGCCTGGCCATGTACGTCCAGGGCGTCGACAACGTCTACGACCTGAAGTTCACCAAGGAGGGCGTCACCTACGGCGAGGTCTTCCTCGAGAACGAGCGCCAGCAGTCGGAAGCCAATTTCCACGGCTACGACGTCGATGGCCTGAAGCGCCGCTTCGAGGACATGGTCGCCGAGGTCTCCAACCTGCTGGCCATGACGGGTCCGCAGGGCCAGCAGCTTGTCCTGCCCGCCTACGACCAGGTCCTGAAGGCGTCCCACCTGTTCAACCTGATGGACGCCCGCGGCGCCATCGCCGTCGCCGAACGCCAGAGCTACATCGGCCGCATCCGCGAGCTGTGTAAGGCCTGCGCCACGGCCTATGTGGAACGCGAGAGGGCTGAGGCGTGAGCATCTCTTCCCCCCTTCCCCTCGAGGGGGAAGGGGCCGGGGGATGGGGTGGCGGCAGTGCTTGTCAGGATGTAGCGCGTGAGGCGTTGTCGGCAGGGAGGGCTTCGATGGTGGAATATGACCGCTTCACCGGTCCTGACCGGATCAAGCCGGGCGGCGCTCAACGCGGCCGCCGTCTGCGCGCGTCTCCGACCCATGCCGAAGCGAAGCTTTGGGAGCGCCTTCGCCGCCTCGATATACGCATTCGCCGACAGGCTCCTCTGGGCGGCTATGTGGTCGACTTCGTGTGCCTTAGGGCCAAGCTGGTGATCGAGGTCGATGGCGGCGTTCACGAACTCACAGACGTCGCTCTACGTGATCTCGACCGCGATACCTGGCTGAAGAGCCAAGGTTTCCGTGTCCTCCGGATCCCCAATGCCCGTATCGACAAGGAACTCGATACGGTCGTCAGCGAGATCGAGGCCGCTGTCCGCGCCTCCGTGCCGACCCTCAAACAGCCTGCCACCACCCCATCCCAACCCTTCCCCCTCGAGGGGAAGGGCTTTAGCGACTTGTGATGCCCCAACTCCTCCTCGAACTCTTCTCCGAAGAAATCCCCGCCCGTATGCAGCAGGGCGCCGCGCGCGACCTGGAGCGGATGGCCGCCGAACGGCTGAAGGCCGCCGGGCTGTCGTACGAGGCGCTGACCACCTTCGGCGGCCCGCGCCGCCTGACCCTGGTCGTCGAGGGTCTGCCGACCGCCACGCCCGACCGCGAGGAAGAGCTGAAGGGCCCGCGCGCCAACGCCCCCGAACAGGCGCTGGACGGCTTCCTGCGCAAGACCGGCCTGACCCGCGACCAGCTGGTCGAGCGCGACGGCGTCCTGTTCGCCGTCATCAGCCAGAAGGGCCGGGCCACCGCCGACCTGATCCCCGAGATGGTCGACCAGATCGTCCGCGCCTTCCCCTGGCCCAAGTCGATGCGCTGGGGCTCCGGCACGCTGCGCTGGATTCGTCCGTTGAAGCGGATCGTCGCCCTGTTCGACGGCCATGTGGTCCCGTTCGACATCGACGGCATTCAGAGCGGCGACACGACCGAGGGCCACCGCTTCCTCGGCTCGGGCAAGCCCTTCACGGTCAAGGATTTCGCCGACTACCGCGGCAAACTGGAGCGGGAGTTCGTCCTGCTGGACGTCGCCGACCGCAAGCTGCGCATCCTCGAAGCCGCGAAAAAGGTCTGTTCGGACAAGAGGCTGGCCCTCGTCGATGACGACGGCCTGCTGGACGAGGTCGCCGGCCTGGCCGAATGGCCGACCCCGATCCTGGGCGACATGGACCCGCAGTTCCTCGACCTGCCGATGGAAGTCGTGCGCCTGTCGATGAAGGTGCATCAGAAGTATTTCGCCGTATCCGGGCGAATGGACGGAGTTCGAGATGACGGTTCGATCGTGAAAGGGGCATTGGTCCTTTCTCCGAACTTCGTCGTCGTCGCCAACGTCGAGGCCTCGGACGGCGGCAAGGCCCTGGCCGCCGGCAACAGCCGCGTGCTGAGCGCCCGCCTGAACGACGCCCGCTTCTTCTGGGACGAGGACCTGAAGACCGGCTTCGACGCCTGGTCGAAGAAGCTGTCCGGCGTCACCTTCCACGCCAAGCTGGGCACCCTGGCCGAGCGCGTCGAGCGCATCGCGGCCCTGGCCCGCGAGATCGCTCCTCTGGTCGGCGCTGATCCGGATCAGGCCGAGGCCGCCGCGCGCTTGTCCAAGGCTGATCTCGCCTCGGGCATGGTCAGCGAATTCCCGGAACTGCAGGGCGTGATGGGCGGCTACTACGCCCGCGCCTTCGGCCAACCCGACGCCATCGCCGACGCCGTCCGCGACCACTACAAGCCGCAGGGCCCTTCGGACTCGGTCCCGACCGCCCCGCTGACGGTGGCGGTCTCCCTGGCAGACAAGCTCGACACCCTCGTCGGCTTCTTCGCCATCGACGAGAAGCCGACCGGCTCCAAGGACCCGTTCGCCCTGCGCCGTGCCGCGCTAGGCGTGATCCGGCTGGTGTTGGAGGGGGGAGCCAGAATCCGACTTCGTGATCTGCTGCCTGACATCTGGCGAGTCTACTTCAACCAGGCTTGGGATCGAGCGAACCCGCAGTCCGCCTTGGACAAAGCTAAGCAGCGGCGTTTCTACGCCGAGTTGGATATTGCCGCTCAGGAAGAGGATATTGAGCGCTTCGCTCAACTCGCTCGTTCGCAACGTCCGCTCGAAAATTGGCATGACACGTCTGAGGCGGCCCTCGCCTTCTTCGCCGACCGCTTGAAGGTCCTCCTGCGCGACCAGGGCAAGCGCCACGATCTCGTGGACGCCGTCTTCGCGCTCGGCGACGACGACCTCGTCCGCATCGTGCGCCGCGTGGAGGCTCTCGACGCCTTCCTGGCCACCGACGACGGGGCCAATCTGCTGGCGGGCTACAAGCGCGCGTCCAACATCCTTAAGGCCGAGGAGAAGAAGGGACCCGTTCCGACCGGCATGGTCAGCACCGGCCTGCCGAACCAGCCGGAGCCCGAGACCGCCCTGGCCTTCGCCACCGCCGCCGGCGCGACCGCCGTGGACGCCGCGCTGGAGACCGAGGACTTCGCCGCCGCCATGAAGGCCCTGGCGTCGCTCCGCGCCCCGGTCGACGCCTTCTTCACCCATGTGATGGTCAACTCGGATGTCGCCGAGGAGCGCGACAACCGCCTGAAGCTGCTGGGTCAGGTCCGCGCGGTCATGGGCCGCGTCGCCGACTTCGGCCAGATCGCGGGGTAGGGGGAGAAAAAGCGGGACGGCGAACCGTCCCGCCCGCTCATGCCGGGATCAACATTCCCAGCTGGTGTAGTCGTACGAGTCGCCCATCGTCAGGTCCGGCCAGCCGTTGTAGCCGTCCCAGGATTCCCAGCCGTCGCAGCCCATGTAGTTGGTCGAGACCAGCTGGCCGTTGATGTAATAGGTATACATATACCCCATCGTCTGGGGTCCCCAGTAGTAGCTGGTCTGCGCCGCGGCCGGGCTTGCCGCGGCCGCTGCGATCGAGCCCGCCAGGGCGGTCAGAAGCAGGATACGGGGAAGTTTCATCGTCCACTCTCCAAAGTCTGCCATGCCCTGCTGATGCAGGGCCGACGGCACGCTCGGGTGACGATCAGGGGTTGTCAATGCCAGGCCCTCACCCGTTCTGGTCGTTAACGACGCCAGGGGCGGAATTTCAGGGACTTGGCCTCAGGGCCGTCTCGCCAGCCCCGGCTGATCCATGAAGGCGGCGTCCAGTCCGTAGCCGGCGAACCGCGCCAGCCGCTCCCGCAGGCGCCCGTGGCTTGCGGGTTCAGCCCCGACCCGGTCCGCCTCCGGCAGGAAGACGTTCTCGGCCCGGAAGGTCCAGGCGGCGACCTTCAGCCCCGCCGCGTGGGCGTCCGCGATCAACGAGGACGGCGCGCCCGGCGTCGGCTCGATCATCGCCGTGTCGGCCCCGATCCAGTCGGCATAGGCCTTCACCGCCGCGAGCCCCCCGGGCGTCGCCATCGCCGCATAGGTCAGCGCCGGCCGGTCCGCCGGGCCGTCTTCGCCGGCCATCAGCTGCAGCAGGGGCGTGTCGATCCGGGCGCTCAGCCGCTCCAGCGGCCCGACCTCGAAGCACTGGACCAGCACCGGCGCGGTCGCGCCCGTCAGCCCGCGTCGCTCCAGCACCGCCACGAAAGCGTCCTCCATCGGCAGGCCCAGGGCGGCGAAGTGCGAGGGGTGCTTCAGCTCCGGCGCGACGCCGATGGTCCGGCCGGTCCGCGCCGAGGCCTCGCGGGCGATGTCCAGCACCTGCTCGAAGGTCAGGATCGGCTCCTGCCCGTCGAAGGCCGTTCCGCGCAACGCGGGCAGCCGCTCGCGGGCGCGCAGGGTCATCAGCTCGGCCAAGGTGAAGTCCTCGGTGAACCAGCCTGTCACGGACTCCCCGTCGATGTCGCGGGTCGTGCGGCGGTCGGCGAACTCCGGATGGGCGGCCACGTCGGTGGTTCCGCCGATCTCGTTCTCGTGCCGGACCACCAGGATCCCGTCGCGGGTCATGACCAGGTCGGGCTCGATGATGTCGGCGCCCTGCTCGATGGCCCGCTCGTAGGCCATGCGGGTGTGCTCGGGCCGTTCGCCCGAGGCGCCGCGGTGGGCGATGATCAGCACGTCGGCCACGGCGGGGCTCGCGGTCAGCAACAGAAGGGCGGTCAGAATGATCCGGAACATGGCGCAGCGATAGCGCAGCCGGACGACAGGCCGGTGAAGGCCTAGGCCCCCAGGATCCAGCCTTCTTCCTGCTCGACCCGTGCGATCAGGCCCTCGTCCGCGCCCTTGGGCGGGGCGAAGGCCTTCGCCAGGTCGCCGGCCTCATCCATCTTCGCCAGCGCCTCGGCGGTGGTGCGCACCTGGGCCTGGTCCTTGAACTCGCCCGCTTCCGGCTTGGCGTCGAACATCGACGGCCAGACCTCGACGACCACGGCCGACAGGGGCTCGACGTCCGCCGTGTCCAGCGCGCGCCAGCCGGTGCCGAACGGCCAGACGGCGCCCGACGGGCCCAGGCTCTCCAGCAGGCGGCGCACCATCGGGATGCCCACCAGCGTCTGGCCGCCGACGGCGCCGGCGCCGTGCATCTGCCAGACCGACTTGGGCTGCAGCTTGCCCTTGCGCACCGCGTCCTCTGTGGCGCGGAACTCGGGGATGTCGGCGCCGGCGCCCGCGGGCGGTTTGGTGGTGGTCAGCCAGCGCTGCGCCTGCTTGGCGGGCGCGCCCCACATCGGCCAGGCCTCGTCGGTCATCAGCCGGTTGATCTTGGCCGCGACCTGATAGCGGTTGTTGGTGTTGTCGGCCTTGTCGACGATGTTGGCGGCGATGAATTTCCACATCGCCGACCACGGCGTTCCGTCCAGCTTCAGCCGCGCCGCGGTGCCGGCCGGGTAGCCGAAGTTGAAGTCGAAGCCGACCAGCACCCGGTCGCCGCGCTTGCGGTGTTCCGAGACCAGCTTGTTAAGCAGGGCCTCGCCCTCGGCGCGCGTCGCGGTGTTGTGGGTCTCGGTGTAGAGGCGGAAGCGCACGTCGCGCTTGGCCACGCCGATCCACACCGACTGATCGCCCAGCTTCTTGCCCTCGGCGGCGGTCCAGTCGGCAATGATCACGGCGTCGAACAGGCGGGCCAAGGCGGCCTCCTTCAGGCTTACTCAAAACAGGTTGGGGGCGCTTCTAGCGCTCTCGCGTCGGGGGAGGAACCCCGCAGTCGCTCAACCCTTGAGAAGGGCTTCCAGATGCGACAGCCAGCGGCGGCCCAGCCGCAGCGCTTCGCCGGGCGAGCTGGTCTGGACGGGCAGGGTGGCGTCCCACAGGGCCAGCTCGAACTCGGGGTGGCGGGCGTCCGCGAACATCAGCCGCAGCACCACCTGCTCGGCGTCGGGGGCCAGGATGTCCAGCGACTTGCGCGCCTCGCCCCGGCGCACCCGGGCGACCACGTGGCCGTCGACGATGATCTCGCCGCCCTCGATCTCCTCAAAGGCGTAGACCAGTCCCGCCGCGCCTCGGTTCCACAGTACGGCGACCTGCGCCCCGTCGAAGTCCAGCCCGGCGGCGCGGCCCTCGGCGGGCGACAGGGCCTCGGCCTCGGGAACCGCGCCCAGCGATTTCAGCAGCGCCCGGCGCATCCGGCGCACGGGCTCCATCCACCAGACCAGCAGCAGCGCCCCGGTGGTCAGCGCCGCCGCGGCCAGCGCCACCAGCAGGACCACCCGGAACACCTCGCTCAAGGTTAGTCCTCCAGCTCGACAACCACGGGGACGTGGTCGGACGGCTTGTCCATGTCGCGGGCGTCCCGGTGGGTCTCGACGCCCCGGAACCGGTCCGCCGCCTGCGGCGACAGCAGGTGGAAGTCGATGCGGATGCCGTGGTCGCGCTGCCAGGCGCCGGCCTGATAGTCCCAGAAGGTGTAGGTTCCCGGCGGCTGCTTGCCCAGCTCGCCGGCATCGCTCAGGCCGAGGTAGCGCAGGGCGCGGAAGGCGGCGCGGCTCTCGGGCTGGAACAGCGCGTCGTTGACCCAGGCGGAGGGATTCTTGGCGTCCTCAGGCGTCGGGATGACGTTGTAGTCGCCGCACAGGGTGAAGGCCTCTTCCTGCGCCAGCAGGGTCCGGGCGTGGGCCTCCAGCCGCTCCATCCAGCCCAGCTTGTAGGCGAACTTGGGGCTCTCCACCGGATTGCCGTTGGGCAGGTAGAGACAGCCGACCCGCACCGGACGCGGGCATTCGATCAGGGCCTCGATGTAGCGGGAGTGGACACCCTCGTCCTCGACCCCGGACTGGTCCTCGCCGGGCAGGCCGCGACGGACCTCGGACATCGGGAATTTCGAGAGCAGGGCGACGCCGTTATAGGTCTTCTGCCCGTGGACCTCGACGTTGTAGCCGAGGCTTTCGAACGCTTCGCGGGGGAATTTCTCATCCACGCATTTGATTTCCTGGAAGCCGACGACGTCAGGCTGGGCCGCTTCCAGCCACGCCAGCACGGTGGGCAGGCGGGCGTTGACCGAATTCACGTTCCAGGTGGCGATGCGCATGGAGTGCAAGCTAAGGCGCGTCGGGGGGCTCTGTGAAGCGCTGATCGCCGCAACGAAAAACGCCCCGGAGTTTCCTCCGGGGCGCTGATCGTTCGGCCGTAAAGACGCCTTAGGGGCGGCCGCCGGTCGCCGGGGCGGCGGCCGGAGCCGGGGTCAGGGTGCAACCCCCGCCGATGCGCTGGGCGGTGGCGCAGGGGTAGACCTGCTGGGTCACGCCTTCGTTGTTGACTCGGGCGATATAGCCCTGGCCTTCAGCGGCGCATTTGGCTTCATAGAAGCGGCCGTTGGCGTTCTCGCCCATCATGCGGACCTGGGTGACGCTGCAATCCGAGGCGTCGGTGCCGGCCAGCTTGGGCTGGAAGCTCTGGGCCTGTTCCTGGGCCGTGGTGAAGCGGCACGAACCGTTCATGGACGCGATCTGCAGGCAATCCTTCAGATCCCAGCCGGTGGCGGTCTTTTCCAGCCAGTAGCCGTCGGCGCCGGCGCAGCCGACTTCGTAGACCATGTTGTTGCCGTCGCTCTTGCCGATGGCCAGGGCCTCGTCGACCGTGCAGGTCGCGCCGGCGGCGCGGGCCCAGCCGCCGATGACGGCGACGCCGTTCTGGTTGGCGGGCAGGGCGCACTGCTGACCGACGTCGGCGTTTGGATCGCGCGCACGGGCGATGGCGGCGGTGCCGGCCAGCTCGATGCAGCCGAAGGCCTGCGGCGGGGTCGAGGCGATCAGGATGTAGCCTTCGCCGCCGGCGCAGGCGGTTTCATAGACCTGGGACTCGCCGATCACGCCGGGATTGGTGGCCTCGACCAGCTCGCAGGTCACGCTGGCGGCGGTCAGCTGGGCCTGGGCGGCGGCGCGGACCTGCTCCGGCGTCGGCGGCGCGGCGGGAGCCGGGCGCGAACGGTCCTGGCGACGCTGGCGCGGCGAAGCGGCGGCGGGGGGCGGGGAACGGTCGCCGAGACGGCCCGGCTGGACGCGCGTGCCGTTGATCGTGCCGCTGGCGCGATCCGTTTCCGTGATCGGGCCGCCGGTGGGCGCGGTTTGGGCGAACGCCGGCTGGGCCACGCCCATCAGCACCGCAAAGGCGCCCGCCAGGCCGATGATCTTTCTGTTGAACACGGGGTCACTCCGGAAGGTAAATCTTCGATCGACACCCTTGGCGAGCGGTTGGAGCCGGGTCAAGGCTCTGACCGGTGATGCTGGACGAGAGGCGGCGGTTCGGTCTATCCATCCTGCGTTGCGATTGGAGACGGACTTGGCGGACGGCGTGATCCCGGCGGAGACCGAGGCGAGGCCCGCCGAGCGGGGCCTGACCTATCCGTTCGCCGGACCTCCGGCCTCGGGCGAGGCGGTCATCGTCGCGCCGGACGTGCTGTGGATGCGCGTCGCCATGCCGATGCAGCTGGATCACATCAACGTCTATGCGGTGCGCGACGGCGACGGCTGGGCGGTCATCGACTGCGGCCTGGCGCTCGACGCGACCAAGGCCGAATGGGAGCTCCTGCTGGCCGGCCCGATGGGCGGAGACCCGGTCACCCGGGTGATCTGCACCCATATGCATCCCGACCACATCGGCCTGGCCGGCTGGCTGTGCGAGCGGTTCAACGCGCCGCTGGTCATGACCCGCCTGGAATATGTGATGGCCCGGATGCTGCTGGCCGACACCGGCACGCCGGCGCCGGAAAGCGGAGCGGACTTCTATCGCGCCTCGGGCTGGGACGAGGCGCAGATCGAGCGCTACCGCCGTGAGTTCGGGCGCTTCGGCATGGCCGTCTCGCCGCTGCCCGCCGGCTATCAGCGGATTCGCGAGGGCGACCGGCTGAGCATCGGCGGCCGCGACTGGCGCATCGTCGTCGGCGAGGGCCACAGCCCCGAACACGCCTGCCTGTGGCGCGAGGACGACGGCGTCGTGCTGGGCGGCGACCAGATCCTGCCGCGCATCTCGTCCAACGTCTCCGTCTGGCCGACCGAGGCCGACGCCGATCCTCTGGGCGACTGGCTGGCCTCGCTGGAGCGGATGAAGACGGTCTTTCCGGACGACATCCTGATCCTGCCGTCGCACGGCGAGGTGTTCCGCGGCGCCCACGCCCGGCTGGACGCCCTGATCCGCGGTCATCACGTGGCGCTGAAACGCCTCGACCGGTCGCTGAGGGAGCCGAAGCGGGCGGTGGACGTGTTCCCGGCCCTGTTCGCCCGCCCGGTAGGCGACGGCGTGCGCGGCATGGCCACCGGCGAGAGCATCGCCCACCTGAATTACATGCTGCTGAGAGGTCTGGCCGTTCGCGAACGCGATGCGGACGGCGTCGACTGGTGGCGCTCAACGACACAAGGGGAGGAGGCGGCATGACCGACCACATCAAGACCGAGCTGGCGAACGGCGTGCTGACCGTCACCCTGGCCCGCGCCGACAAGAAGAACGCCATCACCCAGGCCATGTACGCCGCCCTGGCGGAGGCGACCGAGCGCGCGCGCACTGACGACACGGTGCGGGTGCTGCTGTTCCGGGGCGAGGGCGACAGCTTCTCGGCGGGCAACGATATCGGCGACTTCATCGCCATCGGCTCGCAGACCGACAAGCCCTTCGACATGTCGGTGTTCCGTTTCCTCAAATCCCTCGCCGACCTGGACAAGCCTGCGGTGGCGGCGGTGCGCGGCCGGGCCGTCGGCATCGGCCTGACCCTGCTGCTTCACTGCGACATGGTGGTGGTGGCCGAGGACGCGCTGCTGTCCGCGCCCTTCATCAACCTGGCCCTGGCGCCGGAGGCGGCGTCCTCCATGCTGCTGCCGGCGGTGCTGGGCCACCAGCGGGCGTTCGAGATCTTCGCCCTGGGCGAGCCGATAGACGGCAGGACCGCCGTGGCCTGGGGCCTGGCCAACCGCGCCGTCGCCGCCGATCAGGTCGAGGCCACGGCCGCCGAACTGGCCGCCAAGCTCGCCACGCGGGCGCCCAACTCCATCCGCAAGACCAAGCAGCTGATGCGCGACGCGGAACGCCTGTGGGCGCTGATGCAGCGCGAGGGCGAGGCCTTCGGCAGCCAGATGAAGAGCCCCGAGGCGATGGAGGCCTTCATGGCCTTCACCCAGAAGCGCGCGCCCGATTTCTCGAAAGTCGGTTGATTCCCCGGAGCGCGCGCCTTAGGTGCGCGCGCTCATGACCGACGCCGCCCTGCAGACCACCGTGCGCATCGACGCCGAAACGCCCGCCGACGCCGCGTCGGTGGAGGCCCTGGTCATGGCCGCCTTCGGCCCGGGCCGTTACGCAAAGACCGCAGAGCGCATCCGCGAGCAGGCGGGCGTCGCCGCCGGCTTCGTGGCGCGGGAGGACGGTCGGGTGATCGGCGCGGTGCGGCTGTGGACCATCCTGATCGGCGACCGTCCGGCCCTGTTCCTGGGCCCCATCACCGTCTCGGCGGACAGCCGCAAGGGCGGGCTGGGCGCGGATCTGGTGCAGGCCTGCATCGACCATGCAGGCCGGACCGGCGTCCTGCTGGTCGGCGACGCCCCCTATTTCGGCCGGTTCGGCTTCCGCCATGCGCCGGACGTCCGCCTGCAGGGACCGGTGGACCCGCGCCGCGTGCTGTGGCTGGGCGAGGGCGAGCCCTCCGGAATCGTCCGTCCCGCCTGAGCGGGTTTGCACGCCGGGGCGGACCGCCTAAGTCTGCTCCATGGCCGACGCTGACAAGACAACAGGACTGGCCGCCATGGCCGAGGCGGCGAAGCAGGCTCCGGGCCGCGGCCTGCCGCCGGTCCACCTGTGGCATCCGGCCCATTGCGGCGACATCGACATCGTCATCCGCCGCGACGGCGTCTGGCTGCACGAGGGCTCGCCCATCGGCCGGGCCGAACTGGTGCGGCTGTTCTCGACCATCCTGCGCAAGGACGCCGACGGCTATGTGCTGGTCACGCCGGGCGAGAAGCTGGCCATCGCCGTCGAGGACCTGCCGTTCCGCGCCGTCTCGGTCGAGCGCCGGGGCGAGGCGCTGGTCTTCACCACCGATGTCGGCGACCAGACGACGGCCGGGCCGGACGCGCCCATCGTGGTCGAGACCGATCCGACGACCGGAGAGCCCGCGCCCCGCGTGCGGGTCCGCGCCGACCTGTGGGCGCGCATCGCCCGCCCGGTCTTCTATGAACTGGTCGAGGCGGCCTCGGTCGAGGACGGACGGCTGACCGTCCGTTCCGGCGGTGCGGCCTTCGCCCTGGGACCGGTCGGGGCCGGCGTCGAATGAGCCTGGCGACGCTGCGGACCCGGCTGATCGAGCACCTGATCCATCCCGACGGCTGGTCGGTGGAAGACGCCGCCTCACGGTCGGACTACGACCTGAATCCCGATGCGCGATCGACGGCGAAGGCCCTGCGTCCGGCCGCGGTTCTGGTGCCCGTCATCGCCCGGCCGGAAGGCGCGACGGTGCTGCTCACCCGCCGCTCCGACACTCTGGCCAGCCACACGGGTCAGATCGCCTTCCCCGGCGGCCGCCTGGATCCCGGCGAGACGGCCGTCGAGGCCGCGCTGCGCGAGGCCTTCGAGGAGGTCGCGCTCGACCCCGGCGTGGTCGAGGTGCTGGGCGTCGGCGACGCCTATGAGACCGTGACCGGCTTCCTGGTTACGCCGGTGATCGGCTGGCTGGCCGAGCCGCCGTCCGTGACCGCCTCGCCAGACGAGGTGGCCGAGGTGTTCGAGGCGCCGTGGGACTTCCTGATGGATCCGGCCAATCACCGTCGCGATTCGTATGAGCTGGAGGGTCAGCCGCGCCGCTGGTTCTGGGCCATGCCCTATGAGGAGCGCTACATCTGGGGCGCGACGGCGGGGATCGTGCGCGGCCTGTGCGCCCGGCTGTACGGCGACGAGGCCGAACCGGTCGCCGCCGCCGGGGAGGATGCGACGTGACCGTGCTGACCGGACAGGCCTGGCTGACGGCGTCCGCGACCCGTTCGGTCCTGGCGGCGCTGGAGGCGGCGGGCGGCCCCGGCTGCGCCCGTTTCGTCGGCGGCTGCGTGCGCAACGCCCTGATGGGCCGCGAGATCGACGACATCGACATCGCCACCACCCTGAAGCCGGAGGAGACCGAGCGTGCGATCCGCGCCGCCGGCCTGAAGGCCGTGCCCACCGGCATCGCCCACGGCACGGTGACGGCGGTGGCCGAGCGGCAGCCGTTCGAGATCACCACCCTGCGCCGGGACGTCTCGACCGATGGACGCAACGCCACCGTGGCCTTCACCGACGACTGGGCCGAGGACGCCGCGCGCCGCGATTTCCGGCTGAACGCCCTCTATGCGGACGGCGAAGGCCGGGTGTTCGATCCGACCGGCCACGGCGTCGCCGACGCGGCGGCGGGCCGGATCGTCTTCGTCGGTGATCCCGGGACCCGCATCCGCGAGGACTATCTGCGCATCCTGCGCTTCTTCCGCTTCTTCGCCTGGTATGGGCGGGGCGAGCCGGACGCCGCTGCGCTGGACGCCTGTCGCGACCTGGCGCCGGGCATGACCCGCCTGTCCGCCGAGCGGGTGTCCAAGGAGCTGATGAAGCTGCTGGCGGCGACGGATCCGCGACCGGCCATGGCAGCCATGGAGAAGACCGGCGTGCTGGCGCAGGTGCTGCCCGAGGCGGGGCCCCTGACGCTGTTCGACGCCGTCGTGGACCTGAGCGACGATCCCGTGGTCCGGCTGATGACCCTGTTCCCCGTGGACGCCGAGGCCATGCGGCGGGCGTCGGAGCGGCTGCGTTTCCCGAACGCGGCGCGGGACCGGCTGGTCGGTTCGGCGCTGGCGGCGCCGGTCGTGTCTCTGGACATGAGCGACGCCCAGGCGCGGGCGGCGGTCTATCGCCAGGGCGGCCGCGCCGTCGCCGACGCCCTGATGCGCCTTCACGCCGCCGCGCCGGGGTGGGGCGAGGCGGCCATGCGTCTGCTGGCCGTCGCGAACGGCTGGGTTCGGCCACGTCTGCCAGTCGGCGGCAAGGAGGTGGCGCGCCTGGGGCTTGAACCGGGTCCCGAGACCGGTCGCCTGCTCAAGGCCTTCGAGGACAGCTGGATCGCCGCCGACTTCCCCAGCGAGGGCCACGCCGAACGGCTGGCGGCGCTGGTCAACGTGCGCGGGTGAACTCGGTCACGACCGGACGATGATCCGATCCGTTGGGCCGCCCCAGCTTGCGGCTGACGAAGGCCAGGTCGGGCGAGCGCCACACCTGATCGATGGTGACGTTCAGGGGCGAGGGCAGCTGGCTGGGCCAGGTGCCGGGAAAGCCGCCGGCCGGGGCGAGACCCAGGTCCTGCTTCATCTGCCGCCCGATGCGGGCGTTGGAGACGCTGTTGAAGTCCCCGGCTACGATCACCGGGCCGTCCAGGGTGCGTCGGATATCGCCCAAGGCCATGGTCTGGCTGATCTGGCCCCACTGCGGCTGGAACGGCCACGGACGGGTCAGGTGGACGCCGACGACGTTCAGCGCGCCCAGCGGGGTCTGCGCGACGGCGGTGACGGAATGCAGCCCGTCCGGCCGGTTCTCGACCTGCCGCAACGGCCAGCGCGAGGCGATGATCGAGCGTGACGGCCCGCGGGTCTCGTCCGGCCGCATCGAGGCGGCGCGGTATGGATAGTCCGCCAGCAATTCGTCCAGCCGACCGATCGGTCCGCGTCCCAGTTCGATCAGGATGATGATGTCCGGGTTCGCCGCTTCGATGGACCGGCGCATCGCGGCGACGTCGTCGTTCAGATAATAGACGTTGGCCGAGTACAACCGGACCACGGGCGCGCCGGCTTCGGGCTTGCCCGCCGGGGGAAACCACTGCGGCGCGACACAGGCCAGCAAGGCCAGGCTCGCCGCCACGCCGGCCCATGCCGCCGCTTTCAGGCGCAGGATCGCCAGGAACAGGGTCGCGACGATCACCGCGAACAGCCCCGGCGCGGTGAACTGGGCGAGGATGTCCACCCAGCGATGGCCCACGCCGAATCGGATGGCCGCCGAGACGATCAGCACCCCGACGAAACCGAGCGCGCACAGGGCGCCGGCCCACCGCCGGACCACGGTCCAGGCCGAAGAACGCCCTTGCGCTTTATGATGAACGCCGGTCTCCATGGCGCGTTACGGTCTCGCTTCGGAGGATGGAATGCCCAAACGGACCATCGGCGATATCGAGAAAATCTGGACCAATGTCGAGGGCGTCAAAAAGCTCTCGGACCGGGTGATCGGCATAGGGCCGTTCGGGGTGGGCATGGACGGCTTGCTGACCTGGGTCCCGCTGGTGGGCAGCGCCTATACGATCGGCGCCGCCGGCTGGCTGATGATTCAGGCCGTGCGGGCCAGGGCGGCGCCCGGAACGCTCGTGCGGATGGCCGGCTACCTGGGCCTCGACAGCGTGACCACGGCGGTGGGCGAGGTGCCCTTCCTCGACTTCGTGCCGAACGTCGTCGACGTGCTGTTCCCCGGGCACCTGATGGCGGCCAAGGCGCTGCAGAAGGACATCCAGACCACCCACTGGGTCGAGGCCAATGAGCGCGAGGCCCGTGCGTCCGGCGAACATGACCGCCATGTCGCCAAGGTGAAGAGCGATCCGAACCTGCGCCGCATCGTCTACCTCCACGACTGAGAAGACGCGGGAGTTAATGTTGAACCATCGGATCGGTGACGACTAACCCTCTGAACTGATGGAAGAACGTGCCCTCGTCAGCGTCATGAGCCCGCCTGAGGACGCCGCGCCCGCACACTGATCTCCGACGATGTTTCGGAGACTTCCTTCCATGAGCGACGACCAGTCCGCGCGCCTGGGTCTGCCCTATCTGGCGGCCGGGCAGATGCAGAAGCATGTGACCCTCAACGAGGCCCTGACCCGGCTGGACGCCCTGGTCCAGACCACGGTCGCCAGCCGCACGACGGCGGTCCAGCCGGCGGCGCCGGAGGACGGCCTGCTTCATATCCTGCCGGCCGGCGCGGGCGGTCCGGCGTGGAGCGCCTTCACCGCCGGTGATCTGGTTCGGGCCGAGATGGGCGGCTGGATCGGCGTCGAGGCGACCGACGGCCTGCTGGCCTGGGTGGCCGATGAGGCCGCCTTCGTGGTGCGCGAGGGCGGCGGCTGGAGCCCGCTCGGCGCGCGGCTGGGCGAGGTCGGGCCGCTGGACCGTCTGGGCGTGGGGACGCTGGCGGACGCCGCCAATCCCTTCGCCGCCAAGCTGAACAAGGCGCTGTGGACCGCGCGGGAAGCCGCCGAGGGCGGCGACGGCGATCTGAGGATGACGCTCAACAAGGCGGCGCCGGCGGACGTCCTCTCCTTGCTGTTCCAGTCGGGCTACGGCGGCCGGGCCGAGCTGGGGCTCATCGGCGATGACGACCTGACGCTGAAGGTCAGCCCGGACGGGGCCGCCTGGCGCACGGCGCTGAGCGTCGACCGCGCGACGGGGCGAGTGTCCTTCGGCCAGGGGGCGGGGCGCCGGGAGACCACGGTCTTCACTACCGGCGGATCGTGGACTCCGCCCGCCTGGGCGCGAAGCGTCGAGGCCGTCGTCGTCGGCGGGGGCGGCGGCGGCGGAGCCGGGGCCTTCGGCGCCTCGGGCGCCCGATATGGCGGTGGAGGCGGCGGGGCCGGGGGCGCCGTTCGGGCCGTCTGGGCGGCGAACCAACTGACGTCGGCCTTGACGGTGACGGTCGGCTCGGGCGGCGCCGGCGGCGTGGCCGCGGCGGGAGCCTCGGGCGGCGCCTCCGCTGTGCATCTGAACGGGACCGCGCTGATCTCGGCCGGCGGCGGCGGGGCCGGCGGACTGGGCGGCGGCGCGAGCGGAGCGGCGGGCATTGGCGGCGCCGGTGCGCTCAACGCCAACAGCGGACGGGCGTCGAGCGTCTCGGCCGCAGGAGCTGCGGGTGGAGCCTTCGACCGGCCGGACGGCGCGGGCGGGGGCGGCGCGGGCGGCGGGCTCGATGCGGGCGGAAACGTCCGGTCCGGCGGTCCGGGCGGCGACGGCGGCGCGGTGGTGGTCCGGGCGCCCGGCGGG
>NZ_JBWKOL010000005.1:0-284269 GCF_059416065.1 Brevundimonas sp. GW821-FHT09G01
GTGCAGCCGACGCCCGCTCCGGCCGCGGTTCCGCCGCCGGTGATCGTGACCCAGCCCCTGCCGGAGCCCGCGCCCGCCACGCCGGCGCCGACCGCGGCCGAGCGCACGACGGCCGACCCCGACGCGCCGATCACGACGCGGCCGCAACGGCTGGATTGACCCGAGAAACCCGGCCTAGCGCAGGGTGATGTAGCCCCGCTCGACCATCCGGCGCAGGCCTTCATAGACCTCGGCCAGCTCTTCATAGGCCATGCGCGCGGCGGTCAGCCGGGCGACCTGGTCGACGGTCGAGGGCGCGCCGGATTCGGATTGGCGGAGGCCCTCCGACACCCATTTGCCGCGCGCCGTGGCGGTCAGCACCGCCAGCCGCTGGAAGGCTGCCGCGTCCAGGCCTGGGACCATCTGGCCGATGACCTCGCGGTTGGCGACGAAGGCCGAATAGTCGATCTGTTCCAGCAGGCCGCGCAGCCGGCGCTGTTCCTGGGGGTCGATGTCCTGCGGCTCGAAATGGTCCCGCTGGCGACGGTAGCTGCCGGTCTGCATGGTCGACATCGCGCCTCTCCCAACAACACACGAGGGACCTGAACCCTGCGCCGCGCCGATTAACGGGGCGTTGCGATGCGAAAAGCCCCTCGCTTGCAATTGCAGGCGCGCCGTAATACTTAAGTGAATGCTTCAGTATCAACAGCCGCTCGATCTCGCCTTCCAGGCCCTGTCGGACCCGACCCGGCGGCGCATGGTCGAACGCCTGTCGGCGGGGCCGGTCTCGGTCAGCGACCTGGCCGAGCCCCTGCCGATGTCGATGTCGGCGGTGATGCAGCATCTGAAGGTACTGGAGGCGGCGGGGCTGGTCCGGTCGGAGAAGGTGGGCCGCGTGCGCACCTGCCGGGTCGAGCCCGAGGCCCTGAGCGCCGCCGAACGCTGGCTCAATGACCGGCGCCGGTCCGTCGAACGCAGTCTCGACCGGCTGGGCGCCTTCCTGGACGAAACCAAACCAGAGACGGAGACCTGACCATGAAGACCCCGGACACGCCGGTCCTCGCCCACGGGACCTTCACGATCAAGCGCCGCTACGACGCCTCGCCCGAACGGGTGTTCCGCGCCTATGCCGATCCGGCCGCCTTCCGCCGATGGTTCGTCGACGGCGAGGGCTGGACCATCCATGACTGGTCCCACGACTTCCGCGTCGGCGGCAGCGCCGGCGGCAGTTTCCGGTTCGGCGACGAGACCAACGACACCTGGTTCAACGACACCGAATACCTCGACATCGTCGAGAACAGTCGGATCATCACCAGCTATGTGATGGGCCGGATGGTGGGCGGGGAGAAGGAGCGCGCCTCCGCCTCCCTGGCCACGATCGAACTGGTCGCCGACGGCTCCGGCACGCGCCTGATCTACACCGAGCAGGGCGCCTTCTTCGGTCCGGACGGGGCGGATCACATCCCGCTGCGCGAGCACGGCTGCGGCGAGATGCTGGATGCGCTCGGCCGCGAGTTGAAGGCGCAGGCGTGATGGCCGGCAAGGTTCGCGTCAGCAGCTTCGCGATCTCCGCCGACGGGTTCGGCGCGGGGCCGGACCAGAGCCTGGAGGCGCCTCTGGGCGTCGGCGGCGAGCGGCTGCACGACTGGTTCTTTCCAACCCGGACCTTCCAGGCGATGTACGGCGACGGCAAGGGCGCGGACGGGATCGACAACGGGTTCGCCGAGCGCGGCATGGCCGGCCTGGGGGCCTGGATCCTGGGCCGCAACATGTTCGCGCACTCGCGCGGCCCCTGGGTGGATGACGGCTGGGAGGGCTGGTGGGGCGAGGAGCCGCCCTATCACTGTCCGGTCTATGTCCTGACCCACCACCCGCGCGCGCCGCTCGAGATGAAGGGCGGCACGGTCTTCCATTTCGAGACCGGCGGGATCGAGGCGGCGCTGGACAAGGCGCGCGCCGCGGCCGGCGACCGGGACATCCGCATCGGCGGCGGAACCGAGACCGTCCGCCAGTACCTGCGGGCCGGGCTGATCGACGTGCTGCACCTCGCCGTCTCGCCGGTGCTGCTGGGCCGGGGCGAGGCGTTCTGGGACGGGCTGGATCTGCCCGCGCTCGGTTACGAGATCGGCAGATCGACCGCGGGCGAGCGGGCGACCCATCTGGAGATCGTGCGCATCGGCCGGCGAGGCGAGGCATGACCGACGACCGCCTTGTCTTCGGCGCCTTCACGATCGAGCGCCGTTACGACGCCCGCCCCGAGCGGGTCTTCCGCGCCTTCACCGACCGCGAGATCAAGCAGCGCTGGATGGGCTGCGAGCATGTCGCCTCGCCGGTGATCGAACAGCTGGACTTCCGTGTCGGCGGCAGGGAGGTCAGCCGGGGCGGCGGCGAGGACGGCGAGCATCTGTTCGAGGGGACCTATCTCGACATCGTCGAGGGCCGCCGCTTCATCTTCGCCTTCGTCATGACGGTGGGCGGCCGCAAGCTGTCGGCCTCCCTCGCCTCGGTCGAGATCCTGGCCGACGGGGACGGGGCGCGGCTGATCTTCAACGAGCAGGGCGTCTATTTCGGCCAGGACGGCTGGGCCGAGCGCGAGGAAGGCACGGCCGTCGGAATGCAACAGATGGCCGACTGGCTGGCCGCCAACGAGGAGACTGTCTGATGGCCCTGATCCTGTGGTCCCACCCCTATGCCGGATACGGGCAGAAGACCGCGGTCGCCCTGTACGAACTGGGCCTGCCGTTCGAGCTGAAGCTGGTGGACGGTTCGCCGGAGGCCATGGAAGGCTTCATGGCCGTGTCGCCCTTCGCCAAGATGCCCGCGCTGGTGGACACGGCGGCGGGCCGCACGGTGATCGAGTCCAGCATCGTCATCGAATACCTGGACCGGCTGGCGGGCGGCGGGCGGCTGATCCCTGCCGATCCTGACCTGGCCCTTGAGGCGCGCTTCATCGACCGCATCCTGGACACCTATGTCGGGGGCAACATGAACAGGATCGTCTTCAACCGGCTGGGCCGCGCCGGCACGCCGAACGAGACGGCGATGGCGCTGGATGCGAAGGAGCTGGAAAGCGCCTGGGACATGCTGGAGGCGCGGCTGGGCGACGGCCGGACCTGGGGCGCGGGCGAGACCTTCACCCTGGCCGACTGCGGAGCTGCACCGCTGATGACCTACGCCCGGCGGCTGGTCCCGTTTGGCGACCGGCCCCGGCTGCGGGCCTGGCACGCGCGGCTGATGGCGCGGCCCAGTTTCGTGCGCGCACTGGAAGACGCCGCGCCGTTCGGAAATCTGATGCCCGCCCCTCTGCCTGAGGACTAGGCCAAGGCGCTCAAGGCCTCGGCTGCAGCACCATCAGGGTCGACAGGCCGTGCGCCAGCAGGCGGCCGGCTTCATCCTTCACCGTCGCCTCGGCGGTGATGATCTGGCGTCCGGCGTTGACCACCCGGCCCTCGCAGCGGACCCGGCCGGCGTCGGCGGTGATCGGCCGGGTGAAATTGGCCTGGGTCGACAGGGTCGAATAGCTGACCCCCGCCGGCAGCAGCGAATGGGCCGCGCAGCCCGTGGCGCTGTCGATCAGCGTCAGGGCCCAGCCGCCGTGGACCGTGCCCTGCGGGTTGAGGATGTGCGGCCCGGTCCGCCCTTCAAACGCGGCGAAGCCCTCGCCGACCTCGACCAGGTCGAAGTCCAGGGTGGTGCTGATGGTGGCGGGCGGCAGCTTTCCGTCCAGCACGGCCTGCAGGACCTCGCGGCCGGGCAGGCGTCCGACGGCTTCGGCGGTGGTCTTCGGCGTATCGGTCATGGCGTCACAGTTAGGGGGTCGGCGATCCGACGCAAGCACGCGGCGGATCGCCGCGCGGGGGTGGCCGTTCCACCGTCCCGCACGTAGCTGTGGGGAAACCACCGGAGGAAACCCCGATGCCGCTTCTGATGTGCCCCAACGACAACGCCGCGATGCAGACGCTGGAACGCGGCGGCGTCCAGTTCGACATGTGCCCGAATTGCCGGGGCGTCTGGCTGGACCGCGGCGAGCTGGAAAAGCTGATGGAGTCCGCGACCGCTGAAGGCCGCGCCTCGGCCCCGCAGGCCGCGCCGGCGCCCCAGCCCCAGGCCCCCTATCCGCCGCAACAGGCGCAGCAGCCGTGGGGCGGCCAGCCGCAGGGCTATCGCGACGACCATCGCCGGGACGACCGCTACCGCCACGACGACGACTACAAATACAAAAAGAAGAAGCGCGACAGCATCTTCGACATTTTCGACTGACGCCTAGGCGGCCAGGCCGGCCGCCTTCATCAGGGTCTTCAGCGGGACCAGAACCTCGGGCTGCGCGGCCAGTGCGGCCCGGGCCTCGGGTGCGCGGAACAGCTTGATCGCCTCGGCCTTGGCCCGATCGGCCGCGGGGCCCAGCGGTGCCGTCTCGCCCGCCGCCAGCCGCAGCAGCACCACCAGTTTCTGCGGCGCGGGCGCCGGCGAGCGGGACAGCATGGCCACGATCCGCGCCTCCGCCTCGACGGCGCCCCCCACCTTGCCGATCGCCTCGGTGATGTCGGCCTCGTCCTTGTCCGACAGGCCGCAGGCGCGCACCGCCCGCTGCAGGACGGCCAGAACGCCCAGCTTCTGCGCCGCCGTCTGCCCGCCCGCCTGCCGCATCTCGGTTTCGAAGCGCAGCGAGCCGACGCAGGCCGACAGCCAGCGCGCGGCGGACCGCTTGTTGGCCACGCCGGTGACGTTCTCGCACAGCCGGGTCAGGGCCTCGGCCTCGCACAGGACCGTGCGGCAGGTCTTGACGTAGGCGGCGACGAAATCGGCGGTGACCAGGGCCTTGGATCGCTCGTTGAAGGCGTTCTGGACCTCCTCCAGCGTCAGCAGCCGCCCGGCGGTGGCGGTCAGACAGGTCGCCAGCGCCCGCAGGATGTCGATCTCGCCGGCGGCGTCGTTGGGCCGCAGGCGGCGCGGGCTCATCAGCTCGCGCAGCACCATCCGGGCCAGGGCGGCCGACAGCAGGGGGAATTCGGCGATCTCGATGCGCGCCCCCAGCCGGGCGGCGGGGCCTTCCACGGCGGGGACGTGCAAGGCCATGCGCGGATCGTGCCGAACCAGAATTCCCACCTCGCGCGGGGCCACCATGCGAACCACGGCCGCCATGGCCGCGCCCTGGTCCAGCGACGGTCCCAGAATGTCGGCCAGGCCGGCGCGCGACCCCAGCATCTCGCACAGGATCTGTTCGATCGGGACCAGCACCATGGCGCGAGCCTGGCCGTCGCCCGGTGCGCGGTCGGCCAGGTCCATCAGCCGGTCCAGACGCGTCCGGCCGTCCTTCAGCCCCGCCAGGGCCGCGGCGACGACGCCGCCCATGATGAAGGCGCGCTCGGCCTGACCTTCCAGTCGGTGGGCCAGGTCCGCGAGCGAATGATGCTCAAGGCTGGGGAACCGGTTCTTGCGGCCCGCCATGACCAGCCGCTCGATCGTCGCGTCCGACAGCTTCTGATAGTGGCGCACCAAGTCGTGGACCGGCTTCCCGTCCGCCTGCGCCTCGGGCACGGCGACCTTCTGGATGGCGTGCTGAAGCTCCACGCCCGAGGCGTCCAGCCGTTCCGCCAGATCAGGCCGGTGCAGAAGCTCGAAGGCGGTCACGCCCTGCCGCTGCAGCCAGTCCTCCAGAACGCGGCCGATCTGTTCGCGGGCCATGGGCGCGTAGAGGTCGTAGGGCGTGCTGCAGCGCGGGCCCGCGGCGTCCTCCACCGTGACCCGCTTGGCCTTCATCTCCGGGACGCCGCGGGTCAGCACCGTCACGCTGTTGAATTCCATGGTGTCGGGGTCGAGGGTTTCCTTGGTCACCCGCACCGCCGCCGCATAGCCGTCGCGCAGCAGATCCTCGGCCGTGTCGATCGCATGGGCGCGATGCTCGGTCGCGATCTGGAGGGTCCAGGACGACGGCGCGGTCTTGCGGATATAGACTTCGTAGTGGATCGGGCCGGCCATGGAACGCTCTGACAGTTCCCCCTGATCATGGGACGGAGACTTTAAGGGCGGGTTTCGTTGCGGAATTGGCCGACGCGGCCCATCTTTTGCGCCGTAAAGTAACCGCGATGACGTAGAACGGTTACGCTTGCCGTGCGTTCATTGCGCGGACGATGAGCCTGCAAGGAGAAGCCGACTTGGCCAATATCACCCTGGTGGACGACGACGAGAACATCGTGGCGTCGGTTTCGCTGGCGCTGGAAAGCCATGGCCACAAGATCACGGCCTACCATGACGGCGCCGCCGGACTGGAAGCCCTGGAGGCGTCGCCGCCGGATCTGGCCATCCTCGATGTGAAGATGCCCCGCATGGACGGCATGGAAGTGCTGCGCCGCCTGCGCCAGACCTCCCAGATCCCGGTCATCATGCTGACGTCGAAGGATGAGGAGATCGACGAGATTCTCGGCTTCAACCTCGGCGCCGACGACTACATCCACAAGCCCTTCAGCCAGCGCCTGCTGATCGAACGGGTGAAGGCCCTGCTGCGCCGCACCGGCGCCGACGGCGGCGAGCCCGAGCCCAGCGCCGAGAACTCGAACAAGGCCATCAAGCGCGGCAAGCTGACGATGGACCCGGCGCGCCACGAAAGCACCTGGGACGGCCGTCCGGTGAAGCTGACGGTCACCGAATTCCTGCTGCTGCAGGCCCTGGCGCAGCGTCCCGGCTTCGTGAAGAGCCGCGACAACCTGATGGACGCCGCCTACGACGATCAGGTCTATGTCGATGACCGCACCATCGACAGCCACGTGAAGCGCATGCGCAAGAAGTTCAGGGTCGTCGATCCCGAGTTCGACGCGATCGAGACCCTGTATGGCGTCGGATACCGTTACCGCGAAAGCTGATCCGGCGCGGGCCGGAGACGGCCGGCCCCGCCGACCCAAGCGGTTCGGCGGGTCGCGTCTCGGCGGCCTGATTCTCGCGCTCAACCTGCTCAGCCTGCTGATCCTGTTCGTCGGGGCCCTGCTCCTGAACGAATGGCAGCGGGGCCTGATCGAGTCCCGGCAGGAGACGCTGGCGGCCCAGGCCGAACTGCTGGTGCGCGTGCTCGGCGAGCCCCAGATCGGCGTCACCCGCGGCGAACCGATCCCGGCGCTGGACCCGATCGAGGCCAGCCGCTGGCTGCGCGACAACTTCATTCCCGCCGGGCAGCGCGCGCGCCTGTTCGACGTGGACGGCATCCTGGTGGCCGACAGTTACTGGGTGACCGAGGCCATCCCCGGCGAACCCCTGCCTGACGCCCGGCCCGCGGGTTCGCCGGTGGCCGCGCCCGATGACGCGGCGGTGGCGGGTGACAGCCAGAAGGCCGAACGCGCCCGCCTCGCCCTCGCCGCCGAGGTCGAAGGGGCGCTGGAAGGCCAGCCCCAGGCCGAGGTGCGCACCTCGGAGAGCGGCGACCGCGTGGTGTCGGTCTCCATTCCCGTCCGTCACGTCCAGATGGTGCTCGGCGTCCTGACGCTGGAGGCCGGCGATGTCGACGAGACCATCGGCGCCCAGCGCCGCGCCCTGATGCCCTTCGCCCTGGTGGCCCTGTTCGTGAACCTGCTGGGGTCGCTGCTGCTGCACCTGTTCGTCGCCCGGCCGGTGATGCGGCTGTCCGCCGCCGCCGACGAGGTCCGTCTGCAGCGGGCGCGAGCCATCTCCCTGCCCGACCTGGAAAGCCGCAAGGACGAGATCGGCGATCTGGCGCGGTCGCTGGAGTCCATGACCGAGACCCTGTCCGCCCGGATGGACGCCATCGAGGCCTTCGCCGCCGACGTCAGTCACGAGATCAAGAATCCCCTGACCTCGATCCGTTCGGCGCTGGAGACCCTGCCGCTGGTCAAGACCGAGGCCCAGCGCGAGAAGCTGACCGCCCTGCTGCAACAGGACGTGCGCCGCCTCGACCGGCTGATCACCGACATCTCCAACGCCTCGCGCCTGGACGCCGAGCTGAACCGCGACCGGCCCCGGACCATCGATCTGACCGCCCTGCTGGTCGATATCGTCGGCGTCTATGAGGCGGGGCGCAAACCCGGAGAGGCGCGTGTGACCTTCACCCCGCCCGCCGGTGACCACGCCCTGATCGTCGGCCGCGATGGGCCGCTGGGGCAGGTGTTCCGCAACCTGATCGACAACGCCCGTTCGTTCAGCCCGCCGGACGGCGAGGTGCGCCTGACCCTGCTGCGCGACGAGATCGACGAACGCGCGGTCCATGTCCGGATCGACGACGACGGCCCCGGCATTCCGGTCGAGAACCTCGAGACCGTGTTCGAGCGCTTCTACACCTCGCGTCCGCGCGGCACGGCCTTCGGGGCCAACTCGGGCCTCGGCCTGTCGATCGTGCGCCAGATCGTCGAGGCTCACGGCGGGACGGTGCGGGCGGAGAACCGGCCCGGCGACGGCGGCCCCGCCGGAGCCCGCTTCGAGGTGGCCCTGCCCGCCGCCCCCGGAGCCCGCCGCCCATGACCCAGCCCGTTCACGCCACCGTCGTCGCGCAATGGGCCCCGGGCCGGGGCTGGCGCGCCGCCGCCCTGTTCGGGCCGCCGGGCGCGGGCAAGAGCGATCTGGCCCTGAGGTTGATCGGCGCCGGTTGGCGGCTGGCGGCCGACGACTACGCCCATTTGTTCGCCGCCTCGGGCAGCCTCTATGCCCGTGCGCCGCGCACCATCGCGGGCAAGATCGAGGTGCGGGGCGTCGGCGTGGTGCCCGCCTGCGCCCTGGATCTGGCCCGGGTCGTGCTGGCCGTGGAACTGGGTCCGGAGCCCGTTGAACGCCTGCCGGAACCGGCGATCCGGCGCGTGGAGGGGGTCGATCTGCCCCTGCTGCGGCTGGATCCGAGGGAGGCCTCGGCGGGTGAAAAGGTCGCGGCGGCCATCGCCCGGCTTTAACCCGACGCGGAGTTGGGCTATTCCGCGCGGCTTGCGGTCAGCTCAGGGAGCGATCGGAACGCGGGGGCGCAAGTCTTGGTGAAGCCTTCATGATCGGGCTGGTGATCGTCACCCACGGGGGTCTGGCCTCCGAATTCCTTTCGGCCATGGAGCACGTCGTGGGCCCCCAGCGCGGGGTCGCGGCCATCTGCATCGGCCCGGAGGACGATATGGAGCGCCGTCGGCGCGACATCGTCGACGCCGCGCGCGCCGTCGATGACGGCGACGGCGTGATCCTGCTGACCGACATGTTCGGCGGCACGCCCTCCAACCTCGCCATCTCGGTGATGGAAGAGACCCACGCCGAGGTCATCGCCGGCCTGAACCTGCCCATGCTGATCAAGCTGGCCAGCGTGCGCGGGCGCGAGCCGCTGGAAGCCTGCGTCGCCCACGCTCAGGACGCGGGCCGCAAATACATCTCCGTGGCCAGCTGGGTGCTGCAGGGCGAGAAATGACCGATCCCGTCGCCGCGACCGTCGGCATCTGCAATCAGCGCGGCCTGCACGCCCGCGCCTCGGCCAAGTTCGTGAAGCTGGCCTCGACCTTCGACAGCGAGATCCGCGTCACCCGCGACGGCGTGACGGTGAACGCCCTGTCGATCATGGGCCTGCTGATGCTGGGCGCCGGCAACGGCTGCGACGTCCACATCGAGGCCGAGGGCCAGGACGCCGCAGAGGCCGTCGAGGCCCTGGCCGACCTGGTCAACCGCAAGTTCGACGAAGACCAGTAGGTCCGATCAGGCCTTGGAGCGTTCCGGCAGCACCGCGCCGACGTGGTCGATGCCCAGCTGTTCGGCGATCTCCATCTGCCGCGCCCGTTCCGCGTAGCGATCCCGCTGCTCGACCGTGCGCGTGGCATGGCAGCGTTCGCAGCAGACCCCTTCGACGTACAGCGGCGAGGCGCGTCCGGCCTCGCTCACCGGCATGCGGCAGCCGCGGCACAGGGTGTGGCAGCCGCCGGACAGGCCGTGGCCGACGGCGACCCGCTCGTCGAAGACGAAGCATTCGCCCCGCCACAGGCTTTCCGGCTCGGACGCCGTCTCCAGGTAACGCAGGATGCCGCCTTCCAGGTGGAAGACCTCCGGCACGCCCTCGGCCTTCAGGAAGGCCGTCGCCTTCTCGCAGCGAATGCCGCCGGTGCAGTACATGGCCACCTTGGGTGGGGTGGGGCGGTCCAGCAGGGCGCGGCCCTCGGTGCGGAACCAGGCCGGAAAATCGCGGAAGCTGCGGGTGTTGGGCTGCACCGCGCCCGCGAAGGCGCCGATGGCGGCCTCGTAGTCGTTGCGGGTGTCGATGACGATGGTGTCGGGATCCGCGATCAGGGCGTTCCACTCGGCGGGAGAGACATAGGTCCCGGCCTCCGTCGCCGGATCCAGATCGGGCTCGCCCATGGTGACGATCTCGGCCTTGATCCGCACCTTCATGCGCCGGAAGGGCGCGGTGGCGGCGTCGGCGAATTTCACATCCAGCCCGCTGAAGCCGGGCAGGCCCCGGATGCCGTCCAGCACCCGGTCGATGGCGTCGGCGGGCCCGGCGATGGTCCCGTTCAGCCCCTCGTGCGCCACCAGCAGGATGCCGCGCACATCCGGCGCGCACAGCTGTTCGAGCCGCGCCCGCACGGCCTCGCGATCCCCGATCCGCGCGAAACGGTACAGGGCGGCGACGCGAAAGGAAGCGGCGGGGGGCGGGGAGGACGTCATGGATTGATCTGGACCTTCGGGTCCTTCTCCTGCTGTTCCATCCTGCGAAGCGCGCTAGCGCGAGGCAGGATGGTGGAGCCGAGGGGAGTCGAACCCCTGACCTCGTCATTGCGAACGACGCGCTCTACCAACTGAGCTACGGCCCCCCAAACCCCACTGAATAGTCGGGTGCAGGCGAGCGGGCGACATACGAGCGGGGGACCGGTGGTGTCAACCGGTCGCAGGTTGCAGTCGGGGCGCGAGTGCGGAAAAGTTGGCGGGAAGGGGCGGCTAAGGTTAGAAGCGGCGCTCAACCCTCTGCAGGAGCACTTCAGGGTATGGCGGCGATTATCGGCTTCTTGTTCTTCCTCATCACGGCGGTGCTGCGCCTGTTCGTGATCGCCCTGATCGTCAACGCCGTCCTGAGCTGGCTGGTGGCGTTCGACGTCATCAACTACCGCAACCGCTTCGTCGCCTCGCTGGCCGCCACGCTGGACCGGATCGTCAGCCCGGTGCTGGAGCCCCTGCGGCGCATCATTCCGCCTCTGGGCGGCATCGACGTCACCCCGATCGTGGCCATCATCGTGATCCAGGGGATCATGATCTACCTGCTGCCCGCGTCGCAGGCCGCCCTGTTGAGCTTCGTCCCCTTCTGACGACAGGGACGGTGCGAACAGGCCACGCCTCCCGGGTCATCGCGCCTCTCGCATCATCCCGCGCTTGCGCCGTCCGGCCACCGTCCTAAGGTGCCCGCCGACGGGGCCGCAGGGCCTGAAAGCCAACCGGATTCCATGACCACGATCAAATCAGTCGCCATCATCGGCGCGGGCCAGATGGGTGCGGGTATCGCCCAGACGGTGGCTGCGGGCGGCTATGACGTGAAACTCTACGACGCCGCCGGCGATCGCGTGCCCCAGGCCATGGGCGCCATCGCGGCCAGCCTGGCGCGCCAGGTGGCCCGCGGGCTGAGCACCCAGGCCGACGCCGACGCCGCCCTGTCGCGCATCACCGCCGCCGCCTCTCTGGCCGACGCCGGCAAGGCCGACCTGGTGATCGAGGCCGCCGTCGAGGACGAAGCGGTCAAGAAGGCCATCCTCGCCGACCTGGCGCCGCACCTGGCCGATCACACCCTGCTGGCGTCCAACACCTCGTCCATCTCGATCACCCGGCTGGCCTCGACCACGGACCGGCCCGAGCGGTTCATCGGCCTGCACTTCATGAAGCCGGCTCCGGTGATGAAGCTGGTGGAGATCATCCGCGGCATCGCCACCTCGGCCGAGACCTATGAGGTCGCCGTCGCCTTCGCCGAGTCGCTGGGCAAGACGACCACCAATTCCGAGGACTTCCCCGCCTTCATCGTCAACCGCATCCTGGTGCCGATGATCAACGAGGCGATCTACACCCTGTACGAAGGGGTCGGGAACGTCGCCTCGATCGACAAGGCGCTGAAGCTGGGCGCCAACCATCCGATGGGTCCGCTGGAGCTGGCCGACTTCATGGGGCTGGACGTCGTTCTGGCCATCATGAACGTGCTGTACGACGGTCTGGCCGACAGCAAATACCGGCCCTGTCCGCTGCTGGTGAAATACGTCGAGGCCGGCTGGCTGGGCCGCAAATCGGGCCGCGGCTTCTACGACTATTCCGGCGACACGCCGGCGCCGACGCGATGATCCCCCGTCTCGAGCGGCCCGAGGACTTCCCGGGCCAGCAGCGCGTCGCCTGGCGGCGCGAGCCGCAGCGGACGGTGCTCGCCGTCGTGCTGGCCGTGCTGTGGCCGCCGCTGTGGGTGACGCTGGCGATCTGGCCGCCCCGCAACTGGGTTCCCGGGCTGGAGATGGACTGGCGCCTTCAGGCGATCACCCTGGGCCTGCTCGCGGTTCCGGCCATCCTGTGGCTGCTGGCGCGCGAGACCCGGCGCTCGGGCCGTCCCGCGACCCGGCTGGGCGTGGTCTGGCGCTTCATGTTCTACGGCGGCCTGCTGGCGGTCATCCTGGCGGCGCTGTTCGCCTTCGGCCAGGTGATCCAGCAGTGGCTGAACGCCGCCAACCTCGGCGAGGGGGTCGGCGGCAGCGAGACCACCCTGCTGATCTACGGCGTCGGCGGCCTGCCGTTCGCGGTCGTCATCGGCGTGGCCTACGCCCTGTGGGCCGGCCTGTGCGTGGCCTTCGTCGCCTTCTCGCCCCAGCCCGAGGTGCGCGACCGCCTCGGCGTCATGGGCCGCGACGGACAGGCCTGAGGCCTTACCGCGAATTGGTTTGACGCCGGACGCCGGCGCGGCAATCTGCCCCCCTGACCTCGGGGGGAGATCACGACATGGCCGCAACCGACGCCCTGACGGGCGAGACGACGGCGCCTGCCGCCCGGCTGGCCCCCGTTGCGCCCGCGGATCGCATCTTCACCCTGGACATGCTGCGGGGCTTCGCGATCCTCGGCATCCTGGCGGTCAACGCCGTGGCCTTCGCCTGGCCGATGGAACTGCAGACGGGCGCCGACGTCGCGCCGCCCTGGCCGCACGACCAGGCCAATATCCTCGGCCACTGGGTCACCGAGGTCTTCTTCCACAACAAGGCGCGATCACTGTTCTCCATGCTGTTCGGGGTGTCGATCTTCCTGATCGGCGGCGAACGGCGGGACGAGGCGCGGGGCGCCCTCCTGTGGCGGCGCCTGCTGTGGCTGGCCGTGTTCGGCCTGATCCACGGCGCGGCCTTCTGGTACGGCGATATCCTGCTGCACTACGCCTACACGGGCGTTCTGGTGATGCTGGCGCGGTCGTGGTCGGCCAAGCGGCTGATCTGGACCGGAGCCCTGCTGAACCTGCTGTTCGGCCTGCTGTCGGCGGCCGCCTTCGCCGCCCAGGCCTTCATGCCCGAGGGCGCCGCGGCCGCCGGCGGCGGACCCTTCGCGGTGACGCCCGAAAGCCTGGCGGCGACCATCCAGGCCTATCAATCGGGCTGGCCGGCCGCGCTGATCGAAAACCTGAAGGCCGAGGCGATCCTGCAGGCCATGAGCATCACCCTGATCCCGATCACGGGCGCGCTGATGCTGCTGGGCATGGGGCTGTTCAAGGCCGGCTTCCTCAGCGGCCGGTCGCCGACCTGGGTCTATGTTCTCCTGCTGCTGATCGGCGGCGCCAACCTCGCCGCTCTGGGGTGGTACGAGTGGTTCAAGGCCGCGGCGCCGCACGGCGCGCCGGATCCGACCGGCGGCATGGCCGATATCGCGGCCAGCTTCGCGCCCCTGATCACCCTGGCCTACGTCAGCCTGCTGATCCTGATGACGCGGTTCGGTCTGAGGGTCGTCACGGGGGTGCTGGCGCCGGTCGGGCGGATGGCCTTCACCAACTACCTGACCCAGACCCTGATCATGACGACCCTGTTCTACATGCCGTGGGGGCCGCACTGGTTCGGCGATCCGGCCTGGGGGCAGGGACAGCTGTGGCTCGCGGTCGGAGGCGTCTGGATCGCCCAGCTGATCTGGTCCCCGATCTGGCTGTCGGTGTTCAGCATGGGGCCGCTGGAGTGGCTGTGGCGCTGTCTGATCTACGGACGGCTGGTGCCGATCAGAAGGGGCGAGGGCTGAGGGGCGGGGGGCGAGACAGGACGTTGGGCGGTTGACGGCTCGGCGGTTCACGGTGTTCAGGCAGGAAATCATTCCGACCCTCGACCCTCGACCTTCGACCCTCTAGACCGCCAGCATGACCGAAGACGCCGCTCCCACCCGCCCCGAAGCCCGCGCCCCCCGGGGGTTCGCCGACCGCCGTGGCCGTGACCTGGTGGCCGAGCGCCGCCTTGTTCAGCGCGTGTCCGAGGTCTATGAGCGCTGGGGCTTCGAGCCGCTGGACACCGGGGCGTTCGAATACGCCGACGCCCTGGGCAAATTCCTGCCCGACGCCGACCGTCCGAACGAGGGCGTCTTCGCCCTGCAGGACGACGACGACCAGTGGATGGCCTTGCGCTACGACCTGACGGCGCCGCTGGCTCGGTTCGCGGCGCAGTCGTGGGAGACCCTGCCCAAGCCGTTCCGTCGCTACGCCTTCGGGCCGGTGTGGCGCAACGAGAAGCCGGGGCCGGGCCGTTTCCGCGAGTTCGTGCAGTGCGACGCCGACACGGTGGGCTCCGACCGTCCCGAGGCGGACGCCGAGATCATCGCCATGGCCTGCGAGGGCCTGCAGGCCGCCGGCCTGGCGCCGGGGCAGGCGGTGATCCGCGTCTCGAACCGCAAGCTGTTCGACGGTCTGTTCGAGGCCGGCGGCGTGGTCGATCCGATCCAGAAGCTGACCGCCCTGCGCGCCATCGACAAGTTCGACCGGCTGGGCTGGGAAGGCGTCTCGGCCCTGCTGGGCGAAGGCCGTCTGGACGAGTCCGGCGACTACACAAAGGGCGCCCAGCTGCCGCTGGGCGTGGCCTCGACCATCGAGGCCTTCCTCGCTTCGGCGGGCGATGCGGCGCTGAGCCGGGCGGAGACGCTGGAGGCCGTGGCCCGCGCCGGCGGGCTGGGCGCCGTCGGCGAGGCGGCGCTGGAAGAGCTGGCGGCCATCGACCGGGCGCTGAACGCCATGAAGGTGGGGCAGGACGCGGTCCGCTTCGATCCGACCATCGTGCGCGGGCTGGAATACTACACCGGCGCCGTGTTCGAGGCCGAACTGCTGCTGGAGACCACCGACGAGAAGGGCCGCGCCGTGCGCTTCGGCTCCATCGGCGGCGGCGGGCGCTACGACGACCTGGTCGCCCGCTTCACCGGCGAGCGCCTGCCCGCGACCGGCTTCTCCTTCGGCGTCTCGCGGCTGGCCTCGGCCCTTCGCGCGGCCGGGCGCGGCGACGAGGACGCGGTGCGCGGCCCGGTGGTCGTGATCGTCTTCTCGGAGGCCGACATGCAGCACTATCTCGATGCGGTGTCCGAGCTGCGCAACGCCGGGATCGCCGCCGAACTCTACCTCGGCCGGGCGGGCATGAAGGCGCAGATGAAGTACGCCGACCGGCGCGGCGCGCCCGCCGCCGTCATCCTGGGCGGCGACGAGATCGCGGCCGGTCAGGTGACGATCAAGGACCTCGACGCAGGCCGCGCGGCCGCCGCTGGCGTCACGGACAACGAGGCCTGGAAGGCCGAGCGTCCGGGACAGCAGGTCGTGCCTCGCGCCCAGCTTGTGGCGACGATCCGGGGTATCGTCGGTTCCTGACGCACAGCTCCGTGAGTTATCGTTGATAACAAAGGAAAAGCCCCTGTCCGTGTCAGGGTCTTGATTGACTTGGAGCGGGAATTGTCGTCTTTCTGACGTACTCGGGAAGCGCAGCGTTTCGACGCAGCAGCGGCCCGGAGGCGTTTCGGGGAGGAAACGTCCGCTCCATGAGAGCGAAAGAAAGCCCGCCGCGATGTATCCCCCGCGGCGGGCTTTTTTGCGCCCGGAATCATGATGTTGGCGCTACCGCGCGGCGGCTCGCTGCTGGAGCCTGCGCGAAGCGCCCGGCCGCGTCGGGTCGGGAGGTCCCAAGGGCCGATGGTCCGCGGCCCAACAAAGAAAGGCGGAGCCTTTCGACCGTGGCCCAACAAAAAAGACCGGAGCGTGAGCCCCGGCCTTCTTCGTTCAGTGCGGCGATCCGCTTACCAGATACGGACGCGGTCTTCCGGCGCGAGGTAGTATTTCGTGCCCGGCTGGACGCCGAAGGCTTCATACCAGGCGTCGACGTTGCGCACCGGGCCGATGACCCGGAATTCGGCCGGGCTGTGCGAGTCGGTGTCGATCTGCTGCTTCAGCGCCGCTTCGCGATACTTGGACTGCCACACCTGGGCCCAGCCGTAGAAGAAGCGCTGGTCGCCGGTCGTGCCGTCCAGGACCGGAGCCGGCTGGCCGTTCAGCGACAGGTGATAGGCCTCCAGGCCCACCGCCACGCCGGCGGCGTCGCCGATGTTCTCGCCCATCGTCAGGCCCGGACGGACATGGAACCCGGGGATCGGCTCGAACTGGCCGTACTGGGCGCCGAGGCGGGCGGTCAGGGCTTCGAAATTGGCCTTGTCCTGAGGGGTCCACCAGTTGCGCAGCACGCCGTCGCCGTCGGACTTGGAGCCCTGGTCGTCGAAGCCGTGGCCGATCTCGTGACCGATGACGCCGCCGATGCCGCCGTAGTTGACGGCCGGGTCCGCGTCCGGATCGAAGAAGGGCGGCTGCAGGATGGCGGCCGGGAAGACGATCTCGTTATTGGCCGAGTTGTAGTAGGCGTTCACGGTTTGCGGGGTCATGCCCCACTCGTCCTTGTCGACCGGTTGGTTCAGGCGGTTCAGCTGGTAGTTCCACTGGAACAGGCCGGCGCGCTCGCCGTTGCCGAACAGGTCGTCCGGACGGATCTCCAGGGCCGAATAGTCACGCCACTTGTTCGGATAGCCGATCTTGACGGTGAACTTGTTCAGCTTCTCCTCGGCGGCCGCGCGGGTCTCGGCGCTCATCCAGGTGTAGTTGCGGATGCGGTTGCCCAGCGCGGTGCGCAGGTTGGCGACCAGCTGCTCCATCTTCGCCTTGGACTCGGCCGGGAAGTAGTCGGCCACGTACTGGCGGCCGACGGCCTCGCCCAGCATGCCTTCGGCGAAGCTGATGCCGCGCTTGTCGCGGGGGCGCTGCATGGGCTGGCCCTGCAGATCGCGCGACCGGAACTCCCACTGGGCGTCCGCGAAGCGGCGCGACAGGCGGCCGGCGGCGTCGTCGGTCGTGTGGAAGGCCTGCCAGGCCTGGATCGTCGCGATCGGGGTATCGGCGTAGAGCGCCGCGATCTTCGGCATGGCCGTGTCCTGGCGGACGATCAGGCGCGGCACTTCACCCACGCCGACAGCGGTGTAGTAGGCCTGCCACGGGAAGCCCGGAGCCTCCGAAGCCAGCTGCGAGATGCTATACTCGTTGTAGGTTTCGTCGCGGTTGCGGTTCTGCTCCGGCGTCCAGTGCGCCTCGGCGATCTTGGTCTCGAAGGCGACGATGTCGGCCGCGGCCTGTTCCGGATTGGCCCAGCCGATCATGCCCAGCATGCGGGCGACATAGGCCTGGTACAGGACCTTCTTGTCGGCCCAGCGCTGCTCCAGATAATAGTCGCGGTTCGGCAGGCCCAGGCCCGACTGGCCGGTCGAGACGACGTAGCGGGTCGGCGCCTTCTGGTCGATCGTGATGCCGGTGCCGAAGATCGAGCCGCCGATGCGGCCCTGGGTCTGGCCCATGTAGACCGCGGCCTTGTCATGGGTGTCGGCGGCGCGGATTGCGGCGAGGTAGGGGGCCAGCGGCTGGGCGTCCAGCGCTTCGATCCGGGCCTCGTCCATGTAGGAGCGATAGGCGTCGGCGATCTTCTGCTCGTCGGAGCCGGCGGTCAGATCGGTGCGGGCCACCAGGCCTTCGATCATCACCTTGACGCGGTTGTCCGACAGTTCGCGCAGCAGGTTGAACGAGCCGTAGGAGGTGCGGTCCGACGGAATCTGCAGGCGGTCCAGCGCGGCGCCGTTGGCGTAGCGCATGAAGTTGTCGCCCGGGTTGACCGAGGTGTCGCGGCCGTTCAGGTCGAAGCCCCAGGTCCCGTATTTGGGGGCCTCGACGCCTTGCCAACCGGCGACGGCGGCGCCCTGTGCGGGGGCCTGGAACAGTTCGACGACCGTGCAGGATTCGTCGACGCAGGCGTGTTCGTCAGCATCGGTCCAGCTCTGCGCCTGGGCGGCGGCGGGCAGGAGCAGGGCGCCGAGGGCGGCGCCGATAAGCAGCTTCTTCATAGGAGTTTCCCCGACTTCTCTTCACCAACTTGGAAGGGTCGGCGCGGACCCTACGCCCGCCTCGGAGACTGTCGCCTGAATTTTTTGTCATGAAACGACGGAAAGCCAGACGCGGCGGCGTTTCAGCCTGTAGGCTGAACCGGACGGAGGGCGAATGACTCACGGCGGCAGCGGCGGCGAATATAAGGACCTTGTGGTCTTCCTGGCGGCGGCCGGGGTGGTGGTTCCCCTGTTCAACCGGCTGAAGATCAGCCCGGTTCTCGGCTTTCTTGCGGCAGGCGTCCTGCTGGGGCCCGACGGTCTGGCCCGATTCGCCGACACCGTACCCTGGCTGGCGTGGCTGACCATCTCCGACGCCAACCAGTTGCGCGCCCTGTCCGAACTGGGCGTGGCCTTCCTGCTGTTCATGATCGGGCTGGAGCTGTCGTGGGAGCGGCTCAAGGCGATGCGCCGGCTCGTGTTCGGCCTGGGGCTGACGCAGGTCTTGTTCTGCACGGTCGGACTGGCCGCCCTGTTCATGGCGATGGGCCAGACCTTGGTGTCGTCCGCCGTGCTGGGCCTGGGGCTGGCGCTGTCCTCGACCGCCGTGGTCATGCCGGTCATGGCTGAGCGCGGCCGCCTGGGCGGCGCGGCGGGGCGCACCATCTTCTCGGTCCTTCTGGCCCAGGACCTGGCCGTGGCGCCGATCCTGATCACCGTCACCGTGCTGGCGGCGTTGGCGCAGGGCGGAGTCACCGCCGGCGGCGACTTCGATCCGGCCGTGCTGGGCACGGCGCTGTTCACCCTCATCCCGGCCGCTATCGGTCTGGCCCTGCTGGTGGTGCTGGGCCGTCTGGTGCTGCGTCCGCTGTTCCGGTCGGTGGCCAAGGCCCGGGCCAAGGGGCAGGGGCAGGAGATGTTCGTCGCCGCCTGCCTGCTGGTCGTGGTCGGCGCCGGGCTGGGGGCCCAGGCCGCGGGCCTGTCGATGAGCCTCGGCGCGCTGGTGGCGGGCCTGCTGCTGGCCGAGACGGAGTTCCGGCGGGCGGTCGAGGTGTCGATCGAACCGTTCAAGGGTCTGCTGCTGGGCGTCTTCTTCGTCGGCGTCGGCATCGGGCTGGACGTGGACGCGGTGGCGGCCGATCCGGTGGCCGTGTTTGGGCTGGCGATCGGGCTGACCCTGTTCAAGGCCCTGATGATCTACGGCGCGGCGCGGCTGTGGGGCGTGAAGAACAAGACCGCCATCGAGACCGCGCTGGTGTTGGGACCGGCGGGAGAGTTCGCCTTCGTCATCCTGGGTGCAGGTTTGGTGGAAGGAATCGCGTCGCCTGACTTCACACGTACAGTCATGCTTGCGGCCACCATAAGTATTTTTACTGTACCGTTGATGGCGATGTTCGCCGATCGACTGACGCGACAGGACGCCGCAGTTTTGCCTGATCTTCCGGCCGAGGCGCTGGAGCCTCCGTCGGTCGAGGGCCAGGTGCTGATCGTCGGCTTCGGCCGGGTGGGACGCCTCGTCGGGGAAATGCTGACCGAGCACGGACAGAGTTTCGTGGCCGTCGACGCCAACGCCTCCACCGTCGCCAAGGGGCGCGGCGAGGGCTCGAACGTCTTCTACGGCGACGCCGGCCAGGCCGACCTGCTGGCGCGCTGCGGCATCGAAAAGGCGCGCGCCATGGTGGTCACCATGGACGCCCCCGCCAAGGTCGACGAGGTGGTCGTCGCGGCCCGCTCGTTGAGGCCAGACCTGATCCTGATCGCCCGGGCGCGGGATTCCCGACACGCCGAACGCCTGTACCGGCTGGGCGTCACCGACGCCGTTCCGGAGACCACGGAGGCCAGTCTTCAACTGGCGGAAAACACCCTGGTCGACCTCGGCGTGCCGATGGGTCTGGTGCTCGCTTCGATCCATGAACGACGCGACCGTTTCCGCAAATTGTTCCAGGACGCCATGCCCGACGGGGAGGCTGCGCGGAGACCCCGGGCGCTGAGGTCGACGCTCAAAAGATAGGCCGCGACGGACTTGGCAAGCTGCGCCGTTAACCCAGCAACTAACGCTGCTGTTAATCTGTACACCCCAATTTGGTCATCGTTGCGTGATGAGTGCCGCTGTTCGCCGGGCCTTCAGGTCGGGCCTGAGGTGCTTTCCGGAGCGCCCGAAACCCTGCCGTCATGGCGCTGTTTTCCTGCCGGTGGTCCTCCCCGCCGCTTAGTCGAGTAGCCGTTTTACATGCGAGACATCGCCCTTAGCTCCGCCCAGACCGCCTCGGATTCCGAGGCTGACGCCCCCCGCCTGAACCGTCGTCAGGCCGCCAAGGTGCGGACCCGTCAGAAGGTCCTGGACGCCGCGCGCACCCTCTTCGCGGAACGCGGCTACGAGCCCGCCACCATCCGCGACATCGCCAAGGGCGCGGGCATGTCGACCGGCGCGGTCTTCGCCAACTTCCAGGACAAGGCCGAACTGTTCGAGGCCGTCCTGGCCGAGGACCTGGCCCGTCTGGCGGAATCGCTGAAGGCCGCCGTCGCCGCTGAAAACTCGGTGCGCGGACGCCTGGTGGCCGCCATGACCGCCGCCTATCACGAATCCCTGGAGCATCTGCCGCTGGTGCAGGCCGTCGTCGCCCGCTCGTGGTTCCAGCCGGTCGCCGCTGAAATGCGCAGCCGCGCCGCCGCCCGTCCGGTCTCCGTCATCGTCTCGGACGCCCTGCAGGCCGGCGTGCGTGAAGGCGAGCTGCGTCAGGACGCGGACATCCGCCTGCTGGGCGAGCTGATCTACGGCGCCTTCATCGCCAACTACCGCCACGCCGCCTACGACGGCTGGGGCATCGAACAGCTGACGACCCAGATCTCCAAGCAGATCGACATCGTCCTCGCCGGCGCGCTGGCCCGGCAATAATCGGGGGCCGCGGACCGTCGGCCCTTCGGGACCTCCCGACCCGACGCGGCCTGGCGCTTCGCGCATGCTGAACAGATCAAAGGCCGCGGCATCCGCTGCGGCCTTTGTCTTGCGCTCAAGCAGCGAGCGACCGCGTCGCGAGCGTTAGCGCCCTTCGAAGAGCGTCAGCTCTTCCAGCGCAAGGTCGCGGGCTTCACCGGGTTGGCGAACGGCCGGCCCTCGGCGCGGGACTTGATCCATTCGCGCTTCAGCTGCTGGTACCATTTGGCCTGCTTGTCGGCGTCGTCGATCCAGATCAGGGCCGGATCGTAGCGCAGGCCCTCGTTCTGCAGGTTCACCATGCCGCCGTCCTGCTTGAGGAAGGCGACCACGCCCATGCGCAGGAAGGGCTTGGCCAGGTCGAAGATCCAGTGGTCCGACCAGAAGATCTGGGTGATCCGGGTCTTGGTGTCGGTGATGGGCGTCAGGCAGGTCAGCGCCAGCACCTGCTTCTCTCCGACCTGGATGTGCTCCCAACGGTAGCCGGGCAGGCGGAAGGTGATCTCGGTCGCCGGGGCGCCGCCCAGGATCTTGTAGGCCCGGCTGTTCGACGACGGCGCGTGGCGCACCATGGCGAAGCCCTGTTCGCGCGGTTCGAAGGCCTTGGCCTTTTCGTGCATCGAATGCTCGGACCGCCACCACCACTGCTGATGGACGTAGGGGCCGTGGGCGGGGTCCATCAGGCCGACGACCGCGTGGTCGATGTGGCTGTCGAAATCCATCCATTCGACCAGCTTGGCGTCGCCGCCCACCACGCCCGGAAACTGCGGCGGCTCGTGATCCGGCTCGCCCGCGCCGCGCGGGTCGGCGCTGACCCAGACGAAGACCATCCCCTGGCTTTCGCGGACCGGATAGGCGCGCACCTTGATGCGGTCGGCCTCGAAGGCCTGTGCCTCGACCAGGGACGGAATGGCGGCGCAGACGCCGTCGGGGCGGAAGCGCCAGCCGTGATAGGGGCACTCGACCGTTTCGCCTTCGCCCGGCTTGTTCACCACCCGGCCGGCCGACAGGGGCGCGGCGCGGTGGGGGCAGATGTCGCGCATGGCGAAGACCTGCCCGGCCTTCGTCCGCCCGATCAGGACCGGTTCATTGAGCAGTTCGTAGCGCTTCAGCGACTCGGGTTTCACGTCGCGCGCCAGGGCGACGAAATACCAGGCGTCCAGAACGAAGCCCTTGCCGAAGGCGGTCGGCGGGGCCTTGGCTTCCGGGGCGTTGGAGGAAACAGGAGCGGAATCTGCGGGCGTCATGACGCCACTTTAGCGTCGGCGGCGCGGGAAGTCTTGACCGCCTGCATCCAATCGCGCCCCCTGCGGCGACTACGGGACAGATGCGGGCGAATGGCCCGTACACGGGGAACCGCCATGAAGACCATGACCGCCGCCGCCGCCCTCGCCGCCTGCCTGTCGCTGGGGCTGGCCGCGCCCGCCCTGGCCCAGGCGCACGGCTCGCACGCCGCCCACGGGCAAGCTACTCAGCAAGGGGCCGCGGACCACGGCCACCGCCACGCCGACTTCCAGTCGGGCCGGTTCCATGTCCGCATCGACGGGCCGGAGCATCCGGTCGGCGACATCATCCTGATCCCCGGCCTGACGTCGTCGCCCGAGGTCTGGGATGGCCTGACCGATCAGCTCAAGGGCCGCTACCGCATCCACCGCGTCCACGTGCAGGGCTTCGCCGGCGCACCGGCCGAAGACAACGCCACCGGCCCGGTCGCCGCCCCGGTCGCCGAGGATCTGGCCCGCTACATCGCCGAACAGCATCTGAACAAGCCGGTCGTCATCGGGCACTCGATGGGCGGCACCATCGCCATGATGCTGGCCGCGCGCCATCCCGACAGCGTCGGCAAGCTGATGGTCGTCGACATGGTGCCCTTCATGGGCGCGATGTTCGGCGCCCCGGGCGCGACGGCCGAGAGCGTCACGCCGATCGCCAACCAGATCTACGCCAGCATGTCGACCGGCACGCGCGAGGCCTACAACACCCAGGCCACGGCTTCGATCAACTCGATGATCAAGACCGAAGCCCTGCGCGCCGGTCCGATCCGCGACATGGAGACCAGCGACCAGCAGGTGGCCGCCTCGTCCTTCCGCGAGCTGATCGTCACCGACCTGCGGCCCGAACTGTCGCGCATCACCGCCCCGACCGAGGTGCTGTACGTCCTCTTCACCGGGCAGACGCCCGAGTTCACCGACATGGTCTACCGCATGTCGTACCAGGGCCTGCCGGGCGCCGAGCTGAAGCGGATCGACAATAGCGCCCACTTCATCATGCTGGACCAGCCCGCCGCCTTCGCCGCCGAGGTGAACGCGTTTTTAGAATAGGGCCCTCAAAGGTCATCCTTTCGGCGGAAACGCCCTTCACGGTCCTGTGAAGATTAGGGCGACCCGAAAAGTGGTTCCGGTTTTCGGATAAGTCGCCCCACTTTGTATCTTGAGAGGTTGTCGGCTTTCCAAGCCGCCAACCGCTCGGGGGCGTTTCCGTGCACCGTCCGATGGGCTAAGGCCGTCGGGCGGGTTGGGTGAGGTTTTAGATGGCCGGTGGCTTCAGCTTCGGACGTGGCGCCAATGGGGGCGGCGACAAGCCGGCCCGGACGCCGTTGCAGCGCGTGCTCTATTGGGGCGCGGTTCTGGGCGTGTGGGGCGTCATCTTCCTGGTCGTCTTCTTCGCGGTGTTCGCCCGCGACCTGCCCGACACCTCGACCCTGTACAATGTCGATCGCCAGCCCTCGATCACCTATCTGGACCGCAACGGCGCCCTGATCGCGGTGCGCGGCACACAGCAGGCCCCGCCCGCTGACCTGGACGCCCTGCCCGACTATGTCCCGGCGGCCTTCATCGCCATCGAGGACCGGCGCTTCTACCACCACCCCGGCTTCGACCCGATCGGCATGAGCCGCGCGATCGTGTCCAACATGCGCGCCGGGCGCGTGGTCCAGGGCGGCTCGACCCTGACCCAGCAACTGGCCAAGAACCTGTTCCTGTCCCCGGACCAGAACATGAAGCGCAAGGTCCAGGAGCTGATGCTGGCGGTCTGGCTGGAGATGAAATTCTCCAAGAAGGAGATCCTGGCTCTCTATCTGAACCGCGTCTATTTCGGCGCCGGCGCCTACGGCATCGAGGCGGCGTCGCAACGCTATTTCGACAAGAGCGCCAGGCAGTTGACCGTCGGCGAGGCGGCGCTGCTGGCCGGCCTGCTGAAGGCTCCGTCGCGCTATTCGCCGGTGTCCGAGAGCGAGCGGGCCGCCACCCGCGCCACCGTCGTGCTCAATGAGATGGTCGACGCCGGCGTGATCACGCCCGAACAGCGCGCCCAGGCGGTGACCGAGCCGGTGCGCGTGTCGCGCACCCTGGCCACCCAGCACGCCCAGTACTTCATCGACTGGCTGGACAAGCAGATCCGCGAACTGGTCGGCGAGCCGACCGAGGACATGATCGTCGAGACGACGCTGGACCTGACGCTGCAGACCCAGGCCGAGCGCTCGGTGCGCCGCATCCTGGACCGCGACAAGTCCAAGGGCGTGGAGCAGGCGGCCCTGGTCGCGCTGGACGGTGAAGGCCGGGTGCGCGCCATGATCGGCGGCAGCTCCTACGCCGACAGCCAGTTCAACCGCGCCACCGACGCCCGGCGCCAGGCCGGCTCGGCATGGAAGCCCTTCGTCTATCTGACAGCGCTGGAGAGCGGTTACACGCCCGAGACCCGGGTCAACGACGCCCCGATCCACATCGGCAACTGGTCGCCGCGCAACTACTCCGGGACCTTCGCGGGCGAGATGACCCTGGCCAACGCCGTGGCCCAGTCGACCAACACCATCGCCGCCGGCGTCGCCGACCAGATCGGCCGGGACAATGTCGCCCGCACGGCCCGCCGTCTGGGCGTCTCCAGCCGCATCGGTCTGGAGCCCGCCATGGCGCTGGGCGCGGTGGAGGTTTCGCCGCTCGAGATGGCCCAGGCCTATGACGCCTTCTCCAACGGCGGCAAGCGCGTGCAGGCCTATGGCATCAGCCGCATCCGGACCCCGCAGGGCCGGGTCATCTATCAGCGCGCCAGCCGCGCCGAAGGGCCCGCCCAGGCGATCACCAACCCTTACCTCTATTATCTGAACTCGATGCTGCGGGGCGTGATGACCTCGGGCACCGGGCGGTCGGCGGCGATCGGCGGCCGCGACCTGGCCGGCAAGACCGGTACGACCTCGGACTACAAGGACGCCTGGTTCGTCGGCTACACCGGCGGCTTCGTCACCGCGGTCTGGGTCGGCAAGGACGACAACACCCCGATGCGTGGGGTGACCGGCGGCTCTTCGCCCGCCGCCATCTGGCGCAGCTTCATGGAGGCGGCCCTGCCGCGCCTGAACGCCCCCGCCATCCCCAACGGCCCCGCCATGCCCGAGGGCTGGCAGCCGCCCAGCCCGGTCGAAAGCCTGATCGGCCAGATCGGCGACCTGTTCGGCGACAATCCGCCGGGCGACAGCAATGTCGATCCGCTGGACGAGCGGCTGCTCGAGCCGCAGCCGGCCCCGCGTCCCACCGCGCCCAATCGCCCGGAGCAGCAGCCGGTCATCCGCCCGACCCAGCCGCAGCCCCAGCGCGAGGAGCCACGCCCCGAACCGGCGCCCCAGCCCGAGAAGAAGGCCGACCCGCTGTTCTTCTGAGGGGTCCAGACGCCGCCTGAGTGCTTGACCTCCCGGAAGCGCCAGACTTAGGGTTGCGTTTCGACGGGAGGATCATCTCATGCGTGCAGTTCTGCGTGTTTCTGTCCTGGCTCTCGGTCTCGTATCGATGTCGGCGTTCGCTCCGGCGCCGATGGCGTCCCAGCTTCAGGTCAGCCGGTCATCGGCCGTCAGCGCCGATCCGATCTGTGACGAGTATTTCCGATGCGTCGCCCAGTGCCCGATCGAGGACGTGACGGCATGGGAAATCTGCAACAACGGCTGCTACGACCTGTACCCCTGCATTCTGGGGCAATAACGCCGCCGCTAGCGCCCCACCGCGTGTAGCGCGGGGCCGTGGTCCCGCAGCCATTTGCGGAACGGGCGGTGGTCGCCGACCAGCCGCTGCACCACCGACCAGTAGGCCGGGCTGTGGTCCGCGTGGACCAGGTGCGCGACCTCGTGCGCGGCCAGGTAGTCGGCCACGGCGGGCGGGGCCATGATCACCCGCCAGCTGTAGCGGATCGAGCGATTGTGCGGGCTGCAGGAGCCCCAGCGCGACTTGGTGTCGGCGATGGAAACCTTCACCGGGCGCTGGCCGAGGGTGCGCAGGTGATGTTCGGTGCGCTCGACCAGCACCTGCCGCGCCAGCCGCTTGAACAGGTTCTCGATGCGCCGGGCGAACGCCTCGCCCTCGCCGCCGGACTGGATCACCGCGCCGTCCGGGCCGTCGATCAGCCGCGCCGCGCCCGCGCCGCCGACGGCGACCAGACGGGTCGGAACCCCGAACAGGGGAACGACCGCGCCGGGCTCCAGCGGGGCACCGTCGGGCCGTTCGGCCAGCCGCTCGCGCATCCACGCCGACTTGGTGCGGGCGAAGGCCACGGCCTCGGCCAGCTTGCGTTCGGAGGGGGCGACCAGCACCGCCTCGCCCGCGCGGCCGTCGATGCGGATCGACAGCCGGCGCGCGCGCGGATTCACCGAGAGTCTGGCGGGGACCCCGACCGCCTCAGGCGGCAGCCGCTGGCCGTTGCGGTATTGCACTGAGGGCCTCGTTGGCCGCGATGAAGTCGCGGACGCGGGGATAGATCTCGTCGCGGAAACGACGACCGTTGAAGACGCCGTAGTGGCCGACCTCGGGCTGGACGTACAGCACGCGGCGCTCGTCCGTCAGACTGGTGCACAGTTCGTGCGCGGCCTGGGTCTGGCCGACGCCGGAGATGTCGTCCTTCTCGCCCTCGACCGTCATCAGGCCGATGTCGGTGATCTTGGTCAGGTCGACCTTGCGCCCGCGGTGCTCCAGCAGGCCGCGCGGCAGCAGGTGCTGCTGGAAGACGATGTCGATGGTCTGCAGGTAGAACTCTTCCGACAGGTCCAGCACCGACAGGTACTCGTCGTAGAATTCCTCGTGCTTCTGCGCGCCGTCGCCGTCGCCGGAGACCAGGTCCTGGAAATAGCGCCAGTGGGCGTCGGTGTGCTTTTCCTCGTTCATCGACATGAAGCTGTAGAGCTGCACGAAGCCCGGATAGACCCGCCGTCCGAAGCCCGGATAGGGCCAGGGCACGGTGTGGATCATGTTGGACTTGAACCAGGTGAAGGGCTTTTCCTCGGCCAGCTGGTTGGTGACCGTCGGCGACAGGCGGGCGTCGATGGGCGAGCCCATGAAGGTCATGGAGGCGGGACGGTTGGGATCCTCGTCCTCGGCCATCAGGGCGCAGGCGGCCAGGACCGGCGGACCCGGCTGGCAGACGCCGACGACGTGGGCGCGCGGGCCGATCTGGGCCAGCATGGTGCGGACGTGGTCGATGTAGTCGAAGAAGTCGAAGCGGCCTTCCAGCATCGGCACCTGACGCGCGTTCGACCAGTCGGTGACGTAGACGTCGTGGTCCTGCAGGAAGCCCTCGACCGTGCCGCGCAGAAGGGTGGCGTAGTGGCCCGACAGCGGGGCCACGATCATCACCGCCGGGGCGACAGCGGGCTTGCCCGCGCGCTTAAGGTCGCCGATGTGGCGCGCGAAGCGGACCAGGCGGCACCAGGGCGAGGACCAGACCACCTGTTCAGTGACGCGCACCGGGCGATTGTCGATGGTGACGACGTCCAGACCCCACGACGGCTTGCCGTAGCGGCGCGTGACGCTTTCGAACAGCTCGGCCGAGGCGAACGCCGTACGCCCGATGGCGGTGTCGGCGGCCGGATTGAACGGCGATGTCCAGAAGTCCCGGGCCATCTGGGCCCCGATCCGGTAGGGAGCGGCCGAGGCGTAGGCCAGCTCATGAAGCGTGTACAGCATGCGTGTCCTGAGACGGCCCCCGCCGTGAGTGCGGCAAGGCAACATAGAACGCTTCGCACTGCAAAAAGATTATCGGCGATCACCGAAATCGTGAACGGGGTAGACGCGGACCGTATCGTCGGGCCCGGGCCGCTGGAAAAAAGCGTCCGAAGCGTCCGAAGCGTCCGAAGCGTCCGAAGCGTCCGGGCGTGAAGCGCGGCGGCCGGCGGCCGGCGGCGGGCGGGCAGGTGACCATGACGCCATCTTACGCCCCGCCTACGTCAGCATTGGACGTAGACCGTCTTCAGCCGCGCGCCATGTTCCGTTCGATCACCTGGGCGCCGCGCTCCGGCCCGATGTCGTGGGCCAGCGGCCCGCGGAACTGTCCGTCCGGCCCCATCAGATAGATCGTGAGCGAGTGGTTCATGGTGTAGCCCTCGCCCTCGCCGACCTTGCTGTACATGGCGCGGTAGGCGTCGGCGGCGGCGCGGACCTGCTGCGGCGTGCCGGTCAGGCCGACGACGCCTTCGGGGAAGCCGTCCGCGGACAGGTAGTCCTTCAGGGCCTGGGGCGTGTCGCGCTCCGGATCGACCGAGATGAAGACGATTTGCAGGTCCTTGGCCTTGTCGCCCAGCCGGGCCTTGGTGGCCTCCAGCATGGTCAGGGTCGTGGGGCAGTAGTCGGGGCAGTAGGTGAAGCCGAAGAAGACCAGGGTCCATTTGCCGTTCAGGATGGTCTGATCGACCGGCTGTCCATCCTGGTTGACCAGCTGGAACGGACCGCCGACCTGGGCCTGGCCGGTTGAGCCGACTTCAAGCGACTGAGGCGTGGGCGCCTGACGACCGACGACGACCATGGTGACGACCGCGAGCGCCGCGGCGATGGCGACGCAGGCGCCGGCGAAGACGAGGATGGAGCGGCGCGGCATCGCGACCCTTTCGAAAAGGCCCCGAACGAGCCGAACGCGTCTATAGAAGAGCCGTGAGCGCTACAGAAGATCATCCAACGCCGCAGTTCGCCGACGCGCCCGAGGGCGGCGGGCGTTTCGCCAACTGGCGCAATCTGCCGAGACGCAGCCGGGGCCTGTCGCTGCGGACCCTGGTCATCCTGCGCTGGATGGCCATCACGGGGCAGAGCGCGACCATCTTCGCCGCCACCGCCTGGTTCCATTTCGACCTGCCGCTGTGGGGCTGTCTCGCCGCCATCGCGGCCAGCGTGGCGATGAACCTGAACGCCACCGCCCGGCTGAAGCGCAGCGACGGCTCGACGCCGGACGGCGCCCTGACCGCGGCGCACCTCGGTTTCGACATCCTGCAGATCTCGACCCTGCTGGGGCTGACCGGCGGGCTGCAGAACCCCTTCTGCCTGCTGCTGGTCGCGCCGGTGACGGTGGCGGCGGCGTCCCTGCCGGGCCGGCAGGCGGTGCTGATGGGGCTGCTGGTGCTGCTGGCCACCGTCTGCCTGTTCTTCTTCTCCCTGCCGTTGCCGTGGCAGGCGGGGACCGAGCTGAACCTGCCGTCGCTGTACAAGATCGGCATCGGCATGGCCCTGACCACGGGGGTGGTGTTCACCTCCGCCTACGCCTGGCGGGTGGCGGCGGACGCCGAGAAGCTGGAGCTGGCCCTGGCCACGACCCAGGACGTGCTGCAGCGGGAACAGCGCATGGCCGCGCTGGGCGGTCTGGCCGCGGCCGCCGCGCATGAGCTAGGCACGCCGCTGGCGACCATCCAGGTGGTGGCCAAGGAGCTGTTGCGGGCCTCGCCCAGCGACGGCCCGGCGGCCGAGGACGCCGCCCTGATCCTGCAGCAGGCCGAGCGCTGCCGCGACATCCTGAAACGCCTGTCGCAGCAGCCGGAGGAGGGCGGCATCGCCTTCGCCGAGGTCGGGCTGAAGGCCTTGCTGGAAGAGGTGGTCGAGCCGCACCGGGGGTTCGACCTGGCCTTCGAGGTTTCGGTGCGCACCGCCTCGGGCGAGAAGCCGCCGCGCGTGCGCCGCCTGCCCGAGGTCATCCACGGCCTGTCGACCCTGGTGGAGAACGCCGCCGACTTCGCCGCCGACAAGGTGCGGGTGCGGGCCCTGGTCGACGCGGGCTTCATCGAGATCGAGGTGGTCGATGACGGCCCCGGCTTCCCGGCCGACATCCTGCCCCGTCTGGGCGAGCCCTATGTGACCAGCCGACCGCAGGGCAAGGCGCGCCGCGCCCTCGCCGCCCAGATCGCCGCCTCGGTCGCCGCCGCCGCGCCGGGCCGCAAGTCCAAGAAGGCCGCGCCCGCGCCTGAAGAGATCGCCCCCAGCCAGGGCGGGATGGGCCTGGGCTTCTTCATCGCCCGCACCCTGCTGGAACGGACGGGCGGAAAGGTCAGCGTCGGCGCCGGCGACGGCGGCAAGGGCCAGCCCAAGGGCGCCCGTGTGACGGTGCGCTGGCCGCGTCCGGCGCTGGAGGTGGCTTCGTGAGCCGTGGTGTCGCACCCCCCGTCTGAACCTTGACCGCAGGCCAGCCGTTACCGACTTGAGCGGCAGGAGAACGAAGATGTCCGAGACCGAAGCCCGTATCGCCGCACTGGAGGACAAGACCCTCCTTCTGCTGGACGACGACAACGCCCTGCGCACCCGGATGGGCCGCGCGCTGGAAAGCCGCGGCTTCGTGGTGACCACGGCCGGATCGGTGGCCGAGGCGACCGACGCCCTGCGCGCCTCGCTCCCCGCCTTCGCCGTGCTGGACATGCGGCTGGAGGACGGCAATGGCCTGAAGGTGGTGGAGATGATCCGCGACCGCCGCGAAGACGCCCGCATCGTCATGCTGACCGGCTACGGCGCCATCGCCACGGCGGTGGCGGCGGTGAAGGCCGGCGCGGTCGACTATCTGCAGAAGCCCGCCGACGCCGACGACGTGGTCAAGGCCCTGCTGATGACCGGCGAGGCGCCCGAGCCGCCGGACAATCCGATGAGCGCCGACCGGGTCCGCTGGGAGCATATCCAGCGCGTCTACGAGCTGTGCGATCACAACGTCTCCGAGACGGCGCGCCGTCTGGGCATGCATCGCCGCACCCTGCAACGCATCCTGGCTAAGCGCGCGCCGCGCTGACAGGCGCCGACGTTCGGCCGCGCCCTAACCACCCCAAGCCGCGTCGGGTCGGGAGGTCCGCGTAGCGGCCGACGGTCCGCGGCCCAAAGTGGGGTGTCCATTCGCGAAACGCGAACGGACAGGCGTGATCGTTCGCGAAGTCGGGGCGTCCTCTCCTGCAAACGGCGTGGCGGCCCGTGAAGGCGGTCGGCACGGTCGGGTCATCGGAGGCCCGGTGGTCGGGTCTCTTCCTGAGGACCCTGACATGATCCGCATCGCCACCCTGGCCGCCGCCGCGCTTCTGGCCCTGACCGCCGTCCCCGCCCAGGCTGAGGACGCCACCGTCACCCTGACCTTCGAGACCGGCGCCCGCACCGGCAAGGTCATGGTCGCCCTGTTCAACTCCGAAGCCTCGTATCAGTCCGGCCAGCCGGTCGCCGCCCAGGCGGTCGACGCCAGCGGCGCGGTGGTGGCTGTCTTCGGCGACCTGCCCGCCGGCGACTACGCGGTGAAGGCGTTCCACGACGTCAACGGCGACGGCCAGATGAACACCAATCCGTTCGGCATCCCCAGCGAGCCCTACGCCTTCTCCAACAACGCTCCGGCCAACATGGGTCCGGCCAGCTGGAGCCGCGCGCGCTTCACCGTCTCGGGCGACACCGCCCAGACGATCAGCATCCGCTGAGCTTTTTCTCTCGGGGGCTAACGCGCCTTGCGCTGCTTGAGCCCCCGAACCCCCTGACTCCAAATTTCGAAGAGACAGTCATGCTCGCCTCCCGCCGCCACTTCCTGATGGGCGCCGCCGCCCTGTCCGCCGCCGTCGTCACGCCGGAGACGGTCCGCGCCATGGCCGCCATGCAGGCGTCAGCCGACTGGGCCCTGGCCACCGCCGACCTCGAGGGCGATATCGCGCCCCGGGCGATGCGGCTGGCGAGGGGGCGGGCTCCGGCCGGGCTGGAGGGCGCCCTGTTCCGCAACGGCCCGGCCAAGTTCCGGCGGCCGGGCGGGTCGGCGACCCACTGGTTCGACGGCGACGGCCTGATGCGCGCCTTCCGCGTCCGCGATGGACAGGCCACGCTGGAGGCCCGCTTCGCCGACACGCCCAAGCGGCGCTGGGAGAGCGAGATCGACGCCGTGGTCACGCCCGGCTTCGGCACCCCCGGAGACGACCGCGCCCGCGTCGGCTCGCCCGACGACGCCAACGCCGCCAACACGGCGATCATGATGGCGGGCGACGAGGTCTGGGCCCTGTGGGAGGCCGGTTCGCCCCTGGCCATGAACGCCTCGGACCTGTCGACCAAGGGGTTCGTCACCCTGCGCGACGACCTGAAGGGCATGCCCTTCCAGGCCCATCCCCGCTACGACCCCGACGGCACGGTCTGGAACATCGGCCTGTGGGGCGACCGGATGGTCGTCTGGCGGCTGAACGCCGACCGCAGCCTGCACACCGCCGAGATCGTCGCGCTGCCGCGCGCCTGCTACATGCACGACTTCACCGCCACGGCCCGCCACCTGGTGATCGTGATGCAGCCCTGGGTCTTCGACCACGACGCCATGCCCTTCGCGGCGCGGTTCGCGTGGAAGCCGGAACTGGGGACCCAGGTCATGGTCATCGACAAGGCCGACCTGACCCGCCGCCGGATCTTCGAACTGCCGGCTTTCAGCTATTTCCATCTGGGCGACGCGTGGGAGGACGGCTCGGGGACGATCCGCTTCGACGTGGCGGCGGGCAAGGAAATGACCTTCGCGCTGGAAGGTGCGCGGGTCCTGGTCGAGGGGCGGGGGACCGTGCCGGGTGAACCGTCCCAGCTGTCGCTCGTGACCCTGCATATCGACGGGCGGGCGGAGATGACGTCCTCGGGCGTCACCGCCGAGTTTCCGCGCAGCGATCCGCGCCGGGCCGGCCTGGCCCGGCGCTACACCGCCCACGTCGCGGGCGAGCGGGGCGGGCGGCCCCTGCCGACGGGGCTGGCGGTGCATGACTGGGAGACCGGGCGCTCGGACGGCTTCGACTTCGGCGACGGCGTGATCATGGAAGAGGCGGTCTGGGTCCCCAAGCCCGGCCGTTCGGGCGAGATCGACGCCTGGCTGGTCGCGCCGGCGATCAACCTGCGGCGGGGCGTGACCGAGCTGCACGCCTTCGACGCCGCCCGGGTGTCGGACGGGCCGACGGCCAGCTGGCGGGCGGACATCGCCCTGCCGGCGGGCTTCCATGGGCTGTGGAACGGCTAGATAGGGCGCCTAGTACCAGCCGGCCTCGCGCAGGGCCTTGGCGTAGCGCCGGCTGACCGGGGCCTCGACGCCGCCGTCCAGGGTCAGGGTGGCGCGGCCCTCGCCCCGGCTGACGGCGCGCACGGCGTTGCGCGCGACCCACCAGCTGCGATGCGTCTGGGCGCCTTCCAGCCCCTTCAGCTCGGTCAGGGCGTCGGACAGCCGCATCAGGATCAGGTCCGAGCCGCGGTCGGTGTGGATGCGCAGATAGTGGTCCTCGGACTCCACCGCCCGGATCGCCGCGCCGCGCAGCTTGGGCGGCAGGCGGTCGAGGAAGCGGGCCGGGGCGCCGCCGACGGGCGCGGCGTGGGTCTGCACCGGGGCGCGTTGCAGGAAGATGTTCAGCACGCTCATCACGCCGGTCACGACCGTCACCGGAATGAAGAAGTAGACCAGCCGTCCGACCGCCGGGTGCCGACCGTGTTCGAACAGGAAGACCGTGTAGCCCCATACGACGAACGTCAGCGGCACGGACATGGCGGCGGTCAGGACCAGGGCGCCGAGCCAGGGCTTGCGGTCGAAGTCGATCCAGCGCTCGATGATCTGCGAGCAGACGTGCCCCCAGACGGCCCCGCCGATCATGAGCGGCACCCAGTAGATCAACCGGTGCAGAAAGGGCGCGCCGGTCATGCCGAAGGCGCCGGTGAAGGCCAGCACGACCCCGGCGATCGACGAGACGGCCAGACCCTTCACCAGGTTGCGATCCAGCGTCAGCGACAGACGAAATGGCGCGTCCGTCACTCGGGCCTCGGCGTGCAGACGGCGCGGAAGCCGGCGGCGGCGAAGCGCACCATGTAGTCGGCGGCGCTCTCCAGATCGCCGGAGCGGCACAGGCCGCCGGACAGGCGGTCCAGGCGGCCCGTCTCGCCCAGCGTCAGGGTGAGGGCGCCCGACAGGTTGTGATAGGCCCAGTACAGGTCGACGTCGCGCGCCTCGGGCAGGACCTGCTTGATCAGTTCGATCAGCCGCCGGATCGCCGGGTCGAAATAGCGGGCCATGGTCTCGCCGCCGAAGGTCGGGTTGGCGTTGGTCTGGGCCACCAGGGCCGAATAGTGTTTCCAGCCGGGCCCGCCCTTCAGCGACCACTGGAACGGCGGACGCAGGAAGGCCTCCAGCAGCCCCTCCAGCGTCATCGTCTCGCCGACCTCGCGGGCGTAACGATTGATGGCGTCGACCCGTTCGTTGTTCCAGACCTCGGCCCGGCGCAGGAAGACGGCGTCGAACAGGCCGCGCTTGGCCCCGAAATAGTAGTGGACCAGCGCCGTATCGACTCCGGCCTCGCGCGCCACCTCGCGGATGGTGACGCCGTAGAAGCCGTGCTTGGAGAACAGGTCCTCGGCCGCGTCGAGAATAGATTCCCGGGTGTCGGTGCCGCCGGCGGCCCGCGTTTTCGGCGGCCGGCCCCGCCGCGCGGGGCGGACCTCGGAATCGGGAGCGGGCGCATCAAGCTTGGTCATGGCCCACGCTAGGCCGTGGGACCCCGCCAGTGCAACGGCGCCACAGGTTTCCGCCACGCTTCCGTCGCGGAAGCGCCACGGTTTGACAGAGGAGGGAAAACGGTTACCTTCCCGGAAAATCATTGAACGCTGAATAAAAGCGTCGACACCGGAAACATCAGGGATTGGGGCTGCAAATGAACAGACTCGTGAAAACCGCCTTGCTCGCGGGGGCCGCCTGGAGCGCGCTCTCAACCATGGCCATGGCGCAGGACGTCCCCCAGGACGGGGCGTCGACGCTGGACGAAGTCGTCGTCTCGGCGCGTCGTCGCGATGAAGCGCTGAAGGATGTGCCGATCTCGGTCTCGGCCATCGGCGCCGAGCGCCTGGAACAGACCGGCGCCGCCGACATCACGGCCCTGCAGCAGCAGACGCCGAACGCCACCGTCCAGGTCGCCCGCGGCTCGAACTCGACGCTGATCTCCTTCATCCGCGGCATCGGCCAGCAGGATCCGCTCTGGGGCTTCGAGCCCGGCGTCGGCCTGTACGTCGACGACGTCTATGTCGCCCGTCCTCAGGGCGCGGTGCTGGACATCTATGATGTGCAGCGCATCGAGGTCCTGCGCGGCCCGCAGGGCTCGCTGTACGGCCGCAACACCGTCGGCGGCGCGGTCAAATACGTCACCTCGCGCCTGTCCGCCGATCCGGAACTGACGCTGCGCGGGTCCTACGGCAGCTATAATCAGACCGACCTTCTGGCCATGGGCAGCCTGCCGCTGGCCGACAATTTCCGCGTCGGCGGGGCCATCGCCAGCTATCAGCGCGACGGCTACGGCACGAATCTGAACACCGGCGCCGAGCACTACAACAAGGACGTGCTGGCCGGCCGGCTGAGCGCCGAATGGGAACCGCGCGAGGACGTCCAGATCCGTCTGGCCTACGACCGCACCGAGGACGACTCGAACCCCCGCCACGGCCACCGCGAAGTGGCCGGCGCGACCCCGAACTCGGGCGTTCCCGGCAGCGTCTACGACACCTACGCAGGCATCGGCGACAACAACTCGGTGATGAACCAGGGCCTGTCCGCCACGATCCAGATCGACGTCAACGACCACTGGACGTTCAAGTCGATCAGCGCCTGGCGCGAAGGCGACACGGACACCGTCATCGACTTCGACAACACCCCCGCGCCGACGCTGGACATCCCCGCCTACTATTCGGACGACCAGATCACCCAGGAGTTCCAGTTCCTGTTCAACTACGACCGCATCCAGGGCGTGATGGGCTTCTTCTACCTGGACGGCCATGCGGAGGGCGCGTTCGACACCATCGTCGGCAACCCCCTGCTGCCGGTGGCGAGCCAGTTCGTGATCGGGACCTCCGGCTATGTCGACACGACCAGCTACGCCTTCTTCGCGGACGTGAACCTGGACCTGACCGACCGGCTGCACCTGTCGCTGGGCGGCCGCTATACGCTGGACGAAAAGACCGGCCGCGTGTTCCGGGCCAACTACGCCGGCGCGACCCGCAGCCCGCTGCTGGGCGGCACGGCCCGCGCGCCGACCCTGCTGCGCACCGACTATCGGCGCACCAAGGACTTCGACCAGTTCACCCCGAAGGTGGCCCTGTCGTATGACCTGACGGACGACCTGACGACCTACGCCTCGTTCTCGCGGGGCTTCAAGTCGGGCGGCTTCGACATGCGCGGCGACGCGATCCTGACGCCGGACACGGTCAACGGCTACAACCCCGAAACGGTCGACTCCTACGAGATCGGCCTGAAGGGTTCGCTCAGCCGGCTCTCGTTCGCCTCGTCGATCTTCTACAACGAGTACAACGACCAGCAGGTGACGACCCAGGTTCCGGCGGTGGGCGGCATCGCCTCGTTCGTCGACAACGTCGGCTCGTCCACCTTCTACGGGGCCGAACTGGAAGGCCGCCTGCGGATCCTCGACAACCTGACCGCCAACTTCGCGATCGGCTATCTGCACTCCGACTTCGAAGAGTTCCTCCGCTACAATCTGACGACCGCGAAATACGAGGACATCTCCAGCCAGGTCGTGCTGCAGAACGCGCCGGAATGGACCGGCTATCTCGGCTTCACCTGGATCGGCGACGTGGCGGGCGGCGAGCTGGCGGTGACGCCGTCGATCTCCTACCGCGGCGACTACAGCCAGTTCGAGTTCCCGAACCCGGTCCTCGACCAGCAGGCCTACAGCCTGGTCGATCTGTCGGTGGTCTGGACCGATCCGAGCGACCGCTTCACGGTCGGCCTGTACGGCAAGAACCTGACCGACGAGGAATACCGTGTCGGCGCCTACAACTTCGCGGGCGCGACGTTCGACAACTCGCTGATCGGCTACTACGGCCCGCCGCAGACGGTGACCGCCACGGTTCAGTTCAAGTTCTGACCCTCTGAAGCCTGATCGGTTCCGATCAAGGGCGGCGGTTCTGACGAGCCGCCGCCCTTTTCTTCTGGCGCCCGCCGACGGCGCCGCTACGGTTCGTTCAAAGAAAAATACAAGTCGAGGGAAACGCCATGACCGCCACCGACGCCCCTGTCCCGGAACCGACGACCGCCCAGCCGCCGGCCAAGGGGGGCTACCGCTACTATGTGCTGGCGGTCCTGATCCTGGTCTACATGCTGAACTTCCTGGACCGGCAGATCATCGGCATCCTGGCCGCGCCGCTGAAGGCGCATTTCGCCATGTCGGACACCCAGTTCGGACTGCTGGGCGGCATCGCCTTCGCCTCGGTCTATTCGACCCTCGCCATTCCCCTGGCCTGGCTGGCCGACCGGTTCAGCCGCGTCTGGATCATGACCGGCGCCCTGGCGGTCTGGTCGGGCTTCACCGCCCTGTGCGGCGTCGCCGGCTCCTTCACCCAGCTGTTCCTGTTCCGCATGGGCGTGGGCGTGGGCGAGGCGGGCGGCGTGGCCCCAGCCTATTCCCTGATCGCCGACTACTTCCCGCCGCACCAGCGGGCCCGCGCCCTGGCGGCCTTCGCCTTCGGCATTCCGCTGGGCACCGCGGCCGGCACCCTGATCGGGGGCCTGGTGGCCGTGGCCTACGGCTGGCAGACCGCCTTCATCGCCGTGGGCCTGCTCGGCCTGATCGTGGCGCCCGTGCTGCTGTTGACCGTGCGCAATCCGAAACGCGGCGCCACCGACGCGGCCAAGATCGTGGATCCGCTGGCTGACGCCACGCCCGCCGCGCCGGGCTCGGCCCGCGCCGGGATGCGCGCCGCCCAGATCATGCTGGTCCTGGGCGTGGCCGCCCTCGTCGCGGCCGCCATCTCGCATTTCACCGGCGGGACCTCGACCCTGCTGTTCGCCTTCGGCGGCCTGCTGGCCATCGCCATCGGCGCCTCGCTGTTCGTCGCCCGCTCGACCGCCTCGGTCCTGATCCCCAAGCGCAGCTTCTGGCTGCTGGCGCTGGGGGCGGCGTCGTCCTCGGTCTGCGGCTACGGCGTCGCCGGCTGGCTGCCGCTGTTCATGATGCGCAGCTTCGGCCTGACCCTGGGCCAGACCAGCTGGTACTATTCCGGCGTCGCCCTCATCGGCGGCCTGCTGGGCATCTGGGGCGGCGGCATGATCGCGGACAAGCTGGCCAAGCGCGGCAAGGGCGCCTATCCGCTGGTCCCGGCCATCGCCTTCCTGATCTCGGCGCCCTGCTTCGTGCTGGCGATGAACTCGCCGTGGCTGATCGGCCAGTTCATTCCGGGGGGCGGCACCCAGGTGCAACAGCTGACCCTGGCCTTCTTCATCTTCCTGATCCCCACCGGCCTGAACCTGGCCTGGCTGGGTCCGATCACGGCGGCGGTCCAGCATCTGGCCCCGGCCCCGATGCGTTCGACCGCCTCGGCCCTGTTCCTGCTGATCAACAACCTGCTCGGCCTGGCCGTCGGCTTCTTCTACTTCGGCTGGATGAGCGACCTGCTGCGTCCGCAGTTCGGGGACGAGAGCCTGCGCTGGGCGATCTACACCGGCATGGGCTTCTACATCCTGGCCGCCTTCCTGCTGATCGGCGCGTCGCGGACACTCAAGAAGGACTGGGTGGACTAGAGCGAAATCGGTTGACTTGGACGCAGTCCAACTCAGCTCAGATTTCGCTCCAGTTTGATGCTGGAGCATTTTTTGGGTTCAGGTCGTACCGACCTGAAGCAAGAATGGTCTAGGGAAAACGCCCCGCCGCGCAGGCTGACGCGGCGTGACGGTTGCACCTGCGAACGTGGGGGTCCTATAAGCGCCCCACGTTTTCCAGGCAGCGGTCCTCCCCATGAACATTCACGAGTATCAGGCCAAACAGGTCCTGAAGGGCTTCGGCGCACCGGTCGCGGCCGGCGTCGCCATCACCAGCGCCGACGAGGCCGAGGCCGCGGCGCGGCAGCTGCCGGGTCCGCTCTATGTCGTGAAGAGCCAGATCCACGCCGGCGGGCGCGGCAAGGGCAAGTTCAAGGAACTGGGTCCCGACGCCAAGGGCGGCGTCCGCCTGGCCCGCTCGATCGAAGAGGTCGTGGCCAACGCCAAGGAAATGCTGGGCAACACCCTGGTGACCGCCCAGACCGGCGACGCGGGCAAGCAGGTCAACCGCCTGTACATCGAGGACGGCGCCGACATCGATCGCGAGCTGTACCTGTCGATCCTGGTCGATCGCGACCATGGCCGCATCGCTTTCGTCGTCTCGACCGAGGGCGGCATGGACATCGAGGCGGTCGCCCACGACACGCCCGAGAAGATCGTCACCCTGGTCATCGATCCGAACACCGGCGTCACCGACGCCGACGTGGCCAAGATCAACACCGCCTACGGCCTGACGGGCGCGGCGGCCGAGGACGGCAAGTCGCTGTTCCCGATCCTGTACAAGGCCTTCGTCGATACCGACATGGCCATGCTGGAAGTCAATCCGCTGATCGTCATGACCGACGGCCACCTGCGGGTGCTGGACGCCAAGGTCAGCTTCGACGGCAACGCCCTGTTCCGCCACGAGGACATCAAGGCGCTGCGCGACGAGACCGAGGAAGACGCCAAGGAGATCGAGGCGTCCAAGTACGACCTGGCCTACGTCGCCCTGGACGGCGACATCGGCTGCATGGTCAACGGCGCCGGCCTGGCCATGGCGACGATGGACATCATCAAGCTGTACGGCAAGGAGCCGGCCAACTTCCTGGACGTCGGCGGCGGCGCCTCGAAGGAGAAGGTCACCGCGGCCTTCAAGATCATCACGGCCGACCCCAACGTGAAGGGCATCCTGGTCAACATCTTCGGCGGCATCATGCGCTGCGACGTCATCGCCGAGGGCGTGGTCGCGGCGGTGAAGGAAGTGGGCCTGAAGGTGCCGCTGGTCGTTCGCCTGGAAGGCACCAACGTGAAGGAAGGCAAGGCCATCCTGAACGAGTCGGGCCTGGCCATCACCGCGGCCGACGACCTGGACGACGCCGCCCAGAAGATCGTCGCGGCGGTCGGTTGAGTTCATTCGCTTACCGTCCCTGAGCATCGGGGGCCGGTTGGAGAGAGGCCTTGGCCAAGTTCGAAGTGGTCGCGATGGCGCTGGCGCCGGAGCGGCACATCAGCACCTTCGTCGCCCACTACCGCCGCAGAGGCGCGGATCGCATCCGCGTCTTCTTCGACGGGGAAACGGCGCTGGCGGGGGACTTTGAAGGCGCCGAGGTCATCGCCTGCGACGAGGGCTTCTGGCGTGATCTGGGCGTTTCACGTCCCGAAAGCGTCGAGGACCGGCAGAGGGCCGTCTACGATCTCGCCTACCGCCAGACGGCGTCCGACTGGCTTCTGGTGGTCGATATCGACGAGTTCATCCTGGGCGAGGGGTCGATCGGCGACCTGCTGGCGTCGACGGCTTCGGATCGGGAATCCGTCATCTTCCGCACCGTCGAGGCGGTCTACAGCGACCAGCACGATCTGTCCCAGGAGTATGGGGCGGCCTTCTTCAGACGATCCTATGGACGCCCCTTCAGCTCGGTCCTGCCCTACCTGCTCTATCCGGGCTGCGGCGGCTTCTTCACCCAGGGTCTGCTCGGCCACGACATGGGCAAGCATGCGGTCCGGGCCGGCCTTTCCGGCGTCGAGATCTGCATCCACGAATCCAAGCGCGGCGGCGCGCCCCTGTCGGCCGCCGTGGCCAAGACGCTGCTTCTGGCCCATTACGACGCCATCAGCCTGGAGCAATGGCGCGGCAAGTGGGACCGGCGGCTGGCGGTCCAGGACACCTGGGAGATGGGCCGCAAGCGACGCCTGCAATCAGCGCTCTATGACCGGGCGCGCCGCCTGGGCGCCGAGGCCGAGCTGTTCCGGCGAATCTACGTGGTCAGCGGCTTCCAGACCTTCGTCCTTCGCTGCCTCAACCTGATCATTCCAAACAACCAAACGATTTGACCGTCCAGAGAGAGCCTTCAGATGTCCATCCTCGTCAACAAAGACACCAAGGTCCTCGTCCAGGGCCTGACCGGCAAGACCGGCACCTTCCACACCGAGCAGGCGCTTCGCTACTACGGGACCAAGATGGTCGGCGGCATCCACCCCAAGAAGGGCGGCGAGCTGTGGCACGGGTCGGAAGGCGAGACCCTGCCGATCTTCGCCACGGTCGCTGAAGCCAAGGACGCCACCGGCGCCGACGCCTCGGTCATCTACGTGCCGCCGGCGGGCGCCGCGGACGCCATCATCGAGGCCATCGACGCCGAGATCCCCTTCATCACCTGCATCACCGAGGGCATCCCGGTGCTGGACATGGTGCGCGTGAAGGCCCGCCTGGAGAAGTCGAAGTCGCGCCTGCTGGGCCCGAACTGCCCGGGCGTCCTGACCCCGGAAGAGTGCAAGATCGGCATCATGCCGGGCTCGATCTTCAAGAAGGGCAACGTCGGCATCGTGTCGCGTTCGGGCACCCTGACCTATGAGGCGGTGTTCCAGACCACGAACGAAGGCCTGGGCCAGACTACGGCGGTCGGCATCGGCGGCGACCCGGTCAAGGGCACCGAGTTCATCGACGTGCTGGAGCTGTTCCTGGCCGACCCCGAGACGACCTCGATCATCATGATCGGCGAGATCGGCGGCGGCGCGGAAGAAGAAGCCGCCCAGTTCCTGATCGACGAGGCCAAGAAGGGCCGCAAGAAGCCGATGGCCGGCTTCATCGCGGGCCGCACCGCGCCCAAGGGCCGCACCATGGGTCACGCCGGCGCCATCGTCTCGGGCGGCAAGGGCGACGCGGAATCCAAGATCGCCGCCATGGAGGCCGCGGGCATCCGCGTGTCGCCGTCGCCGGCGCGCCTGGGCACGACCCTGGTGGAAGTCCTGAAGGGCTGATCCTTCCGGCGAGCATCCGGCTTGGGCCGGATGCTCGCACCGGTTGACTTGATCTCGCGCAATAGGCGAACGTCCGACGCCCTCATCTGGAGGGCGAGTTCGGAGGTTCCCATGACGATTCGTCTCAAGCTCCTGTCGGCCGTCGCCGCGTCGGTCGCCGTCTTCGTCGGCGCCGCAGCCGGCCCCGCGGTCGCCCTGTCCGAGCCGCTGTACAGCTATCTGTACTACAGCGACGCCACCCTCACCGAGCAGGTCGGCTCGTGGCAGGGGGTCTGCTACAATGGCTGGGCCGGGGTGACGCAATATCCCGACGGCCAGGTGACCCAGTACGAGGTGCGGGTGCGCATCGGGACCTGCACCGACAACGGCGCCATCTACGAATAATGAACTGACGTCAGGCCACGCCGGCGCGGTTCGCTGACCGGGTCGGCGTGGCGGACGCGAGCCGATGTCTCACTTGTGGGGCATGACGCGGGCGAATTTCACCCGATTTCAGCGAAATTCGACCCTAGCGCCGCTATTCGGTCATGACCCATAAGGAAACAGCGCCTATATGAGCGCCGTCGCCTCCGCGCAGACGTGCGCGCGCGCTTCAAGGGACTGACGAGAACGATGGCGGACGATGCCGGTCGGCTGAACCAGGTCTTTGCCGAGACCAGCTTCCTGTATGGCTCCAATGCCTCGTTTATCGAGGACCTTCACGAGAAGTGGGCCGACAATCCCGCCTCCGTGTCCGCTGAGTGGCGCGCCTTCTTCGACCAGCTGCGTGACAACGCCGAGCAGGTGAAGGCCGCCGGCGCCGCGGGCGGCTGGGGCCGTCCGATCACCAGCGAACCGACCGAAGCCGAGGCCGTGTTCGACGGTCGCTGGCCGGCGCCCAAGCCCGATCCGAAGAAGCCCGGCGCGCCTGTCGCCGCCGCAGCTCCGGCCGCCGCCGCGCCCGCCGCCTCGGCGGACGAGATCCGCGCCGCCGCCCACGATTCGATCCGCGCCCTGATGCTGATCCGCAGCTACCGCGTGCGCGGCCACCTGCAGGCGACGCTGGATCCGCTGGGCATCGAGCAGCCGGTGAACAACCCCGAGCTGACTCCCGAATTCTACGGCTTCACCGCCGCCGACATGGACCGTCCGATCTTCCTGGACGGCGTGCTGGGCCTGCAGACCGGCAGCATCCGCGAGGTGCTGGCCATCCTGCGTCGCACCTACTGCGGCAACATCGGCATCCAGTTCATGCATATCGCGGAGCCGGAGGAGAAGTCCTGGCTCCAGCAGCGCTTCGAGGGGCCGGACAAGTTCGAGCAGAACGCCTTCTCCAAGGAAGGCAAGCTGGCGATCCTGAACAAGCTGATCGAGGCCGAGGGCTTCGAGCGCTTCCTGCACAAGCGGTTCCCCGGCACCAAGCGCTTCGGCCTGGACGGCGGCGAGGCCATGGTCCCGGCGCTGGAGCAGGTCATCAAGCGCGGCGGGTCGCTGGGCGTCGACGAGATCGTGCTGGGCATGGCCCACCGCGGCCGCCTGAACACGCTCGCCGCGGTGATGGGCAAGCCCTATCGCGCCATCTTCCACGAGTTCCAGGGCGGCTCGACCGTGCCTTCGGACATCGAGGGTTCGGGTGACGTCAAATATCACATGGGCGCCAGCTCGGACCGCGAGTTCGACGGCAACACCGTCCACCTGTCGCTGACCGCCAACCCCTCGCACCTGGAGATCGTCAACCCGGTCGTCCTGGGCAAGGCGCGCGCCAAGCAGGCCTTCGACATCCGCGAGGCCAACGTCGGCAAGCCCGAGGAAGAGTGGGCGCTGGACCGTTCCAAGGTCGTGCCGCTGCTGATCCACGGCGACGCCGCCTTCGCCGGCCAGGGCGTGGTGGCGGAATGTTTCGCCCTGATGGGGCTGAAGGGCTACCGCACCGGCGGCACCCTGCATTTCGTGATCAACAACCAGATCGGCTTCACCACCAGCCCGCGCAACTCGCGCTCGTCGCCCTATCCGTCGGATGTGGCGCTGATGGTCCAGGCCCCGATCTTCCACGTGAACGGGGACGATCCGGAAGCGGTCGTCTTCGCCTCCAAGGTGGCCACCGAATACCGCCAGAAATTCCACAAGGACGCGGTGGTGGACATGTTCTGCTACCGCCGCTTCGGCCACAACGAAGGCGACGACCCCACCTTCACCCAGCCGCTGATGTATTCGAAGATCCGCGCCCTGCCCTCGACGCGCGAGATCTACGCCGCGCGCCTGGTCAAGGAAGGCGTGGTCACCCAGGCCGAGATCGACACCGAGGTCGCGCGCTTCGAGGCCTTCCTCGACGCCGAGTTCGACGCCGGCAAGGCCTTCGAGGCCAAGAAGGCCGACTGGCTGGACGGTCAGTGGACCGGCATCGGCCTGGCCGAAGGCGATGAGCGCCGCGGCGAGACCGCTGTCCCGCTGGCCAAGCTGTCCGACATCGGGCACCGCCTGACGACCATCCCGAACGCCGTCGACATCCACAAGACGCTGAAGCGCGTCATCGACGGCCGCCGCGAGATGATCACGTCCGGCCAGAACATCGACTGGGCCACGGCCGAGAGCCTGGCCTTCGGGTCGCTGCTGGAAGAGGGCTTCCCGGTCCGCCTGTCGGGTCAGGATTCGGTGCGCGGCACCTTCTCGCAGCGCCATTCGGGCATCGTCGATCAGACGACCGAGAAGCGCTACGTCCCGCTGAACAACCTGTCGGACAAGCAGTCCCATTTCGAGGTCATCGACTCGGCCCTGTCGGAAGAGGCGGTGCTGGGCTTCGAATACGGCTACGCCCTGTCCGACCCGAACACGCTGGTCATGTGGGAAGCCCAGTTCGGCGACTTCGTGAACGGCGCCCAGGTGGTGATCGACCAGTTCATCTCGTCGGGCGAACGCAAATGGCTGCGCATGTGCGGCCTGACCATGCTGCTGCCGCACGGCTACGAAGGGCAGGGCCCCGAGCACTCGTCGGCCCGTCTGGAGCGCTTCCTGCAGGCCTGCGCCGAAGACAACATGCAGGTCGCCAACTGCACGACCCCGGCCAACTATTTCCACATCCTGCGTCGCCAGATGCACCGGCCGTTCCGCAAGCCGCTGATCATGATGACGCCCAAGTCGCTGCTGCGTCACAAGAAGGCGGTCTCGACCCTGGCGGACATGGCGGAGGGCAGCTCCTTCCACCGTGTGCTGCACGACGACGCCCAGACGCGTCCGGAGGTGGCCGGCGTCAAGATCAGAGCCGACAAGGACATCCGCCGCGTCGTCCTGTGCTCGGGCAAGGTCTATTACGACCTGCTGGACCGCCGCGAGCGCGACGGGATCGACGACGTCTATCTGCTGCGTCTGGAGCAGTTCTATCCGTGGCCGATGAAGTCGATGATGACCGAACTGGCCCGCTTCCCGAACGCCGAACTGGTCTGGTGTCAGGAAGAGCCGAAGAACATGGGCGGCTGGACTTTCGTCGATCCGTGGATCGAACTGACGCTCGAAAAACTGGACGTGAAGGCCAAGCGGGCCCGCTACGTCGGTCGTCCGGCCTCGGCCTCGACCGCCGCGGGCCTGATGAGCCGGCACCTGAAAGAACTCGACGCCTTCCTGACCGACGCCTTCGCCTGATAGCGTAGCCGCACTTCTGATCTGAACGAGACCTGGACCCGACCATGGCCGACATCCTCACCCCCGCCCTCGGCGAATCCGTCACCGAAGCCACCATCGGCAAGTGGACGAAGAAGGCCGGTGATCCGGTGAAGAAGGACGAAGTCCTGGTCGAGCTGGAGACCGACAAGGTCTCGCTGGAAGTCGTTTCGCCCGCCGACGGCGTGCTGGCCGAGATCAAGTTCGCCGAAGGCGACACGGTCACCCCGAACGCCGTGCTGGGCGTGGTGTCGGAAGGCGCGAGCGCCCCGGCCCCTGCCGTCGTCGCCGCTCCGGCCGCCGAAGCGCCCAAGACCGAAGCCGCCCCGGCCGCAGAGGCGCCCGCCGCCGCTCCGGCTCCGGCACCCGCCGCCTCGGGCGGCGTCGTGCCGATCTCCACCCCGACCATGGGGGAAAGCGTCGCCGAAGGCTCGATGGGAACCTGGCTGAAGAAGTCCGGCGACACGGTCGCCAAGGACGAACTGCTGGTCGAGATCGAGACCGACAAGGTCGCCGTCGAGGTGTCGGCCCCGGCCGCCGGCGTGCTGACCATCCTCGCCGACTCGGGCGCCACCGTCACGCCGGGCCAGCAGATCGGCTCGATCGCCGCCTCGGGCGATGTCCCCGCCGCCGCTCCGGCCGCCGCCGCTCCGGCCAACAGCGGCTCGGCCCAGTTCGCTTCCGCGTCCTCGGGCGACGCCCCGCACCTGTCGCCCGCCGTCCAGCGCGTGGTGACCGAGAACAACCTCGATCCGAAGGCCATCGAGGCCACCGGCCCGAAGGGTAACATCACCAAGGGCGACGCCCTGGCCGCCATCGGGGCCGCCGCTCCGCAGGCCGCTCCGGCGCCGTCGGCCCCGGCTCCCGTCGCCGCCCCGGCCGCCCCGCGCGCCGACCAGCCGCGCGAAGAGCGGGTGAAGATGACGCGCCTGCGTCAGACCATCGCCCGCCGTCTGAAGGAATCGCAGAACACCGCCGCCCAGCTTACCACCTTCAACGAGGTGGACATGACCAACATCATGGCGCTGCGGGCCCAGTACAAGGACGTGTTCGAGAAGCGCCATGGCGTGAAGCTGGGCTTCATGTCCTTCTTCACCAAGGCCGTCGTCGCGGCCCTGAAGGAGATCCCGTCGGTCAACGCCGAGATCGACGGAACGGACATCATCTACAAGAACCACTACGACATCGGCGTGGCCGTCGGCACCGACAAGGGCCTTGTCGTGCCGGTGCTGCGCGACGCCGACGCCCTGTCGCTGGCCGGCATCGAGAAGGGCATCGGCGATCTGGGCAAGGCGGCCCGCGACGGCCACCTGACCCTGGACCAGCTGCAGGGCGGCACCTTCACCATCACCAACGGCGGCACCTACGGCTCGCTGATGTCGACGCCGATCCTGAACGCGCCGCAGTCGGGCATCCTGGGCATGCACAACATCGTGCAGCGCCCGATGGCCATCAACGGCGAGGTGAAGATCCGCCCGATGATGTACGTGGCCCTCAGCTACGATCACCGCATCGTCGACGGCAAGGAAGCCGTGACCTTCCTGGTCCGCGTGAAGGATCTGCTGGAAGACCCGGCGCGCGCGCTGCTGGATCTCTGACAACGTGACCTCGGCGGTCCGGGACATTCTCGAGGTCGCCCGTTTCTCCACCCTTCCGGAGGCGGAACTGGCGGTCACCATGCTCCGGCGGCACGGGATAGAGGCCTGGCTGCCTGACCGTGACATGGCGACCATGAACCCGGACATGCTGATCGGCCTGGGCGGCGTCCGGGTGGCGACGGAATCCGCTCGGATCGTCGAAGCGCGGCAGGTGATCGCCCGAATGCGCGCCGGCGAATTCGCGGACGAGGCGGAAACGACCGGCGAATGGATGCTGGACCATACGCCTGGCAAGGTCGGGGAACTGGACGAGCATGAAGTCCAGGGTGTGATGCGCCACGCCAAGAAGGCGGGGGTCGTCGTGGTCGTCCTGTTCTTCGTGGTCTTTCCGCTGGCCGGCTGCATCCTCACGATGATGGGCGGAGACCCGGGGGGCTACTGACGCTCCACGCGAAGGACATATGCGATGGCCAAGGCCTACTGGATCAACACCTTCCGCTCGATCAGCGACCCCGCGCGGCTTGAGGCCTACATCAAGCTGGCGGGGCCGGCGATGCGGCAGGGCGGCGGGCGGTTCCTGGCGCGCGGAACCCCGGCCGCGGCGTTTGAATCAGGCGTGGTCGAGCGCACCACGCTGATCGAGTTCGAAAGCGTCGAACAGGCGATCGCGACCCATGATAGCCCGGCCTATCAGGAGGCGCTGCGCGTTCTGGGGGACGCGGCGATCCGCGACCTGCGGATCATCGAGGCGATCCCGGAGGACTGAACCGGCTCACCCCCGGCGGGCGATCAGGTCTCCCGCGAGCCTCGCGTCCCCAGCACCGCGTCCGTATCGGCCCCCAGCGCCGGCGGCGGCAGGTCGTAGCGGACGGGCGTCCTGGACATGCGGATCGGCGAGGCGACGGTGCGGACCGGACCGGCCAGATCGGCGCGGGTCTGCTCGACCGCTAGCCCGCGATGCCTGGCCTGGGGCTCGTCGAAGACCTGATCGATGGTGTTGACCGGGCCGCAGGGCACGCCCGCCGCTTCCAGCATGGCCATCAGGGCCTTCATGCTGTGCGGCGCGGTCAGGGCGGCAAGCTCGGCGGTCAGGTCCGTGCGGTGCTCGATGCGGGCGGCATTGGTCGCGAAGCGCGCCTGCGTCCCCATGCCCTCGACGCCCAGCGCCAGGCATAGGGCGCGGAACTGGCCGTCATTGCCGACCGCGATGACCACCATGCCGTCCGCGCAGGGGAAGGGCTGGTAGGGGGCCAGGTTGGGGTGGGCGTTGCCCATCCGCGTCGGCGCCCTGCCGGAGACGAAGTAGTTGGCCGCCTGATTGGCCAGCATGGCCGCCTGGACGTCGAACAGGGCGATGTCGACGTGCTGGCCCTCGCCGCTGGCCCGGGCGTGCATCAGGGCGGCCAGGATGGCGTTGGAGGCGTACAGGCCCGTGAACAGGTCCACGACCGCCACCCCGACCTTCATCGGCTCGGCGCCGGGCGCGCCGTCCGGCTGGCCGGTGATCGACATCAGCCCGCCCATGGCCTGGATCATATAGTCGTAGCCGGCCCGGTGGGCGTCCGGCCCGTCCTGACCGAAGCCGGTGATGGAGCAGTAGACCAGCTTCGGATTGACCGCCGACAGGCCGGCGTAGTCGAGGCCGTATTTGCGCAGGCCGCCGGTCTTGAAATTCTCGACCACCACGTCGCAGGTCTTGGCCAGGTCGCGCACGGCGGCGGCGCCCTCGGGGCTGGCGATGTCCAGCTCGACCGACTTCTTGCCCCGGTTGGCGCACAGGAAATAGGCGGCGTCGCCCCTGGATCCGTCGGTTCTGGTGGTGAAGGGCGGGCCCCACTGGCGGGTGTCGTCGCCGACGCCGGGCCGCTCGATCTTGATCACCTCGGCCCCGAGGTCCGCCAGGGTCTGGGTCGCCCATGGACCGGCCAGCACGCGGCTGAGATCGAGAACGCGAACGCCTGAGAGGGGGCCTTGGGTCATGGCCCCTGCTTAGCCGTTGGCCGGCGAGCCTACAAACCCACGTCCCAGACGCCGGCATCCTTCATGCGGCATTCGCGGGCCTCTTCGGCGCGGCCGCCCATGTCGCGGGCCATGCATTTGATCTCGTCCGAGACGGTCGTCTTGTGAATCCCGGGCACCATCGCGTGCACGAAGGCGGTCGCCGACAGCCGCGCCAGCTTGAAGCCGAAGCTCGCCGAGTGCGCCATATGCTCAAAATAGCCCTCGCCCACCTCTCTCGGGTGATCGGCGAACAGTTGTTTCAGCGTTCGGGTCATGTCCCTGCATAGCCTGCGACGGGCGCTCCCTCTACCCGTCGCCGCCATTCTGGCCTAAACCGCAGCCCAGAACAGGGGGCTGATCGTCACGGATCCTCACGATCACCTGAACCCCGCACCGCTACTGGGAAGATTAGAATGGCCGACGGCGTCAGCGCTCATCAAAAGACCTTCCGCTGGGACGATCCGCTGGATCTGGACGGGCGGCTGACCGACGACGAGCGGATGATCCAGGAGGCGGCCCGGGCCTACGCCCGCGAGAAGCTGCTGCCGCGCGTGGTCGCCGCCTTCCGGGACGAGACCTTCGACCGCTCGATCATGACCGAGATGGGCGAGATGGGCTTCCTGGGGGCCACCCTGCCGGAACAGTACGGCGGCGCGGGCGCCAGCCATGTGGCCTACGGCCTGATCGCGCGCGAGATCGAGGCGGTCGATTCGGGCTACCGCTCGGCCATGTCGGTGCAGTCGTCGCTGGCCATGTACCCGATCTACGCCTTCGGCTCGGAAGAGCAGAAACTTCGTTTCCTCCCGAGGATGGCGGCCGGCGAGCTGATCGGCTGCTTCGGCCTGACCGAGGCCGACGGCGGGTCGGACCCGGCCTCGATGAAGACCAAGGCGGTCAAGGTCGACGGCGGCTACCGCCTGAACGGCGCCAAATACTGGATCACCAACAGCCCTATCAGCGACCTGGCCATTGTCTGGGCCAAGCTGGACGACGTCATCCGCGGCTTCATCGTCGAGCGCGGCTTCGACGGTTTCACCGCCGACAAGATCGGCGACAAGCTGTCCCTGCGCGCCTCGGTCACCGGCGACATCGGCCTGAACGACGTCTTCGTGCCCGAAGAGAACCTGCTGCCGGGTGTGAAGGGCCTGCGCGGCCCGTTCTCCTGCCTGAACAAGGCGCGCTACGGCATCTCCTGGGGCGCGATGGGCGCGGCCGAGGCCTGCTTCCACCTGACCCGCGGCTATGTCGCCGAGCGCATGCTGTTCGGCCGCCCGCTGGCCGCCCGCCAGCTGGTGCAGAAGAAGCTGGCCGACATGCAGACCGAGATCTTCCTCGGCTTCGAGGGCGCGCTGGCCCTGGGCCGCCGCCTGGACGCCGGCGACTGGGTCCCGGAAGCCATCTCGATGATGAAGCGCAACAACTGCGGCAAGGCCCTGGCCATCGCCCGCGAGGCCCGCGACATGCACGGCGGCGCCGGGATCACGGGCGAGATGCACGTCATGCGCCACGCCATGAACCTGGAGACGGTCAACACCTACGAGGGCGCCCACGACGTCCACGCGCTGATCCTGGGCCGGGCCATCACGGGCGAGAGCGCTTTTTAGGGCGCTATCGCTCGCGACGCGCTCGCTCGCTGCTTGAGCGCGAGGGTGACCTTTGGTCGGGCCTACAGCGCCTCGCAGCCCGTGGTGCGCTGGCTCCAGGTCAGGTTGACGATGGTCCACGCGTCGTTGCGGCGGATCAGGTCGAAATGGTTGACGCCGCAGTGGCTGGTCTGGCCGTCGATCTTGAAGACATAGCGGCCCCAGACCGTGGCGATATTGCCGTCGATGGCCACGGTCGGGTTGGGCATCTGCTCCTCGAACCGCTCCGGCCCGGCGGTCAGGCCGCTGGCGAACTCCGCCCAGGTCGGCGTACCGACGCGGCGTGCGCCGTCGACGCGATCCACCACGACGGTGATCCGGCCGTTCTGATCGACGTGAGGCAGGATCGCCTGGCCGTCGCGGGCGGCGAGCGCCGCGAAGACGGCGTTCACGGGCGCCATCACCGCGGCGCCTTCGGGCGAGGCGGGATCGACGGCGCCCGCCGGGGCGGCCTGAAGCGAAAGCGCGAGAGCGGTGGCGACGAGCATGGGATCCCTCCGAACAGGGCGGAACGGTAGCATGCGCCGCCGGACCGGCAATCGCCGTTCGATCAGGAAGAATCAGCCCCGCGTCCGCCCGCGCGCGTGCACGGTGGCGGTCGGGACCGGCGAGCTTTGTCATTCGGCTTCAACGTCCTATCGTTCGGCGACGGGAGGCGGCTGATGGACGGAGAACCAGTGATCGCGGGCGAGGACCCTTTCGCCCGGCTGCGCGAGGTCTTCGCGGGCCGCGCCGCCCTGTTGCTCGAGGATGATCCAGACCTGTCCGAACACGTCGCCGAACGGCTGCTGCGCGCCGGCTTCGAGCGGGTGGACCGGGTCGACCGGGGCGAGACCGCGCTCGAGGCGGCGGCGGCCCGGCCCTATGACGTGCTGATCCTCGACCGCCTGACTGCCGGGATGGACGGCCTGGAGACGCTGAAGCGCCTGCGCGCCTCCAACGGGCCGTCGTCCGATGCGCCCGCCCTGATGCTGACGGCCCTGGGCGGCGAGCGGCAGAAGGTCGAGGGCCTGCTGGAGGGCGCCGACGACTATGTGGCCAAGCCGGTGGGGGACGAGGAACTGCTGGCGCGCATCGCCGCCCAGCTGCGCCGCGCCGCCCGCCGGGCGAAACCCGTGAACGCCGATCTGGCCAACGGACCCATCCGCCTGTCGTTCGGTGCGCGCACGGTGAAGCTGGAGCTGGAGGCGACGTCGCGCACCATCGACCTGTCGCCGCTCGAATTCGCCATCGTCTGCGAGCTGATGACCGCGCGCGGCCAGCCGGTGACCAAGACCATGCTGTGGGACCGGTGCTGGGTGGAGTGGAATTTCCTGCCCGACAATTTCGTCAACATCATCGACGCCCGCATCAGCGCCCTGCGCCGACGGCTGAAGGAACAGGCGTCCGAACTGGGCGACGACCTCCATCCGCTGATCGTCTCGGCGCGCAGCCAGAGCCTGGTGTTCCGCGACCTGTCCGACTGGACGGGCTGAGATCGCCGTGACCGGCCCGTTCCGCCGCATCAGGGCCTGGCTGGGGCGGCGCACGACCACCCAGCTGGCGGCGGGCATCGCCGTCCTGTCCGCCCTGGCGCTGACCGGGTCGCTGGCGGTGACCAGCGCCGCGGTGCGCATGGATCAGCGCCAGAAGGCCGCCCTGGCCGCGCTCGACGACTACGGCGCCATGGCCTCCAAGCTGGGCGTGGAAGGCATGACCGGGGATACGCTGAGCCCGGCCGACGCGGTCTATCTCTCCAACTGGCTGACCGCCTTCCAGAACGGCCCGGCCCGCGAACGCGAGGCGCGGACGCTGGAGGAGACCTGCCGCACCGGCCGGGGCGGCGCGGGGGTGCGCTTCATCCGTGCGCCGGTCGGCAAGCCGGCGGGCCTGTCGGAGCTTGAAAGCCTGCGCGGCGAGCGGTCGCCCCGGCTGGGCGCCGACGTCTATGTGATGCGGCTGGGGCGCGGCGTCCTGTGCCCGGCGCGCGCCGTCGAGGTGGTGGTGGTCAAGCGTTCGGTCGGGGCGCTGGACATCGCCGTGGGCCGCGTCGTGGACGCCTCGGGCGACGCCTGGGGCTGGGCGGTGGCGGCGGTGATCGGGGCGGGGGGACTGCTGCTCGCCATCGGCCTGAGCGCCGCCACCTTCGCTCGCCGCCGCCTGACCAGCGCCGTGGCCCGGGTCAGCAAGGCGCTGGACCGCGCGGCGGTCGGCGACTTCTCCGAACGCGCGCCCGAGACCGAGGTCGCGCCGGAGCTGACCGAGCTGTCGGGCCATGTGAACAGCACCCTGGACCGGCTTGAGGAGCTGTTGGCCTGGCTGCGCGATTCCGCCGACCAGCTGGCGCATGATTTCCGCACGCCCCTGGCGCGCGCCTCGGCCCGGCTGGAGCGGTTGGCCGAGACGGCGGAGACGCCCGAGGCCCGCCGCCTGGTCAATGAGGCGCGCGCCGACCTGAACGAACTGACACGGGCGATGAACGAGGCCATGGCGCTGCGCGACGGCGAGGCCTGGTCGTTCGAGCCCGTGCGCCTGGACACCCTGGCCCGTCAGGCGGCCGAGCTCTACGAACCGCTGGCCGAGCTGCGCGGCGTGTCGATCCGGATCGAGGTCGAGCCGGTCGAGGTGCTGGGCGTGCGCAGTCTGCTGCAGCGGGCCGTGGCCAATCTGGTGGACAATGCGGTCAAGTATTCGCCGGACGACGGCGTCGTCACCCTGGCCGTCTCGGCGAGTGAGGGGCGGCCCCGCTTCTCGGTCGCCGACCAGGGCCCGGGCTTCCGGGGCGGCGGCGCGGGTGACGCCGCCAGCGTCGCCGCCGCCTCGGCCGAGGGCCGCGAGAGCCATGGCATGGGACTGGCCTTCGTGCGGGCCATCCTGAAACGGCACGGCGCATCCATGACGATTGATGACGCCGCGCCGGGAGCTGTCGTCACGGCGCATTTCTCGCGCTAGGGTCACGGTCCAGAACAAGGGATACGGCATGCGGCGCATCATTTCTCGGACCGGCGGAGTCTCCGTGCTGGCCCTCGCGCTCGCCGCACCCCTGCTGATCGCCGCGCCCGCTTGGGCCCAGACGGCCCAGCCGCAGTCGCTGCCCTATGACGCCGAGCGCGGCGTCTTCACCTTCGCCACCGACCTGGAACGCGCCCTGCCCGCCGTGGTGCAGGTGACCACCCTGGGCCAGTCCGAAGGTCCCAGCTCCGGCGACAACGAACCCCGCCCGATGGCCAGCGGCTCGGGCGCCGTGCTCGACGCGGCCGAGGGCATCGTCGTCACCAACAATCACGTGGTCGAGGGCGGACGGAAGTTCACCGTCGATCTGACCGACGGCCGGATCTTCGACGCCGTCCTGATCGGGGCGGACAAGGCCACCGACATCGCGGTGCTGAAGATCATCGCCCCGGGCCTGTCGCAGATCGAGGTGGCCAGTTCCGACACTCTGCGCACCGGCGACCTTGCCTTCGCCGTCGGCTACCCGCTGGGGCTCGACCAGACGCTGACCATGGGCGTCATCTCGGGCCTGGGCCGTTCGGGCATGGGCGACCGGATCGAGGACTACATCCAGACCGACGCGGCCGTGAACTCGGGCAACTCCGGCGGACCGCTGCTGGACAGCCGGGGACGGCTGATCGGCATCAACACCTCCATCCTGTCGGGCGGCGGCGGCGGCAATGACGGCATCGCCTTCGCCGTGCCCAGCCGGATCATGATGTATGTCGTGGAGCAGCTGCGCACGACGGGCGAGGTCAAGCGCGGCACGACCGGCGCCATCCTCGGCTCGCTGAACGCCGCCCGTTCGCGGGACTTCGGCCTGGGCATCGTGCGCGGGGCCGTGGTCGAGGACGTGACCCCGGGCTCGTCGGCCGAGAGCGCGGGCCTGCGCCGCGGCGACGTCATCACCCGTATCCAGAACCGCCCGGTTTCCAACGCCGGCACCGTCCAGGCCACCATCGGCATCGCCGAACCGGGGACCCAGGTCGAGGTCGTCTATCTGCGCGCCGGCCACGAGGGCCGCGCCACCCTGACGGTCACGCCGCGGGTCGAGCGTCAGGTCATCATCGGCGCCGAGGTGGTGCTGGCGCGCGGCGCCAGCGTGCGCGACGGCTCCACCGGCCTGCAGGTCTTCGCGGTGGAGGGCGGTTCGCCCGCCGCCGCCGCCGGCCTTCAGGCAGGCGACATCATCCAGTCGGTCAACGGACGGTCGGTGTCGGATCTGTCGGGTCTGGCGCGGGCGCTGGACGGAACCGGCGAGCGCCGTCTCTCGGTTCAGCGTGGCGGCGAGACGGAACGGGTCACCCTGCCCTGAGGCCTGCCTACGCCTGAACCCTGCTCCGGACAACAAAACGCCCGCTCGGCCGGAGGGGGGAGGTGGCGGAGCGGGCGTCTCGCTTTGGAGGAAGCATCGGCCCGCCGAAGCCCTTGAATGGAACAATTCCAGGGGGCTGGGGGGGCTGTTCAGGATCCGGAACCGCTCCGAACTCCGACGAGCCGATGGGTCCGGTGTCGCCTCCCAAGGGGGCGGGCGATGGGCGGAACGGAGGCGTTTTCGTGTTCGGGGCGATTTCCTCGCATTGCGGCGTTCCGGACACGGCGTTCGGCCGCGAGCAGGGACTGGCGCCCGGCGACCGCCCGCCTAGATTAAGGGGATGAGCGACGCCGCCGACGCCCAGCAGGCCGGACCGATCTTCTTCGACCGGCGCGAGCTGGACCAGATCCTGAGAGTCTACGGTCGTATGGTCGCCGCCGGCGAATGGCGGGACTACGCCATGGTCGGGCACAGGGAGGTGGCCGAGTTCGCCGTCTTCCGCCGCTCGGGCGACGCCCCCGCCTATCGCATAGAGAAGCGGCCGGCGCTGCGGCTGAAGCAGGGGCAGTGGGCGGTGATCGGGGAGGGCGGGATGGTCCTGCGCCGGGGCCGGGAACTGCCCCAGGTGCTGCGGGTCTTCGACAGCCGCAGGTTCACCGTCGTGGAATAGAAAAGGGCCCCGGCGTCGCCGCCGGGGCCCTCATTCTTTTGTGCCTAACGCTCCCCGCGCGGCGGGTCGCTGCTTGAGGCCATCCTGTTGGCCTATCGCTCACCACGCGGTGGTTCGCTGCATGAGGCCGGTCTGTCAGTTCGCCGCGGCGATCGCGCTCAAGCAGTGAGCCGCCGCGGCGAACGTTAGCGCCCTTAAGAGATCAGCGACGACCGCCGAACAGGGCCAGCAGGAATTGGAACATGTTGATGAAGTTGATGTACAGGCTCAGCGCGCCGAAGCTGGTGGCCACGCCCATCGCGTTCTGGTTCCCGCCCAGCGCATAGTAGGTCATCTTCAGGCGCTGGGTGTCGTAGGCCGTCAGGCCCGCGAAGATCAGGACGCCGGCGATGCTGATGATCATCTGCATCATCCCGCTTTGCAGGAAAATGTTCACCACCGAGGCGATGATCAGGCCGATGACGCCCATGATCAGGAAGCTGCCGATGCCGGTCAGGTCCTTCTTGGTCGTGTAGCCGAACAGGCTCAGCGCGCCGAAGGCGGCGGCCGTGATCAGGAAGGTCTGCACCACCGAGGCGCCGGTGTAGAGCAGGACCACGGTGCCCATCGAGGCGCCGATCAGGGCCACGATCAGCCAGTACAGCGCGCTGGCGCCGCCCGAGGTCGGGTTCTTCATCACGAAGTTCGAGCCCAGCAGGATGACCAGCGGCGAGAAGGCCACGATCATGCCCAGCAGGGTGTAGCCGGTGATCCGGGTCACGCCGTCGGGGAAGACCGCCGTGGCGAACAGCAGGTCGCGCACCGCAGGCACCGAGCCGGTGATGTAGGCCAGCACGGCCGAGACCAGCAGGCCGATGGCGACCTTGTTGTAGACGCCCAGCATGAAGCTGCGCAGGCCCGCGTCCACCGACATGTCGGCGGTCTGCGGGATGGAATATCCGTTTCTGAAATCGCTCATCGCGGTTTCGATCCTCCTCAGAGCCGGGCGATCCCGGCCTTTGCAGCAAATATCGGTCGCGACCGACCCTTCCGCAAGGAAAACCGGACTTGGGATCAGAGTTCGGACCCGCTACCAACGGTCGCATGATCCGGCTGTTCACCGCCCTGTCCGTCCCCTGGGACGTGGCCGAGACGCTGAAGCGTCGCCAAAGCGGCCTGCCCGGCGCCAAATGGCGCACCGACGAACAGCTGCATGTGACCCTGGCCTTCTACGGCGAGGTCGATGAGCGTCGGGCCGACGATCTGGCGGTCGAGCTGGAGCGCGCGGCGACCGGCGGGGCCTTCGAGATCGAGCTGAAGGGCGTCGGCGCCTTCGGCGATGCGCACCGCAGCCACACGATCTGGGCGGGCGTGGCCCCCAGCGAGCGCCTGGGCGTGCTGGCGGGCCGCTGCCGGTCGGCGGCCGAACGGGCGGGCGTCGCTCTGGAACGCCGCGAGTATCGGCCGCACCTGACGCTGGCCTATCTGAAGCCCCAGACCAATCCAGACCGGATCGGCGCCTGGATCACCGGCCACAACCTGCTGCATTCGCCGCCGATCCGGATCGACCGGTTCGGCCTCTATTCCAGCGTGCTGACCCCCGACGGCAGTCAGTACCAACTCGAACGGGAGTATCTGCTGTGACCGGACCGGTGCTTCAGACCGAACGCCTGACCCTGCGCCCCCTCGCCATGGAGGACTTCCCGCGCTGGGCCGAGATGATGGCTGATCCGGAGGCGTCGAAATTCCTCGGCGGCCCCCAGCCGGCCTCGACCGCCTGGCGCGGCTTCATGAGCATGGCCGGAGCGTGGAGCCTGACGGGCGTGTCGATGTTCTCGCTCATCGAGCGCGACAGCGGCCTGTGGCTGGGCCGGATCGGGCCGTGGCGGCCGCACGGCTGGCCGGGCAACGAGGTCGGCTGGGGCCTGCATCCGGACGCCCAGGGCAAGGGCTATGGCGTCGAGGCGGCGACGGCGACGCTGGACTACGCCTTCGACGTGCTGGGCTGGGAGGACGTCATCCACTGCATCGATCCGGACAACACGCCGTCGCAGCGCTTGGCCGAGCGGATCGGCTCGCGCAACCTGGGACCGACCCGGATGCCGCCGCCCTTCGCCGACCTGCCGGTCGACGCCTGGGGCCAGAGCAAAGCCGACTGGAAGGCGCGGCCCCGCCGTTGAAGCTGCGGTAAGGCGACGCTTTGACCGCCGTCCGGCTTCCGCTAGGCAGGACGGTAAGAAGAAAATGAGGGTGGAAATGCGCGTACTGGTTCTGGGCGGGGACGGCTTCTGTGGTTGGCCGACGGCCCTGCATCTGTCGGCCCGCGGCTGGGACGTGCTGGTCGTCGACAACCTCAGCCGCCGCAACATCGACAACGAGCTGGAGGTCCAGTCCCTGACCCCCATCCGGACCATGGGCGAACGTATCGCCGCGTGGAAGGAGGTCTCGGGCAGGGAGATCGAATTCGAGAACATGACGGTCGGCAAGGAGTTCGACCGGCTCGTCGCCGTGATCCGCGAGTGGAAGCCCGACAGCGTCGTACACTTCGCCGAACAGCGGGCCGCGCCCTATTCGATGAAGTCGGCCCGGCACAAGCTGTACACCGTCGACAACAACCTCAACGCCACCAACCACCTGCTGGCCGCCATCGTCGAGAGCGGCCGGGACGTGCACCTGGCACACTTGGGCACCATGGGGGTCTATGGCTATACGACCGCCGGCCTGCGCATCCCCGAGGGCTATCTGAAGGTCACGGTGGACACCGACTTCGGCCCGGCCGAGCAGGAGATCCTGTTCCCGCCGAACCCCGGCTCGATCTACCACATGACCAAGACGCAGGACGCCCTGCTGTTCCAGTTCTACGCCAAGAACGACGGCGTCCGGATCACCGACCTGCATCAGGGCATCGTCTGGGGGACCCAGACCGAGGAGACCCGCAAGGACGAGCGGCTGATCAACCGTTTCGACTACGACGGCGACTACGGCACGGTGCTGAACCGCTTCCTGATGCAGGCGGCGGTCGGCTATCCGCTGACGGTGCACGGCACCGGCGGCCAGACGCGAGCCTTCATCCATATCCAGGACACAGTACGCTGCGTCGAACTGGCCCTGAAGAATCCGCCCAAGACCGGGGACCGGGTCAAGATCCTCAACCAGATGACCGAGAGCCGCCGGGTGCGCGATCTGGCCACCATGATCGCCGGCATGACCGGAGCCGAGGTCCACAACGTCCCCAACCCGCGTCAGGAAGCCGACGAGAACGAGCTGGTCGTGGCCAACGACCAGTTCCGCGACCTGGGCCTGAAGCCGATCACCCTGCGGCAGGGCCTGCTGGACGAGGTCACCGACATCGCCCGCCGCTACGCCGACCGGGCCGATCTGACCAAGGTGCCCTGCGTGTCCAGCTGGAACACCCGGCGCGCCGAAGCGCTGAAGAGTGAAACCGCCACGGTTGCGACCGTCGGCGCCGAAACCCATGCTTGTTCCGCCTGAGGTCTGATGCCCGACGCCGCTTCGTCCGTTTCGCTGCTGGTCTTCGGCGGCGGCTGGCTGGGCCGCGCCGCGGCGCTTGAGGCCATTCGCGGGGGCGGGACGGCGGTCGCCACCTCGCGCGACGCCGACACCCGCGCTGCGCTTGAAGCGGAAGGCGTCGCCGCCGTCGATCCGACGGATGAGGCGGCCCTGTCCGCCGCCGTGGCGAAGGCCTCGGCCCTCCTCGTCACCGCTCCCCCGGACGCCCACGGCTGCCCCGGGCTGAAGGCCCTGATCCCGGCCATCACCGCCTCGGGCGCCTGGCCCGACTGGATCGGCTATGTCTCGTCCACCGCCGTGTTCGGCGACCGCGCGGGCGGCTGGGCCTTCGAAGACGACGAACTGAACGCGGCCAGCCTTGAAGGCGCGCGGCGCGTGCGGGCCGAGCGCGACTGGCTGGACGCCGGGCGCGGCATGGGCCTGACCGTCCAGCTGTTCCGCCTGCCCGCCCTCTATGGTCCGGGCCGCTCGCCGCTGGACAAGCTGCGCGACGGCACCGCCCGGATCGTCCGAAAGCCCGGGCAGGTGTTCAACCGCGTCCATGTCGAGGACGCGGTGGCCGGACTGTTCGCCTCCATCGCCCGGCCGCACCCGGGCGCCGCCTACACCCTGTGCGACGACGAGCCTTCGCCGGCCGACGTTGTCATCGCGGGCGCGGCGGCCCGGCTGGGTCTGCCCCTGCCGCCCGAGGTCGATCTGGACGATCCCTCGGTGTCGGACGCCATGCGGCGCTTCTACCTGGACTCCAAACGCCTCTCGAACGCGAAGGCCAAGGCGGAACTCGGCTGGCGGCCGCGATATCCGAGCTGGCGCGAGGGGCTGGAGGCGCTGATCGGCTGAGGGTTCAGCGCACGCGCTCGTGAAATTCGCCGTCGGCGAACAGCCTCTGCGGCAAGCCCCCTTCTCCCACGCCGATAAAGCTCGAACCGAAGATGATCTGGCGTCTATCGGGCCGGCAGCCCGGGCGCACGGGCGGCAGCACGCCGTAGTGGCCGTCGTAGGTCTTGCCGTCGCGGATCTGGATCAACCGGCCGGCGGCGTGTCGTACGCCGATCGGGTTTCGTTGCCACCACTCGAACCAGAAAAAGTCATACCGCGTGGGCCCGACCTGCATTGAGCAGAGCGGGCTGACGGTGACGTCGGGTTCGCCGTCCAGATAGCGGAAGCCCTGCGCGCGCAGCAGGCTGGTGATGTCCGACGGCGGGCCAGGGCGCTCGCAGCCCGCGAGTGCTAGGAAGGCAGCCGCAACGACGCCGCCCGCCCGAAGCATTCCGCGTCAGAACGGCAGGATGTTGCGCTGGCGGCTGTAGGCCATGGTGCCGACGTTGGCGCCCAGGCGCAGGCCGACGCCGGTGCGGATCGGGGCCAGGACGATGCCGTCGGCGCGCTGGTAGTTCACGCCCACGCCCCCGACCAGATAGGCCGAGCCTTCCACGCCGGGGTAGCGGCGATAGATCATGTCCGGGTGGTACAGGCCGTAGACCAGGGTGAAGACCCGGCTGCCGTTGCCGCCGACGTCCCAGCCGATCGAAATGCCCTGCCAGAACACCTCCTGCGAGGCCGACAGGTCCTTCATGTGCAGGGCGCCCCGGCCGTAGCGCAGGCCGACCCCGGCCGCGCCGGAGGCTTCCTCGCCCGCGATATAGGCGGTGGGGCGGTCGCCCTGGTCGGCGAAGATGCGCTCGATGGCGCCGCCGAGGGCCTCGGCCGCGATGCCCAGTTCGCGCGAGCCGGCCGCGATCAGTTCGTCGGAGGTGTAGGCCGGCGCCGTCTGGTCCGAACGGATCGGATAGTTGGGATCGGTCGGCCCGTTGCTGGCGCAGGCGCCGAGGGCGGAGGTCGCGCCGAGGGCGAGGCCGGACTGGATCAGGTGGCGGCGGTGCATGGTTCTGGCTCCGAAGACGAGGAGGGCCGCCCGACTCGCGCGGGCGCTCATGCCACCGTCGCCGGGCTTTGCGTCAGCCTTGCGGCGGCAAGGTTAACAGGAGATTGCGCTCCGTTCGGGCCCGCCGCCTCAACCGAGAAGCGCGTGACCCAGGAGCGCGCCGCCCGCGATGACCAGCGGCGCGGCCAGGCGGCTTCTCCAGCGCCAGATCACGATCAGGGCGAGCGCCAGGATGGCCAGGGCGGGCCAGATCGACGGGACCCGCCCGGCCGTCGTCCAGGCCAGTTGCAGGAGCGTCGCGGCGATGAGGCCGACCACGCCGGCGGCGATCCCGGTCAGGGTCCGATGAAGGCGCGGATCCGCCACGACGGCCTCCAGCCGCTCGTACAGGACCATGGAGAAGGCGAAGGCCGGCAGGAAGACGCCGACCGTGATCGCCGCCGCCCCCATCCAGCCGCCGGCCAGGTAGCCGACAAAGGTGCAGAAGATGACCAGCGGCGCCGGCAGCACGCCGGCGAAGGCCACGCCGTCCAGGAATCGGCCGTCCTCGACCCATCCGCGCCCGACGGTGTCCGCCCGCACGAAGGGAATGGCCGTATAGGCGCCGCCGAAGGTCAGCAGCCCCGCCTTCAGCCCTGACCAGAACAGAGCGACGGCGCCCGGTTCGGTCACGGCCTCGGTCATGGGCGCGAAGGTCGGGGCCTGGTCGAGGCCGGTCAGGCGAAGCGTCAGCGCGGCCGCCAGGCCCGCCGCCAGGGCGAGCCACGGCGCGGTTCGCCGTCCCGACGCCATGAGGCCGTAGACGGCGCCGGCCGTCGCCAGGATGACCCAGAAGCTGACGCCCGCCAGGGTGGCGACGAAGGCTCCCGCGGCCAGGCCGAAGAGCAGCCGGTTCTCCAAGGCGTGTCCGCCGATGTGGCGCACGGCCCGCGCGATCAGGGCCAGGACCACGATCTGCACGCCGAGAAGGGCGGCGTCGAAGGCGTCGGTTTCGGTGAGGAAGCGGTCGTAGGCCCAGGCGACGCCGAGCATCAGCAGCAGGCCCGGAAGCATGAAGCCGAGGCCGGCCAGCAATCCGCCGAAGCGGCCGCGCGCGGCGATGCCCAGATGGACGCACAGTTCGTGGGCCTCCGGTCCCGGCAGGACCTGCATCACCGCCAGAAGGCGATTGAAGCGGGCGCTGCTGATCCAGTGTTCGTCTTGGACCAGCGCCTTGCGGATCATGGCGATCTGGGCGACCGGCCCGCCGAAGGCGTTCAGGCCGAAGCGCAGAAAGCGCAGGAACAGGCGGCCATAGTCGAGGCGGGGCGGCGTGGGTTCGCAGGTGGGGTCCAAGGTCTTCGCTCCTGGCCGCGCGGCGAGGCGCGGCGAAAAGAACGGAGCTTGGGCGAGACGCCTGAGCGGGCGCCCGTGCCAGCCCGCGCCCCGATCCTAAGCCTGAAGGCCGGGGGAACGGAAGAGGCGAAACGCCGTGCCGGCGGTCAGCCCCGAAGCACGGCGCCCAGCTTGCCGGCCGCCGCCACGACCTTGGCCGACAGGGCCTCGATCTCGGCGTCGGTCAGGGTGGCCTCGACCGGCTGGATGACGACTTCCAGCGCCACCGACTTGAACCCGTCGTCCACGCCTTTGCCGCGATAGATGTCGAAGACCCGGACCTCGTCGATCAGGGCCTTGTCGGCGCCGGCCACGGCGCGGACCAGATCGCCGACCGCCTTGCCGTCCTCGACCACGAAGGCGAAGTCGCGGGTCAGGGGCATCAGATTGGCCAGGCTGGCCGGACCCCGCGTCTTGGACTTGGCGCCGCGCGGCTCGGGGACCGCGTCCAGCACGATCTCGAAGGCCAGCATCGGGGCGTCGGCGTCCAGCGCCTTCAGCACCCGGGGGTGCAGGGCGCCGAACTCGACCATCACATTCTTCGGACCCAGCTGCAGCCGCGCCGAACGGCCCGGGTGCCACCAGTCGCGGTTCTGGCCCTGAACCAGCTGCAGCGACGCCGTCGGCGCGCCCAGTTGGTCCAGCAGGGCGATCAGGTCCCCCTTCAGGGCGAACAGGGCGTCTTCCGCCCCACCGCCCCAGTGGCGTGCCGAGCGCGGCGCGATCAGGCCCGCGATGACGGTGCGCTGGCCGTTCGGCTGGTCGTCCAGATAGATCGGGCCGATCTCGAACAGGGCGGCGTCGGCGTGACCGCGCGCGGCGTTGCGGGCGGCGGCCTGGATCAGGTTCGGCAGCGCCGAGGGCCGCATGCAGTCCAGATCGGCGGCGATCGGGTTCTCGACCACCAGCTTTTCATCGCCGCCGCCGAACAGCGCCGCGATCGACTGCTTGGTGAAGGACCAGGTGATCGCTTCGGCGTAGCCCATGGCGGCCAGGGCCCGGCGAGCCAGGCGCACCCGCGCCTGACGCGGGTTCAGAACCCCCTTCGAGGGCGCGCCCTGGTCGGGCAGGGGCGTCGACGGCAGCTGGTCGAAGCCCTCGATGCGGGCGACCTCTTCCACCAGGTCGGCGGGACCGTCCACGTCGCGGCGCCACGAGGGCGGCGTCACCGCCCAGGGTGAACCGCGCGTCACGGCGAAGCCGAGGGCGGTCAGGATCTCGGCGATGCGATCTTCCGTCAGCGACAGGCCGGTCAGCGAACCGACACGGGCCGGATCGAAGGCGAAGGCGGTCGGGACGGCCGGCGCCTGACCGACGACCACGACCTCGGACGGCTCGCCGCCGCACAGGTCGAGGATCAGCTTCGTCGCCAGTTCGACGCCCGGCACGGCCGAGGCCGTATCGACGCCGCGCGCGAAGCGGTACTGGGCGTCCGAGGTCAGCGACAGGGTGCGGCCCGTCTGGGCGATCAGGATCGGGTCGAACCAGGCGGCTTCGACGAAGACATCGACGGTCTCGCCCGAGCAGCCCGTGCTCTCGCCGCCCATGACGCCGCCCAGGCCGATGGGGCGCTCGCCGGCGGCGTCGGAGATGACGCACATCGACGGATCGACGGTGTAGGTCTTGCCGTCCAGCGCGATCAGATGCTCGTGCTCGCCCGTATCCTTGGCCACCTGTCCCTGGCGGACGATGATCTCGGTCCCGCACAGCTTGGCGATGTCATAGACGTGCAGCGGGCGGGCGCGGTCGTAGGAGATCAGGTTGGTCACATCGACCAGCCGGTTGATCGAGCGCAGGCCGATGGCCTCCAGGCGGCGCTTCAGCCACTCGGGCGACGGGCCGTTCTTGACGCCGCGGATCGTGCGGCCGGCGAAGACCGGGCACATCTCGGGCGCGTCGAGGCGCACCGTGATCGGCGAGGCGAAGGTCCCGGCGACCGGTTCGATGGCGGGGGTCTTCAGCGTGCCCAGGCCGGCGGCGGCCAGGTCGCGGGCGATGCCGGCGACGCCCAGCCAGTCGGGGCGGTTCGGCGTCACTTCGAAATCGATGACCGGTTCGGCGCCGAACACGCCGGCGGCGGGCTCGCCCACCTTCAGGGCGTCGTCCAGCTCCAGGATGCCGTCGCTCTCATCGGCCAGCTCAAGCTCCGAGGCCGAGCACAGCATGCCGTTCGAGACCACGCCGCGCACCGGCTTCTCGACCAGGGTCACGCCCAGGCCGGGCACATAGGCGCCGATGGGTGCATAGATGGTGGTCAGACCCGCGCGCGCATTGGGCGCGCCGCAGACGATCTCCTTCATCCCGTCGACGGTCTCCACCTGACAGACTTGCAGGCGGTCGGCGTTGGGATGGCGTTCGGCCGAGACGATCTTCGCCACGGTGAAGGGGGCCAGCGCGGCGATGGGGTCGTGGACGTCCTCGACCTCAAGTCCGGCCATGGTCATGGCTTCGGCCACGGCGGCGACGTCCGCCTCCGTGTCCAGATGGTCCTTCAGCCAGGAGAGAGTGAATTTCACGAAGCGGTCCCGGGGAGCTGGCTCGTCAGGGTCGTCACGCCGGCTTGCAGCTGCTCGAGCAGGCCGTCCGAGCCGGTGAAGCCGACCTGGGCGAAGCGGCAGCGCACGAAGGTGCAGTTCGACATGCCGACGACGCCGGCCAGCTTCTGGCCCATCGGCCGGTACAGCAGGTTCCGCGTGTCGGTGGTCGTGCCCATGGCGCAGGAATCGAAGGTCGTGTTGTTCATCACGGCGACCACGGCCGGGCCTTCGATCAGGCAGTCGGTGAAGGTCTTGCCTTCGATGCTCATCTTGCCGGCGTTCCAGTGCTGAACCGCCATGGCGGGCAGCCAGACGGCTTCCTTCTCGAAGGCGTCGCGGCTGACCAGATCCTGGTTGGCCATGGCGTCGAGCGGCATAGGTGCGGGGGTGTCGGTCATGATCGTCTCTACACTCTGAATCAGCTGAGGCCGCTGGCCGGGTTCGGGGCGGCGAAGGCGGAGAAGCCGTAGTGCGCCAGCCAGCGCGTATCGGCCTCGAACATGGGGCGCAGGTCGGAGATGCCGTACTTCAGCATGGCCAAGCGATCCACGCCCATGCCGAAGGCGAAGCCCTGATACTCGTCCGGATCGATGCCGCACTTCCGCAGCACGTTCGGGTGCACCATCCCGCAGCCCAGAATCTCCATCCAGCTGTCGCCGGTGTTCAGCTTCAGCTCGCCGCCCGAGCGGTCGCAGCGGATGTCCATCTCGGCCGACGGCTCGGTGAAGGGGAAGTGGTGCGGGCGGAAGCGGGCGTCGACGCCGTCCAGCTCGAAGAAGCGGGCGACGAAGGTCTCCAGCGTCCACTTCAGGTGACCCATGTGGATGGCCTTGTCGATCACCAGGCCCTCGACCTGATGGAACATCGGCGTGTGGGTGGCGTCGCTGTCCTTCCGGAAGGTCCGGCCCGGCGCGATGATCCGGATCGGCGGCTTCTGCGTCATCATGGTGCGCACCTGCACCGGGCTGGTGTGGGTGCGCAGCACCTTGCGCTCGCCCGTTTCCGGGTCGGGCTTCAGGAAGAAGGTGTCGTGCATCTCCCGCGCCGGATGCTTGGGCGGGAAGTTCAGGGCCGTGAAGTTGTGGAAGTCGTCCTCGATGTCCGGGCCTTCGGCGACGGCGAAGCCCATGTCGGCGAAGATGGCGATCATTTCGTCCATCACCTGCATGGTCGGGTGCACGCTGCCCTGGCGGCGCGGGCGCGGCGGCAGCGTCAGGTCGACGTGTTCGGCCTTCAGCCGGGCGTCCAGCTCGGCGCCTTCCAGCTCGGCCTTGCGGGCGGCCAGGGCGGATTGCACCCGGTCGCGCAGGCCGTTGATCATCGGACCCTGCTCGCGGCGCTCGTCGGGGCTCATGGCTCCCATGCCCTTGAGCAGGCCGGAGATCGAGCCGGACTTGCCCAGCGCCGCGACGCGCAGGTCCTCCACGGCGGCGGCGGTTTCCGCCGAGCCGATGGCGTTGATCAGGTCGAGTTCGAGTTGGGCGAGATCGGTCATGTCCGGCAGCATCTAGCGGCTGACGGGCCGCGCGTCACCTGTCCGGCTCAAGGCGCGGTGCGCGCGGCGGACTGGGCCGCCGCCAGATCCTCGGCCGTGCCCCGATTGGCCGCCACGATCCATTCCGGCGGCTCGGGCTCCCAGCGGATCGCCCGGCCGTCCGTCCGCGTCCAGCGATGCAGCCAGGATATGCCGTTGGCCCGGACATAGCTGTCGGCGTGGCTGTAGATCGGATCGGCCAGCGCCTCGCCCAGCGAGACGAAGCGATAGCCCCGCGCCAGGTAGAGGGCGTGGATCCGCGGATAATAGTCCCGGTTCAGGCTGTTGGCGTGCAGCAGCAGGACCTGCGCGGGCTCCCGGCCGCCGGTGATCTCCGCGCTGTACGGCTCGAAGAAGTCCAGCACGGTGGTCATGTAGGCGACGTAGGCCTCGCCCACCCTCGCCTTCAGGGCCGGATCATCCAGCCGCTCGGCCTTGCGGTAGACGTCGGCGAACATCCAGTCGACGTTGTCGATCGTCACCGGCGCGACCTCGTAGCCGCGTTCGGCCAGGCCCGAGGCGATGGCGGCGTGCTTCTCCGGCGTCTCCCCGGTGAAAAGATAGGGGTGGCGGAACCAGCGCAGTTTCTGGCCGCGCGCCTCCAGCAGCGGCCGGGTGATCTCCGCGCCCCGGTCCGCGTCGGCGAGGTAGGCCTCAGCCGTGTTCTGATGAATGTTGATGTGGCTGAAGGTGTGGTTGCCGACCTCGAACCCGGCGTCCAGCCACAGGGTCAGCAGTTCGGGCAGCAGGACCGCGCGCTGGGCGTCGCAGACCTTGCCTTCATTGACGAAGATCGTGCCGTGCGTGTCCAGCGGCGCCACGACCGCGATCAGGTCCCGGGTCAGGGCGCGCGCCGCGTCCGGATCGCACAGGGCGGCTTCCGGCGCCTGATAGGGCAGGTCGTCGAAGGTGACGGCCACGGCGCGCTGCTGGGCGGCGGCGGGGCCGGCGAGGCCGAACACGAGGGCGGCGACGAGAAGCGGGCGCGAGATCATGGCCGCAGCCTAGCCGCGCAGCGTCCGATACGGCAACGCCCGGCGCCGTCTGACCGGGTCGTCCTCAGTCGTTGAGGACGAAGGTGACCTTCATGTTCACCCGGTACTCGGTGATCTGGCCGCCCTTCACGATGACCTTCTGCTCCTGGATCCAGGCGCCCTCGACGTTCTTCAGGGTCTTGTCGGCGCGGGCGATGCCCTGTTTCAGCGCGTCCTCGAAGCTGACGGTGGACGAGGCGGTGATTTCGGTGACCTTGGCGACGGACATGGGTCGGCTCCTGGATCAGGTTGGACGCCGGTTTATGGCGACGCTTCCCTGAACGACCGGGCCCATTCGTCGGTTGCGCGGCGCATACGAAAACGCCCGCCCCGGCGAACCGGAGCGGGCGTGTTTCAGACGTTCGGCGTGAAGGCTTAGGCGGCCTTCAGAGCGTCACGGACCTTGTCGGCGATCGCCTTGAAGGCGGCTTCGTCGGCGGCCATCGCGGCCAGGACCTTGCGGTCCAGTTCGATGCCGGCTTCGCCGAGACCGTGGATGAACTGCGAGTAGGTGAAGCCTTCGATCCGGGCCGCGGCGTTGATGCGCTGGATCCACAGGGCGCGGAAGTTGCGCTTCTTGGTGCGGCGGTCGCGGTAGGCGTACTGGCCGGCGCGATCGACGGCGGCCTTGGCGGTGCGGATGGTGTTCTTGCGGCGGCCGTAGAAGCCCTTGGCCTGCTTCAGAACCTTCTTGTGTTTGGCGTGGGACGTTACGCCCCGAGTGACGCGAGCCATGTCGCTATCCTTTCAAATTCAGGTGGAGATCAATCGAAACAGCGCGCGCCGATCAGGCGTACGGCATGTAGGATTTGATCTTCTTGGCGTCGGCGTCGGCCATGACCGAGGTGCCGCGGTTCTGGCGGATGTATTTGCTGTTGTGGCTGATCAAGCGGTGACGCTTGCCAGCAACGCCGGCCTTAACCTTGCCAGTGGCCGTGAATTTGAAGCGCTTCTTGGCGCCCGACTTCGTCTTCAGTTTCGGCATTTTCATCTCACTTTTTGAGTGGGTTACCGCTCTTCGAGCCACTTGGGCCCGAGGGGAGGTTTCCCTGATTAAGAACCGCCCAGGCATGCCTGTTCGCCCGGCGGTTCGGTACGCGAAGGCGCGGCTTCTAGTCGAAGCGGCGGCCAGAGTCCAGTGTTGAGCGGGATTTCAGGTCGCCGCAGCCTCCGCCTGATGCTTGCGGAAGGCGCGGCCGGCGTTGATCGCCATCACCGCCGCCGGAACCGTCAGCGCCGCCCCGACCAGGAAGGGCCAGTCGTGGCCCAGGGCCGAGAACAGGGCGCCGGCGGCCATCGGGCCGAAGATGCGCGCGATCGAGCCCGAGGCCATGTTCAGTCCCAGCATGGCGCCCTGCCGGTCCGGCGGCGTCGAGCGGCTGATCAGGGCCGAGATGTTGGGCATGGCCAGCGACATGCCGCAGGCGCCGACCGCCATTACGATCGGAATGATCCAGCCCTGCGCGACGGGCAGCGTCCAGGCGCCGATGTCCAGGGACACGGCGGGGAACCAGGCGACGGGCGCGGCCACCTGGGCGACCAGCGAGGCGCCGAACAGCAGCATCCCGAACGCCAGCACCGGCGCCTCGCCGAACCGCTTGGCCAGCCGCCCGGCGAAGAAGCCCTGGTTCAGGGTCGAGACGATGCCGACGATCATGAAGCTCAGCCCGACCTCCAGCGCGTTCCACGCATAGCGATCCTCGGCCCACAGCCCGAACACGCTCTCCATCGCCGAGAAGCCGGCCATGTAGACCAAGGTCACCAGCAGCACCCGCGACACGACCGGATTGGCCCGGGCGTCATGCAGGCCGGCCAGGAAGCGCGGACGCGGAGCGGCCGGATCGGCCTTGGCGCGGCTTTCCTTCAGGAAGACGACCACGCCGACCGCCGCCAAGGCGGCCAGGGCCGCGGCGGTGAAGATCGGCAGCTGATAGCCGATATGCCCCAGTTGCGGCTGGGTCAGCAGCCCGCCCAGACCCGGACCGACGATGAAGCCCAGTCCGAAGGCGGCGCCGATCAGGCCCATGCGCCCGGCCCTCTGTTCCGGCGGGGTGATGTCGGCGACATAGCCCTGGACGGTCGAGATGTTGCCCGCCCCCAGGCCGGTGAACAACCGCACCGCGATGGCCAGCCAGATGTTGGGCACGAAGGCCAGCGCCAGATAGCCCACGGCGTTCGCGACCAGGGTGATCAGCAGGACCGGCTTGCGTCCGATCCGGTCCGACAGCCGCCCCCAGAACGGTTCGGCGAAGAACTGGCCCAGCGAATAGGCCGAGAACATCAGCGTGATCTGCCAGGCCTCCGCCTTCAGGCTCTGGGCGAAGAACGGCAGCAGGGGCACCACCAGGCCGAAGCCGACCAGATTGATGAAGACGACGGAAAACAGCACGGCCAACGCCGGTGCCTGAACCTTGGGCGCGGGAGGCGAAGCGTCGGTCTGTGTCATGCGGACAGGCTTAGCCTGTTGCGGCGCATACGAAAACGCCCCGGCCGATGGGCCGGGGCGTTTCTGTTTCAGCGGCGGATCCGATCAGCGCGGGGCCAGGATCATGATCATCTGGCGGCCTTCCATACGCGGGGCGTATTCGACCTTGGCGATCTCGTCGAAGTCGGCCTGCACCTTGTTCAGCAGCTTCATGCCGAGTTCCGGGTGGGCCATTTCACGACCGCGGAAGCGCAGGGTGACCTTCACCTTGTCGCCCTCGTCGAAGAAGCGATGCATGGCTTTCGCCTTCACTTCGTAGTCGTGGGTGTCGATGTTCGGGCGGAGCTTGATTTCCTTGAGCTCGACGACCTTCTGGCGCTTGCGGGCCTCGGCCTTCTTCTTCTGCTCCTGGAAACGGTGCTTGCCGTAGTCGAGGATCTTGCAAACGGGCGGATCCGACGTGGCGACGATCTGAACCAGATCCAGGCCCGCCTCCTCGGCGGCCTCCAGCGCGGCCGAGGTCGGCATGACCCCCTGCTTCTCGCCATGCTGGTCGATCAGCAGGACGCGAGGCGCGCGGATATCGTGGTTCATGGGCGGCCCGTCCTTGACGGGCGGCGTTTGCATCGGACGGCGAATGGGCGTCGTTTCCTTATGTGGTCGAAGAGGGTCGATATTCTGACGAGAAGGAGCGCGCGATAAATCGCGGCGTTCCCCTCCGGCGGCCTATATGAGCCTCAAACCCCGTATTTTCAAGGCGTGACGGGCGCTCAGGACGCGATGAAGTCCGCGTGTAGCGCCAGCACCGCATCATAGACGTGATCGACCGTCAGGTCCTCGATGGGCGCGAACTGGCCGCGCGTCTCGTTGGAGGCCGCGGTGCGGGTTTTGGGGCCCCACGGGCCGTACAGCCACCACTCGGTCGGCCCGAACAGGCCCAGCGTCGGTCCGCCCAGCGCCGCCGAGACGTGCATCAGGCCGGAATCGTTGCCCACGAACAGCGCCGCCCGGTCGATGGCCGCGGCCGAGGCCAGGATGTCGCCCTTGCCCACGAAGTCGATGCCGCGGTCTCCGGCGGCTTCCAGCGCGGGGGTCGCCGGCGGGCGGTCGCCCGGTCCGCCGACGGGCATGAAGCGCCAGCCGTCGAAGCGGGGATCGGCCTTCAGCTTTTCGACCAGGGCGCCCCAGCGGTCGGCGGGCCAGCTCTTGCCCGGCTGGTGGGCGATGGGGGCCAGGGCGAGGATCGGGCCCGGCCCTGCGCCGCCCGCCAGCTGCGGATCGATGACGGCGGCGGCCTCGGCGCGGGCCTGGTCGTCCAGCCAGATTTCCGGGTCCAGCGGCGTCTCCGAGCCCATCAGGCGCGACACCATCTCGACCTTGCGCAGGCCGGTCTCCCACGAGCGGTTGTAGATCACCCGCCGTTTCGTCGGGATGATGTAGGCCAGGCCCGAGCCGCGGATGTCGATGACCAGATCCCAGCGGGTCCCGACCACCTGCTTCCACAGGTCGATCCAGTGTCCGGACAGCTTCTTCTTGTCCAGGATGATGGTCCGCTCGACGCCGGGGGCGTTGCGGAAGAAGGGGGCCGGCGGACGGCCGCAGGCGACGGTGATCCTCGCGCCCGGGATCTGGCGGCCGATCTCGCGGATCACGCCCGAGGAGATGACGCAGTCGCCGATCCGGTTGGAGGTGACGAACAGGACCTTGGGTTCAGACACGCGTTTCGGCCTTCGCTTCGATGATGGTCGTTCGCTATCAGTCCCCGAACGATTTCGCGAGAGGAACGGCCATGGATGATCTGGAACGCCTGAACCGCCCGGATGGCGAGACCCTGGCGCTCAGGCGCGTTCACGGGGCCGGACCGACGGTGATCTGGATCGGCGGCTTCCGGTCCGACATGGAGGGGACCAAGGCGCTGGCGCTGGAGGCGGCGGCGCGCGAACGCGGCTGGAGCTACGTCCGCTACGACCATTTCGCCCATGGCCAGTCCTCCGGCGACTGGCGCCGGGCCACCATCGGCCGCTGGCGCGAGGACGCCATCGCTCTTATCGACAGCCTCGAAGGCCCCGTCATCCCGGTCGGTTCGTCCATGGGCGGCTGGGTCGCCCTGCTGGCCGCCGTGGCGCGGCCCGAGCGGGTCAGGGCGCTGGTTCTGGTCAATCCGGCGCAGGACTTCACCGAGCGGCTGATGTGGCCCGGCCTGCCGGATCACGTCCGTCAGGCCATCCTTCGGGACGGCGAGGCCCTGATCGTCGAGGAGGGGCTGGGAGAATATGTCCTGACCCGCCGCATGTTCGAGGAGGCCCGCGACTGGCTGCTGCTGGACAGCGTCATCCCGGTCGCTGCTCCGGTCCATATTCTGCAGGGGCGCAAGGACGATGTCGTGCCGTGGCGTCATCAGATCGAGCTCGCCGAACGGCTGAAGGGCGGCGACGTCACGCTGGACCTTGTGGCCGACGGGGATCATCGTCTGTCCACGCCCGCCGATCTCGACCGTCTGGTCGAGGCGGTCGAGCGCAACCGTGGGCAGGCCGCGACATTGTCCTGACCAAAGGAGGAACGCATGCGCATCCTGACGATCTTCACGCCCGTCGTGCTGGGTCTGGCCCTCTCGGCCTGTTCGACCGCCACCGGACCGGACCGGTACAATACCGACCTGCAGAAGCTGGCCGACGACTGCCGCGCCCGCGGCGGCATCCTGGCCCCCACGGGCCAGCTGACAAGCAATCCGCAGACCGACAACGTCTGCGAAATCCGCGGCCAGACGGGGCGCGCGCCCAGCAACCCGGGCTGACGCCGCCCCGACGCTTACGCGCCGGATGTCCTAGAGAAGCGCGGTGATCGCCGCGCGCGCCGCCTCGCCCAGATCGGCGCGCTTCAGCGCCAGCGCCACATTGGCGCGCAGCAGGCCGATCTTGTCGCCGCAGTCGTGGGTCACGCCCGCGTACTGGACCGCCGTGAACGCCTGGTCGGCCATCAGCCGCGCCATGCCGTCGGTCAGCTGGATCTCGCCGCCCGCGCCGCGCTCCTGGGTTTCCAGGATGTCGAAGATTTCCGGCTGCAGGATGTAGCGGCCCGAGATCGACAGGTTCGACGGCGCCGTGCCCTTGGCGGGCTTCTCGACCATTCCCTTCATGCGGATGCGGTTGCCCTCGCGGCCCTCGATGGGATCGACGATGCCGTATTTGTGGGTTTCGCTCTCGGGCACCTGTTCGACGCCGATGACGTTGCCGCCGACCTCGGCGTAGACCTCGGCCAGCTGCTTCAGCGCGCCCGGCTGGCTGTCCACGATCACGTCCGGCAGGATCACCGCGAACGGCTCGTCGCCGATGATGTCGCGGGCGCACCAGACCGCGTGACCCAGGCCCTTGGGCTGCATCTGGCGGGTGAAGCTCATCTCGCCGGCGCTGGCCAGTTCGGCGTTCATCATCTCCAGGATGTCGGTCTTGCCCTTGGCCAGCAGCTGGGCCTCTAGCTCGATCTGGTGGTCGAAATAGTCCTCGATGGCGCCCTTGGAGCGGCCGGTGACGAAGACGATGTGCTCGATCCCGGCCTCGCGGGCCTCCTCGACGATGTAGCTCAGGATCGGCCGGTCGACGACGTTCAGCAGTTCCTTGGGCGTGGTCTTGGTGCCGGGCAGCACCCGGGTGCCGAGGCCGGCGACGGGCAGAACGGCCTTGCGGAGACGGCGGGAATGGGCGGGCATGAAATGTCCTGATCAGAAGGGTCGGGCAGCCTAACGTATTTGCGTCAGGAAGCGATCACTCGACGGTGACCGACTTGGCCAGATTGCGCGGCTGATCCACGTCGGTGCCCTTCTGCACGGCGGTGTAATAGGCCAGCAGCTGCACCGGGATGGCGTAGATCAGCGGCGCGATCAGCGAATGGCATTCCGGCGCATCGACGCGGCGGATGCCCGCGCCGTGCGGATCGGGCGCCGACTTCGGCGCGATCATGATCACCGGCCCGCCGCGCGCGGCGACTTCCTGCAGGTTGGAGGCGGTCTTTTCGAACACCTCGTCCAGCGGGGCCAGGGCCACGATCGGCGTCAATTCGTCGACCAGGGCGATCGGCCCGTGCTTCAGCTCGCCGGCGGCATAGCCCTCGGCGTGGATGTAGCTGATCTCCTTCAGCTTCAGCGCGCCCTCCATGGCCAGCGGGAACATGGCGCCCCGGCCCAGGAACAGCACGTCCGTCGCCTTGGAGATGTCGTGGGCGACGGCCTTCAGGTCGTCTTCCATCCGCATGGCTTCGGCGATCAGGCGCGGCGCCTCGAACAGCGCCTTGACCAGTTCGGCCTCCTTGGCCGCGTCGATGCGGCCGCGCTGCACGCCCGCCGACACGGCCAGCGCCAGCAGGGCGGCGACCTGGGCGGTGAAGGCCTTGGTCGAGGCGACGCCGATTTCCGGCCCGGCGTGGGTCGGCCACAGGCTCTCGGCTTCACGGGCCATGGACGAGGAATGGACGTTGACCAGGGCGGCGGTCTTCAGCCCGGCGGCCTTGCACCAGGACAGGCTGGCCAGGGTGTCGGCGGTCTCGCCCGACTGGCTGACGGCGACGGCCAGCGTTCCCGGCGTCAGGGCCGGATGGCGATAGCGGAACTCCGACGCGATCTCGACGTCGCAGGGCAGGCCCGCCAGCTTCTCGAAGGCGTAGCGGCCGATCTGGCCGGCATAGAAGGCGGTGCCGCAGGCGACGATCTGGACCCGGTCGACCTGGGCGAAGTCGACCTCATTGGTCTTGGCCCGGCCGTTCACGAAGTCGAGGTAGTGGCTCAGGGTGTGCTGGACGCTGTCCGGCTGCTCATGGATCTCCTTTTCCATGAAGTGCCGGTACTCGCCCTTCTCGACCAGGGCCGAGGAGGCGGAGACCTGCACGATCGGCCGGTCCACGGCCGCGCCCGAGGCGTCGAACATGCGCGCGCCGTCGCGATCCAGGGCGACGAAATCGCCTTCTTCCAGATAGCTGATGCGGGTGGTGAAGGGGCCGACCGCCAGGGCGTCGGAGCCCAGGTACATCTCGCCGTCGCCCCAGCCGACGACCAGCGGGCTGCCCCGGCGGGCGCCCAGGATCAGGCCGTCCTCGCCTTCGATCAGCACGGCCAGCGCATAGGCGCCCGTCAGCCGGTCCAGCACCGATTTGAACGCGACCAGCGGGTCATTGGACTTGGCCAGCTCGCTGTCCAGCAGGTGGGCGACCACCTCGGTGTCGGTCTGGCTCTCGAAGGCGTGGCCTTCGGCGACCAGCTCGGCTTTCAGCTCGGCGAAATTCTCGATGATGCCGTTGTGCACCAGCGTGACCCGGCCCGCCTTGTGCGGGTGGGCGTTGGCCGTGGTGGGGGCGCCGTGGGTGGCCCAGCGGGTGTGGCCGATGCCGATGGTCGCGGTCAGCGGTTCGGCGGCCAGCACGGCCTCCAGCTCGCGAATCTTGCCCTTGGCCCGGCGCCGTTCGATCTTGCCGTCGACCAGCGCGGCCACGCCCGCGGAGTCATATCCGCGGTATTCCAGCCGCTTCAGGCTGTCGATCAGACGGGGAACGGCCGGGCCGACGCCCGTCACGCCAATGATGCCGCACATGAGAGAACCCTCGGAGAAATAATGGTATCCGCGCTTGGCGCCGCGGCGCGGGAGGGTCTAAGCCGACCCTGACTGTCAGCGCCGGTGTAGGCGACGATGACCTGGATTTGCACCTGAAAAGCGGTTTCGCAAGGTTACGGCGAACCGTCGAGCAAGGAAGACTGGATTTGGCTGAGCGACGCTATTTCGGCACCGACGGCATTCGCGGGCGCGCCAACACCCATCCGATGACGCCGGAAGTGGCGCTGCGCGTCGGTCTGGCGGCGGGCCGGATGTTCATGTCGTCGGACGACCGCCGCCATCTGGTGGTCATCGGCAAGGACACCCGCCTGTCGGGTTACATGATCGAGCCGGCGCTGGTGGCGGGCTTCTCGTCCGCCGGGATGGACGTGCGCACCTTCGGTCCCCTGCCGACGCCGGGCGTGGCCATGATGACCCGCTCCATGCGCGCCGACATCGGGGTGATGATCTCGGCCTCGCACAACGCCTTCCTCGACAACGGCATCAAGCTGTTCGGTCCCGACGGCTACAAGCTGTCGGACGCGGTCGAGCTGAAGATCGAATCGATGATGGACGAGGATCTGGGCGCCGGCCTGGCCCCCGCCGACGGCCTGGGCCGGGTCAAGCGCATCGACGACGCCCAGGCCCGCTATGTCGAGATCGCCAAGGCCAGCTTCCCCAAGGGCCTGAGCCTGCAGGGCCTGCGCATCGCCGTCGATTGCGCCAACGGCGCCGGCTACAAGGTCGCCCCGACCACCCTCTATGAACTGGGCGCCGAGGTCTTCCCCGTGGGGGTCGAGCCGAACGGCCTGAACATCAACGAGAACTGCGGCTCGACCCACCCCGGGACCCTGTCCGAGGCGGTCCGCGCCTGCCGGGCCGACATCGGCATCGCCTTGGACGGCGACGCCGACCGGGTCATCATCTGCGACGAGAAGGGCGAGGTCATCGACGGCGACCAGATCATGGCCATGGTGGCCCTGGACTGGGCGCGCCGGGGCCGGCTGACCGGCGGCGGCCTGGTCGCCACGGTCATGTCCAACCTGGGTCTGGAGCGGGCTTTGGCGGCCGAAGGCCTGACGCTGGAGCGCACCAAGGTCGGGGACCGCTATGTCATGGAGCGCATGAAGGAAGGCGGCTTCAACGTCGGCGGCGAGCAGTCGGGCCACATCATCCTGCACGACTACGCCACCACGGGCGACGGCCTGATGTCGGCGCTGCAGGTTCTGGCCGTGCTGGTCGAGAGCGGCCGTCCGATGAGCGAGCTGGCCCGCCAGTTCGACAAGGTGCCCCAGCTTCTGGAGAACGTCCGCTTCACCGCCGGCAAGCCGCTGCAGGACGCCGCGGTCAAGGCCGCCATCGCCGACGCCGAGGCCCGCCTCGCGGGGGTCGGCCGCCTGCTCGTCCGCCCCTCGGGCACCGAAAAGCTGATCCGCGTCATGGCCGAGGGCGACGACGAGGCGCTGGTGAAGTCGGTGGTTGCGGACGTGTCGGCGGCGGTGCGGGCGGCGGGCTAGGCCTCAGTCCGGCCGTCCCCAGTCGCTGACCGGCTGCGGCTCCGGCGCCAGTGTGGTCTCGCCATGGCGGTTCGGTCCGGGCGCGCCCCGCTGGGCCAGGATGATGATCAGCGTCACCAGCGCGACCATGTAGAGCGCGTTGTTGAGGACCAGCAGGCCGAACAGGCCGAGGTTCGGCGTCTCGCTGGCCATCATGTCCGTCATCATGATCGGAAAACCGATCGCGGCGATGCCGAGGAAGGGCACGGGCATCAGGCCCCAAAGCGCCGTCATGTTGCGATCATGCAGGCGCCGCGACACCGCCGCCGCCAACAGGCTGATCGCCAGGACGACCGTCACTCCCATGACTCCGCCCAGGATGCGGAAGTCCGGCGTCGGCGGCGGCGGAAGCGGAGGCGGCTCCGCCTCGATCCGTACGGGGGTGTCGGGCGGCAGGTCTGGGTCGATCAACAGGACCGGTTGCGCGTCGGTATAGGCCTGCGCCTTCCCGATCAGATCGGCCATCACCCAGCTCATGCCCATGGCCTGGACGAGAAAGACCAGCGCGACCACCATGCCGACGTAGGGCCAGAACTCGCCGCGGGTATCGCGGCCCGAGAACTGCGTCAGCTTGCTGAAGCCTCGAATGATCGGATTGGCCATGCCGTCCCCCTTGATGACGGCTCCAGCCTATCGGGGGACGCCGGTCGGGGCCAGTCAGTCCCGGATCGGCTCCACCGTCAGCACCGTCGCGTCGCGCGCGCCCACCTCGCCGCGGGGGCAGGGGCGCGGGTTGAACGACAGGTCGTTGCAGATGCGGACCTCGCGCAGCCTGTCGTCCTCTGTCGTAGCGATATAGACCGCCTGGCGCGGCAGGCCCGGGTTGGCGCGGGCGAAGGCGTCGCGCAGCTCGCCCGCCGTGCGCAAGGCCCGCGGATCGGGCCGGACCAGCTTGTCGTACATGGCGGCCGATTGCTGGAAATAGGCCTCGGGCGTGTCCCAGCCGCAGGTGCCGTGCGCGGCCCATTCATGCTGCACCAGATCGACCGACGGCGTCCGGCACAGCTCGGCCCGGATGGTCTGGGGCGCCACCCGCGTCGCCGCCCGGCAGTAGCGCGGATAGGGTCGCCCGTCCGAGTTCGGCCACAGCCCGTGCAGGGTCCAGCCGAAGCGGTTGGCGTCGCACGCCAGGTCGCCCTGGCCGTCCCCGCCGGTGCGGCAGGTCTCGGGCATCCAGGTCACCGCCAGCATGTGGAACAGGATCGGCCGGTCGGCCACGACCTCGTCGGGCCGGACATGCTCCATTTCCGGCGCGGGCAGCACGGCGGGCAGGCGGCAGGACTGCGCCGTCGCCGCGACGACGGCGGGCGCCGCCGGCTGCGTCTCGCAAGCGGTCAGCGCGGCGGTCGCGGTCAGCAGGCCGGCCAGCAGGATCGTGGGTCGGATACGCATCACGCCGGCTCCCGGTTAAGCGCGCCCAGCGCCTGGGCCACATCGTCGACCCGCTTGCGGATGTCCGGCACGGCGATGGTCTCCCAGAAGGTCGCGCGGGCCGGCGGTCCCAGCACGAACAGGCGCGGGTCGGCCGTTCCGTCGGCGTGCAGGACGCGTCCCTGCAGGTCCAGGTCCAGGCCCAGCCTCAGCGGGTCCATCCGCGCCCGTCCGTCCGCCAGCAGGGGTCCGGTCAGCGGGTCCTTGGCCGGGTCGTGGCCCGGCCCGGTGCAGTCGATCAGCCAGCGTCCGGTGATCGGCGGCTGTTCCGGCCCGCTGCGGGGGCGGAAGGTCAGGGTCACGGCTTCCGCGCCCTCCTCGATCCGCTTCACGCGGCCGGCGGTGATCGTCAGGCGGCCTTCGTCCTCAAGGGCGGCGATGGCGGCGGCGATGGTGTCGGCGATCCGGTGCCGGTGGACGTCCCACCAGGGCCGAAGGTGGCGCACCAGTCGCGCCCGGGTCGGAATGTCCGCCGCCTGCCACAGGTCGGCGGTGATCGGCCTCAGCCCGTCCATGACCCCGCGCCAGTCGCCGTCCGCGGACAGACGCCGCGCTTCGTGCAGCCGCCGGGACGGGGCCGCGTGCAGCAGGTCGTCCGTGGGTTCGACATAGGCGTCGGGCCGGTTGTCGTGCCCCCGGGGCTTCAGCCCCCGTCGCGAGAGCGCCCGCGCCCGGCCGCGCCAGCCGCGCGCCTGAAGCCACAGCACCATGTCCACCATCGTCAGCCCGGTGCCGACGACGATCACGTCGTCTTCCGGTCCGATGCGGTCCAGCGCGCCGGCGGCCCAGGGGTCGCCGATCACCCGGCCGGCCGTCCCGTCCTGACCGGCGGCCGCCGTCTTCGGGGCCGGGTTGCCGGTGGTCAGGACGATGGCGTCGGCTTTCACGATCTGTCCGTCGGCCAGGCGCACCGCGTCGGTGTCGATGGCGACGACCTCGCTCTTCACGGTCTCGATCAGCCCGGGGCGAGCGGCCCGCACCTCGGCCAGCCGGTCCTGCACATATTGGCCGTACAGGCGGCGCGGCGCGAAGCCGTTCGGGTCGGCGCGGTCGGGATGGTGGGTTTCCAGCCAGCGCACGAAGTCGCCGGGACGGTCGCTGATCGCGCTCATCCGGTTGGAGCGCACGTTCAGCAGATGCCCGTCGAACGGCGTCGAATAGGCGACGCCCAGGCCGAAATTCCCGGTGCGGTCGATGATCGTCGAGGCGATTCGCCGTTCGGCCAGCCGCGCGGCCAGCATGGCGCCGGAGAAGCCTCCGCCGATGATCGCCACGCGCTCGATGGTCCGGGTCACGACGCCTCCTCCGTTGGCGGGGTTCTGGACCGCGCCGCCCGAGGGGTCAAACCCGGGTCACTGAACCTCGCAGCCGTAGGCCTCGCGGTAGGGTCGGTCGAAGCAGCTCTGCAGGCGGCGCAGGGCGCGCGCGTTGATCTGGTTGCGCATCCCCTCCTGCGCCGACAGGGCCGTGACCGCGGCGTCCATCGCGGCCCGGTCCTTGGTCAGGAAGGCGTGGGTGCCCCGGGCGTAGGTGTTCCAGTCGAAATTGTCGGGCGTCATCTCTTCGTTGCGCATGGTGGTCGCCATCACCCGCGCCGCCTCCAGCTCCGCGCCCGCCGAGGCCAGGTACTGACCCAGGTGCCAGCTCACCACCTGCCTTTGGCGCTCGGTCAATTCGGGACCGTGCAGCAGATAGTCCTCGCTGGCCCGCGCCGCCTCGATGTAGCACTCGCGCTCGCCCAGCTTGCGCGCCGTCCACGGCGTCACGCCCCGCTGGTCGAACGACTCGAAACTCAGGGTCCGGTTGGCGACCAGATGTTCGGGCGTCAGGGCGCAGCCGACGGCGGCGTCGGGCGCGGCCTGCAGGGCGAGGGCGGTCACGAGGGCGGCGAGCATGATCGGCTTCTCCGTTTATGGTGAAGCTTAATCTGTCCGCGCCATTGTGTCGGAATCAGGCCCGGCGGCTGACGTCAGATTTCCTGGTTGTAGGCGCCGACTTCCTTGTACTTCGCCAGACGCGGCTTCACTTCCTCGCGGAACAGGGCCCGCATGTCGTCCTCGGACCGCATGCTCTCGACCACCACCACCAGCTCCGGCTTGTTGGACGAGGCGCGGACCAGGACCCAGCTGCCGTCTTCCAGGTGCACGCGCACGCCGTTGACGGTGATGGCCTCGACGATCTTGCGGCCCAGGATCGATCCGCCGGCGTCCGCCAGGGCCTGATACTCGGCCACGATCCGCTCCAGCACCTCGTACTTCAGCTCGTCGTCGCAGTGGGGCGACATGGTCAGGCTGGTCCAGGCGTCCGGCAGGGCGGCCTTCAGCTCGCTCAGCTTCTTGCCCGGATTGCGGTCCAGCATCGCCAGCACGGCGCCGGCGGCGACGATGCCGTCGTCATAGCCGTGGCCCAGCGGGGCGTTGAAGAAGAAGTGGCCCGACTTCTCGAAGCCCGCCAGCGCGCCCAGCTCGGCCGTCTTGCGCTTGATGTAGCTGTGACCGGTCTTCCAGTAGACGGTGCTCGCGCCATTGGCCTTCAGCACCGCGTCGGTCTTGTACAGGCCGGTCGACTTCACATCGACGACGAAGGTGGCGTTGGGGTGCAGCGCCGACAGGTCGCGGCCCAGCATCAGGCCGATCTTGTCGGCGAAGATTTCCTCGCCCGTGTCGTCCACCACGCCGCAGCGGTCGCCGTCGCCGTCGAAGCCCAGAGCCAGGTCCGCGCCGGTCTCGCGCACCTTGGCCGCCATCTGCACCAGCATGGCGTGGTCTTCCGGGTTCGGATTGTATTTGGGGAAGGTGTAGTCCAGCTCGGTGTCCATCTCGATCACCTCGCAGCCCATCCGGCGCAGGGCCTCGGGGGCGAAGGCGCCGGCGGTGCCGTTGCCGCAGGCCGCGACCACCTTGATCGGCCGCGTCAGCTGAACCTTGGACACGATGTCGGCGATGTATTTCTCGCGGAAGCCCTCGATGCGCTTCAGGGTCCCGCCGGCGCGCGAGACGCCCTGATTCTCCAGCACGATCTCCTTCAGGCGGCCGATCTCGTCGGGGCCGAAGGTCAGGGGCGGGTTGGCGCCCATCTTCACGCCGGTCCAGCCGTTCTCGTTGTGGCTGGCGGTGACCATGGCCACGCACGGCGCGCCCAGCTCGAACTGGGCGAAATAGGCCGTCGGCGACAGGGCCAGGCCGATGTCCAGCACCTCCATGCCGCCTTCCAGCAGGCCCAGGGTCAGCGCCTGCTTCACCGACAGGGAGTAGGAGCGGTAGTCGTGGCCGACCACGATCTTGGGCCGCTGGCCGATCTCGTGGATGTAGGTCGCCAGCCCCAGGCCCAGCGCCTGGATGCCCAGCAGGTTGATCTCCTTCTCCAGCACCCAGCGCGCGTCGTACTCACGGAAGCCGGTCGCCTTCACCAGCGGCGTGGTCTCGTACTCGGCGGTGTTCGGGCGAAGGTCGGCGCGAGGCTTCAGCATGGGTCGTCCTGGGTGGCCGGACCGGAGCGGTCGCGGCGGAGGTGCGCCTTGATAGCCCCGGGCGCTCGGGCGCCGCAACAACGCGCGAACGCCGTCATGGGCGCCGGGAACCGGACGTCGGCCCAAAGCTTGACCCTTCCGGACCCCGGGCCTACCCCCGACAGATCACAACCGGAGACCCGCATGCCTCGCCTGATCCTGCTGCGCCATGGCCAGAGCCAGTGGAACCTCGAAAACCGCTTCACCGGCTGGGTCGACGTGGACCTGACCGCCGAGGGCGAGGCGCAGGCGCGCAAGGGCGGCGAATTGATCGCCGGAGCGGACTTCCACCCCGCCGTCATGTTCACCTCCGTGCTCAAGCGGGCCAAGCGCACCGGAGCGCTCGCCCTGGACTCGGCGGGTCTGAAGGATGTCCCGGTGGTCGAGGACTGGCGGCTGAACGAGCGCCACTACGGCGGCCTGACCGGGCTGGACAAGGCCGAGACGGCGGCGAAGCACGGCGAGGACCAGGTCAAGATCTGGCGCCGCAGCTACGACATCCCGCCGCCTCCGCTGGCCCCCGGCGGCGAATGGGACTTCACCGCCGACCCCCGCTACGCCGGCAAGTCCATTCCGGACACCGAAAGCCTGAAGACCACGCTGGACCGCGTCCTGCCCTACTGGGACGAGGCTGTCGCCCCGCGCCTGAAGGCCGGCGAGGACGTGCTGATCGCCGCCCACGGCAATTCGCTGCGGGCCATCGTCAAACACCTGTTCGGCGTGCCGGACGACCAGATCGTCGGCGTCGAGATCCCGACCGGCAATCCGCTGGAGATCGATCTGGACGGATCGCTCACGCCGACGGCCGCGCGCTATCTGGACGACAGCCGCGCCACGCCACTGCCGCCGATCCCGGGAGCCTGATCATGACCAGCGCGCAGCAGGCGTCGGACGACATCCGCTTCATGGGCCGGGCCATCGCCCTGGCCAAGGCGCGGATGGGCCAGACCTGGCCGAACCCGGCGGTCGGCTGCGTGATCGTCAGGGACGGGGAGGTGGTCTCCGAGGCCGCCACCGCGCCCGGCGGCCGTCCCCATGCCGAGGAACAGGCCGTTCCGGCGGCGGGCGACAAGGCCAGGGGCGCCACCGCCTATGTCACCATGGAGCCGTGCGGCGCCCGGTCGTCGGGCCGCACCTCCTGCTCGCACTTCCTGATGGACGCCGGCGTCGCGCGGGTGGTCGTGGCCGCCGTCGATCCCTCGCCCTTCGCCTCGGGCCGGGGCGTCGAACGCCTGCGCAAGGCCGGGCTGGAGGTCGAGACGGGCCTGCTCTCGCAGGAGGCCGCCGTCCTCTACGAAGGCTATCTGCACCGCGTCGAGACGGGCCGCCCCATGGTCCGCGTCGACGACACCGGCGAGGGCTTCGACGCCCGCTTCGCCGCCTCCTCGCGCGCCGATCTGGCGACCGAGCTGAAGCGGCTGGGCGAGGCCGGCTACACCCGTCTGTGGGTCGGGCCGGGCGAGCTGGCCGAGGCGCTGGACGAGCAGGGCCTGCTGACCCGATAGACTGGGCCTCAAAGTCGCCCGCGCTCAAGCAGGTCACGACCGCGTCGTGACCGATAGCGCACTAAAAAACGCCCTCACGCTTCCTTAAGCGGAGGCGTGCCATTCTGGCGCAATGTCGGGAAACACGGCTCAAACCCCTGCCGCCAGAAGGCGCATCACCCAACAGGAACTGGACGTCATCTGCGCCCGGCACGACCGCCTGTGGCAGGCCAAGCCCGGCGGCGCCCGGGCGGTGTTCGCCTGGATGGATCTGTCCGGACTGTCGCTGACGGGCCGCAACCTGGCCGACGCCGATTTCGCCGCCGCCTGCCTGATCGGGTGTGACCTCTCCGGCTGCCGGCTGGACAACGCCACCTTCTTCGGCGCCGACATGCAGGACGCCGTCTTCCGCGACGCCAGCATGCGCCGCTCCGACCTGCGCGGCGCCTGCCTGCGCGGCGCCGACCTGACGGGCGCCGACCTGTTCGAGGCCGACCTGCGCGAAGGCGCCATCGCCGCCGCCGACGCCCGCCTGGGCTTCCGCGTCATCGAGGCCCGCTCCGTCCGCGACACCACGGCCCAGGGCGCCTGCCTGGCCGGCGCTAATCTGGAGCGGTCCAAGCTGACCGGCGTGGTCGCCGTCGCCGCCGATTTCTCCGACGCCATCATGAAGGACTGCAAGCTGGTCCGCGCCAACCTGAAGCAGGCCAGCTTCAAGGGCGCCAATCTGGCCGGGGCCGACCTCTCGGGCGCCGACCTGACCGGGGCCGACCTGCGCGACGCGGTGCTGGTGGGGGTCAAGTCCGCCATGTGGCGGACCGACGGGGCGGACATGGCCGGCGCCCTGACCGACGACAGATCCTCCGGCGAACCGGTCGGCAAGATGCCGGCCGCCGAAATGCTGTCCGAGCACGCCCAGTGGTGCGAGACCGGCGGCGCGTTGGGCCAGCCCTCCGTGTTCGACGGCGTCGATCTGCGGGCGCTGGGCTCGATCCGCGGCTACAATCTGACCGCCCTGTCGGCCAAGGGCGCCGTCTTCTACGGCCTCGACATGGGCGGGGTGCAGCTGCAGGGCGCGCATCTGGAAGGGGCCGATCTTCGCTCGGTCAATCTGCGCGGCGCCGACCTGCGCGGCGCGCGGCTGGCCCGGGCCCGCCTGGACGGCTCCGACCTGCGCGAGGCGCAGATGGGGCCGCTGATGATCGCCGCCGACCGCCTGCTGCCCGCCGACCTGACCGGGGCCAGCCTCAAGGGGGCGGACCTGTCGGGCGCCGACATGAAGCGCGCCAGCCTGGTCGACGCCGAACTGAACCGCGCCATCCTGCACGGCGCCTGCCTTAGGCAGGCCGAGATGCGCGGCGCTGTCACCCACGGCGCCAAGGGTCTGGAAGCCGCGCTCCAGGCCTGAAAAAAGGGGCGACGCACCGCGCCGCCCCTCAGGTCTTTTCTTGCCCTATCGCCTATTGGCGGCTTGAGGGCGGATAGCTCAGGCGGCGGTCTTCGCCTTCTTGCCTTCGATCAGCTTGGAGCCTTGGCCGATATCGATGCGGCGGGGCTTCAGGGCTTCGGGCAGTTCGCGGGCCAGGTCGATCGACAGCAGGCCGTTGACCAAGTCCGCGCCCTTCACGACCACATAGTCGGCCAGCTGGAAGCGGCGCTCGAAGTCACGCTCGGCCAGGCCGCGGTGCAGGAAGTTGCGCTCGGGCGGCGCGACGCCGTCGCCCGGCAGGTCGTTGGCGGCCTTGCGGCCGGTCACGGTGAGCAGGTTTTCCTTCACCTCGATGTTCAGCTCGTCGGGCTTGAAGCCGGCGACGGCCACCTCGATGCGATAGGCGTTCTCGCCCGTGGTCTCGATGTTGTAGGGCGGCCAGCCGTTTTCCTGGCTGGTGCGCGCGGCGCTCTCCAGCAGATTGGCCAGACGGTCGAAGCCGACGGCCGAACGGTACAGCGGCGAGAAATCATAGGTACGCATGGGTCATCCTCCTGAGGATCAGCAAGGGGACCGGTCCCGCGGTTTGTGCCCGGACCGGCGATGGGAGTTCGGCTCGTGCGGCCCGTGATCGGCCCCGCGCGCTCCGGAGGCCCCGACATCGGCGGCCTCGACGGATCAGATGGGAAGCCGCGTTTGGACGTCAAGACCGCGTGATCGTGTCGCGTCGAACGCGATGCGGCTTGCTCCACCGGACGGGGGCCGTCAGGGTCGCCGCCTCTTCTGAAGCTTCCGGGAAAACCGATGCGCCTGACCATACTGGCCGTGACCGCCGTCCTCGCCCTTCCCGCCACAGCGTTCGCGCAGGCCCTGCCCGCCCTGCCCAACCTCGACGAATCCGCGGCCCAGCGCTCGGCCCGTCGCGCGGCCATGGCGCCGCCGGTGCTTCAGGAAGACGCCGCGCTGCAGGCCGCCGTCGCCTCGGCGACGCGTCCCGAGGCCGACCGCGCCCGCGACGCCGCCCGTCACCCGTTCGAGACCCTGACCTTCTGGGGCCTGCACCCCAACATGACGGTGGTGGAGATCGAGCCGGGCCGCGCCGGCTGGTGGCGCAACATTCTGGAGCCCTACGCCGCGGCGACCGGCGGCCGCTACGTCCCGGTCAATCGCCCGCTGGAAGGCATGGGCGTCGAAGACGGAAGCGCCGACATGATCGTGGTCGCCCGCGCCCTGCACAACTGGCACCGCAGCAACCGCACCGCCCCCTATATGGCCGCCTTCTTCAAGGCGCTGAAGCCGGGCGGCGTGCTGGCCATCGAACAGCACCGCGGCGCCGAGGGCCTGAACGCCGACCAGACCGCCCCGACCGGCTATGTCTCGGAAAGCTACGTCATCCACGCCGCCCAGGCCGCCGGCTTCGTGCTGGAGGGCCGCAGCGAACTGAACGCCAACCCGAAGGACGACCACGACCATCCCTACGGCGTCTGGACCCTGCCGCCGACCCGCGTCAGCACGCCGCGCGACGGCGTCGCCACGGACCGCCCGACACCGCTTACCGAACAGGAGCGCGCCCAGTTCGACGCAGTCGGCGAGAGCGACCGCATGACCCTGCGATTCCGCAAGCCGGACTGAGCGATGTGCGTTTTGACCGCGCGGATGAACAGGGTTAAGCCCTCCGTTCCGGGGCGGGACCAAGGGCGTCCGGACCGTCCTGCGGGGGCCGTGCATGAATGATCTGAACGAGGCTTGGCGACGGCGTCCTTCACGCCGGAGCGTCCTGACCGGCGTTGCGGCCTCGGCCCTCGTCGGTCTGGCCGCATGCGGCAAGCGGGAAGAAACCGCCGAGCCGCCGACCACGCCCGACGGTCCGCCCAAGGGCTCGCTGGAGTGGGCCGTCGCCGGCCCCTGGCGCGCCCAGGACCGCAGCCGCGACGCCGCCCGTCATCCGATGGAGACCCTGCGCTTCTTCGGCCTGCAGCCGCGCATGACCGTGGTCGATTTCTGGCCCGGCAGCGGCTGGTACACCGAGATCCTCGCGCCCTATCTCGCCGAGGGGGCGGGCCACTACATCGCCGCCGGCTTCCAGACCGGACCGGGCGCCGATCCGGCGCAGGTGCAGCTGATGTCGGCCTTCCAGCAGCGCTTCACCAACGACCGCAAGCTCTACGGCGAGATCGAACTGACCGCCTTCGGCCCGACCTCGGGGCCGGTGGCTCCCGCCGGCACGGCGGACCTGGTCCTGTTCATGCGCAACATCCACGCCTGGATGGCGGCGGGCATCGCCGAAAAGGCCTTCGCCGACGCCTGGGCCGCCCTGCGTCCCGGCGGCGTCCTCGGCGTCGAACAGCATCGCCTCGGCCCCGATGAAGATCAGGACCCGGCCGCGGCGAACGGATACGTCCAGGAAGCGTTCGTCAGGCAGCTGGCGGCGGAAGCCGGGTTCGCCTTCGTCGCCGCGTCGGAAATCAACGCGAATGAAAGGGATACCAAGGATCATCCCTTCGGAGTGGATACCTTGCCGCCGCTGCGCCTCACCGCGCCGCGCGGTTCGCCGCCGGATCCGGCCTTCAATCGTACGAAGTACGATGAGATCGGGGAAAGCGACCGCATGACCTTGAAGTTCAGGAAGCCTGAGTGAACCGAGCCGTCGCCTATGCCGCCAACGCGCCCCTGATGGGCGTTCCGGGCGCCTCTTCGCCTCCCGGCGGAGAGGGTGAGTGGTTCCGCGGGGCCGGGGGCTTGCGCCTGCGCGCCGCCTTCTGGACGCCCTCGGCCCTGGTGGCCCGCAAGCCGCGCGGCACCGTGGTGCTCAGCCCCGGCCGCACCGAGCCGATCGAGAAATATTTCGAGGTGATCGGCAATTTCCTCGCGCGCGGCTGGTGCGTCCTGGCCCACGACTGGCGCGGCCAGGGCCTCTCGGCCCGCCTGCTGCCGGACCGCCTCAAGGGCCATGCCCGGGCCGTGGAGGAATTCCTCGACGACTACGCCCGCCTGCTCGACGCCTTCGAAGGCCGGGCGCCCAAGCCCTGGGTCATGGTCGGCCATTCCATGGGCGGCTGCCTGAACCTGATGACCCTGGAGAACGGCGAGGACCGCTTCTCCGGCGCCCTGCTGTCCAGCCCCATGCTGCGCATCAAGACCGGCAAGCGGTCGATGTGGTCGGTCAAGCTGGCGGTGCGCTGGAACCTGCGTCACGGCAAGGCCGGGGACTATGTGCTCGACGACGCCGATGATCCCTTCGACCACACCTTCGAGAAGGACGCCCTGACGACGGACGAGAGCCGTTACGAGCAGTGGCGCCAGCAGCTCTTCGCCTGCCCGCACCTGGCCGTCGGCGGTCCCACCTGGGGCTGGTTGGCCTTCGGCCTGGACGCCGGCGAGCGCGCGCTCAAGCCCAAGGCGCTGAAGGCCGTCCGCATCCCCGTCGCCATCGTCCAGTCGGGCGAGGACGACCGCGTCTGGAAACAGACCAACAAATGGGCCGCCAAGCGGCTGGGCCGCGGCCGCTACATCGAGGTCGCGGGCGCCAAGCACGAAGTCATCATGGAGACTGACGACAAGCGCGCGGTCTTCCTGGAGGAGTTCGACGCCCTGGCGGCCTATGTCTCGCCGATCGAGGACCTGAGCCCGGTCGTCGTGACGCCCGAGCCCGCTGCGGTCGCGGAACCGGCCTCGGACCTGGGCTTCCCGCCGAGTACGGAACCCTCGGCCGCCTGAGCCCAGCCAGTGATAAGTGGTTAGTGATTAGTGGATGCTGGCTTCGAGGGCGGTAGTCGCCGTCCTGGCGCTGACGCCTGCCCCATCGAACCACTAGTCACTAACCACTAATCACTAGCTAGGCGCTGCCGCACGAAGACGGCCCTCCGCGTTACAGCGCCGCCCGCTTCAGCGTCACCAGCGCCTGATCGATCAGGCGTTCGTCGCCGACGGCCAGCACCTGCCCGCCGTCGTCCGGTTTCTGGCCGCGCCAGTTGACCACCTTGCCGCCCGCCGCCTCGATCACCGGGACCAGCGCCGACCAGTCCCAGGGCTTCAGGCTGGTCTCGGCGACCAGATCCATCCGCCCGGCGGCGACCATGGCGTAGGCGTAGGCGTCGCATCCCAGCCGGGCCAGCCGCGCGGTGGCCCGCACCTGGGTCCAGGCGCCCAGTTCGGCGCCGTTGAAAATGTTAGGATCGGTGGTCGAGATGACCGCGTCGGTCAGCTTTTCGCAGGCGCGCACCTTCAGCGGCGTCTCTGCCCCGCCATGCAGCAGGCGCGCGCCCGACGGCCCGCCGATGAAGATCTCGTCCAGATAGGGTTGGGCGATCGCGCCCACCGTCGGCGTCCCGCCCACGCGCAGGGCGATCAGCGTCGTCCACAACGGCAGGCCCGAGATGAAGGCCCGGGTTCCATCGATGGGATCCAGCACCCAGACGAACTCGGCGTCCGGCCGGTCCTCGCCATACTCTTCGCCGATCACGCCGTGGTCGGGATAGCGTTCGGCGATCAGCTTGCGGATCGCCGCCTCGGCCTGTTTGTCGGCCTCGGTGACGGGATCGAACCCGGCGGCGCCGCCCTTGTCCTCATGTCCGATGTCGGACCGGAAGAAGGGCAGGGTGACGGCCGCGGCCGCCTGCGCCAGTTCGACGATGAAACGCTCATGTTCGGTCATGGCAGGCGGCATACCCACGCGCCGCCCGCCTGTCACCGGATGATCGCCGTCCCCGCGCCGTGCAATGCCCGTGAGACGGCCGCCCGGGCGCTGTGCAACGCGCCACGGGGGAACTCGAACCTGCCCTCAAGAAGCGCGACCGCGCGTTAGGGCAAGCATAAAGCCCTCAGGCAGCGCGCCGCCGCGCGGCGCGCGATGGGGCAAGGAAAGACATCAGGCCGGCTCGCCGCCTTCCGCGTGCAGCGACTTGGCCAGGTCCAGCAGGCGGCGGCGCGGACGTTCGCCCAGTTGATAATAGGCCTGGATCAGGTCGAGCGTTTCCTTGCGGGAAAACATCTCGCCGCCCTGGCTGGCCGCCTCCCGGCGTTCCATGGCCTCTTCCAGGCCGTCGTAGAAATAGCTGATCGGCGATTCCAGGGCCTCGGCCAGCTGCCACAGGCGGGCGGCCGAGATGCGGTTCGCGCCGCATTCGTATTTCTGGATCTGCTGGAAGCGGATGCCGACCTGCATGGCCAGCTGCTGCTGGGTCAGGCCCAGCAGGCGGCGGCGGCGGCGAAGACGGCGTCCGAGGTGAAGATCGATGTCCGAGGCCATGGTCCGGGTCCCTGGTGCGATGTCCCGATGCGGGACGGCTCGCCCTCCAAGGGGCAAGGGGCGTGCCGGGCTCGCGTCCCGGGGGATTACGGAAAAACAGGGTTCGCCACGGTCAAGGCAACCCAAGCGAAGCGGGGGCGTTCGTTGCTCGAGCGTTGCTTTGTGGAGAAAGCTGAAATGAACATCATCTTCTGGATTATCGTCGGCATCATCGCCGGTTGGCTGGCCGAACAGATCATGGGCCGCAACCACGGCCTGCTGACCAATCTGATCGTCGGCATCGTGGGTGCCCTGATCGGCGGCTTCATCGCCAACGCCCTCGGCTTCGCCTGGGGCGGCTGGATCGGCTCGACCATCGTCGCCACCCTCGGCGCGATCATCCTGCTGTTCCTGCTGGGTCTGGTGAAGCGCAAGGCCTGATCGACCGGCGAGAACGAACGAAAAAGGGCGGCTCCTTCCGGAGCCGCCCTTATCTTTTGCCTTCAGCCGATCAGTTGCTCGGCGGCGTGGCCGGTTCGGCCGGTTCGGCCGGCTCGGCCGGCGGTTCGGCGGGGGTCGCCGGTTGGGCCGGTTCAGTGATGGCCGGGGCCGCGGAGAACTGCGAAGCGGACCAGCCCACGGCGACGCCGGCGCCGTCCTGGCGCACGCCGCCGGACACGGGCACGCCGCGCAGGACGCCGTCCGAACCGCGTACGGTCAGTTCCTGGCCCGCCGGGGTGTTGCGGGCGCCTTCAAGCTTGCCCAGCACCGCGCCGTCCGAGCCCTTCACGTCCGAACCGGGTTGAAGCTCGAGAGCCTGTGATTGTTCAGCCGCCGGCGGGGAGGCCGGGGCGGGGGTTTGCGGGGTGGCCGTGCTGTCCTGGGCGAACGCGGGAGCGGTCATGAGGAGCAGGCCGGCGACGCCAGTGAGGAGCGCGGTCTTTCGCATGATGTCAGCCTCGATCAACGCGGGCGGAAGCGCCCACCTGGGCCAAACACCCTCTGTTTCGGTTTGTTTCAGGCGCCCAGAAATGACCTTGGGCTTGCCGTGATTGGCCGATTCCGGCTCTACGAGAGGCATGGGGAAGGGAAAGACCATCCGCCGCGGACTGGCGGCCCGGGCGGCCGGGCTGGCGCTCGAAGCGTCGCCGCAGGTCTTCGCCATGCTCGCCGTGGCCGCCGGGGCGGTGATCCTGGTCTCGGGCGCGACCCCCGCCTTCGCCGATCGCCTGGCCACCGTGCGCGCCTTCCTGCCGCCGGTGCTGATTGACCTGTCCCACTTCGCGGCCAGCATCGCGGGCTTCCTGCTGCTGCTGCTCTCCGCCGGCCTGTGGCGGCGCCGGCGCGGGGCCTGGCTGGCGGCGCTGGTGGTGTTGCTGGGCGGCGCGGCCTTCTCCCTGCTCAAGGGGCTGGACTGGGAAGAGGCGATCGAGCTGACGGCCCTGGCCCTGATCCTGGCTCCCTGCCGCCCGGCCTTCGACCGCAAGTCCCGCCTGTTCGAGGCGCTGTCGCCGACCTGGGTCGTGCTGGTGGTGGCGGTCGTGGCCGGAACGCTGTGGCTGGGCTTCTTCGCCTATCGGGACGTGGCCTATACCGATGACCTGTGGTGGAGCCTGCTGATCGATCGGGAGGTTTCGGGCTTCCTGCGCGCGGGCGCCGTCCTGGCCCTGCTGGCCGTCGTCATCGCCGGGCGCTCGCTGGTCTCGGCTCCGGGCGCGCGCAGGCATGGCCCCGCCGCCCCGGACCAGGTCGAGCGCGCCCTGTCGGTGCTGCGCGACGGTCAGGGGATCGCCCCCGACGCCTGGCTGGCGGCGCTCGGTGACAAGGCCCTGATGTTCAGCCCCTCGGGCCGCGCCTTCATCACCTATCGGGTTCGCGGCCGCCGCTGGATCGCCATGGGCGAGCCCGCGGGCCCCGCCGAAGAGCGCCTGCCCCTGCTCTGGGCCTTCGCGGAGATGGCCGACAGCTACGGCGCCGCTCCGGTCTTCTATGCGGTCGGCGAGGCGGCGCTGGCCGATCTGGCCACCCTCGGCATGGCCATGCGCAAGGTCGGCGAGGCCGCCCTGGTCGACACCCGCGCCTTCTCGCTGGAGGGCAAGTCGCGCCAGAACCTGCGCACCGCCGTCAATCGCTGCGAGCGCGACGGCGCCGCCTTCGACCTGTTGCCGCCAGGCGACGCCCTGATCTTCGCCGACCAGCTCAAAGCCGTTTCCGACGCCTGGCTGGCGCATCACAACGGGTCGGAGAAGGGCTTCTCCCTCGGTCGTTTCGACCCGGCCTATCTGTCGCTCAACCCCGTCGCCGTGGTGAGGCAGGGCGGGCGGATCGTCGCCTTCGCCAACCTGCTGCCCGGCACGGACCGGGTGGCCGTGGACCTGATGCGCTTCACGCCCGACGCCCCTCCCGGCGTCATGGACTATCTGTTCGTCCGCGCCATCCAGTGGGCCGGGGCTCAGGGCTATCCCGTCCTCGATCTGGGCATGGCTCCGCTGTCGGGGCTGGAGGATCGCCGCCTCGCGCCGGTCTTCGCCCGCGTCGGGGCGCTGGTCTTCGAGGAGGGCGGGGCGCTCTACGGCTTCGCGGGTCTGCGGGCGTGGAAGTCGAAATTCGGCCCGGACTGGCGGCCGCGCTTCATCGCCGCCCCGGCCTCGACCCCGCTCGCCTTCGCCCTGCTGGACGTGGCCCTGCTGACCAGCGGCGGCTGGCGCGGCATGCTGGGCCTGAATGCGAAAAGGGCGGACCCTGCGGCCCGCCCTTCAAGTGCTTCGGCTGTCGCGGAAGACTAGTCTTCCTTCACGCGGCGCTTGCGGAACGAGGGGTTCAGCACGGCCTTGCGCAGGCGGATCGACTTCGGCGTCACTTCCACCAGCTCGTCGCTCTCGATGTAGGCGATGGCCTGTTCCAGCGACGGACGGCGCGGCGGGGTCAGGCGCACGGCCTCGTCCTTGCCCGAGGCGCGGACGTTGGTCAGCTGCTTGCCCTTGATCGGGTTGACGTCCAGGTCGTCGCCGCGCGAGTTCTCGCCGATGATCATGCCCTGATAGGTCTTCTCGCCGGCGCCGACGAACATCACGCCGCGGTCTTCCAGGTTCCACAGGGCGAAGGCCGCCGTGTCGCCGTCCGAGTTCGAGACCAGCACGCCCTTCAGACGGCCTTCGATGGGGCCCTTGTGCGCCTCATAGTGGCTGAACACGCGGTTCAGCACGCCCGAGCCGCGCGTGTCGGTCAGGAACTCGCCCTGGTAGCCGATCAGCGAACGCGACGGGCACATCAGCTGGATGCGGGTCTTGCCTGCGCCCGACGGGCCCATGTCCTTCAGCTCGGCCTTGCGGGTCGACAGCTTCTCGATGACCACGCCGGTGTACTCGTCGTCGACGTCGATCATGACGTCCTCGATCGGCTCCAGGCGCTCGCCGTTCTCGCCGGTCTGATAGACCACGCGCGGACGGCTGATCGACACTTCGAAGCCTTCGCGGCGCATGTTTTCGATCAGAACGCCCAGCTGCAGTTCGCCGCGGCCGGCGACTTCATAGGCGTCGGCGCCGGCGGTCTGCGTCACGCGGATGGCGACGTTGGCCTCGGCTTCCTTCAGCAGGCGGTCACGGATGACGCGCGACTGGACCTTGTCGCCTTCGCGGCCGGCCAGCGGGCTGTCGTTGACCGAGACGGTCATGGAGATGGTCGGCGGATCGATCGGCTGGGCCGGCAGGGCGTCCATGACTTCCAGGGCGCACAGGGTGTCGGCCACGGTCGCCTTGGACATGCCGGCGATGGCGACGATATCGCCCGCTTCCGAACCTTCGTCCAGGGCGGTGCGCTTCAGGCCGCGGAAGGCCAGGACCTTGGTGATCCGGCCCTGTTCGATCTGCTTGCCGTCGCGGTCCAGCGCCTTGATGGCCATGCCGGGAACGGCTTTGCCGCTCTCGATGCGGCCGGTCAGGATGCGGCCCAGGAACGGGTCGGACTCGATCAGCACGTTCAGCATCTGGAACGGCTTGTCCTTGTTCTCCTGCACCTTCGGCGCCGGCACGTGCTCGACGATCAGGTCGAACAGCGGCGCCAGGGTGTCGGACTTCTCGTTCATGTCCAGCGTCGCCCAGCCGTTACGGCCCGAGGCGTAGATGTGCGGGAAGTCCAGCTGCTCCGGCGTCGCGCCGATGGCCTCGAACAGTTCGATGGTTTCCAGGTGCACGCGGTCCGGATCGGCGTGGGCGCGGTCGACCTTGTTGATGCAGAGGATCGGACGCAGGCCCATCTTCAGGGCCTTGGTCAGGACGAATTTGGTCTGGGGCATGACGCCCTCTTCGGCGTCCACCAGGATGACGCAGCCGTCCACCATGCCCAGGATGCGCTCGACCTCGCCGCCGAAGTCGGCGTGGCCCGGGGTGTCGATGATGTTGATGCGGGTCTCGCCCGCCTTGCCGTTCCACAGCACCGAGGTGGCCTTGGCCAGGATGGTGATCCCGCGCTCTTTTTCCTGGTCGTTGGAGTCCATCGCGCGCTCGGTCGTCGCTTCGTTGGCTCGGAACACGCCCGACTGGGCCAGCAGTTGATCGACCAGGGTCGTCTTGCCGTGGTCAACGTGGGCGATGATGGCGACGTTGCGCAGATTCATTTGAGTATCGCGAATGGGCGGCCGGAACGGTTCGGGCCGCTGGGTCAGGGCGTAAATGCGGGAAGGCGCGCGCCTCTTACCGAAGCGCGCGCCGAAAAGCCAGCATCACCGGTTTGTGAGGCGGATTGAGGGCCGGTCCGCGGCCCTTGGGTCACGCCGCCGGGGCTTCCTCCTCCGGAGCCCAGGAATCCTGAACGGCGGGCTTCCTGATAAGCAGCCGGAGCAGCGGCCAGCAAAGCGCGGCGCCCCCCAGCATCAGGCTGGCGCTGAACACGGGAAGCAACCAGGGCCAGGCCGGAGGCTCGGGCGAGCGCGCCAGGGCGATCCCGATGAAGATCGACGCGATCCCAAGGGCGACGAGCGACAGCCCCAGGATCGCCAGAACGCCCAGTGGCGCATAGACCCGCCAAAATCGTCGGGGCGAGGGAAACGGCCCCGCCCGACCGATCGCTCTCGAGTTCAGCCACAGGCGCCAGATCAGCAGGGCGGAGAAGCCCAGGCTCCCCGCCGCCATCAGCCAATGTCTCGGCGACGTCGGAACCAGGACGGCGCTGCTGATCCAGCCCCCCGCCATCAGCAGGGCCAGCGGCAGGGTGATCCAGTAGAATACGACCACGGACCCCCGGAAGACCCTCAGGGCCTTCCGGGCGTGCGGTGCGGGGGCGGCCCCTTCGGTCAAACCTTGGCCGACTGGCGGATGACCCAGTTGTACAGGCCGAAGGTCAGGACCACGAAGGCCGCGATTCCCGCCAGCATGGCCGGCCAGGCCGACCCTTCCGGCAGCATGGCGAACGGCGCGTCATTGCCGGTCCCCACGATCACGCCGGCGGTCATCACCAGGAACAGGCTCTCGCCGACGATCAGGCCGGACGCCAGCAGCACGCCCATGCGGCGGCCGACATCGGCGAAGCGGGTGCTCTTGATCGCCTTGTCGTAGATCCAGCCGCAGACGGCGCCGACGACCAGCATCGTGGTCACGGCCGCGGGCAGGTAGAAGCCGATGCCGACGGCCAGCGGCGGCAGCTTGACCTTGCCCTTGGTCGCCTTGTTCAGCACCGCGTCCAGCACGATGATGACCACGCCGATCACCGCGCCCAGGCCGATCAGGTCCCAGCGCAGGCCGCCTTCGATCACGCCCTTGGCCAGGGCCGAGATCAGCGTGGCCTGCGGCGCGGCCAGCGGCGCGTCGGCGATGCCCTTGGGTCCGCCCGCGAAGCCGAAGGCCTGGTTGAGCAGGTTCAGGATCACCGGGATCACGATGGCGCCGGCGCCGACGCCGATGATCAGGGCCACCTGCTGACGCCAGGGCGTCGCGCCGACCAACTGGCCGGTCTTCAGGTCCTGCAGGTTGTCGTTGGCGATGACGGCCACGGCGAAGACCACGGCGGTCACGATCAGGGCGAAGGCCACCACCGACGGATCGGCGGGCACGCCGGCCAGGGCCAGCACGCCCAGCAGCAGGACCGAGGCGATGACGATGGCCAGGATGCCCACGCCCGAAACCGGGCTGTTCGACGAGCCGATCAGGCCGGCCATGTAGCCGCAGATGGCGGCCACGGCGAAGCCGATGACGATGACATAGACCAGGCCGCCGCCGACCAGCAGGGCGGTCGATCCGGCCAGGGTCGGATTGCCCTGGGCGAACAGCGCCAGGATGGCCGCGATGCCGACCAGGCAGACGACCGACAGGCCGGCCACGATGTTGATCGGGATGTCCTGCTCGGTGCGGTCCAGCACCTCGCCGCCCTGGCGGCGGCGGTTGGCGGCCAGCGCCGAGGTCAGGCCGCCGATCAGCGGTCCGGCCAGTTTGATCAGGGTCCAGATCGCGGCCACGCCGATGACGCCGGCGCCCATGAAGCGGACTTCCTTGGCCCAGACGGTGCTGGCCAGTTTCTCGGCCTCCACGCCCACGGGCAGGGTCGTCGCGATGGACGGGATATTGTGCGCGGTCAGCCAGGCGATGGTGTCAGGGCTGGTCAGCAGGGGCACCGCGATGCACCAGGCCAGGATCAGGCCGAACAGTTGGGCCAGGCCCACGGTCAGGCCGATCAGGTGGCCGGCGCCCAGCAGGGCGAACTGCATGCCGAAGCCGATGCCGGTCGCGCCGCCGCCCAGCGCCGCCGGCAGCTTGATGAATTTGGCCGCCTCGCCGGCGAACACCCGGCCCGCCACCAGCAGGGCGTAGCCCGCCGAGGCCACGGCGCCGGCGATCACGACCCACAGGCCGGCCGCGTTCTCACGCACCGCGCTCTCGGTCTGCTCGGCGCCGCGCGACCCGACGGTCAGCACCTCGGCCGCCGCCACGCCCTCGGGGTAGGGCAGGCCGGCTTCGACCACCAGCGCCCGGCGCAGCGGGATCGAGAACGTCACCCCCAGCACGCCGCCGAAGATACAGATCGCCACCGACTCCCAGAACGGGAACTCCAGCCACCAGCCGACCATCACCAGGCCGGGCAGCACGAAGATGATCGAGCTCATGGCCCCGCCGACCGACGCCACGGTCTGGACGGTCATATTCTCCCAGATGGTCGAGGTGCGGAACGCCCGCAGGATCGCCATCGAGATCACCGCCGCCGGAATGGCGGAGGCGAAGGTCAGCCCGACCTTCAGGCCCAGATAGGTGTTGGCCGCGGTGAAGACCACGGCCAGCAGACAGCCCAGGATCACCGCCCGGATGGTCAGTTCGATGCGCTTGCCGCCGGTCGCGGCGGGCGTGTTGGTGGCGTCCGTCATTGCGGCCCTCTCCCTTGTTGCGCGGACCTAAACCGGAAATGGTTCAGGCGTCGAGAGGGCGCGCGCGATTGACAGGCGTACCGGCGCGGCGGAGCTTCGCCGAAACGGGAGAGGGACCCCATGCGCAAGACACCGACGGCCGCCGTGATCGGCCTGCTCTGCATCGGCGGCGCCGCGAACGCCCAGGGCTCGCCCGAGGTGCTGGTCAAGGCGCGGCAGGCGGGCATGGCCCTGTCCGGCTCGGTGGTCGGCGGCATCAAGGCGGCCATCGACGCCGGCCAGGCGCCCTCGACCCAGCGCAACGCCGCCCGCTCGCTCGCCCGCTGGTCCCACACCCTGCCCGAGCTTTTCCCGGAGGGGACCGACCCGGCCTCGCTGGAGACCGGCGCCCAGCCCGCGGTCTGGACCGACCGTGAGGGTTTCAACGCCAAGGCCGCCGAGTTCGCCGCCGCCGCCGACCGCCTCGCCGAACTCAGCCAGGGCGAAGACGCCGCCGCCTTCTCCGCCCAATGGAGCGCGGTCCGGGGCCAGTGCATGAGCTGCCACGCGGTCTACAAGGAGTGAGGGATCAGGAACTAAAAAGCTGACCCCTTGTGACAGGGCGGGGCGAAAACCCCCTTTGTGTGATCAAAATTTCCCATGTTTTTCAAAGTGTTTCCGGTTCGTCGAAAAACGGGTCCCGCCCAAGGTAGTTAGATTTATAAATTAAGCAGTGTGACATTGGATGAGCCACGACGTTGCAGGTTACCTGAAGGAACATGGACCGTGCCGCGCCAGCGCAATTACGGAGGCATGGATCAAGGAAGGCATTGCACCCGCTACGGCTCGTCAACGCATGTCGCGTGCCCGGGGTGACGTAAAGCGCTTTCCCGTTTCCCTGCTGCCGAAGCGTGAAGCGTTCCTCTACCTTCAAAGCCAACGCAACTACGATGTCTTTTGGGTCAACCTGATGCGCGACCTGCGCGCGACCGGTTCGGTATACGGCACGACCATCGACGCGATGCAGGCGCGCGGCGACTTCGTGAGCGAAGCCGATTTCCGCGTCATCTGTGGTGGCTATGCCTATCCGCAGCGCGGTCAGGTCACAATTGACGCGCTCACCAAAACGCTCATCGCCGCCGACATCATCAAGCCCATGCACTCGGAGGATCGGGGTGATGGGTATGTCCTTTGTCCCGGCCTGCGCCACCCCATGGCCGACAAGGACGAGCGGGCACGATACTTGGCTGAAGGCATTGTGCTCGACGGAGTGCGTGAGTGGGCACGCAAACTTGGGCTTGCGGGGTTCAACTCAATCGCCATTCGAGGTGACGCCCATCTCAAGGCGATTGGACCGTTTTTCTACGATCTTGCTGGGCCGTCCTATCTGCTGCCACTGCAACGGGTGACGAACAAGCCAGGCTTCCTCGTCGCCGACGTGTTTGCCGAAGGCACGATGACTCTGGATCAGATCCAGTACTTCATCCGCAAAGCACGGATGGCGCGCTCCGCGATGCAGGAAGCCGCCGTGCTGTCGATCCTTGTGGCTGAGCGTTTCACCGGCGAAGCGCTGACGGCCGGTCATCGGGCAGGGATCGTTCTCGCGACACCGCGCGACCTGTTCGGACAGCGCGTCGGCGCCGCTATCGCCTCGCTTGTCGAAACGCTCAAGAACGCTGCCGCTTTTGCAGCGTACAGCCCTGACAGGCTTGTGCGCCTTGTGAACGACTTGTCCGAGATTGAAGGCCGAAGCCTCAATCTGCGCGGCGTCCTGTTCGAACTGCTCGCCGCCTATCTCGCGCGCCGTCAGTTCGCCTCCATCGATGTCGGGCAAACCGCACGGGACCTTGAAACCGGCAAGACCGCCGACATTGATATCCAGTGCTTCTCGAACAAGATGAGCGATGTCCTCGCCATCGAGTGCAAAGGCAAAGAGCCGGGTGGCGTCGTCAGCTTGGAAGAGGTCGAAACTTGGCTGCGCAAGACCGCGATCATGCGTGCGCACTACGCCTATGATCCACGTTTCCGAGAATCGAAGATCCGGTTCGAACTTTGGACGTCCGGCACCTTCCATCCCGACGCGCTTACGAAGCTAGAGAAGGAAAAGGCACTGCGCATCAGGATGCCTATCGACTGGAAGGACGGGCAGGATGTTCTTGCGCTCGCGCGTGAGGACAAAGAAAAGTCGGTCGCCGACACCCTCTATCAGCACTTCATCCATCACCCGCTTTCCGAAGTGGCGGCTGTCGCCGCGACCACTGGCTTGGTCGCGCCGGTGACGTCCTTCCTCGACGACATTCTGAAGCCGTCGGAGATCAAGACAGCGTCCCCTGCGAAGCCCGTCTTGGCGTTGCCTGCCCCGCCAGAGACGACAGACGCATCCTAGTTGTTCAGCCCCAACCCCTAGTCCCTCCCATGCCCGAACTTCCCGAGGTCGAAACGGTCCGTCGCGGCCTGCAGCCGGTGCTCGAGGGCGCCCGGCTGGACCGCGTGCGCCAGAACCGGCCGGACCTGCGTTTCCCCTTTCCCGACCGCTTCCCCGAGCGGCTGGACGGGGCGACCGTCGAGCGGATCGACCGTCGGGCCAAATATCTGCTGATGCGGCTGTCGACCGGCGAGACCTGGGTCACCCACCTGGGCATGACCGGCCGCTTCACCCTCGACGGGCGTCAGCTGGGCGAGTTCGAGGAGCCGGCGCCCATCGCCGGCAAGCACGAGCATATGAGCTTCTGCGCCACCAAGGGCGCCGCCACCCACCGCATCGGCTTCGCCGACGCCCGCCGTTTCGGCTTCATGGGCCTGATCCCCACCGACCAGGTCGAGGCCCATCCGTGGTTCGCCGGCATGGGGCCTGAGCCGCTCGGCAACGGCTTCTCCGGCGCGCATCTGGCCGAGGTCTTCTCCGGCAAGAAACAGAACATCAAGGTCAGCCTGCTGGATCAGCGGATGGTCGCGGGCCTGGGCAACATCTACGTCTGCGAGGCCCTGTACCGCGCCCGCATCTCGCCCCTGATCGCGGCGGGCAAGGTCTCGAAGCCCCGGCTGGAGATCCTCGCCGCCGAGGTCCGCAATGTCCTCAACGACGCCATCGCCGCGGGCGGCTCGACCCTGCGCGACTTCGCCAACGCCGAGGGCGGGCAGGGCTATTTCCAGCATCGCTTCGACGTCTACGGCCGCGAGGGCGAGCCCTGCCGCGGAGACGGCTGCACGGGTGTCGTCAAACGCATCGTCCAGGCCGGGCGGTCCACCTTCTACTGCCCCAGCTGCCAGAAGCGCTGACCATGCCGATCCGCGTCGCCCTCATGCGCAGCATCCTGATCAACGGCCGCCGCGTGAAGGGCGAGGAGGCGAGGGGGCTGGCCGAAACCGTGGGCGCCGCCGACGTCCGCTCGGTCGGCGCCACCGGCAACCTCCTGTTCCGCTCGCGCAAGGCGCCCGCGACCCTGGAGCGCGAGCTCGAGGCGGCCTGCGCCGAACTCTATGGCCGCCCGACCGAAATGGTGGTCAAGACCGTCGAGGAATGGCGCGCCTTGCTGCAGGCCAATCCCTTTCCGGACAGGACGATCGCCGCACCCGCCCGCGTCCTGGTCTGGGCCATGCGCGAGCCGCTTCCCGACGCGGGCCTCGACCAGCTGCGCCGCCGCGCCTCCGCCGACGAACAGGTGGAACGCACCCGGTCCGGCGACATCTACATGTGGTTCGGCGGCGAGGATCCCAACGCGTCCAGGCTGCCGGCCGGCTTCGGCCTGAAGGCTCTCGGCGCGGTCGGCACCAACCGCAACTGGAACACCGTGATGAAGATCACCGCCTTGCTTGACCAGATGGAGGCCGCGACATGACCCACCGCATCATCCTGTTCCGGGGCATGAACACCGGCGGCGTCCGCGCACCCGTGGGCGAGCAGCGCGCCATGGCCGAAGCGATGGGCCTGAAGAATCCCCGCACCCTCCAGGCCAGCGGCAACCTCGTGGTCGAAAGCGGCAAGGCGACCGCCGCGCTGGAAGCCGAGATCGAGGCCGCCATGGACAAGACGTTCGGCCTGAAGGTCGCCGCCATGGCCCGCACGCCCGAACAGTGGTCGGTCCTGATCGCCGCCAACCCCTTCCCCAGGGAGGCCGCCGCCCATCCCGCCAAGGTCGTCGCCATGGTCATGAAGGACGGGATCAAGCCCGGCGCGGTCGAGGCCTGCCGCGACCTGGCCGCGGGCGGCGAGGCGGTCCAGGCGATCGACGACGTGCTCTATTTCTGGTTCCCGAACGGCCAGGGCGAATCCGCCATCTTCAAGAAGGCCACGCCCCGCATGCTCGGCATGGGCACGGGCCGCAACTGGAACACGGTGCTGAAGCTGGGCGAGATGGCGGGAGTGGGATCATGAGCCTGCGAGAGAAACAACTCTGGGCCAGCCTGGCTGCGGGGCTTGTGGTCTGGGGCGCCTATGCGGTGTGCGTCGTCCCGATCCTGCTCGATCCCGGCCATCCCCATCCCGCCCGTGCGACCGGTCTGGCCTTCCTCGTCGCGCTCATTGTCTTCTTGGTCGTTGAGGGCGCCCTGGCCGGCGCCATGGCCTGGTTCCAGCGCCGCCACCGCCCGGCCCAGGACCAGGCCCTGACCGACGCCGCCCTCGTCGCGGGCCAGGTCGCCTTGGTCGTCCTGATCGGGCTGGTGGTCCTGACCCTGATCGGCCTCTGGCTCTTCGCGGTCTGGATCGAGAGCCAGTATGCGGTTGGTGTGGGCGCCACCCTCCTCAGCCGCGCCCCCATGCTGCTGGCCAATCTGCTGCTGCTCGAGATCATCCTCGCCGAAGGCGTGCGGACCATCCTCACCCTTCTGGTGGTCCGGCGACGCTGAGGCGGCTTTCGCAGGGATGAGCGGATGGGTATGCAGACCGCAGACTTCTGGAGAGCTTCCATGGCCGACACCTACGCCAACATCCTCATCGAGCGTCACGCCGACGGCTATGCGGTGGTCACCCTGAACCGGCCCGAGGCGTTGAACGCCCTCAACTCGGCCCTGTTCAAGGACCTCGCCGACTTCCTGGACAGCGTCGAGCAGGACGACGGCGTCCGCTGCCTGATCCTGACCGGTTCGGGCGACAAGGCCTTCGCCGCCGGCGCCGACATCAAGGAGATGGCGGACCAGTCCTACGCCCAGATGTACACGGGCAACTATTTCGCCCTCGGCCACGACCGCATCACCCGCTTCCGCAAGCCGATCATCGCCGCGGTCAACGGCTTCGCCCTGGGCGGCGGCTGCGAACTGGCCATGCTGTGCGACTTCATCGTCGCCAGTGAGAAGGCGAAGTTCGGCCAGCCCGAGATCAACCTCGGCGTCGCCCCCGGCATCGGCGGCTCCCAGCGCCTGACCCGCCTGGTCGGCAAGTCCAAGGCCATGGACATGGTCCTGACCGCCCGCATGATGGACGCCGCCGAGGCCGAACGCGCCGGCCTGGCGTCGCGCGTCTTCCCGCACGAGACCCTGCTGGACGAGGCCCGCAAGATCGCCGCGAAGATCGCCTCGCAGAGCCCGCTGGCCGTCATGGCCAACAAGGAAATGGTCAACGCCGCCCTGGAGACGACGTTGACCCAGGGCGTCCAGTTCGAACGCCGCCTGTTCCACAGCCTCTTCGCCTTCGAGGATCAGAAGGAAGGCATGGCGGCCTTCGTCGAGAAGCGGAAGCCGAACTTTACGGGACGCTGATCTCGGTCTGAACGCCCGGCGCCTGTCGCTCCGTGAAGGCCACGGTCGCGGTCAGGTTCCGGGCGGTCCCCTGCGAGCCCGGGGCCAGCCGGATCAGCGCGGGCGCGGATGAGCGGCGGATCGCCCCGTCCGGGCCATGGATGTCGGCGACCAGCCGATAGGTGCGGACGCCTTCGCCGATGCCCGGGAACTCCGCCCGCGTCAGCGGAATCCGCACGCCGTCCGCCGGGTCGACCGCCACGGTCTCGGCGACCGGCCGGTGGTTGTCGCCGATCAGGGCCACGCGCAGCTGTTCGTCCGGCGCCAGTTTCGATGCGACCCCCTCGATCTCGACCGGCATCCAGGTCACCACCGGGTTGGCCGGCGCGGCCTGGGCGCGTACCGCGACCGGGCTCGGTCGGGCGTCGCAAGGGAAGGCCTGCGCCATCGCCCGTTCGGCGTAGCCGTGGGCGCCTTCGTCCGTGCGCGCCGCCAGCCGGCGCATGACCCGCCGTCCGCCCTCGACATAGGCGGCCAGCGCTGCGCCGCGATCAGCGCCGGGCGTCGTCGTCTCGGCGGACGGGCAGACTCCGGCCTTGTCGATCTGGGCGAACATGACGCCCGCGCAGAAGCCGTCATCCAGCGGATCGGTCGAGGCGCAGACCTCGCGATAGCCTTGCGCCGACAGGCCGCGATAACGGGCCTGCTGATCCTGTGACAGCGGGCGGGCTGTTTGCGGCGACGGCCGGGCGGCCTCCTGTTTCGGCGCGATACTCAGGCTGGCGTCGGTCCGGTCGATACGGTCGCTGATGCGGACCTCGGCTTCCCGCTGCCCGGCCAGGGCGGCGGTCGTCGCGCCGGTCGCGGCCAACAGGGCGATCCCGGCGGCGGCGGCGATCAGTCGGGCCCGGCGGCCGGCGGGCGCGGCGGGGGTCAGGACGGCTTTCAGGCGATGCATGGCGGTGGTCCTTCCGGCGCCGGTGAAGGTGAGGGCGAGCGTCTGCGGACCGGCGCGGTTCCGCAGGGCCTCGATCAGGGTCTGGGCGTAGGCCCGACGGGTTTCCGGCCCGGCGTCGGCCAGGGCGATGGCGTCGCAGGCCTCTTCCCGGGCGGCGGCCCGGCGGAGGCGCAGCAGGGGCATCAGGGGATTGGCCGCCAGCATCGCCAGCACCAGTTCCTCGACCCACAGGGCGCGGTGGTCGCCCCGCTTCAGATGGGCCAGTTCATGCGCGATCACGGCGCGGGCCACGCCGGCGTCGCCTGTGGTGAAGCTCACCGGCAGCACCAGTCGCGCCGGACGCAGGCCGGCCAGCAGGGCTTCGGGCGCGGCCGCGCTGATTACGACCGGGGGCGGGGCGATCGCCAGCCCGCGGGCCGCGTCGCGGACCGTCTCCATCGTTCCGGCGTCCGGCGTCTCGCCGGTCCGGATCAGAAGGGACAGCCGCCGGGCGCGCAGCATCAGGGCCGCGATCCGCAGAACGGCCAGCAGGATCGCCATGGCGACCACGACGGTGGCGATCAGGGTCCAGTCCAGTTCAGGCCCGGGCAGCGGCGCCGGCGCGGCCGCCGGGGCGGCCGGGGCCGCGAGGGCGACCGCCGCCGCCGGCGCGATCACGACCTCGCGCACGGGCGCCGGCGTGATCAGCAGAAGCGCCGTCGCGACCGGAGGCAGGACCGGCAGCAGCAGCGCCGCGCCCCATGCCTTGTCCCTCAGACCGGGATCGGCGCTCAGCCGTTCGATGATCGTCCCGCCCGCCAGGCCCAGCGCCGCCACGGCGACGGACAGGCCCAGAGACAGGGCCAGAAGCTCGGGCGCGCCCACTATTGCGTCTCCCCGTCGGCCTTGCCGGCGTCGTCGGTCAGCGCCTGCTCCAGCGCGGCGATGTCGTCGGCGTCCAGAAGCTGGCTGCCCGAGAAGGCGGCGGCGGGCAGCGGGCCGTCGATCTCCAGCAGGGCCGACAGCCGCTTCATCATCCCGCTGATCACGGCCACCTTCGGCTGGGTCGCTTCATAGACGGCGACGCCGTGCACCTCGCGCCGCGCCAGCAGCCCCTTGGCCCGCATCCGCTCCAGCACCGTCCGGGTCGTCGACGAGGTCCAGCCCAGCCCGTCGGCGATGCGCGTCTGCACTTCCCGCGAGCTCAGCGCCCCGTCGCGCCAGAAGGCTTTCAGCACATCCAGTTCGGCGTCCGTGGGTACGGTCGGTTCGCTCATGACGGCCTCTCGGTTACGTTGGTCGCCGTAGCGCTACAATTGTAACCAATCGGCGTCAACTGTCGCCTTTGAGAACGCCGAGCCCTCCTGTATGGAGCCGGGACCTGGCCGGCGGCCCGACAGGGCTCTCGCAGAACGAGTCAGACTCCCGCTTGCCGGGCGAGGCCCTTTCCGCTATAGCCGCGCGCTCTTGAGATTTCCGCGCCGTGGACGTGTGCTCCGCGGCGTTTTCCGTTCGAAGGTTTGACTGATGGCCAACAACCCCGGCGCCAAGAAAGCGATCCGCAAGATCGCCGCTCGCACCGAAGTGAACAAGGCGCGCCGCACGCGCGTCCGCACCTTCCTGCGCAAGTTCCAGGAAGCCGTCACCGGTGGCGACGCCACCGCCGCCAAGGGCGCCTTCGTGGAGGCTCAATCGGAGCTGATGCGCGCCGTCTCCAAGGGCGTGGTTCACAAGAACACGGGCTCGCGCAAGGTGTCGCGTCTGGCCGCCCAACTGAAGAAGATGTCGGCCGCCTGATTTTTCGGGCTCCGGACGGCCTTTCATAGGCCTGTCATGGTAAATAGCAGTGAATTCAACGGCGAGGGCGCACACGCTCCCTCGCCGTTTGCACGTGTCGCGGTAACCGTTGTCACGCGAATTCGCGCTCGCGTCTGTGGCGAAATCAGGATTTCCCAAGGCCGCGACGCGCTTTAGCGGAGTCAACAATTTTAACTGCATTTTGAGTCGCGAATCAGCGTTGACCCACCCTTCGCCGAGCGTAAGTTCAAGGGGCTGACGCACTTCCATCCCCACACGGATGAAGACGGCGCGGAACCCTGTTTCGCTCCGGCGTGAGCCGTCTGATCGAGAGAACGACCCCAATCCGGGCGGCGGTTGCGCCGCACCGGGCAGGAGAAGTCGTCCCTGCGCCAGCCGGCTCTGAAGGGTGTCACGGTGATGGATTTTTGCGGCGGGTGGCTGACCGATGATGGGGAGCGCGAGGATGGCGGGGATGACGGATCCGGATCATATCTGGACCGAGGCGGCCGGTCGGCTGCGCGGCGAGATCGGCGAGGGGGCGTTCAGTTCCTACATCGCGCCGTCGGCTGTGCGCGTGGACGGCGCCGGCCAACTGATCCTGGTCACGCCGACCGCCTATGCGCGTGACTGGGTGCGCAAGAACGCCCTGCGCCGCATGAACGAGCTGTGGCTGGGCCTGGACGGCCTGAACCGCCGCCTCGACGTGCGCTGCCGCGCCGAAATGGGCTCGGTCGCCCCGGCCTCGCAGGTCGCCGCCGGCCGCGCCGCCTCGGCGATCTCGGGCAATGTGGTGGCCATGCCCCACGCCTCCATGCCCCTGGCCACGGTGCCCCCGGTCGCCGACGGCGCCCGCGCCGTGCGCGCCGCCGGCCTGCAGGACCGCCTGACCTTCGACAGCTTCGTGGAAGGGCAGGGCAACGCCTTCGCCCTGGCCATCGCCCGCCAGGCCGCCGCCTGGGCCGACGGCCACTTCAACCCGATCTTCTTCTGCGGCCCCTACGGCTACGGCAAGACCCACCTGCTGAACGCCGTCGCCTGGGAGGCCCAGCGCCTGCGTCCGGACGCCAAGGTCGTCTACCTGACCGCCGAACGCTTCCTGTCGACCTTCGTGCGCGCCATGCAGGACCGCTCGACCGCGGCCTTCAAGGACAGCCTGCGCAGCGCCGACATGCTGCTGATCGACGACGTGCAGTTCGTCGGCGGCAAGACCTCGACCCAGGAAGAGCTGCTCTCGACGCTCACCGCCCTGATCGAGGACGGCAAGCGCATCATCCTGTCGGCCGACAAGCCGCCGATGGCCCTGACCGAGATCGAGCCGCGCCTGCGCAGCCATCTCGCCTCGGGCCTGACCTGCCCGGTCGAGCCCGCCGACCGCACGCTCAAGCTGGCCGTGGCCCGCAACCGAATCGAGGCGCTCGCCAGACTCGGCGTCGTCTCGGGCGAGGTCCGCCCCGACGTGCTGGAGCACCTGGTCGACCGCACCCCCGGCTCGATGCGCGAGCTGGAAGGCGCGGTGAACACCCTGGCCGCCGTCGCCGCCACCCGCCTGTCGGCCCTGACCGTGGACGAGGCCCAGAGCCTGCTCGGCTCGGCCCTGCGCGGCGGCCCCGAGCGCCGCATCACCGTCGACGAGATCCAGAAGACCGTCGCCGAGCATTTCACCCTCAAGCAGGCCGACCTGCTGTCGGAGCGCCGCACGCGCTCCGTCGCGAGGCCGCGCCAGATCGCCATGTGGCTGTGCAAGCAGCACACGACCCGCTCCTATCCGGACATCGGCCGCCGGTTCGGCGGGCGCGACCACACCACGGTCCTGCACGGCGTGCGCAAGATCGAGGAACTGATCGCCCAGGACGAGCAGATCGCCCGCGACGTCGAGGCCCTGACCCGCAAACTGCGCGGCTGACCGAAGGCTCTCCCTCCCCTTTATGGGGAGGGTGGTCGCGCAGCGACCGGGTGGGGAATTCCAGACTTGCCCCACCCTGTCGCCGCTGCGCGACGACATCCCTCCCCATAAAGGGGAGGGAGAAGTCTGTGGACCGCGTTCCAGACCGTTGCTCCGCCCCACCAATCCGCTAGTGTCCAAGGCCCTCTATTCGCGGTGACGCTTTGAGTCGCCGCACCCCGGGCGAGACGACATGCAGCTGACCATCGAACGATCCGCGCTCCTGAAGGCCCTCGGCCACGTCCAGAGCGTCGTCGAGCGCCGCAACACCATTCCGATCCTGTCCAACGTCCTGCTCAGCGCGGGCCGGGACAAGCTGGCCTTCGCGGCCACGGACCTGGACATGGAGATGGTCGATGAGGCCGAGGCGACGGTGAACGTCGAGGGCCAGATCACCGCCCCGGCCCACACCCTGTACGAAATCGTCCGCAAGCTGCCGGACGGCGCCGAGGTGTCCCTGTCCTATTCCGGCGACGACCCCCGTCTGGTGGTCCAGGCCGGCCGGTCCAAATTCAACCTGCCGGTCCTGCCGGCCGGCGACTTCCCGGTCATGTCGACCGAGACCTCGGGCTCGCGCTACGCCCTGTCCAAGGAAGACCTGGCCCGGCTGATCGACAAGACCCGCTTCGCCGTCTCGACCGAAGAGACCCGCTATTATCTGAACGGCCTGTATCTCCACACGGTGGCCGAGGGCGGCATTCCGCTGCTGCGCGCCGTGGCCACCGACGGCCACCGCCTGGCCCTGGCCGAGACCCCGGCCCCCGAGGGCGCCGCCGGCGGTCCGGGCGTCATCGTCCCGCGCAAGACCATCGACCAGGTCCGCCGCCTGCTCGACGACGGCTCCGGCATGGTCGAGGTCCAGGTCAGCCCGCAGAAGATCCGCTTCGAGTTCGGCCAGGCCTCCCTGACCTCCAAGGTCATCGACGGCGCCTTCCCCGACTACATGCGCGTCATCCCCAAGGGCAACGACAAGCAGGCCGACATCGACAACGCCGTCTTCGCCTCGGCCGTCGACCGCGTCGCCACCATCTCGGCTGAAAAGAGCCGCTCGGTGAAGCTGGCCTTTGAGCTGGACCGCGTCACCCTGACCGTCCGCAACATGGAAGCCGGCCAGGGCGTCGAGGAGGTCGAGATCGGCTACTCCGAAGAGCCCTTCGAGATCGGTTTCAACGCCCGCTACCTGCTGGACGTCGCCGGCCAGATCACCGGCGAGACCGCCCACTTCAAATTCGCCGACCCGGCCAGCCCGACCCTCGTCCTCGATCCGGGCGACCCGGGCGTCCAGTACGTGCTGATGCCGCTGCGGGTGTGAACGCACGGCCTGGCGGGTCGCGAGCGCACCATGTGATCCTGAGTTCACGATGGGAATACGGACTCGGGGCGGCGTTCGCCCTGCCGATCTGTATTGCCGGGGGCGTCTATCCGCGAAGCTGGTTCGGCTTTTTCCTGTTCATGCTGTTCGGCTGCATGACGGCGGTATGCATCTTTCGGGCGGTTCGACCCAAGCGTCTTGAACTCACTCGTGAGGGCTTGAAATATTCGCGCCTCGTCGGTTCGCCTCTCTTTGTGGAGTGGCGCGATGTGGACCGCTTCCTTGTCGTTTCGACCCGTTATGGGGATCGGATCAGTTTCACCGGACGACGTGTGAAGGCCGCGACCGGGACATTCCCCTCGTCGTGGCGTGTTGTGTGGCGCTGGGGCGATCTCGGTGGCGGATGGCGCGGATCGATATACCGTTTGGTGGATCTTCTCGAGGAATGGCGGGTCTTCTACTCGTGATCACCTCTCTCACTCTCACCGACTTCCGCTCCTATGCAGCGGCCACCCTGCCCATAGCGGCGGGGTCGGTGGTGCTTCACGGGCCGAACGGGGCGGGCAAGACCAACCTGCTGGAGGCGCTCAGCCTGTTCACCCCCGGCAAGGGCTTGCGCGGGGCCTCCGCGCCCGAGATGGGCCGCCGCGAGCCGGGGGAGGCGACCGGCCGCGCCTGGGCCGTGGCCGCGGTCCTCACCGGCGACGGCGACGAGACGAAGCTGGGCACCGGGGTTCAGAGCCCCGGCGCCGCCCGCCGCATCGTCCGCATCGACGGCGAGACGGCCCAGCCCGGCCGCCTGCTGGACTATCTGCGTCCTGTCTGGGCCACGCCCGAGCAGGACCGGCTGTTCTCCGACGCGCGGGCCGAGCGGCTGAAATTCTTCGACCGGCTGGTCTTCGCGGCCAATCCCGATCACGCCGCCGCCGTCTCCGGTTACGAGAAGGCCCTGCGCGAGCGGCTGCGCCTGCTCACTGACGGCGCCGAAGGCCGACCCGCCGATCCCCTGTGGCTGGACGCGCTGGAGATCCGGCTGGGCGAGGCCGGGGCCGCCGCCGCCATGGCCCGCGCCGCCGCCCTGACCACGCTCCAGGCCGCCATCGACACCCGCGGCGACCGCCTCTTCCCCCAGGCCGATCTCGGCCTGGCCGGCGAGGCCGAGGCTTTGGCCGCCTCGGGCGCCGACGCCGAAGCCATCGCCGGCTCCATCCGCGAGGGCATGGCGCGGTCCCGTCCGCGCGACGCCGCCGCCGGCCGCTCCCTGTTCGGCCCGCACCGCTCCGACCTGACCGCCCTGCACCGCGAGAAGAACCGCCCCGCCGCCGAAGGCTCCTCGGGCGAGCAGAAGGCGCTCGTCCTCAATCTGATCCTGGCCCAGATCGCCCGTCTCTCGGGCCAGGCCGCGGCCCCCGTCCTGCTCCTGGACGAGGCCCCGGCCCACCTCGACACGGCCCGTCGGGCCGCCCTGTTCGACGAGATCGAAGCCTTGGGTCTGCAGGCCTTCATGACCGGTACCGAGGCCGATCTGTTCGCCCCTCTCCAGGGCCGCGCCCAGTTCGTGCCGGTGGCGGACGGCGGCTTCGGCTGAGCGTCCAGGCCAGACCCGGAAGTCTGGCGCGGGCGTTCTCCCTCCCCTCCTGGGGAGGGTGGCCGAGCGCAGCGAGGACGGGTGGGGAACCGAGCGCTCGGATACGCACCCCACCCTGTCGTCGCCGGCGCGCCGACATCCCTCCTCACAAGGGGGAGGGAGATCCGGACCTCCATCCTCAAAAGATACGCGGCGGTTCATCCTGAGCGCGCACATTCTGGCCGCACAAGCTCATGTTCTTAAAAAAGAAAATCGTCGTCCACCGACCTGAGCCCGCCTTGGAAGGAGGCCCCGCTAGACTCCGTCCATCCCGTCCGTCGCGGATATCGTAGTTTATGTTTTAGCCGACTTTGGAAACGCGTTTTCGCCGCCCGAACCCTCCACGATCCGATGCGCCGGCGCGGGGCCCCGACGCCGGTCCGAAGGGGGCGGATCCGCCCACCGGAAACGCCCTTAAAACCTCGCATTCCCGTGGAAATTTCCTATATTCTGACTGCTTCGGCGCGGATCGGATTCGCGCCGCCTTCCGGGCCCTTCGCCGGGCCGCTTTACCGACCGATTGAATGACCGATCAGACCCCCGACGACGCTGTCGCCCCGGCCGAATACGGCGCCGACTCCATCAAGGTCCTCAAGGGCCTGGACGCCGTGCGCAAACGCCCCGGCATGTATATCGGCGACACCGACGACGGCTCCGGCCTGCACCACATGGTCTATGAGGTGGTCGACAACGCGATCGACGAGGCCCTGGCCGGTCACGCCGACCTGGTCGAGGTCATCCTGAACGCCGACGGCTCGGTCACCGTCACCGACAACGGTCGCGGCATCCCCACCGCCATCCACGCCGAGGAAGGCGTCTCGGCGGCCGAGGTCATCATGACCCAGCTGCACGCGGGCGGTAAGTTCGACCAGAACTCCTACAAGGTCTCCGGCGGCCTGCACGGCGTCGGCGTCTCGGTCGTCAACGCCCTGTCCGACTGGCTGAAGCTGGTCATCTTCCGCGAAGGCAAGCGCCACGAGATGCGCTTCGAGCGCGGCGACACCGCCGAGAGCCTGAAGGTCACCGGCGACGCCCCCATCCGCACCGAGGGCGCCAAGGCCGGGGAGCTTCTGACCGGCACCCAGGTCACCTTCTTCCCGTCGCTGACCACCTTCTCGCACATCGACTTCGACCTGAAGACGCTGGAGCACCGCCTGCGCGAGCTGGCCTTCCTGAACTCGGGCGTGGTCATCAAGCTGCGCGACGACCGGCACGCCGAGAAGTTCGAGGAGATCCTGCACTACGAGGGCGGCGTCGAGGCCTTCGTGCGCCACCTGGACAAGTCCAAGTCGCCCATCCTCAAGGACGTCATCGTCATCCGCGGCAAGAAGGAGGGCATCGAGCTCGATCTCGCCCTCTGGTGGAACGACAGCTACCACGAGACCATGCTGTGCTTCACCAACAACATCCCGCAGCGGGATGGGGGCACCCACCTGTCGGCCTTCCGCGCGGCCCTGACCCGCGTCATGGGCGGCTATATCGAGGCCGCCGGCGCGGCCAAGAAGGAGAAGGTCTCGGTCTCCGGCGAAGACGCCCGCGAAGGCCTGACCTGCGTCCTGTCGGTCAAGGTTCCGGATCCCAAATTCAGCTCCCAGACCAAGGACAAGCTGGTCTCGTCCGAAGTCCGCCCGGCCGTCGAGGGCCTGTGCCAGGAAGGCCTCGCCACCTGGTTCGAGGAACACCCGGTCGAGGCCAAGCTGGTGGTCGGCAAGATCATCGAGGCCGCCGCCGCCCGTGAAGCCGCCCGCAAGGCGCGCGACCTGACCCGCCGCAAGACGGCGATGGAGATCAGCTCCCTGCCCGGCAAGCTGGCCGACTGTCAGGAACGCGACCCGGCCAAGTCCGAACTGTTCATCGTCGAGGGCGACTCCGCCGGCGGCTCGGCCAAACAGGCCCGCAACCGCGAGAACCAGGCCGTCCTGCCCCTGCGCGGCAAGATCCTGAACGTCGAGCGCGCCCGCTTCGACCGCATGCTGTCGTCGGAACTGATCGGCACCCTGATCCTGGCGCTCGGCACCGGCATCGGCCGCGACGACTTCAACGCCGACAAGCTGCGCTACCACAAGATCATCCTGATGGCGGACGCCGACGTCGACGGCGCCCACATCCGCACCCTGCTGCTGACCTTCTTCTACCGTCAGATGCCGGAGCTGATCGAACGCGGCCACGTCTACATCGCCCAGCCGCCGCTCTACAAAGTCTCCAAGGGCAAGCAGTCGCGCTACCTCAAGGACCAGACGGAGATGGACTCCTACCTCATCGAGGAAGGCTCCTCCGACGCCGAGCTGGACCTGCCCACGGGCGAGCGCCGCACCGGCCTGGACCTGCAGGCGCTGGTGCGCGAGGCCAAGGCCTTCAAGGCTGGGGTCGATCGCCTCAGCCAGCGCGCGCCGACCTTCGCCATCGAGCAATCGGCCCTGGCCGGCCTGTTCGCGGAAGCGGGCGGGGATCCGGTCAAGGCCGCCGCCCGCCTGAACCTCTATGCCGAGGAGGGCGACGGTCCGTGGACCGGCGGTCCGGGCGCCCAGGGGGCCGTGGCTTTCGAACGCGTCCGCCGCGCCGTCACCGAGCGCATCGTGCTGGAAGAGGCCCTGATCCGGTCGCTGGACGCCCGCCGTCTGGCCGAACGCGCCACCGCCTTCGAGGGCCTGTTCGACAAGCCCGCCGTCTTCCGCCGCAAGGACAAGTCGGTGACCATCCGCGGTCCGCTCGACCTGCTCGAGGCCGTTCTGGACGCGGGCAAGAAGGGCATCGCCATCCAGCGCTACAAGGGCCTGGGCGAGATGAACCCCGAGCAGCTGTGGGAGACGACGCTGGACGTCAACGCCCGCACCCTGCTGCAGGTCAACGTCGCGCACGAGGAAGAGGCCTCCGACCTCTTCGCCAAGCTGATGGGCGACGTGGTCGAACCGCGCCGCGAGTTCATCCAGGAAAACGCCCTGGACGCCGCCGTCGACGCTTAACGAAATCGGCCTCGATGGGCAGCGTCCATCGAGGCCTGGATTCCGTTCCGCTCAGAAGGGCTACGGCCGTCCGGCTTCGATGAAGGCCCGGATCGTCGGGAAGGAGCCTGAGCTCGACCGCGAGCCGTCGCAGGCGATCTGCTTCAGGAAGTCGGGATTGGTGTTCGGCCGCAGCGGCTCCCAGGCGGCGCCATCCTCGGGATAGTCCTCGTGGGTGCCGTCGGCCTCGAACTCGCTGGACCCGGCGGTCCGCCATTTTCCGGCCGCGCAGTCGAACTGATAGGTCTCTTCGGTATGGGTCAGGTCGCCCGGCGGCGCCGTCATCGGCACCGAGGCGGCGCGGATCGACGTGATCGCGTCAGTGACGACGATGCTGTCCACGTCGGTCAGATAGGCCCGCGCCGCGGTCCTCGAATAGGGTTGCCAGTTTTCCGCCAGGACAGGCGTCGCCGTCGTGGCCAGGGCGACCGCGGCAATCAGCATGAATTTCATTGGATGATCTCCCCAGATCCTCTTTGTCCGCCATGATGCGCCAGACGCGGCGTTTGGCAAGCGGAGTGAGCTCAGGCCGCCTCGCGGGCCGCGCCTTTCGTTCCCGCCAGCGGTTCGAAAAGCCAGCGGGCCAGATGCCGCACCACCGGCGCGGCCACCCCGTCTCCGGTCAGCTTGCAGGCGGCGCTGTACGAGCCGGGCAGGCGATAGGCGTCCGGCAGGCCCATCAGCCGGGCCGTCTCCCGCGCCGTCATAAGCCGCGAACGGACCCGCCCCGCCTCGATCACCAGCAGGGTCTGGCGGCTGGAGCCGCCGCCCGGCGTGCGCAGGCAGCCGGCCATGTCGAAGCGCACCTCGGCCCGCTGCAGCCGGCGGCCGTCCGCGTCGCGCCGGGTGCGTCGGTACAGGGCGCCGACCTGACGCCCGCCCGCCGCGCGCGCGGCCTCGACCTTGGCCCGGTTGACCGGCGACATCAGGCTCAGCAGCCGCGCCGTCTGCGCCTCGGAATGCCAGTTCAGGTGAGCGCCGTCTGTTTCGGTCACGGCGGCCAGGCCGGCCACCGGTTCGACCGGTTCGGGCAGCCGCCACCACAGCATCCGCCGGCGCAGGGCCTCGGGCAGCCGCTCCGTCGCCCGCCGCAGATTGGCCGGGTGGAAGGGCGCTTCCGCTCCGTCGGCCAGCAGGGCCGGGTCGATGGCCACGTCGCCGCGCACCCCGATCACGAACAGACGCGGCCGCGACTGGGGCACGAAGCGGTCGGCGTTGATCACCAGGGCCCCGACGGCGTAGCCCGCCTCATCCCAGGTCCGGCACAGGATCTCGAAATCCCGCCCGCCCCGCGAGGTCAGGGCGCCGCAGACATTCTCGATGGCCACGATCCTGGGGCCCCGGCCCTCGCGCGCCAGGCCTCTGGCCAGATCCCAGAAGGCGTGGAAGGTCCCCGAGCGGGCTCCGCCCAGCCCGGCCCCCGCGCCCGCCAGCGACAGGTCCTGGCAGGGGAAGGAGCCCCACATCAGATCGGCCTGCCCCGGCAGGTCGGCGGGCGTCACCGCGCCGATGTCGCCGACCGCCAGTTCCTCGCCACCCCAGTTGGCGCGATAGGCGACGGCCTTCTGCGGGTCGATATCGTTGGCGAAGGTGCAGCGCCAGCGCTCGCCCAGCCCGGCGCGGAGCATCCCGCCGCCGGCGAAGAACTCATAGGCCTCGAAGGCGGCGGAGCGGGGCGATTCGATCATTCGGCGCACAGTCTGCGGCCTCGGCGGCGCCGGGTCCACCAGAGCGCCCTCCAAACCCGCCCGGAAGGCGAAGTGCGTTGATCCGACAACGGAAACGTGGCTTTCTCGGCGCGTTCTGGAGTCCCCTGTGCCGGTCGACGATCGCTCCCGCCCCGTCTCGTATTCGTGGGACGTCACGACGCAGTCCGACCCGGATGCGTTCGACGGCTATCACCAGAGCATGCGTGACATCTACGACGTCGAGGGCGTCGACCCGGACGCCCGCGCCGGCTTCGTCAGCCGCACCATGGGCTCGGTCTTCGACAACGGCAGCATCGCGCGCGGCTATTCGGTGCCGCAGACCCTGCGCCGCACAGCCGGCACGGTGCGCGCGTCCGGGCTGGACGCCATCAACGTCTTCGTCCTGTTCGCGCCGCTGGTCGGCGACGCCGACGGCGCCGATATCCGCTCCTCGGCCGGATCGATCCATTTCCGCGATCTCTCGCGGCCGTCGGTGTCCCGGGCCGAGGCCATCGATCTGGTCACCCTGATGATCCCCCGCATCGCCGCGCCGCTGTGGATGCGCGACGGCAGGATTCACGGGCTGGCGATCTCGCCCGACAATCCGATGGGCCGGCTTCTGGCCAGCCACCTGTGCCTGCTGGCCGATACGGCTTCGGGCCTGCGCCATGACGAGGGCGCGGCCGCCGTCGAGGCCGCCCTGCTCATCGCCGAACGCGCCGTGGGCCGTCACAGCACCGCCACGCCCGAGCAACTGTCCGCCATCCACGCCACGGTCCGCCACCGCGCGACCCGCTTCATGCGCCAGCGGCTGCTCGACCCCCAGTTGACGGTGCAGGACATCGCGGCCGCGTCGGGGGTGTCGCGCACCACCCTGTTCCGCGCCTTCGCCCCGGGCGGCCTGCGTCGCTACATGCTGGACCTGAGGCTGGACGGCGCGCGCGCGGCGCTCGGCGGCCGGGACCCGCGCCGCCAGACGGTGGCCGAGGTCGCCTATCGCCACGGCTTCGCCAGCGCGGCCCATTTCGCCCGCCTGTACCGCGAACGGTTCGGCCATGCGCCGGGAGAGATGGCGGCGCGCCGGCTCGAGACCCGGGCCCTCGCCGAGACCCCGCGCGGCCCCTTCCGGCACGACATGGTGGTCAACTGGCTGCGCGGCCGCACGACGCTCGGCGCGCGCGCGCCGCGGGTCCTGCGCTCAGCCTGACGGTTCGCTCTCGCGCCGGGCGCCGGGCGACGAGCCGAAGGCCTTGCGAAAGGCGCGGCTGAAGTGGGAATCGCTGGCGAAGCCGCAGGCCTGGGCCACCTCGCTCACGGTCGGACGCGGTCCGGTCCGGCGCATCAGCAGGTCGCGGGCATGCTCAAGCCGCCTTTGCCGGATGTAGGCCTGCACCCCGCCGACGGGTTGAAACGCCCGATACAGGCTGGAGCGCGAAAGGCCGAGGGCGTGCATCAGACTGCCGGCGTCCAGGTCCGGATCCAGCAGCCGCTCCTCGATCAGCCGCGCGGCGGCCAGCATCTCCGGATCGCCCGCCATCCCCGCTGGGGCGGCCGGCTCCGGAGGCCGCTCCAGGGCGGTTCGCGCCAGCATCAGGATGGACTCCACCACCACGGAGGCGTCGTCGGCGCGGGGGCTCGCGGCCAGCCCGGCCAACTCCTCGATCAGGTTGATGATCAGGGTGGTGAAGGCCGAGGGCGTAACCGGGCGCAAGGGCTTCAGATCCGCCAGCCATTTCGGCGCCGAGGCGCGGTCCGTGGCGAGGATCAGCCGCCCGCCGCCGTCGGGTTCGGGCTCCAGCGCCGACAGCGCGCCCATGCGCAGCCGCGCCGTATCACCGCACCCGTCGACCACCAGGCCGACGCGCTCTTCCGACCCAGCATCCGGCGCGGAGAGGGCCTCGCGATCGAGGAAGACCCAGGAGGCCGGTCCGGCGTCGGCCGACGCCGTGGAAGCCCCCTGATACGCGCTCATACTGCTCCCCATTCATCAGGCCGCCGAGGCCGCGGAACGGATCCCCGCCCGATGCCGGCGGGGAACCATGCCGGACGCCGCGCGATCCTCGCAAGTCCTTATCCTGAAACAGGAAAGCGAGGCGCCGACGGTGGAACGCCGGGACAAGCGGTTGGGACGGACGGGCATGGCGAGCGGCTCGGCGAGGCGTCTGGCAAGGCCTGTGTTCGCCCGCTGTCCGGACCCCATCTCCAGCGCCTCGCCGCCCGGCGCGCTGACGAGATCGACAACGCCCTCATCGCCGCCGCCGCATAGCCTGGGTCGCGTGTCGCGGCGGACGCCGCCGGGACACCTTCAGAACGCGATGCGCTGAAGGCGTGAGCCGGGATCGTCATGTCTGGAAGGGATGGCTCCGGCCTGGATCACGGATCCAGAAGAAGCGAATGGCGCACCCGAAGAGATTCGAACTCCTGACCCCCAGATTCGTAGTCTGGTGCTCTATCCAGCTGAGCTACGGGTGCGCACGGCCGCGAACGGCGAGGGCGGGTCTCTACCCCACGTATGCCGGGGGGGCAAGACCCGGATCGACTGTTTTCCGGGACGATTTCATGGCGGGCGCGTCAGGGGTTTCGTTCGGAGCGTTGAAGCGGCAGGGTGCCGCCCCGATTTAGGGCGTTCCTCCCCGCCGCATCAGCCGAGTTCTCCATGCCGTTTCGTCCGACCCGTCCCTTGCGTGTGCTGGCGGCGACCGCCGTCGTTCTCGGGATGGCGCTGTCGGGCTGTACGGGCTGGACCGCTCCCGCCGCCCCGGCGCCCGCGTCCGTGGCGGCGGTCCAGGCTCCCGTCGCCCCGCAGGCCAAGGGGCCGTTCATCGCCGCCGCCAATCCGTTGGCGGTGGAGGCGGGCATGCGGGTCCTGAACGCGGGCGGCTCGGCGGTCGACGCCGCCGTGGCCGTTCAGGCGGTGCTGGGCCTGGTCGAGCCCCAGTCGTCCGGCCTGGGCGGCGGCGCCTTCATGATGGTCTATGACGCCGCCACGGGCGAGGTGACCAGCTACGACGGCCGGGAGACCGCCCCCGCCGCCGCGACGCCCGAACTGTTCTACGAGAACGGTCAGCCGCTCGACGTCATGTCCGCCGTGCTCAGCGGCCGCTCGACCGGCGCGCCCGGCGCGGTGTCCATGCTGGCCATGGCCCAGAAGGAACACGGCCGCCTGCCGTGGAGCGCCCTGTTCGGCGACGCAGAGCGTCTGGCCCGGGACGGCTTCACGGTCAGTCCGCGCCTCGCCGGCATGATCGCCCTGACCCGGGGGCAGGCTCGCACCCGCTGGGCCGACGCCTATTTCACCAAGGCGGACGGATCCCGCTACGTCGCCGGCGACACCCTGAAGAACCCCGAGTACGCCCGCACCGTCGCTGATCTGGCGGCGCAGGGGACAGAGGTCTTCTACCGCGGCCGCATCGCGCGCGAGATCGCCGCCACGGTGGCGCAGGACCCCCGCCCGGGCGCCCTGACCGCCGCCGACATCGCCGCCTACCAGCCGATCGAGCGTGGAGCCCTGTGCCGCCCCTACCGCATCTATGTGGTCTGCGTGCCGCCGCCGCCGTCCTCGGGCGTGGCGGTGCTGCAGCTGCTGGCCATGGCCGAGCGTACGCCGGACATCGACGCCGGCCCCGACAGCGTCGCCGCCTGGACCGCCTTCGCCCAGCTGCAGCGGCTGATGTACGCCGACCGCGACCGCTATGTCGGCGATCCGGCCTTTGTCGGTGTGCCGGTGCAGGGGCTGCTGGACCCGGCCTATGTCGCCTCACGCGCGGCCCTGGCCCCCGGCCTGACCGGCGCCGCCCAGTCGGGCACGCCGCCGGGCGGAGCGCTGACCGGACCGGACGCCACGCGTGAGCCCGCGGGCACCAGCCACATGGTCATCGTCGATGCGGCCGGGAACGCGGTCAGCATGACCACCACGGTCGAGAGCATCTTCGGCTCGGGCCGGATGGCGGCGGGCTTCTTCCTCAACAACCAGCTGACCGACTTCTCCTTCTCGCCCGCCCGCGCCGACGGCGGCCCCGCGGCCAATGCGGTGGCGGCGGGCAAGCGGCCGCGCTCGTCGATGTCGCCCATTATCGTGCTGGACCGCGAAGGCCGGCTGGTCGGCGCCTTCGGCTCGCCCGGCGGTCCCTCGATCCTGGCCTACAACACCAAGGCCCTGATCGCCGTGCTGGACTGGAACATGCCGGTCGCGGAGGCCTTCGCCCTGCCCAATCTGGTGGCGCGCGGCGACGGCTTCGGCGCCGACACGGACCGCTTCAGCCCCGCGCTGCGGGACGGCCTGAACGCCGGCGGGATCACCCTGCGTCCCAACGCCAGTGAGAACTCCGGCCTGCACGGCGGCCTCTGGCGGCAGCGGGCGGACGGCCAATGGGCCTGGGACGGCGCGGCGGACGACCGGCGCGAGGGCGTGGCGAGGACGCAGTAGGAGGCAATGGGCAGTAGGCGGATAGGCGATAGGGAAGGCCGAGGCGGACGAGCAGCGGGCCTACTGCCTACTGCCTATTCCCTACTGCCTCACTCGGGCTTGATGCTCAGCTGGAAGGCGATCAGCCCCTCGGACACGTCGGTGTCCACCCCGGGCCCGGCCCGCAGGCCTTCGACGCCGATCTCGCGATAGACCAGGCCGACCGAGCTCTGGACCGCGCCCCGGCGCATGGCCACGCCGATCGAAGCGTCCCCCATGAAGTTGCCGCTGTCATGGCTGACGCCCGAGCGGGCGTAGTCGCCGTCGCGGTTGCGGGCGAAGTTGTAGCCGACGGCCCGGCCCGAACCGGCGGCGTAGATGTACCAGCGCTGGCGCTCGCCGAAGGCTTCCGTCCCGTCGGGCACCATCCGATCCAGATCCGGCCCGATGCGCAGGGTGGCGCCGGCCTCGGTCGAGCCGCCGCGGCTGCCCACGCCCACGCCGATATGCGGCGTCAGGGTGACGTCGAGGCCCGAGCCGGTCTGGCCCAGGGTCTCGGTCCAGCCGCGCACATAGGTCAGGTCATAGTGCTCGGCGTCATAGGCGGCGGGATCCAGCGGTCCCGGAGGCAGGGGCGCGCCGTCCTCGCGGCGGACGCGGCCCTCGGTGCGCAGGCGCAGGCGGTCGTTGTAGGCGCCGCCCTCGAACCAGACGTCCCGGTTGGACGCCGCCCAGGGCGAGGCGCGGTCGCGCGGCGCATAGCCGGTGCGGTCGGCGACGGTGTCGAACCCGCGCGCATCCGCCTCGGCGAAGCGCTCCTCGCGGTCCAATTGGGTCAGAAGGTCGGAGACGTTGGTGGGCCGGTCGCGGGCCACGGCCCAGGGATCCGGAACGGCGACCTGTCCGGACACGGCTTCGCCCGCGACGGCCGGGGCCGTGCAGGCTGCGAACACCAGAAGTCCGGCCATGGCCGTAATACGCATCAACGGTCCCCTCAGTCCGTTAACAGCCTCGACCCTGCACGATCCGGGGCGGCCCGCCAACAGACATTTTCACGACACTCTTCCGCCCCTTGAACGTCAGCCTTTGGACGCGGTTCCTGACGGACGCCGCTTCCCGTCAGGGCGACAAGAGAGAACCCGCCGCGGCGGGGCCGGGCGGGTTCCTGTCTCATGGCGATGTCGGAGGCCTTACTGGCAGGCCAGGCACTCGTCGTAGTCGGTGCGGGCCGCCGAGAAGAGGTCCGGCTGGTTCGGATCGACCTCGGCCTCGACCTTGTCTTCCGAGCCCGCGAAGGACGCGCGCTGCACCGACTTGGAGCGCAGGTAGTAGAGCGACTTCACGCCGGTCTCCCACGCGCGCCAGTGCAGCATGTGCAAGTCCCACTTATCGACGTCGCCGGGGATGAACAGGTTGATCGACTGGGCTTGGCAGATTTCCGGGGCGCGGTCGGCCGACAGTTCGACGACCCAGCGCTGGTCCAGTTCGAAGGCGGTCTTGAACACGCCCTTCTCGTCCTCGCTCAGCTGGTCCAGGTGCTGCACCGAACCTTCGTGCTCGAGGATCGAGTTCCACACCGCCTCGGTGTCGATGCCCTTCTCGCCCAGCAGGCGCTGGAGGTAGGGGTTCTTGACCGCGAACGAGCCCGACAGGGTCTTGTGGGTGTAGATGTTGGCCGGGATCGGCTCGATGCCGGCCGAGGTGCCGCCGCAGATGATCGAGATCGAGGCGGTCGGGGCGATGGCCAGCTTGTGCGAGAAGCGCTCCATGACGCCGCGCTCGGCGGCGTCCTCGCAGGCGCCCTTCTCTTCGGCCAGCAGGCGGCTGGCCTTGTCGGCCTCGCGGCGCAGGTGCTTGAACAGGCGCATGTTCCACGACTTGGCCATGGCGCTTTCAAAGGCCACGCCCTGACCCTGCAGGAAGGAGTGGAAGCCCATCAGGCCCAGGCCTACCGAACGCTCGCGCTTGGCCGAATAGACGGCGGCGGCCATGGCGGGCGGGGCGCGGCGGATGAAGTCTTCCAGCACGTTGTCGAGGAAGCGCATCACGTCCTCGATGAACTTGGGCTCTTCGCGCCACTCCAGGAAGGTCTCGGCGTTGACCGAGGACAGGCAGCAGACCGCGGTGCGGTCGACGCCCAGGTGGTCGCGGCCGGTGTGCAGCATGATCTCGGCGCACAGGTTGGACTGCTTGACCGACAGGCCCAGGTCCTTCTGGTGCTGCGGCATCTGCCGGTTCACCGTGTCGGAGAAGATCAGGTAGGGCTCGCCGGTTTGCAGGCGGATCTCGAGGATCTTCTGCCACAGGGCGCGCGCGTCGACCGTCTTCATCACTTCCTTGTTCTTGGGCGACAGCAGGTCGAAGGTCTTGCCGTCGCGAACCGCCTCCATGAAGGCGTCGGTGATCGAGATGCCGTGGTGCAGGTTCAGGGACTTTCGGTTGAAGTCGCCCGACGGTTTGCGGATTTCGAGGAACTCCTCGATCTCCGGGTGGTGGATGTCCAGGTAGACGGCGGCCGAGCCGCGGCGCAGCGAGCCCTGCGAGATCGCCAGCGTCAGCGAGTCCATCACGCGGATGAAGGGGATGATGCCCGAGGTCTGGCCCGCGCCCTTGACCTTCTCGCCGATGGAGCGGACGCCGCCCCAGTAGGTGCCGATGCCGCCGCCGTTCGAGGCCAGGGCCACGTTTTCGTTCCAGACGCTCTGGATGCCGTCCAGCGAGTCGCCGACCGCGTTCAGGAAGCAGCTGATCGGCAGGCCGCGATCCGCGCCGCCGTTCGACAGCACCGGGGTCGCCGGCATGAACCACAGCTTCGACATATAGTCGTAGACGCGCTGGGCGTGCTCGGCGTCGTCCGAGAAGGCCGTGGCGACCCGGGCGAACATGTCCTGGTAGCTCTCGCCGGCCAGCAGATAGCGGTCCTCGAGGGTCTTCTTGCCGAAGTCCGTGAGCAGATCATCCCGCGAACGGTCGATCTGGATCGAGGGAACGACCGACAGATGCGGGCGGGCTTCGCCGTCGGCGTCCGCAACCGTCTGGAATTCCATCGTCTTCAACGCTTCGCCGCCAGCCATTTGATCGTCGCCCTGAACAAAAATCTAAGAGGTATCCCCGCGCTCCGAACCACAAGACCTAGTGGCTGAAGCGCTCCCCAAGCCCACATATGGGGCGCAGATGGCTAACCAACCGTCAACGGGCTTGACGATCACTTTCTATCCGAATCGGCTTCAAGGCGGGGGATGAGCCTGTGGACAGGCCGCGACGCGGGCATGACAAGGCGCTGTCGATTTGAATCACGAACGCGTGAGGGGAACGTCCCACAAACGGGACCGTTAGCTTGGCCATGACCGGGGAACAGCAAGTCGTTTTTTGGCGCCGCGCACTGCGCATCGCCCGCACCGAAATCGCCGCCTTGAGCGCGCTTCTGATCATCGCCTTGGGCGTCATGACCTTTGTCGAGGTCGCCGACGACATGACCGAGGCGGACGGCCAGATGTTCGATCAGGCGGTGCTGCACTGGCTCCAGCCGGTCGCGGGACAGCCGCGCGGCCCCTGGTGGCTCCAGGAGGCGGCGGCCGACCTGACGTCCCTGGGCGGCATCTCCGTCCTGACCCTGTTCGCGGTGATCGCCTTCAGCTTCCTGCTGATCCAGCGCAAGCGGCTGTCGGCCCTGCTGCTCGTCGTCGGCCTGGCCGGCGGCGTGGCCCTGAGTGAAGGCCTCAAGGCCCTGTTCGAGCGCGCCCGCCCGCCCGCCGCCTATCAGGCGGTCGAGACGCTGAACGCCAGCTTCCCCTCGGGCCACGCCCTGCTGTCGACGGTCTTCTACCTGACGCTGGGCGTCATGCTGACCCGGGCCTTCCCCCAGAAACGATTCAAGGCCTTCGTGCTGGGCAGCGCCATCCTGATCGCCCTGCTGATCGGCCTGACCCGCGTCTACCTCGGCGCCCACTGGGCCACCGACGTGCTGGCCGGCTGGTGCGCCGGCGCCGCCTGGGCCATGGCCCTGTGGCTGGTCGCCTATGCGGTCGAGCGCCGGCAGGTCGTCCACCACGCGCCGCTGCAGGACGACGAGCCGGGCTGAGCCCTAGACCTGGAACACCCGATAGGGCTGATCCCCCAGCGTTCGCAGCACCGGCAGGGCCACGTTGTAGACCGGCACGCCCTTGTGGGTCCGGCCCTCGGGCGCGCCGCGGTGGGCGTGGCCGTGGACGACAAGGCTGACGTTGTCATAGCGGTCGATGGTCTCGCCCAGACGTGAGGAGCCGAGGAAGGCGTGGATTTCGGGCGGCTCGCCCATCACGGTGTCGACGACGGGGGCGTAGTGCAGCAGCACCACCGAGCGCTCGGTGCGCAGCATGCGGATCGAGTTCTCGATCTGGTTGGCGTCCTCGACCGCCTCCTGCACGAAACTCTTGATCGTCGCCTCGCCGAAGGGGCTCAGCATGTAGCGGCCGAAGCCGCCGACGAAGCCCTTGCCGCCCGCGAAGCCGACGCCCTCGATCTCGAAGGCCTGGCCGGTCAGCATCTGGACCCCGGCGTCGCATAGCATCTTGGTCACATGCTCGGGCTGGCCGCATTCGTGCTCGTGATTGCCCAGCACCCCGACCATGGGAATCTTGCAGGCGCGGATGTCCTCCAGGAGGATCTCCACCTCGCGCGTCTTGCCGAAATTGGTCAGGTCGCCGCACAGGCACAGCACGTCGGCGTCGTCGGACACGCGCTCGAACAGTTCGCGGTGCGGCCGCTCATGGTTTTCGCCCACATGCAGGTCGCCGACGGCGGCCACGCGCAGCTTTCTGGTCGGTCCGGGCTCGAGGCCGGGCTGGGGCGTCTGGGGATCGACGGGGGCGTCAGTGGATGGGGTCATGCCGCTCCTCAAGCCCCTTGCCGACGATGTCGCCGAAGCCCCATTCGGTGATGTCGGCGATGTAGTCGCGCGGGCTGAACAGGCGGCCGCGGCAGACCTTCACCCGCGGCGCCGGCAGGTCGACCTGGGCGCGCAGCCGCTCGTTCAGCTCGACGATCAGCCAGGCCGGAACATTGTCCCGCTCGGTGGGGTAGGCGAAGCGGAAGTTCAGCAGATGGGCGAACAGCACCTCCCAGTAGAGGTCCATCTGGTCCAGCAGGCTCTTCCAGTCGATGGCCGCGGACTGTTTCAGGATGACGTGGTTCACATCGGCCCCGTCGTAGCGGTAGCGGTCCTGGATGAAGACCTTGGACAGGATCAGGGCCGTCGGCGGGGTGATGCCGACCGTGTGGCCGTAGACCTCGATCGTGTCGCCGCCGAACCAGCTGTCGTTCACGGCGATGGTGCCGTTCGACATGGCGAAGATCACGTCGAAGAAATGCTTCTCGTCCTTCCAGACCTTGGCGATCCAGCGCTCGTCCTCGACGTCGGTGCGGTACCCGCGCGCCTGGAAGTAGGCGAGGATGCGCGGGTAGTCCCCGGGCTTGCAGAAGACGTCCAGGTCCTTGGTCGGGCGGCTGATGCCCGTATAGGCCGTCACCGCATAGGTGCCGGACAGCAGGAAGGGTATGCCGCTCTCCTGCAGCAGCCGAAGCGACTCCTCGTAGAAGGCCAAGGCCTCCTTCGGCGGATGGAAGCTCGGGTCGGCGACGGTGTCTGACATTCACGCACTCCTCCCGCGACGGGGAACCGGCGCGGCGAAAAAACGGCTCCGCCGGTCCGGGGGTTCCGTCTCGTCGGGGGACTCCCGCGTTACGTGAAGTCCCTCATCCGCCCTCAGGCCAGTTTGTTTACGGATTGACCTTAACCGTAGTCGCTCGGGTTGGAGCCGGGAGGGCTTCGGGTTGAAGGGTCGTTGGCGTCTGTTCAGACATGAGGCAGGCCGGGTCGCAGGCCCGCCGCCCTGGCTCTATGTGCTGCTCTTCGCCCTGTCGCAGCTGATCGGCCACTGGAGCGTCGCGACCTACGGAACGGTCGCCGTCTGGTTGTCCAACGGCGTCATGGTCGCGGCCCTGCTTCAGCTGCACCGTCGCCCCGCGATGATGGTGCTCACCGCCTGTTTCGCGATCAACCTGCTCTCCAACACCTTCCGGGGCGATCCCGGCGTCTTCCTCTGGATCAATGCGGTTCTGAACCTGGGCGAAGCGGTGCTGGCGGCCCTGATCGCCCGCCGCTACTGCGGCGCCGCGCTGGACATGCGCCGCCCGCGTCGGCTGTTCCGCTTCATGGCCATCTCCGTCACCGCCGTGGCAGCCACCGCCATGGTCGGCTTCAGCCTGGCCTGGGCCCTGCGCCATCCGCCGCTGACGATCTGGCTGTTCAATCTGCAGTCCTTCCTGATCATGGAGGTGATGGGGCTGCTGCTGGTCACGCCGGTGCTGCTGCTGTTCGCCCGCGCCCATCGCTTCAAGGGCTTGGCCCGCGCCTCGGCGCCCGAGGCCGTCGCCCTGATCGCCGTGATGACCGTCGTCACCGCCGCCGTCTTCCTGCAGAACGACTACCCCCTGCTGTTCCTGACCCTGCTGCCCATGCTGCTGATCGGCCTGCGCCTTTCGCCGACCATGACGGCGACGGCCCTGATCATCACGTCGGCCATCAGCGGCGCCGCCACCCTGACCGGCTATGGACCCGTGCAACTGGCCCACCTGCTGGACATTCCAGGGCTGGAAGCCGTTCCGGACCTGCTGCGCCGGCTGGGCATCTACAACCTCTACATGCTGGCCATGGTGGCGACCGTCCTGCCGCTGTCGACGGTGATGAGCGAGCGCCGCCGGCTGGAGGCGCGCCTGCGGACCCGCACCCTGGTCGCCCAGGAGGCCCGCCGCCGGGCCGAGGACGCGGCCGCCGCCCGCTCGCGCTTCCTGGCCGTGATGAGCCATGAGATGCGCACGCCCCTGAATGGCGTCGCGGGCTTCGCCGACCTGCTGGCCGCCCGCCCCGGCCTGGACGCCGAGGCCCTGCGCCAGATTCGCCAGATCCGCGAGTCGAGCGACGGCCTGCTGATGCTGGTCGAGGACATTCTGGATTTCGCCCGCGGCGACGACGCCCTGTCGCCCGAGCCGCTCGACCTGGCCGCCGTGGCGCGCGAAGCCATGACGCCCAGCCGCGCCGCCGCCGACGCGCGCGGCCTCACGCTGACCGTCGATGACCGCCTGCCGATCCGGGCGCGGTTCGCCTGCGATCGCCGCGCCCTGCGCCAGGCCGTGCATCCGCTGATCGCCAACGCCGTGAAATTCACCGAGGCGGGCGAGGTCTCCGTGCGTCTCGACCGCGTGGCCGACGGCGTCGTCATCCGTGTCGCCGACACCGGCTGCGGCATCCCGCCTGAAGTCCTGCCGGACCTGTTCGAAGCCTTCGCCCAGGGCGACGCCTCGATCCGCCGCCGTCACTCCGGCGCCGGCCTGGGCCTGGCGCTCGCGGCGCGTCACGTGGGCCGCCTGGGCGGCCGCATCGACGTGGACAGCGTTCCCGGCGAGGGCGCGACCTTCACCCTGCACCTGCCGCTGGTCCGTCTGGCCGACGCGGAGCCCGAGCCGGCTCCGGTGGTCGAACTGCGCCCGGTCCCCGAGGTCGAAACCGAAGCGGCGATCGAGCGGGTGCCGCGCATCCTCGTCGTCGACGACCATCCCGTGAACCGCGAGATCGCCCGCATCATGCTGCAGGCCTTCGGCTGCGAGGTGATCGAGGTCTGCGACGGAATCGAGGCGGTCGAGGCCGTTCAGGCCGAGGTCTTCGATCTTGTGCTGATGGATGTCCGCATGCCGCGCATGGACGGACTTGAGGCCACCCGCCGCATCCGCGCCTTGCCGGGCGCCGCCGGACAGCTGGCCGTCGTCGCCATGACCGCCGACGCCATGCCCGAGGACGTGGTGCGCTGCCTCGCCGCGGGCATGAACGCCCACCTGGCCAAGCCGGTGAACCAGGCGGGACTGTTCGACGCCGTCAACCGCGCCCTTACCGGCGCCCTGCCGCAGGCCCACGTCAGCCGGGCGGCCTGATCTACTCCGCCGGAAACCGTTCGGCCCAGAACGTCTGAAGTTCGGGCAGGGCGTCGACCCGTCTCACGACCTCGGCCATTCCCGGCGCGACCTCGGCGAACCGGCCGCGGCCCGGGGTCCAGCGGCTGGCGGTGGCGACATAAAGGTCCAGCACCGTCAGCTCGTCGCCCAGCAGCCAGCGGCCGGGCTCAAGCTGGCTGTCCATCACGCCCCAGCAGTCCGCGATCCGTTCGGCGGTGCGGGTCCGGATCGTCGCCTGCGCCGACGGATCGTCGCCGCCCAGCCGGGACGGGACATCCCGGACCCAGAACATCGAATAGATCGAGGCGGGGATGAAGCTCATCCAGCGCAGGAACTGCGCCCGGCGCGGGTCGCCGGGCTCGGGCGCCAGCACCGCCTCCGGGTGCTGTTCGGTCAGCCAGATCAGGATGGCCGCGCTCTCGGTGACGGTCTCCCCGTCGGGGGTGATCAGAGCCGGGATCTGCCGCATCGGATTGACCGGGGCGACCTTGTCTCGCTCCCGGTCGCCCTCCCAGGTGACCGCCTCGATCACCTTGTAGGGGGCGCCGATCAGGGTCAGGGCGGCCTCGACGGGCACCGAGCCCGAGCCGGCGGCGCCGTAGACGGTGTAGGTCATGACAGTCCTCCTTGGGTCGGAAACCTGCACCCGGCGGCGGGGCTGCGCACCCAAGTCCTTGGCCTGGCGGCATAAGTCCGGCTTGAGACTGTCCCCGGCTCCATCCCCAGAAGACTATGGCTCAGCTACTACATCTAGCGTCTGTGAAAAATGTGATCGCAAAATAGCCTTGTTTCGGCTTGGCGCCGGGGCCGCTCGCCCGCATGGTGAAAACCACTTCCACGGATTCGCCGTCAGAGCTCCCACGATGAACGCGCATGTCTCGCCCACCGGTCTTGTCTCGCCGGGCCTGTTGACCCCTTCGGCCGCCTACAAGCCGTTCCGCTACCCGTGGGCGTTCGACATGTGGAAGAAACAGCAGCAGGTCCACTGGATGCCTGAAGAGGTGCCGCTGGGCGAGGACATGAAGGACTGGGCGGTCAATCTGACCGACAGCGAGCGCAACCTGCTGACCCAGATCTTCCGCTTCTTCACCCAGGCCGACATCGAGGTGCAGGACAACTACATGGAAAAATACGGTCGGGTGTTCAAACCGACCGAGGTCAAGATGATGCTGGCGAGCTTCGCCAACATGGAGACCATCCACATCGCGGCCTACGCCCTGCTGCTCGAGACCATCGGCATGCCCGAGAGCGAGTTCGGCGCCTTCATGGAATACGAGGCCATGCGGGACAAGCACGACTACATGGGTCAGTTCGGGGTCGAGACGAACGCCGACATCGCCCGCACCCTGGCCATGTTCGGCGGCTTCGCCGAAGGCCTGCAGCTGTTCGCCTCGTTCGCGATGCTGATGAACTTCCCGCGCCAGAACAAGATGAAGGGCATGGGCCAGATCGTCAGCTGGTCGGTGCGCGATGAAAGCCTGCACTGCGAAGGCATCATCAAGCTGTACCACGCCTTCAACAAGGAGACGGGCGCGGTCACCCCCCAGGTCGCCGCCGACATCGTCGAGTGCTGCCGCACCGTGGTCGAGATGGAAGACAAATTCATCGACCTGGCCTTCGAGATGGGCCCGGTGAACGGCATGGTCGCCGACGACATCAAGCAGTACATCCGCTTCATCGCCGACTGGCGCCTGCGTCAGCTGCACCTGCCCGAGCTGTTCGGCGTCAAGGAAAACCCGCTGCCCTGGCTGCAGTCGCTGCTGTCGGGCGTCGAGCACGCCAACTTCTTCGAAGCCCGCGCCACCGAATACTCCAAGGCCGCGACCAAGGGCTCGTGGCACGGCGCCGAAGGCGTCTGGGGCTCGTTCGACGCCCTGATGAAGAAGCGTCAGGAAGAGACGGAGGCCTGAGCCTCCATCTAGCGGCTCGCCGCCGCCGTCACTCCCCGGTGACGGCCTCCGGCAGTTCGGTGCTGCACGAATAGGCGGCGCAGTATTCGGTCCGCATCCGCGCGGCCATGCGCTCGTTGGCGGCGAAGAACTCGGGGCTCTGGGCCTCCATCTGGTGCAGCGTCGGGAACATCACGTAGCCGGTCGGCTTGGCCAGCTCGCGCCGGTCCGCCGGCAGCAGGGTCTGCACCACGGCCAGCGGCATGACCGCCCGCCGGGCGGCGCCGTCGGCGGCGTAGGCCCGGTCGACCATCCCGCCCACGGCGGTCATCCGATCCAGATCGACGCTGCGGCTGGCCCGGTACTGGGCCGACCGGTTCTCGGCCTCGCCCATGTAGGACAGGCTGCGGCGGACCACGGCCACGTCGGCGTCGCGCACCGGCTCGCCGGCGTAGGGGCCGGGCGCCGGCGGCGGGGTGAAGCTGATGACGAAGGTGATGGGCGCGGGCGCCGGACGGCCGTCATAGGTCTGGGGCAGGACCGTGTATTTCGACAGCAGGCGCGGCACGCCGGCTTCGAAATTCAGCCCTTCCGGCGCGACGGCGACCTGGCGGCAGCGCTGCAGCGTGCCCGAGATCGAATATTCGCAGCGCATCTTCACCTTGCCCGGAATGCGCGCCATGCGGGCGAAGGCGGGATAGGCCTCGGCCAGCTCATCGGCCGACGGCCGGGCGGTGAATTTCGCCGGGACGATCTCGGGTCCCTTCTCGCACGCGGTCAGGCTCGCGACGACCGCCAGCACGGCTAGTCCCGGAAGCGTCCGGTTCAGCATGGATGTCCCCCTTGAGCCGGCGCCGTCCCCTCCGGCGGCGCGGTCCGGTTCCTTATCGCGTCGATATCGCCGGTCTGGCAAGCCGGGCATGGCGCCGAACGTGACCCCCGCCGGGGCGGCGGTTGCGCTAGAAAGGCGATCATGACCGCACCCAACGTCGCCCTCGTCGGCTTCGGCTACGCCGGACAGACCTTCCACGCCCCCCTGATCGCCGCCTGCCCGGGTCTGCGCCTCCACACCATCGTGACCAGCCGGCCGGATGAGGTCGCGGCGGCCTGGCCCGGCGCCCGCGCCGTCCCTGCCTTCGAGACCGTGCTGGCCGATCCGGAGATCGCCTTGGTCGTCCTCGCCACGCCCAACGCCCTTCACGCGCCGCAGGCCCGGGCCGCGCTGGAGGCGGGCAAGGCGGTGGTCGTCGACAAGCCCTTCGCCCTGTCGCCGGCCGAGGCGCGCGCGGTGGCCGATCTGGCCCGGGCGAAGGGGCTGTTCCTGTCGGTCTTCCACAACCGTCGCTGGGACGCCGACTTCCTGTCGCTGCAGCAGCAGATCGCCTCGGGCGTTCTTGGGGCCGTCCGCACCTTCGAGAGCCATTTCGACCGCTTCCGGCCCGAGGTCCGCGACCGCTGGCGCGAGCGGGACGGCCCCGGCGGCGGCGTCTGGAACGACCTGGGTCCCCATCTGATCGATCAGGCCCTGGTCCTGTTCGGCCGCCCGCTGGGCGTCTCCTGCGACCTGGCCGTGCTGCGCGAGGGCGGTCAGGCCGTGGACTGGGCCCACGCCGTGCTGCGCTATGCGGACAAGCGGGTGATCCTGCACGCCGACATGACCACCCCGGCGCCCGACCTCCGCTTCGCCGTCCACGGCGCGAAGGCGAGCTGGCTCAAGTCCGGCCTCGACGTGCAGGAGGATCAGCTGAAGGCGGGCCTGCCCGTCGGCGGGCCCGGCTGGGGCGTTGATCCCCGTCCCGCCATGGTCGTCGACGGCGCCACGGGCGCGCGGGCGCCGGCGCCCTGTCCGCCCGGCGACTATCCCGCCTACTACGCCGCCGTCGCCGCCGCCCTGACCGGCCAGGGACCGAACCCCGTCCCGCCCGAGCAGGCGCTGGCCGTCATGGAGGTGCTGGAGGCGGGGATCGAGAGCGACCGGCTCAGGGCCGAGGTTGCGCTCGCCTAGGGGCGGACGGAATCGGCGGGCGGGGCGGACAGGACCGGGCACTCGAACTGGGTGCAGTACAGGGCCCTCAGGCGATCCATTTGCGCCCGGCTGACTGCTTCGGACTGATCGCTCGCGCTGGCGATGGCCTCGTCGGAGGGAGTCGTCGGAGGCGGGCCTCCGGCAGCCATGACGGCCAGCTGGGCGGGTGACAACAGACGGGCCATCGTGAGGACGGTCGCTGTCTTGTCGCGTTCGAGGAACTCCTCGTGGGCCTGCACCAGCATCGCGCGCACCTTGTCGACCCGATCCGCATCGACGTCGATGTGCTCCAGCGAGTCGAGGAAGTCGGCCCGGATCGCCGGCGCCAGACGGTCGGCGATGACCCGGGCCGCGGCAAGATGCGCGGTGTCGGGTTCGGGGCCTGTCCAGGGCGCGATGGGATCATACGGCCGCGTCCGGAAGCGGATGGGGAATTGGACGGTCGACTTGGTGTCCTGGCCGTCGACCACCCGCGGGTTCACGCGGTACAGCGACTACAGCGACAGACCCGCGCGATCAAAGCCCAGACCTCGCGGCTTGACGTCCACGACCTCGCAACGGTCCAGCCCGCCGCTGGCCAGAGCCGTGCAGCGTAATGTCACCTCGCCCTCCTGGCCGATCGCAGTGGCGAACTCCGGATAGGCCGCGCTCAGCTCTTCTCCGCTGGGAACTGAGGCCCAGGTCGGATCGGTGACCGTCGCGGGGCGCGGCGGCGCGGGCGGCGGCGTCTGGGCGCTCGCCGTTCCCGTCATCAGCATCAGACCGGCCGGCAGGGCCGCCATCCACGTCGCACGCATTCCTTCCCCCTCAGGTCCCCGGCTGGACATACGGGATTCGCCCGAAGAAGCGCCGCTCGTCACCGCGCGGATCGTTCTCCATCCGCGAGGCCCGGTCCAGCACCATCGTTTCGCGGCGCTCCAGCGAATAGGGCGTCCAGCGCGGCAGGCCGGGATGGTTGGGATCTCCGTTGCGGGCGAAGGCCAGCAGGGCGTCCGCCATCCGGTCCGCCATGGCCTGCCCCTCCGGCCCGGAAGCGCCAGAGCCTTCGGTCTCGACATTGTCCAGCATCAGCGGGATGTCGGAGGTGTGCCAGGCTCCCGTGCGGCCGTTGCTCCGGCGGCTGGGGAAGTCCAGCTGGTAGACATACGCCGGCGCCCCCTGCGCGGCCCGCGCCTCGGCCTCGATCACCGCCGCGCGCCACGACCGCGCCGCCGTCGTGGCCCGGATCAGCACGTCGTCGGGGCTCAGCTCAGGATGTTCGGCGCGGTACCAGGCGACGACCTCCTCGGGCGCCACGTCGATGCGCATCTGCGACGGCGTCAGCCTGGCGGGCAGGCTGTCCCACGTCAGCCCGGCGTTGGCCGGATCGTCGCCGAGGAAGGCCAGGGTCTCCTCGCGGCAGTTGCCGATCATCATCGGAATGGACGCCGACTGCGCCGGGGCGTCGGGCCAGAACGGGTGCCGCGTCAGGCTGCGCCCATCCAGCACCGGCCCGAAATACAGAGAGCCGCCGAGGATGGGGTCGGTCGCGCCCGCCGCCTCGATCAGCCGCTCGACCGGCAGGGTGCGCACCTCTTCGATCCGGTCAGGCGTCAGCCCCAGCGCCTCCAGCCAGACCTGCCCGCGCCGGGTGGCGTTCAGCGGGCCGGACACCGTCACCTGCTGACCGCTCATGGTCACGGCGCGGTGGAACAGGCCCGCCGCCGCGGGCATGGCCATCAGGGTGGCGATCTTGGCGCCGCCGCCGGACTGGCCCACCAGGGTGACGCAGCCCGGGTCGCCGCCGAAGGCCGCGATATTGTCCCGCACCCACTCCAGAGCCAGCACGAGATCCAGCTGGCCCAGATTGCCGCTGTCCTCGAACCCCGGCGCGATCCGCGCCAGAGGCGCATAGCCGAAAGGTCCCAGCCGGTGGTTGACCGTGACCACGACCACGTCGCCCCGGGCCGCCAGCCGCGCCCCGTTGGTCAGCGGGCTGGAGCCCGACCCGGTCGAATAGGCCCCGCCGTGGATGTAGACGATCACCGGGCGGCGGCCCGGACGGGTGTCCGGCGTCCAGACGTTCAGGCGCAGGCAGTCCTCCGCCTGGTTCGGCTCGCTACCCCGCTGGGGCGAGGCGGGGCCGTAAGCGTCGGCGGCGTAAGGTTCGCTCCACGATGCGGAGCGTTGCGGGCGGGCGAAGCGTCCGGCCCGACCGTAGGGCACGCCCTTGGCGGCGGCGACAAGGCCGTCGGCGAACAGGCGCACGCGCCCCGAGGTGGTCGGGACGATCATGGGAATGCGCGTTCGAGCCGTTGCTCCGTTCGCCCCAGCGATCAGCACGACCCCCGCCGCCCATCCCAGTCCTTGCCCCAGTCCCCGACGGGTCAGATCCCCGCGTACCACTCGTACCCCCGGTCTTCCCAATAGCCGCCCTTGCCCCGGCCGAGATGGGCGAAGCTCTCCACCACCTCGATGCGGCGGATGTATTTGGCGTGCTTGTAGCCCAGCTGCCGTTCGACCCTGAGCCGCAGCGGCGCCCCGTGCGGCACGGGCAGGGTCTCGCCGTTCATCAGGTAGGCCAGGATGGTCTGCGGATGTCGGGCGTCGATCAGGTCGATGCTCTCGTAATAGCGCTCGCCGTCCTCGCGTTGATCCAGCGCGTCGAAACAGTGGAAGACCACATAGCGGGCCTCGGGCTTCAGCCCGGCCTCGTCCAGCAGGGTTTCCAGCCGCACGCCCGTCCATTCGGCGATGGAGGTCCAGCCCTCGACGCAGTCATGCTTGGTGATCTGGGTCTGGCCCGGACGGGCGCGTAGCTCGGCCAGCGACAGCGACAGGGGCCGCTGGACGAGCCCGCCGATCTCCAGCCGGTAGTCGGCGAACCCGTTCGCCTTCAGCGCCAGATAGTCCGACGCCGCTGGATCGACCGAGCCGTTGGGCCGGAAGTCCGGCGAGATCTCGGCCTTGCTGTAGGTCGGCGCCAGGGCGTCCCGAGGCACCACCAGCCGCTGCGCCCGTCGGGTCAGCCCCTCGGCCATCCGCCGCGCCTGATCCGTCACGGCGTAGACGGCGCGGTCGCAGGCCGACAGGGCGGCGGCCCCGGCGGTCGCCAGCGCTCCGATGAGCCATCGGCGGCGGTTCATTCCGTGTCTCCGGCGTTGCGCTCGATCCGGAACCAGCCCGTGACCATCGCCCGCATGTTGTTGGCCAGTCCCGTCCAGATCACCAGCCCGACGTGGATCAGGATGAAACCGACGATCAGCCCGGCGGAGATGAAATGCAGCGTCCGCGCCGACTGCCGTCCGCCCATGATCTCCAGCAGCACCCCGCCGACGGCGTTGAAGCCCGGCGACATGGACAGGCCGGTGATCAGCATCATCGGCAGGACGATCAGGACCATCGCCAGATAGGTCAGCTTCTGGATCACATTATAGACCCGCGCCCGGTCGTCCTTCGGGAAGTCGAATTTCGCATGCTCGACCACCGAATGCGGCAGGTCGCGGATATCCGCCTTCGTCGGCCACAGCCGGCGGGGGAACCGGCGCGAGAGGAAGCCCCAGGCCAGATAGACCAGGCCGTTGGTCACGAAGATCCAGGCGAACAGGAAATGCCAGCTGCGCGCCGTGGCCAGGTCCCGCACCGACGGCAGCATCAGCCATCCGGGCGGCGCCGGCGGGCTGAACCAGGGATCCGCGAAGGTCGAGCGCAGGCCCCAGTACAGGTGCGGATGCGCCTGCAGGATGTTCAGCCCGGTCATCAGCAGCACCACGACCGCGACGACGTTCAGCCAGTGGGTGATCCTGACCCACGCCGGATGTCGGAACGTCTCGACCCGCCCGTCCGCCAGCAGGCGGTCGGCGTACGGATCAGGCGGCGGGGCCGGGGTCTCGGTCATGTGGGCCGGACGGTGTCACGCCCCAGCGGCGTGTTCAATCGGTTCAGTACCGAGGCGCGACCGGCGCGGCGGGCGTGATGCACTGGCGGCGACTGGCGCGGCAGGCGGCGACTTCGGCCTCCCAGGCGGCGCGGTCTCGCTCCCACTGGGCCTGGGCCGCGTTGGCGGCGGCCACGTCGGCCTCCCACTGGACGCGGGCGGTGCTGGAACGGGCGCTGTCCGCCTCCCAGCGCTGGGTCTCGCTGTCGAAGCGGGCCTGTTCGGCGGCCTCCGCCTGTTCGGCGGCGGCGTTGCGGGCCGCGATGCTCTCGTTCAGCTTGGCGGTGGCTGAAATCTCGGCCGGATCCTGGGCGGACTCCGGGGCCGAGTGATAGGTCTCGCCGCGCAGGCGCAGCCACTCGTCCGAGCCGGGCGCCGGCGCGGCCGCCTGCGGTTCCGCGACCGGCTTTGCGGCCTGGGCTGCGGTCTGGGCCACGGCGGGGGCGGCTGCCATCGTCAGGGCAGTGATACAGGTCAGGACGATACGGATCATGTCAGGTCTCCTGAAGCGGGACGTCGCGGACAAGCTGGACCGTTTCGAGGCGCCCCGCGAGGGTTAACGCCATTCACGCGATTTGGCTCAGTTCGGCAGGCGCAGTTCGAACGTCGTGCCCGACGGCCCGGTCTCGACCAGGGTCAGGGTTCCGCCGTTGTTGACCGCCAGCTCGCGCGAGATCGTCAGGCCCAGTCCGCTCCCGCCGGACGCCTTGCCGCTGACGAAGGCCTCGAACAGCTTCTCCGACAGGCGCGGCGGGATGCCCGGCCCATCGTCGCTGACCAGGATCACGCAGTCGCCGTCGGCGGTCGAGCCGCTCACCCGCACCGTGCCGCGCTTGTCCGTCCGCGTGGCGTCGCCCTCGATGGCCTGCCGGGCGTTGCGCATCAGATTGACCAGGATGCGGTACAGCTGGTCGGGATCGGCGTGGACGTTGAACCGCGGGGGCAGGCTCTTCACCAGCCGCACTCCGTCCGGGGACAGCCCCGCATCCTCGGCGGCGAGCGTCAGGGCGGCGGCCAGCGGCGCGCGCACCTTCTGCGGCTCCGGCTCTTCGCTGCGCCCATATTCCAGCACGTTGCGCGACAGGGCGGCGGCGCGGCTCAGCGCCCGTTCCAGCCGCGGCAGGGCCTTGGCCACCGCCGGGTCCGGCGAGTCCGCCAGCCGCTCGGACGCCATCTGGGCCGAGGTCAGCATGTTGCGCAGGTCATGATTGATCTTGGCCACCGCCTCGCCCAGGGCCACCAGTCGGGCGCGCGAGCGCAGGGAGTGGCGCACTTCTTCCTGCATCCGGGCCAGTTCGCGCTCGACCCGACCGATCTCGTCCTGCCGGTCGCTGGGCGGATCGCCCTCGCTCTCGGGGTCCTCGGCGAAATGCTCGATCGAGCGGGTGACCCGCCGAAGCGGCTGCAGCACCAGGAAGGCCAGGCCGGCGTACAGCAGGGCCCCCGCCACCAGGGAGACGAACAGCGAGGTGATCAGGCTGTTCAGCAGGAAGGTCTTCAGCTCCACCTTCAGCGGCTGGGCCGGGGCCAGGATCTCGATGAAGTCGCCCGAGCGGTAGCGCGGCCGCGCCTGCACCCGGATCGAGCGGTCAGGGTGGCCGAACAGGGTCTGCCACGGGTCGATCAGCCGCGCGACGGGCCGTTGCCTGCGCAGGTCGATCAGGTCCGGCGTGCGGGGCAGGTTGGGGGCCTGCAGCAGCAGCCGCCGCACGCCCTGGTCGCCGACCACCACGGCCTGCACCCCGCCGATGGCCAGCAGCTGTTCGGCCGTGTCGTCCTCGACCGCGGAATAGGGCAGGGCCTCGACGCCCACGGACGCCAGCTCCGCCGACTGCAGCCGGTCCAGCAGCCAGCGCTCGTGGAAGCTGGCGGCGCTCGGCGCGATGATCAGCACCTCGACCGAGGCGGCGAAGACGAAGGTCAGCAGCAGCAGCCGCCACGCCAGCGCGTCCGGCGCGTGGAATTTCACGTGCTCGCGCCAGTCGGCGGGAACACGCAATCCCTTGCGGACATCGCTCAGAAGGGCGCGCAGGCGCGTCATGCTCCCCCTAACGCAAGGCTTGGCTGAAGGGCTGCTTGTCTCACGTCGCGGCCTTCCGGCCCAGAGCCGCCTGCAGCCCCTTCATCGCGAACGGCAGCACCACCGCCAGCACGAAGACCCCGGTCATGGGCGCCCAGAACTGGCCGAACAGGGCCTGGAAGTCCGGGTTGGGGTCGGTGGCCAGCAGGCTGTTCAGCCGGGCGCCGATCCAGCAGTAGATAATGTGCGCCGGCAGCAGGCCGATCACGGTGGCGATGGTGTAGGGCGTCAGCCGCACCGCCATGACGCCCGCGGCGATGTTGATCATGTGGAACGGCACCACCACCGCCAGCCGGCTGGCCAGCACGTACCAGAACGTATCCTTGTCGATGGCCGCGCAGACCTTCTGCATCAGCCCCTGGTCGCGCTCGGCCTTCTCCCGAAGACTGCGGCCCAGCGCCGTGCGCGCCACGCCATAGACGATCAGGGCGCCCACCGTGGCCGCGATGGAGGTCGACACCCCGCCCACCCACGGCCCGAACAGATAGCCCGCGGTGATGGTGACGAAGAAGACGCCGGGCACCACGCTGGCGGTCAGAATGGCGAACACGGCCATCAGGGCCAGCAGGCTCAGGATGTAGTTGTCGGCGGTGAAGGCCCGGAATTCGGCCCCGTGGTCGCGGATGGTGTCCAGGGACAGGTAGCGATTCCAGCCCATGCCGAAGATCAGGGCGATGACGGCTCCGAGCACGATCAGGGGCAGGAAGCGCTTCAGGCGGGCCATATTCTCTCCGTACAGGGGCGGCTGGAGGGACGCTACGGCGTTGACTCCGGCGGATCGTCCCCTTATACGCCCGCCCTTCCTGCGGCGGACGCGTTCCGTCGTATCTCAGTCACTTAATCCCAGGAGCCGACCGTGAAGCGGACCTATCAGCCGTCGCGACTCGTGCGCAAGCGCCGTCACGGCTTCCGTTCGCGGATGGCCACCAAGAACGGTCAGAAGATCGTTCAGCGCCGCCGCGCCAAGGGCCGCAAGCGCCTGACGGCTTAAGTCGTCGGCGCTCGCGCGGGCGCATGACCGATGACCTCAAAATCCATCGCCTGACGTCGCGGCCCCAGTTTCTGGCGGCCGCGAAAGGCGTTTCAGAGGCCCGCGGCGCCGTGGTTGTGCAGCGCCTCGACCGCGCCGACGGAAACGCCGCCGTCGGCCTCGGCTTCACCGCCACCCGCAAGATCGGCGGGGCCGTGGTCCGCAACCGCGCCAAACGCCGTCTGCGTGAAGCCGCCCGCGCGCTTGCGCCGCAGTTTGGCGTGGCCGGAAGCGACTATGTCTTCATCGCCCGCATGGGGACGGCCGACCGCCCCTGGGACCGTTTGCTTGACGATGTGAAATCGGCGCTTACAAGGCTGGCGACCCCGCGGTCGGCGCCTCAACCCGCGCCCTCGACGCCCGCGCCCGCCGGCCAGGATTCCTGATCTCCATGCCCCCTCAGTCCAATAGCCGTAACACGATCATCTTCTTCGTGGTCGCGGCGCTCCTGTTCGCCGCCTACGTCATGCTGGTCGTGCCCGCTCAGACGGCTCAGCGCCGCCAGGCGCAGCAGGCCGCCGCCGAGAAGGTCGGCGACGCTCCGGCCGCTGGCGGAGCCGCTGGCACGGCGTCGCCCCCGCCCGCGACCTTCGTCGCCGATCGCACGGCCGCGCTCGGCGCCGGCCCCCGCGTCCGCATCCAGACGCCGACCCTGACCGGCTCGCTGTCGCTGACCGGCTCGCGCATCGACGATCTGTTCCTGACCAAATACCGCGAGACGATCGACAAGGACTCGCCGCCGGTGGAGCTGTTCCGCCCGCAAGGCATGCGCCACGCCTTCTTCGCGGAATTCGCCTGGGGCGGCCCGAACATCCCCGGCGGGGTGCCGACGGCCGCGACCGCCTGGCAACTGACCGAGGGCTCGGTCCTGACGCCGACGACCCCGATCAAGCTGGTGTGGGACAACGGTCAAGGCCTGCGCTTCACCCGTCAGATCACCGTGGACGAACAGTATCTGTTCACCGTCACTGACACGGTCTCCAACTTCAGCCCGCGTCCGGTGACCCTGAACGCCGTCTCCGGCATTCAGCGTCAGGGCATCCCCGACGACCTGGGCAAGAACCAGGTCCTGCACGAGGGCGCCATCGGCACCTTCGGCACCGATGGCAACTACGCCACCACCCAGCTCAAGTACGGCGCCTGGGCCAAGAAGCCGAATCAGGAGCACAGCTCCACCGGCGGCTGGATGGGCATCACCGACAAATACTGGCTGGCGGCGCTGATCCCGAGCCAGGATGAGAAGATCGAGGGCGCCTTCCGTGTCGTCGATTCGGCCCATGCCGACATCCACCAGGCCAACATGGTCGGCGAAGCGCGGACCATCCAACCGAACGCCACGATCACCGAGACGACCCGCCTGTTCGCCGGCGCCAAGCGCAACGAGATCCTGGCCGGCTACGAGAAGAGCCTCGATCTGCCGCGCTTCATCTACGCGATCGACTGGGGCTTCCTGTTCTTCCTGACGCGACCGATCTTCCTGCTGGTCGAGTTCTTCTACGGACTGGTCGGCAATTTCGGGATCGCCATCCTGCTGCTGACCCTGACCGTGCGCCTGATCATGTTCCCGCTCGCCAACAAGAGCTACGAGAGCATGTCCAAGATGCGGAACCTCCAGCCCAAGATGGAGGAGATCAAGAAGAAGCACCCTGACGACGCGCAGAAGCAGCAGCAGGAGCTGATGGCCCTGTACCAGAAGGAGAAGATCAATCCTCTGGCCGGCTGCCTTCCGCTGCTGCTCCAGATCCCGGTCTTCTACGCCGTCTACAAGATGCTGTTCGTGACCATCGAGATGCGGCATGCGCCCTTCTTCGGCTGGCTGCGCGACCTGTCGGCGCCGGATCACACCACCATCTGGAACCTGTTCGGCCTGATCCCCTGGGATCCGTCGACGGCGCCCCTGATCGGCAATCTGCTGGTCAGCCATCCGGGCGGCGGCTTCAGCCTGGGCCTCAGCGTGCTGGCCATCGTCTACGGCGCGACCATGTGGCTGCAGATGGCCATGAGCCCGCCCGCGCCGGATCCCATGCAGCGCAAGATCTTCCAGTTCATGCCGGTGGTGTTCACCTTCATCATGGCCAACTTCCCGGCCGGCCTGCTGATCTACTGGGCCTGGTCCAACGTGCTGACCATCTTCCAGCAGTACATCATCATGCACCGCTTCAAGGCCGAGAACCCGATCGACACCTTCCTGGCCCGGTTCCAGAAGGCGAAGGTCTAGTTGGACGCTTTCACCCCAGAGGAACTGGAACAGGCGCGCATCCTCTTCGCGCGTCCGGCGACCTTCGTCATGGGCTGCGCCAAGATCGAGCAACTGCCCGATCCCGACCTGCCCGAGATCGCCTTCGCGGGTCGGTCGAACGTGGGCAAGTCCAGCCTGATCAACGGCCTGGTCGGCATGCACAAGCTGGCCCGGGCGTCGAACGAGCCGGGGCGCACGCGCGAGGTCAATTTCTTCGACCTCGACGGCAAGATGCGTCTGGTCGACCTGCCCGGCTACGGCTGGGCCAAGGCGTCCAAGTCGACGGTCAAGAAGTTCCAGGACCTGGGCCGCGACTACCTGCGCGGCCGGGTGACCCTGAAGCGGGTCTATCTGCTGATCGACGCCCGTCACGGGCTGAAGTCGGTGGACACCGAGGCGCTGGACGCCCTCGACCTCGCCGCCGTCAGCTACCAGATCGTCCTGACCAAGGCCGACAAGCTGAAGAAGGGCGAGGCCGAAAAGGTCCAGGCCGAGACCCTCAAGGCCATCGCCAAACGCCCCGCCGCCTTCCCGGCGGTCATCGTCACCTCGGCGGAAAAGGGCGACGGCATGCCCGAACTGCGCGCCGAGATCATGCGCACCACGGGCGTCGAGCTCTAAACGGCTTGCGCCTGTTCGCGCCCGGTGATCGGGTGCGTCCATGCAGACCCGCCACATCCAGACCGACGGCCTGACCCAGCAGATCCTCGAGGCCGGCTCCGGCCCGCTGGTCCTGCTGGTCCACGGCTTCCCCGAACTCGGGATCAGCTGGCGCGCCCAGGTGCAGGCCCTGGCCGGGGCCGGCTATCACGCGGTCGCCCCCGACATGCGCGGCTATGGCGGGACCGACAAACCCGCCGAGCGCGAGGCCTATTCCATCCTCCATCTGGTCGGCGACATGGTCGATCTGGTCCGGGCGCTGGGCCATCAGGCCTGCACCGTCGTCGGGCACGACTGGGGCGCGCCGGTGGCCTGGCACTGCGCCCTGATGCGGCCCGACGTCTTCACCGCCGTCGCCGCCCTGTCTGTGCCGCTGCAGCCGCGCCGGGCCAAGGGGCCGCCCACCGTCGCCATGGCCGCCATCACCAAGCGCGCGGGCCTGGGCGAGCTCTACATCAACCAGTTTCAGGCCCCGGACGCCCACGCCGTCTTCGAGACCGACGTGGCGGCGGGCCTGCGCAAGGGCTTCTGGGCCTATGACGGCGCCACCCCGCCGGAGCTGCAGTCGACCGGCTTCATCCAGCCCGGCGAAAACTTCATCTCCACCGTCCCCGAGGACGCCCCCCTGCCGCCGTGGATGAGCCCGGAGCATTTCGCGGAATACGTCGCGGCCTTCTCGGCGGGCGGCTTCCGCGCCCCGCTGGACTGGTATCGATGCATCGACCTGAACTGGTCGCTGACGGCCTTCCTGCAGGAGGCGCGGGTCCGCGTCCCGGGCGCCTTCATGGTCGGCGACCGCGACCCTGTCCGTCATTATTCGGGCCAGCACGAGGCGGGACTGAAGGACATCGTCCCCGACCTGCGCTCGCAGGTCGTCGTCCCCGGCGCCGGCCACTGGATCCAGCAGGAACGGCCCGAGGCGGTGAACGCCTGGCTGATCGATTTCCTGAAGGGGCTCTAGAGCCCGCCGATCGCCTCGGCCGTCACCTCGAGGCTGTGCAGCCGGGCGTCCAGATCGTGGATCATGCCGGTGACCATCACCTCGTCCACCTTGGTCAGGGCGATGAACTCGGCCAGCTTGGTCCGCACGGTCTCCACCCCGCCGACGGCGGCGTAGGTCAGGCGGCTCTCGACCGCCGCGATCTGACGGGCGTCCAGCACCGTGGTGATGTCGTCCACCGCCGGCTTCAGCTTGCCGGGCTTGCCGGTGACCACCGCGGCGAAGGCCTGCTGCATCGAGGTCGAGACGCGCTGCGCCTCCGCGTCGCTGTCGGCGGCGAAGACGTTGATGGCGGCCATCGCATAGGGCGCGGCCAGTTGCTTCGACGGCCGGAACCCGGCGCGATAGGTCTCCAGCGCCTGGAGCAGAAGCTCGGGCGCGAAATGGCTGGCGAAGGCGAAGGGCAGGCCCAGGTGGGCGGCCAGTTCGGCGCTGAACAGGCTGGAGCCCAGCAGCCAGACCGGCACCTTGGATCCCGCCCCCGGCCAGGCGGTGACCCGCTGACCCTCGACCGGATCGCCCAGGAAGTTTTGCAGCTCCATCACGTCGCGCGGGAACTGGTCGGCGGCCTCGAAATAGCGGCGCAGCGCCCGGGCGGTCTCGCCGTCGGTGCCGGGCGCGCGGCCCAGCCCCAGGTCGATCCGGTCCGGATAGAGGGCGGCGAGGGTCCCGAACTGTTCGGCGACCACCAGCGGCGCATGGTTGGGCAGCATGATCCCGCCCGATCCGACGCGGATGGTTTGGGTCTGGCTCGCCACGAAGCCCAGCGCCACGGCCGTGGCCGCGCTGGCGATGCCGGGCATGTTGTGGTGTTCCGCCAGCCAGAAACGCTTGAACCCCGTCCTTTCGGCGGTCCGGGCCAGTTCGGCGGTTTCCAGCAGGGCGCGGCGGGCGTCTCCGCCCTCCACGATAGGCGACAGGTCGAGCACGGAGAAAGCGGTCATGGCCGACAGATCGGGTCCCGCCGTCGGCTTTCAAGACCCGGGGCGGTTACGGATTGCGATCATCGCCATTCGAAGCGTCGCGCCTTGGCGACCGGCGGCCCGCCGCCTAGGTTCGGCTCACGGAGGACCCCATGACCATCCTCGCGCTGACCCTCGCCGCCGCCGTGTCCATCGCCGGGGCCCAGACCCCCGCCGGAGAGCTGGCGGGCCGCTGGGAAGGACGCGTGAACGTCGGCGGCCAAAGCCTGCGCGTGGTGCTGAACGTCGACGCCGTCGGCGGGGCGACGATCGACAGCCCGGACCAGGGCGTCAACGGCCTGCCGGTCAGCGGCCTGTCGGTGCAGGGCGGGGTGGTCCGCTTCGCCGTGCCCGCCGCGGGTGGAAGTTTCGAAGGCACGCTGACCGACGCCGGCCGGACCGTGAACGGCGTGCTGAGCCAGGGCGGGGCCAGCCTGCCGCTGGTCCTGACCCGGGTGATGGAGCTGGCGCCGTCCGCGCCGCCGCCGCCGCCGGTGATCACGCCCGCCGCCGCGCCGTCACGGCCGCAGACGCCGGTCCCGCCCTTCCCCTATCGCAGTCAGGACGTGGTCATCGCGACCCCGACCCCGGGCGTGCAGCTGGCCGGGACCCTGACCCTGCCGGAGGGCTCCGGCCCTTTTCCCGCGGTCCTGCTGATCACCGGTTCGGGCCAGCAGGACCGCGATGAGACCGTCTTCGGCCACAAGCCCTTCCTGGTCCTCGCCGACGCCCTGACCCGGCGCGGCGTCGCCGTGCTGCGCGTCGACGACCGGGGTGTGGGCGGCTCGACCGGTCCGGTCGCGGAGGCCACCAGCGCCGACTTTGCCGTCGACGCCGAGGCGTCGGTGGCCTTCCTGGAGGCGCGCGCCGACATCGCGCACGACCGCATCGGTCTGATCGGCCACAGCGAGGGCGGGACCATCGCGCCGCTGGTCGCCGGGGCCGATCCGGACGTGGCCTTCCTCGTCATGATCGCCGGGCCGGCGGTGTCCGGCGGCGACCTGCTGGTCGAACAGTCGCGCGCCATCCAGCAGGCTTCGGGCCTGCCGCCCGCGACGGTCGAGGCCAATGTCGCCCTGCAGGCCCGGATCATGGCGGCCGTCGCGGCCAACGCCGGATCGGCGCGGGATGTCGCGGCGGCGGTCGATCCCATCTTCGCCGAAGCCGGCCTGCCCGAGGCCCAGCGCCAGGCCGCCGCCGCCCAGGTCAGCGCCCCGTGGACCCGCTGGTTCGTCGCCCACGACCCCCGGCCGTCGCTGGCGGCGCTGCATATCCCCGTGCTGGCCCTCTACGGCGGCAAGGATGCCCAGGTCCCGGCCGAACAGAACGCGACGGCCCTGCGCGCGATCCTGCCCTCGGCCGAGATCGTGGTCCTGCCGAACCTGAACCATCTGATGCAGCCGGCCGTGACCGGGCTGCCGGCGGAGTACGCCGGCATCGCCACCACCCTCGACCCCCAGGCCCTGAAGACCATCGTCGACTGGGTGGCGGCGCGATAAACGCCGCGCCCTGGATGGCGGATCAGACGGGGTGGGTCGGTTCCGGCTTCGTCGGCGCCGGCTCCGGCGTCGACGGCGTGTCGGGCAGGGGGATGAACTCCAGGTCGTCCTCGGCGGGCAGGGCCATCCGCCCGGCCTTCCAGTCTTCCTTGGCCTGGTCGATCCGGGCCTGGGTGGACGAGACGAAATTCCACCAGATCACACGCGGCCCGACCGGCTCGCCGCCCAGCACCATGACGGTCGAGGGGCGGATCGCCTTGACCGTGGGCTCGGCCGTGGGCTCCAGCACGATCATCTGGCCTTCGTGGAAGATCCGGTCGCCGACCTCGATCTCGCCCTTGGCGACATACAGGGCGCGCTCGGAATAGCCGCCGGCTCCCGTGCCCGGCGGCGGCGCGGTGCGCACCCCCTCGGCCAGCTCCCAGTGGACGTAGAACAGCGGCGACGAGATCGGCGCGGCGGCCTTGGCGCCGTAGGCCTCGCCGGCCACCAGCCGCGCGAACAGGCCGCCGTTCTCATAGGCGGGCTGGCCGTCCTCCCCCAGGTGGTGGAAGGCCGGGGCCGTCTCCTCATGCTCGGTCGGCAGGGCGATCCAGGCCTGCATCCCGTGCATGGGCCCGCCCTGGCTCTTCTTCAGCGGATCGGTGCGCTCGGAGTGGACGATGCCGCTGCCGGCGGTCATCCAGTTGACCTCGCCGGGCCGGATCGCCTGCGTCACGCCGGTGTTGTCCCGGTGCATGATCTCGCCCTCGAACAGATAGGTCAGGGTCGACAGGCCGATGTGCGGGTGCGGCCGCACATTGATCGCCTCGGCCCCCGGCGCGAACTCGGCCGGCCCCATCTGGTCCAGGAAGATGAACGGGCCGACCATGCGGCGCGAATGGAACGGCAGCACGCGTCCGACCTCGAACCCGCCCAGGTCCTTGCGCCGCGCGTCGATCACCATCTCGATCATGTCAGTCTTCCCCGTCCGGCCCTGTCGAGCCGAACGGCACTATCCGACGTGCGGGGTCACGATGCCAAGAGGCAGGGTGGTCACATTCTTCACGCCGCGCGTGACGATGTGGCTCTCGCAGTCCGACACGATGGCCAGGCTGAGAAGCTTCTCGCGCAGGAATTTGTCGAAGGCGTGCATGTCGGAGGTGATGATCCGCAGCACATAGTCCTCGCGGCCGGTGATGGTGGCGCACTGCACCACCTCCGGCCAGTGGGTCACGGCGGCCTCGAACAGGTCCAGGTTCTCGCGCGACGGCAGGCTCAGCTTGACGATGGCGTAGACCTCGAAATCCAGGCCCAGCTTCTCGGCGTCCAGCAGGGTCACCCGCTTGCGGATGAAGCCCGTATCCTCCAGCCTCTTGATCCGGCGCCAGCACGGCGAGGCCGACAAACCGACCCGGTCGGCGACCTCGGCGACCGACAGGCCGGCGTCCTGTTGCAGGATGTCAAGAATCCGGGCGTCGACGGGATCCAGCTCTTCGGCCAAGGCGTTTCTCCACTTGTTATTATGACGCAATAAAATACCCCTGATCGGCATAGTGCAAGGTCGAAATCGAGCGAGCCTTGGCACGGGCCTCGTGCTAGATCGAGGCTTGAGGAAAACGCGGTCGGATCAACCGGACAGCAGGACGGAATGAAGAAGCCCAATACCCCCCAATTGTCCCTGCGCGTGCCCGAGCCTTCGGGCCGTCCGGGCGACGCCCCTGACTTCAGCCATCTCCGCTTCGACCCCGCCGGCGCGGTCGACCGCCCGGACGTGGCGACCACCCCGTACGAGATGCGCGACCACGCCTTCAAGCTGGTCCGCGTCCTGGACGACGACGGCAAGGCGGTCGGTCCGTGGGATCCGAAGCTGGACCCGGAGACCCTGCGCAAGGGTCTGAAGGCCATGATCCTGACCCGCGCCTTCGACGACCGGATGCACCGCGCCCACCGTCAGGGCAAGACCAGCTTCTACATGAAGTGCACGGGTGAAGAGGCCATCGCGGTCGCTCAGGGCATGATCCTGGGCCGCGAGGACATGGGCTTCCCGACCTACCGCCAGCAGGGGCTGCTGATCTCGCGCGGTTATCCGCTGGTCGAGATGATGAACCAGATCTATTCGAACGCCGCCGACCCCATCAAGGGCCGCCAGCTGCCGATCATGTACTCGTCCAAGGAGTACGGCTTCTTCACGATCTCGGGCAATCTGGGCACCCAGGTGCCGCAGGCCGTCGGCTGGGCCATGGCCAGCGCCTACAAGGGCGACGACAAGATCGCCATCAGCTGGATCGGCGACGGCGCCACGGCCGAAGGCGACTTCCACAACGCCCTGACCTTCGCCGCCGTCTACCGCGCCCCGGTCATCCTGAACGTCGTCAACAACCAGTGGGCCATCTCGTCCTTCATGGGCATCGCCGGCGGGCTGGAGACGACCTTCGCGTCCAAGGCCATCGGCTACGGCCTCCCGGCCCTGCGCGTGGACGGCAACGACTTTCTCGCCGTCTGGGCCGCGACCAAGTGGGCCGAGGAGCGCGCGCGCACCAACCAGGGCGCGACGGTCATCGAGCTGTTCACCTACCGCGGCGCGCCGCACTCCACCTCGGACGACCCCAGCCGCTATCGCCCGGGCGACGAGCACGAGAAATGGCCGCTGGGCGATCCGGTCGAGCGCCTGAAGCAGCACCTGATCGCGCTCGGCGAATGGTCCGACGACCAGCAGGCCGAGGCCGAGAAGGACGCGGTCGAACAGGTCCGCGCCGCCGGCAAGGAGTCCGAGGCCATCGGCACGCTCGGCCAGTCGCGCCCCAGCGTGAAGACCATGTTCGAGGAGGTCTATGCGACCGAGGACTGGCGCCTGATCGAGCAGCGCCGCGAGGTGGGAGTCTGATCATGAGCGAGCAAACCACCTTCACCGAAGCCGACCGCAACGACGGCGTCGAACCCGACATGGTCACCGCCTCCAACGCCCCGGCCTCGACCGCGCCCAAAGGCGACGTCGTGCCGATGAACATGATCCAGGCCCTCAACTCGGCCATCGACACCAAGATGTTGGAAGACCCGAACGTCCTGTCGTTCGGCGAGGACGCCGGCTATTTCGGCGGCGTCTTCCGCGTCACCGACCAGCTGCAGCAGAAGCACGGCCTGACCCGCAGCTTCGACGCCCCGATCAGCGAATGCGGCATCGTCGCCGCCGCCATCGGCATGGGCGCCTACGGCCTGCGTCCGGTCGTCGAAATCCAGTTCGCCGACTACATCTACCCGGCCTACGACCAGATCGTCTCGGAAGCGGCCAAGCTCCGCTACCGCTCGGGCGGCCAGTTCACCTCGCCGATCACGGTCCGCAGCCCCTACGGCGGCGGCATCTTCGGCGGCCAGACGCACAGCCAGTCGCCGGAAAGCCTGTTCACCCACATCGCCGGCCTGAAGGTCGTGGTGCCGTCCAACCCCTATGACGCCAAGGGCCTGCTGACGGCCTGCATCGAGGACGACGACCCCACCATCTTCTTCGAGCCCAAGCGCCTCTACAACGGCCCCTTCGACGGCTGGCACGAGAAGCCGGTTTCGCCGTGGAAGGCCCAGGACCTGGCCCAGGTCCCGACCGGCAAATACGTCGAACCGATCGGCAAGGCGCGCATCATGAAGGAAGGCGCCGACGTCACCATCCTGGCCTGGGGCACCATGGTCTGGGTGTCGCTGGCGGGCGCCGAGCACGCGGGCGTGGACGCCGAGGTCATCGACCTGCGCACCCTCGTGCCGCTGGACATCGAGGCCATCGAGGCTTCGGTGAAGAAGACCGGCCGCTGCGTCATCGTGCACGAGGCCCCCAAGACCTCGGGCTACGGCGCCGAGCTGTCGGCCCTGGTGCAGGAGCGCTGCTTCTACCACCTGGAGGCCCCCATCGCGCGCGTGACCGGCTGGGACACCCCCTATCCGCACGCCTTCGAGTGGGAATACTTCCCCGGCCCGCAACGCGTGGCCGACGCCCTGAAAGCCACCATGAGCGGAGGTCGCTGACATGGGTCGTTTCGTCTTCAAACTGCCCGACGTGGGCGAAGGCACCGCCGAGGCCGAACTGGTCGGCTGGCACGTCAAGGTCGGCGACGTGGTCGCCGAGGACCAGATCGTCGCCGACATCATGACCGACAAGGCGACGGTGGAGATCACCGCCCCGGTCAGCGGCAAGGTCCTGGCCCTTCACGGCCAGCCCGGCGAAATGGTCCCCGTGCGCGGCCCCCTGGTCGAGTTCGAGGTCGAGGGAGCCGGCAATGCGTCCGACGCCGAACCCGCCCCGGCGCCGAAGGCCGAAGCCGCGCCGGCCCCGGCCGCCAAGGCCGATCCGGCGCCCGCCGCCGCCGCTCCGGTCGCGCAACCGGCCACCGGCGCCAACTACGTCTTCAAGCTGCCGGACGTGGGCGAAGGCACCGCCGAGGCGGAGCTGGTCGGCTGGCACGTCAAGGTCGGCGACAGCGTGTCCGAGGACCAGATCCTCGCCGACATCATGACCGACAAGGCCACCGTCGAGATCACCTCGCCCGTCACCGGCGTCGTCGTGGCCATCCACGGCGAGGCCGGTCAGCAGGTCCCCGTCGGCGGCCCGCTGGTCAGCTTCCAGGTCGAGGGCAAGGGCAATGTGGCCGCGGCCGCGGCCCCTGCGCCGCAACAAGTCGAGGCCGCGCCGGCGCCCGCCGCCAAGCCGGCGCCTGCGCCCAAGGCCGCCCCGGCTCCGGTCGCCGCCGACAGCAAGCCGCGCACCCTCTCCGACCGCAACCAGCGCCCGCTGGCCTCGCCGGCTGTCCGCAACCGCGCCCGCGACCTGGGGGTCGAGCTGCAGTTCGTTCCCGGCTCCGGCCCCGCCGGGCGCATCGAGCACGCCGACCTGGACGCCTTCGTGGCCTCGGGCGGTTCCGCATCATCCGCCTCCGGATCGACCGGCTCGACCTACGCCAGGGCCGAGGGGACGACCGAGGTCCGCATCATCGGCCTGCGCCGCAAGATCGCGGAGAAGATGGCCGAGAGCGTCCGGCGCATCCCCCACATCACCTATGTGGAAGAGATCGACGTCACGGCCCTGGAGGAGCTTCGCGCCCACCTGAACGCGACCAAGTCCAAGGACCAGCCCAAGCTGAACGTCCTGCCCTTCATCGCCCGCGCCATCGTCGTGGCCCTGCGCGACCAGCCGCAGATCAATGCGACCTACGATGACGAGGCCGGGGTCCTGACCCAGCACGCCGCCGTGCACCTGGGCATCGCCGCCCAGACGCCGAACGGGCTGATGGTGCCGGTCGTTCGCCACGCCGAGGCCCGCGATCCCTACGACACCGCCCTGGAGATCGCCCGCGTCTCGGGCGCCGCCAAGGACGGCTCGGCCAAGCGCGACGAACTGTCGGGTTCGACCATCACCATCACCTCGCTGGGCGCCTTGGGCGGCCTGGTCCACACCCCGATCATCAACCACCCGGAAGTCGCCATCGTCGGTCCCAACAAGATCGAGGAACGCGTCGTGGTGCGGAACGGCCAGATGGTCGTGCGCAAGATGATGAACCTGTCCTCGTCCTTCGATCACCGCATCGTCGACGGCCACGACGCGGCCGTCTTCGTCCAGCGGATCAAGGGGCTTCTGGAACATCCCGCGACGCTGTGGATGTGAGCTTCGGCTCGCTGATCCCGGCCGCCGCCGAGGCGAACCTAAGGAAGGGAGGCTGTCGATGACGTTCAAGGTTCTGATCGCCGCCACCGTCGTGGCCGTCTGCGCCACGTCGCCTGCGTTGGCGTGTTCGGTTGGCAAGATGAGCCCGCGCGAACTGAGGGCTGAACAGGCTCGGGATCTGCGCGACGCGGACTTGGTCTTCATCGCCAAGGTGAACGGCCAGGGAGCCTCGGACGACCCGGATACCAACGTCGTCTCCTTTGAGCCGGTCGAACGGGTTTCGGGCGCCGGGGCGATGCCCGAGAGGCTGTTGGTCGGCGTTTTCTTCTGCCTCCCGTTGCCCCAGGTCGGCTCGACCCAGGTGATCCTGATGCGGTCTGCCGACATTTCCGGCGCGCCTGACCGAACCAGCCCCGTCCTCGGCTACTACGACGTATCGGACATCGAGCATCCCAGCCTGCGCCAGCGGGTGGAGTGGGCCCTGCAAAGAGCGAATAGCGAATGACCCAGACCCTGAAGACCAAAGTCCTCATCATCGGCGCCGGCACCGGCGGCTATGTCGCCGGCATCCGTTGCGGCCAGCTGGGCCTGGACACGGTTCTGGTGGACGGCGGCGACGGCCTGGGCGGCACCTGCCTGAATGTCGGCTGCATCCCGTCCAAGGCCATCATCCACGCCGCGGGCAAGTTTGAGACGGTGTCCAAGGCCGCCGACGGTGGCACCCTGGGCATCACCGCCGCCAAGCCGGCCATCGACCTGAAGCAGACCGTCGCGTGGAAGGACGGCATCGTCCGCAAGCTGAACAACGGCGTCGCGGCCCTGCTCAAGAAGGCCAAGGTCAAGGTCATCAACGGCTGGGCTGCGTTCGCCGACGCCAAGACCTGCACGGTCAGGACCGCCGACGGCGACATCACGATCACCGCCGAACACGTCATCCTGGCCACGGGCTCCGAGCCGGTCGAACTGCCCTTCCTGAAGTTCGGCGGCGACGTCATCTCCTCGACCGAGGCCCTGTCGCTGGATGCCGTGCCGAACAGGCTGGTCGTCGTCGGCGGCGGTTATATCGGCCTGGAACTGGGCATCGCCTTCCGCAAGCTGGGCGCCGAAGTCGTCATCGTCGAGATGGCCGACCGCCTGCTGCCGCTCTACGACAAGGCCCTGACCGACCCGGTCGCCAAATGGCTGGAGAAGCACGGCGTCGAACTGCATCTCGGCGCCAAGGCCGGGTCGTTTGAGAACGGCGCGCTGAACGTCACCGCCGCTGACGGCAAGGCCCTCAAGATCAAGGCCGACAAGGTCCTGGTCACCGTCGGCCGCAAGCCGCGCACCCAGGGCTGGGGGCTGGAGAACATGGGCGTGGCCATGGCCGGTCCGTTCGTGAAGATCGACGACCGCTGCGCCACCAGCATGCGCAACGTCTGGGCCGTCGGCGACCTGACCGGCGAACCCATGCTGGCCCACAAGGGCTCGGCCCAGGGCGAGGTGGTCGCCGAGATCATCGCCGGCCACGACCGCAAGTTCGATCCCGTCACCATCGCCGCCGTCTGCTTCACCGAGCCGGAGATCGTCTCGGCGGGCCTCGGTCCGCAGGACGTGGCGGGCCGCGACGACGTCATCCAGGCGGTCTTCCCCCTGATGGCCATCGGCCGCGCCCTGGCCATCGAGGCGGGCGAGGACGGCGGCTTCGTGCGCGTCATCGCGTCCAAGACCGACCACCGCCTGCTGGGCGTCCAGGCCGTCGGCCAGCATGTGTCCGAGATGTCCAACAGCTTCGCCCAGATGCTGGAGATGGGGGCCGTGCTGGAAGACGTCGCCGGCGTCATCCACGTCCACCCGACCCTCGGCGAGGCCTTCCACGAGGCGTCCCTGCGCGCGCTGGGACACGCCATCCACATCTGACAGCTTGACCACGCGTCAGGTCTCATCAGACCGTACGGGTCCCCTGAGGCCTAGGATGGCGGCTTAAAGGAGATCGCCATGCTGATTCTCATGCTTGCCGCCCTCGTTCAGGACCCCGCTCCAGTCAAAGGCCCGTGGGTGGATTTTTCGACAGGGGCGAACCGCGTCCATGCGGACAGGGCCTCGATTTTGACTCAACACGACCGCGTCCGTCTGACCCTGACGGTCCAGGGTCCCGATGGCGCGCGACGTGAACGGGACTACTGGTTCGATTGCGCGGCGAGAACCTATTCGTCCGCGACCTGGCGAACGCTGAACGCGGCGGGCGAGGTGGACATGCGCGGTCATAGCCAGCTCCGGCCCGCCTACCGCCCCGTCAGCGGCGAAGTGGAATCCTATCGCGCCCTGGCGTGTGACGGTGACGACGGCGGCCGCCCGACGGTGGCGGAACTGCCGCGCTGAACCTTCGCCCAACCGTCACAAACCTCTGGTCTAAGCGGCGCACCTCACCCGTTGTCCGGAGACTGACGATGACCCGCACCCTGCTCGCCGCCGCCTCGGCGGTCGCCCTTCTCGCCCTCGGCGCCTGTGGCGACAACGCCGGCGCCCCCGGTTCGCAAGCGCCGCGCGCGGGCATCTGGGCCGCCGGCTCCTCGACCGTCTTCCCCTTCTCCACCCGCGTGGCCGAAAACTTCCAGCGCACCTCGGGCGGCGCCGCCCCGCGCGTCGAATCGCTGGGCACGGGCGGCGGCATCCAGGCCTTCTGCCAGGGCGTCGGCCCCTCGACCCCGGACATCGCCAACGCCTCGCGTCCGATGAAGAAGTCGGAGTTCGAGCTGTGCCAGAAGAACGGCGTCACCGACATCGTCGAGATCAAGATCGGCTTCGACGGCATCGTCATCGCCACCGCCCGCAGCGGCAATAGCTTCAACTTCCGCCTGGAAGACCTCTACCTCGGTCTGGCCAAGGAAGTTCCGGGCGCCGGCGGCGCGCTCGTCGCCAACCCGGCCACCACCTGGCAGCAGGTCAACCCGGCCCTGCCGGCCCAGCGCATCCAGGTCTACGGCCCGCCGCCCACCTCGGGCACCCGCGACGCCTTCCTGGAGCTGGGCATGGCTCCGGGCGCCAAGGAGATCCCGTCGCTGGCCGCCCTGGCCGCCGATGACAAGGACCGCTTCGAGACCCTGGCCCACACCGTCCGCGAGGACCAGCTGTGGATCGACTCGGGCGAGAACGACAACGCCATCGTCCAGACCCTGACCCGCACCCCGGGTTCGCTGGGCGTGTTCGGCTTCTCGTTCCTCGAGCAGAACATGGACACGGTGAAGGCCGAGACCATCGACGGCGTCGCCCCCTCGGCCGACACCATCGCCGACGGCTCCTACCCGCTGGCCCGCAGCCTCTACATCTACGTCAAGAAGCAGCACGTGGGCGTGACCCCGGGCCTCGAGCAGTTCGTGATGGAGTTCATGTCCGAGGCCGCCGCCGGTCGTGGCGGCTACCTGCAGGACCGCGGCCTGGTGCCGCTGCCCGAGGACCAGCTGGTCGCCCAGCGCGCCATCGCCCAGGCGCTGACGGTCATGACCGCGCCGACGAAGTAGGATCGGCCCCGCCGATACGAGAAAGGCCCCGGAGCGATCCGGGGCCTTTTCTGTCTCTGGTCTTCGCCCGTCGCGGATCGTCCGCTCGCGTAACCATAGGGTGTGTCGTTAACCTGCGATGTGTTACAGGTTGTATGTGCCGGTTTCGCCAATGCGCCGGCCCCGTCGGCGTCGTCTCGAACTCCCCCCTGACCGCGAGGCGGCGCCGACGGAAGGTTCCGGCGCTTTACGCCGCCGCTTTGCGCCGCAACCGCGCGATCCGGCGCAGCCGCCGCCAGAAGCGCCCGCGATCCGGTTCGGGATAGGGCTGCAGGTTCTCGATGAATTGCTCGGCCGAGGCCCGCCAGCTGAATTTCTCGGCATAGGCGCGCACCGTGGCCCGGTCGCACTTCAGCGCCTCCAGGCATGCGGTCCGCAGGTCCTTGTCGATCGCCCCGGCGTCGGAGCCCGGGATGATGTCGATCGGGCCGTGCGCCGGATAGGCGGCCACCGGCGTGCCCGTGGCCATGGCCTCCAGGATCACCAGGCCGAACGTGTCGGTCCAGCTCGGGAAGACGAAGACGTCCGCGTCGCGGAAGCACCGCGCCAGCTCCTCGCCGAACCGGGCGCCCAGGAATTTGGCCTCCGGATACTTCTCCTGCAGCTCGGCGCGCGCCGGCCCGTCGCCGACCACGATCTTGGTGCCGGGCAGGTCCTGTTCCAGGAAGGATTCGATGTTCTTCTCGACCGCCACCCGGCCGACGTTCAGGAAGAAGGGCCGCGGCCAGTCCTTGCCGCCCAGCTCGTCATAGATGCGCGGCAGGTCGGGGTTGAACTGTTCGGTGTCCACGCCCCGCGTCCACGGCGACACGTTGCGGAAGCCGTGCGCCGTCAGCTCGTCGCGCAGGGTCGGGGTGGCGACCATCAGCCGTCCCGACGGCTTGTGGAACCACTTCATGTAGGCGTAGCCGACCTGCACCGGAATCGGGAACCGGGCCGAGACGTACTCGGGGAATTTGGTGTGGTAGCTGGTCGTGAACGGCAGCTTCCATTCCACGCAGATGCGGCGCGTGGCGATGCCGATGGGGCCCTCGGTGGCGATGTGAACCGCCTCGGGCTCGAAGGCGCGCAGCCGTTCGCGGATCTCTTCCTCGGCGCCCAGAGCCAGCCGGATCTCCGGATAGGTGGGGCAGGGGATGGTCTTGAACTGGCTGGGCTCGACGACCTCGACCTCATGGCCCATGGCCCGGCATTCCGCCGTGATCCGGGACAGGGTGCGGACGACGCCGTTGACCTGGGGCTCCCAGGCGTCGGTGGCCAGAACGATGCGCATGTGGGCCGGGAGGCTCCGCCGTTGATCGGGCAACCGGTCTAGCGGTTTGCGACGACGTTGGCGAGACGCGGTTAAAGCGGCAACGCCGTCGTCGCCTTCACCTCTTCGAGAACGGCGTAGGTTCGGGTCTCGCGCACGCCGGGCATCCGCACCAGCACGTCGCCCAGGAAGGCGCGGTAGGCGTCCATGTCGCCGACGCGGGCCTTGATCAGATAGTCGAAGCCGCCGGCGACCATATGGCACTCCAGCACCTCGGGCTGGCGGCGCACGGCCTCGGCGAAGGCCTCGAACATGTCGCCCGTGGTCCGGTCCAGCAGCACCTCGACGAAGATCATCAGCCCCCGCCCGACCTTGGCCGGATCGATCAGGGCGGCGTAGCCGGTGATCACTTTCTTTTCGCGGAGCCGCCGGACCCGCTCGAAGCAGGCCGCGGCCGACAGATTGCACCGCCGGGCCAGTTCCGCGTTGGACAGACGGCCGTCCTCCTGCAGCGCCTTGAGCAGGCGGCGGTCCACCGCGTCGAGATTATCCATCGCCAAAACGGCTCCCGCGCCGAACGATCTTCGGCTCCTGAGAGTATCATACGATGCACATTCGGCAGTGTCCGCCATATATGCGCTTCAAGCTCAGGACATCCCGCCCATGACGACCGCCTTCTCCCCCTCCAGCGTCGCCGGCTGGGACACCCTGGATCACGGCAAATTCGCCGACGAGACCGCGACCGTCCGCAGCCTGCTGGACCGCATTCCCCTCGACGCGGGCGAGCGCGCCGCCGTCCTGGCCTCCGCCACCGACCTGGTCGAGCGGGCCCGCGCCAGCGTGAAGAAGCAGGGCGTGGTCGAAAGCTTCCTGCAGGAGTTCTCGCTCGGCACCCGCGAGGGCCTGGCCCTGATGTGCCTGGCCGAGGCCCTGCTGCGCACCCCGGATGAAGAGACCCGCGACCGCCTGATCGCCGAGAAGATCGGCTCGGCCGACTGGGCCAGCCACCTGGGCCAGTCCGACAGCCTGTTCGTCAACGCCTCGACCTGGGGCCTGATGCTGACCGGCAAGCTGGTCGACGTGGACGAAGAGGCCCGCACCGACCTGCCCGGCTTCCTCAAGCGCATCGTGGGCCGCCTGGGCGAGCCGGTGATCCGCGAGGCCGTCGCCGCCGCCGTCCGTATCATGGGCGAGCAGTTCGTGGTCGGCCGCACCATCGAGAGCGCGCTGAAGCGGTCCAACAAGGAAGGCTGGCTCTGCTCCTTCGACATGCTGGGCGAAGGCGCCCGCACCGCCCACGACGCCGAGCGCTACGAGAAGATCTACGCCGACGCCATCGAGGCGGTGGGCAAGACCTCCAAGGGCCAGGGGCCCGAGGTCGGCCACGGCGTCTCGGTCAAGCTGTCGGCCCTGTCGCCCCGCTACGAGGCGACGCATGAGGCCCGCGTCTGGTCCGAGCTCTATCCGCGCATCAAGCGCCTGGCCCTGATCGCGGCCAAGTACGACATCAACTTCACCATGGACGCGGAGGAGGCCGAACGCCTCGCCCTGTCGCTGAAGCTGCTGGACCGTCTCGCCCGCGAGCCCGAACTGGGCGGCTGGACCGGTCTGGGCCTGGCGGTGCAGGCCTATCAGAAGCGCTGCCCCGAGGTGATCCGCCGCGTGGCCGAGCTGGCGAAGTCGTCGGGCCGCCGCCTGATGGTCCGTCTGGTCAAGGGCGCCTACTGGGACACCGAGATCAAGCGCGCCCAGCAGTTCGGCCGCACCGACTATCCGGTCTTCACCACCAAGGCCGCGACCGACCTGAACTACCTGGTCTGCGCCCGCCTGATGATCGAGGCCGCGCCGCACATCTACAGCCAGTTCGCGACCCACAACGCCCACTCGCTGGCCGCCGTCTACAAGATGGCCAGCGAGCGCGGGGTGAAGATCGAGTTCCAGCGCCTGCACGGCATGGGCGAGGCCCTCTACGACGCTGCCCGCGACGCCTTCGGGCCCGTTACGGTGCGCGCCTACGCTCCCGTCGGCGGGCATGAGGACCTGCTGCCCTATCTGGTGCGCCGTCTGCTCGAGAACGGCGCCAACTCCTCCTTCGTCCACGCCCTGCTGGACGAACGCGTCCCGGCCTCCGCCGTCGCCGCCGACCCCATCACGACCGTCGAGGCCCATCCCGACCGTCACGCCAAGATCCCGACCCCGAAGGATATGTACATGGACCGCCAGAACTCGCTGGGCCGCGACTACAGCCAGGCCGCCGACCGCGAGCGCCATGCCCGCGCCCTTGAAAAGGTCGACAGTGAGAAGCTGACCTCCGGCCCCCTGATCGGCGGCAAGCTGAAGGCCGGGACCCACGCCCAGGACGTGACCAATCCCTTCGACACGACCCAGGTCCTCGGCCACGTCTCCGAAGCCACGGCCGCCGACATCGACGCCGCCGTCGACGCCGCCGCCCGCGCCCAGGTCGCCTGGGACCGCAAGGGCGGCCTGGGCCGCGCCCCGGTGCTGCGCGCCATGGCCGACGCGCTCGAGGCCGACATGGATCGTCTGGTCGCCCTGCTGTCGCGCGAAGCCGGCAAGACCCTGAACGACGCCGTCGCCGAAATCCGCGAGGCCGCCGACTTCTGCCGCTACTACGCGATGCTGGCCGAACGCGACTTCGGCGGCCCGACCGAGCTGAAGGGCCCGGTCGGCGAGATCAACCAGCTGGTCCTGCATGGCCGCGGCGTCTTCGCCTGCATCAGCCCGTGGAACTTCCCGCTGGCCATCTTCACCGGCCAGATCGCCGCAGCCCTGGCCGCCGGCAACGCCGTCCTGGCCAAGCCCGCCGAACAGACCCCGCTGATCGCCGCCGAAGCCGTGCGCCTGTACTACAAGGCCGGGCTGAACCCCGACCTGCTGGCCCTCGTCCCCGGCCGGGGCGAGACGGTCGGCGCGACCCTGGTCTCGCACCCCGGCATCGACGGCGTCGCCTTCACCGGCGGCACCGACACCGCGACCCTGATCAACCGCTCCCTGGCCGCCCGCCCGGGCGCCATCATCCCCTTCATCGCCGAGACCGGCGGCCTGAACGGCATGTTCGTGGACACCACGGCGCTGAAGGAACAGGTCATCGACGACGTCATCCTGTCGGCCTTCGGCTCGTCGGGTCAGCGCTGCTCGGCCCTGCGCCTGCTCTATGTCCCGCATGACGCCGCCGACGCCCTGATCGAGGGTCTGAAGGGCGCGCTGGCGGCCCAGGTCGTGGGCGACCCCTCCGATCCCGCCACCGACATCGGCCCGGTCATCGACGCCGACGCCAAGGCCGCGCTCGAGGCCCACCTGACCCGTCTCGGCGGCGACGCCAAGATCATCGCCCGCGCCGAACTGCCGGCGGGCGCGGAGAAGGGCCACCTGTTCGCCCCGACCATCGCCGAGATCCCGACCCCGGACTATCTGGAGCGCGAGGTCTTCGGCCCGATCCTGCACGTCTGCCGCTACGAGCCTTCGAAGCTGAAGGAGACGGCGTCCAAGCTGGCCCAGCGCGGCTACGGCCTGACCCTCGGCGTCCACAGCCGCATCGAGGCCTTCGCCGACGAGGTCGCGCGCCTGGTCCCCGCCGGCAACGTCTACATCAACCGCTCGATCATCGGCGCGGTCGTCGGCGTCCAGCCCTTCGGCGGCGAAGGCCTGTCGGGCACCGGTCCCAAGGCGGGCGGCCCCTACAGCCTGATCCGCTATGCGTCGGAAAAGGCCATCAGCAACAACATCTCCGCCCAGGGCGGCGACCCGGCGCTGCTGAACCTGTAGGCGCGAGGCGTCAGGTCCCGGCGCCTCATGGCGGCTTTCCGGTCACGGCTTTCCTCCCTAGTCTGGCGACAGGTCCAAGGGAGTTCGCCATGAAACGTCTGGTCGCCGCCGCCGCCTTCGCCGTCCTGGCCGCCTGCACCGCCGCTGAACGCGAAGCGCCCGCCGCACCCGCGGAACCCGCCCCGCCGGCCGCGGCCGCCGCGCCTGTCGCCCAGGCCGCGCCGCCGCTGTCGGCCTATGTCGGCAAGTATCCGTTCGATGAAGTGGACGGGGTCGCCTTCATCGACCATCCCGACGTGCGCCGGGCCCTGGAGACGTCGGGCGCTCCGGCGGAGGCGATCGCGCTGGCGCGTGACCGCGACACCGTGGTGGTTCCGATTTTCCGCACCGAGACCGCCCTGGTCGCCTCGGGCTACGACCCCCGCGCCGGCGGCAGCGTGAACTGGAATCTGGCCATCACGCCGAACGGCGAACAGGCGGTCGTCTGCTATCAGTCCGAACCGATCGGCCACATGTACGAGAACGGCCGCCGCACCCACCCGGTGCAGCCGCGATGCGCCAGCGACCTGGAGTCGGCCGGCGACCAGCTGTTCGAGTGGCCGTCGAACTGAGCGGGCCTGCGCTGTCCGTCTTGAACTGGATCGGCGGGGATGGGGCTCAGCTCTCCGCCGACCACGGCGGCGGCGTGTTCGCGGGGCGCCAGCAGGGTTCGATCACCGCCGCCAGATCCACGGCCCAGCCAGCGGGCGTGCCTTCCCCGGCGTCCCCGATGTAGATCGAGCGCCTGAAGTGTTGCTGGAACTCCACCCGGACAGCGTCCGCGTGGAGCGTCAGACCCTCCAGGTAGTCGGCCACCGTGGGATCGTGATCGAAACGGGTGACGGCATTGGGCGTCCACCGTGCATCGGATGCGCGCCCCAGCGCCGCGACGGCCCCGGGGCAGGCGCGCAGGTCGGCCTCCAGCCACTCCGTCCCGAGCTCGGCCAGGGCGGCCCGGATCAGCGGGGTAGAGGTCGCGCCCCGTTTGCCCAGCTCATTGAGGAGGTAAAGGCCCCGTTGGCGGAGCCGCTCCATCCCGGGCGGGGCGGGCGCCCGCACCATGCGGGCTCTCAACCGCGAAGCGCACTGATCCCCGACCGCTTCTCCGTCAACGCAGCCTTCGGCGACGGCGATGGCGTAGACAGGCCATCCATAGTCGTCCCCGGTGTAGACGATCCTGATGATCGAACGATCCCGGATGGATGGGGACGGAAAGTATGCGGTCGGGTCGAACGCCAGCGCCCGAACGGGATCGCGGAGGTCGAAGACGGAGACGCTCTGCTGATCCTGCGCCAGAACCGGCTGCGCGAGGGCGCCGAGGACTAGTGGCCACAGGGCGATATGGAGCGGAAAACGCATGGCAGGCACCCTGCCTCCGACGGCCGGTATCCGCAACGCGGCGTGGGCGGCCCCGCCCTTGGTCCGCGTCAGCGTCGGAACATGTCCATCGTGCCCAGATGGATGCTGCCGACGGGGATCAGGTTGGCGCTCAGGCGGACGTTCCCGGTGAAGCCGCCGGTCCGGCGTCCGTTCAGGGTGTAGATCATCCGGGCGCCGTCCGTCCGCATGGTGACCACCAGCCCGCCCCGGCGCAGCTGGCAGTCCGTCGGCGCGCCGTCGAGCGCGCAGGCGATACCGGCCGGTCCCCGCGGGGTGACGCTCAGGGCCATCTCCACGCGTCCGCTGTCGGTCTTGACCGTGATGTTGGCACCTTCCGCCGGCGTCATCCGCAGGGTCCAGTTCCCCAGAACCTCGGCGCGCTGCAGGGCCTGCGCGTTCGCCGCTCCCGCCGCCATGCAGGCCGACAGCAGCACCGCCACGCCCCGTCGCCGGTATCCCGCCATGCCCGTTCACCCCTGCGTTCAACCGAAGGCTAGGGCGCGCGCTGACGGTGTGGCGAGTTAACTTTTGGACAGGCCCGGCTGGCGCGAGGCCCTTCCATTCCGCCCGCGACCTACGAGAAGACTATCGGCGCCAGACAGGCCTCAGACTTGGCCTGTGATGCAGGAACCAGCCGATCATGAAGAAGCCGAAGGCCAACGCCATGAGCAAGGCGAGTCCCCAGGCCTCGTTCTGGGAGATGAAGAAGATGCGGCCATGGTTCGACATCTCGACCGTGAGATGTTCAGACCGGGCTGAACCCCGCCTGGCGAAGTTTAGGAATTGCTCGAAGGCCAGCACCCACGTCATTATCGACGCGCCGACGAGCCCCCACTTGATCATTTCGGCCAGCCCCCCGCGCGGCTGAGGGCGCTGGGGGCGGGGCGGCCGATCTTCTCGCCGATCCAGCGGGCGGTCCCGATCAGGGCGTCCAGGTCGTAGCCGGTCTCGAACCCGGCCCGCTCCAGCATGTAGACCAGGTCCTCGGTGGCGATATTGCCCGTGGCGCCCGGCGCGAACGGACAGCCGCCGATGCCGCCGACCGAGGCGTCCAGCACGTCCACCCCGGCCTCGATCCCGGCATGGGCGTTGGCCAGGCCGGTGTTGCGGGTGTCGTGGAAATGCAGGCGCAGGACCGCGTCCGGCGCCGCCTTGCGCGCCGCCTCGACCTTGCGGGTGACGGCCCAGGGGTCGCCGACGCCGATGGTGTCGGCCAGGGCGATCTCGCCGACGCCCAGCGCCGCGATCCGGCCTACCAGATCGGCGACCTGATCGACCCCGACCTCGCCGTCGAACGGGCAGCCCCAGACGCAGGACAGGGTGGCGGACAGGGACGGCGCGGCGCCCGCGGCGGCCCCGGCGTTGGCCCGGCCGGCCACGATGGCGGCCAGCATCTCGACCTGCTGGTCGACGGTCAGTCCCTGGTTCTTCAGGCCGAAGCCGTCGGTGGCGGACATGGCGACGTTGACCTCGTCCACCGCCGTGCCCAGCGCCCGGTCATAACCCTTGCCGTTCAGGACCAGCCCGATGCGGCTGCGGCCCTCCTGATGGGGCAGGGCGGCCATGACCTCCTCGGCCCCGGCCATCTGGGGCACGTATTTGGGATGGACGAAGCTGACCGCCTCGATCCGCCGCGCCCCGGCCGTCTCCAGCCGCGTCACCAGATCGGCGCGGACGGCGGGCTCCAGGATGGCCTTCTCGTTCTGCAGGCCGTCGCGGGGACCGACCTCGACGATGGTGATCCTGCGGCTCACCGGACGGGCTCCGCGGGGTTCAGGGTCGGGGCGGGCCCGTCGCCGGGCGGGGCGTAGACGAACAGGTCCACGTCGTCGCCCTGCGAGTAGTTGTAGCCCCGGACCTCGCCGACGGCCCGGCCGGGGACGCCCGTACGCGCGGTGGCGGCGCGGAAGGCCTCCGCCTCGCGTTCCTCGACGATGGCGGGGCGGCCCTCGGCCAGGGCGCGGGCGGCGCCCTCGGCGTCGGTCAGTTCGGTGTCCCGACCGGTCAGGAAGACGAAGCTGGGCTCATGATAGCCGGCGATGGCCACAGGGCCGGGCCGTCCCTGACGCGGGTGCAGGTCGGCGCGGTACAGGACCTTGTCCAGCTGGGGCGAGACCGACAGCGGGCGCAGCTGACGCAGCGTCCCGGCCAGCGCCCCGTGGGCGACGACGCCCAGCACGATGCTGACCAGAACGGCCGTCACCGCCGCCCGGTGCATCAGCAGGAAGGCCCCGATCAGGGCCGCCAGCACGGCGAAGACGATGGTGATCGTGGCCCAGGTCTGGGCGGTCGACTTGCCGTATTCGGTCAGGCCGTAGACCACCCCCGCGGCCAGCAGCACGCCGACCAGCACGGTCAGGGCGGCGCCGATGTAGCGCGACAGGTTGCCGATCGGCCGGGTCAGGGCCGCGCCCGCCAGCAAGGCCAGGGCTCCGTAGGCGGGCAGGGTGTAGTGAGCCAGCTTGGTCGGGGTCAGCTCGAAGATGATCCAGGCCGGGACCAGCCAGCACACCAGGAAGCGGATCGCCGGCTCGGCGCGGCGGCTCCACCCGGTCGACAGGGCGGCGGGCAGCAGCAGGGTGGCGGGGAAGAACATCACCAGCGCGCCCAGCACATAGTAGCCCGGAGGCGCGCCGTGGCTCTCGTGGCCGCCCGCGATCTTGGGCGCCAGGTCGCCGGCGATGGCCTCGCGCCAGAAACCGCCGTCGGTGGCGATGGTGATGGCGATCGCCCAGGGACCCACCAGCAGGGCCACCAGCGGCAGGCCCCAGCCCCAGCCCAGCCGCTTGAGCCAGCGGAAATCCCGGTCCCATGCCGAGACCGCCAGCATGGCCGGTGCGATGACGATCAGGCCGATGGGTCCCTTGATCAGGATCGACAGCCCCAGGCCCAGCCAGAACATCAGCTTGTGCGGTCTCTGTGGCGTCTCCCCGGCCCGGGAGGCCAGGTAGATGCGCGCCAGCCCCGCCATGGCCAGGGTCACGGCTCCGCACAGCATGGCGTCGGTCTTGGCGATCCCCGCCTCGGTCGACAGCAGGAAGGAGGCCCCCATGATGGCCCCGGACAGGAAGCCCGCCCGGGCGCCGAACATGGCCTGCCCCACCCAGGCGATGGCCGCCGCGGCCATCATGGCCCCGAGGATGGAGGGGATGCGGTAGGGCTGGATGTCCCGGTTCTCGACCTGGGAGGTGGCGGCCACGGCCAGGGCCTGCATCCAGTAGATGCCGACCGGCTTCTTCCAGCGCGGATCGTCCTGGAAGCGGATGTCGACATAGTCGCCGCTCTCCAGCATCTGCGAGGTCGCCTGGGCGTAGCGGCTTTCGTCGCGGTCCAGCGGCGGCAGTAGGGCCAGGACGGGCAGGCCGGCGAACAGCGCGATCAGCGCCGCCAGCACGGGGCCCCGCCATCCGGCGATGTATCGGTCGAGGTCAGGGCGCGTGATCGGAAGCGTCATGGGAGCGTCTTATCACGCCGGTTCCGCCGCCGTCATGCGTGTGCGGAGCATGTCTCCCGCGCGGCGTCAAAACCGGCTAGACAGCGGTCATGACCGAAGCCGTTCCCGACATCTCCGTCGTCGTCCCCGTCCATGACGAACAGGGCGCCGCAGGCCCGCTGGCGCGCGAGATCGCCGCCGCCTTCGCCGGGCGCTCGTTCGAGATGGTCTTCGTCAATGACGCCTCCAGGGACCGGACGCTGGAGGAGCTGCGCGCCCTGCAGGCCGAGCTGCCGCAACTGCGGGTGCTCAGCCACGGCTCCAACGCGGGCCAGAGCCGCGCGGTGCGCACCGGGGTGCTGGCCGCCCGCGGCGCCATCGTGGTGACCCTGGACGGCGACGGCCAGAACCCGCCGGCCGACGCGCCGAAGCTGGCCGACCTGCTGGCGGCCTCGCCGCCCAACGTCGCCCTGGTCGGCGGCGTCCGGGCCAAGCGGCAGGACTCGGAGGCCAAGCGCTGGGCCTCGCGCTGGGCCAACCGGATCCGCAAGAAACTGCTGGGCGACGACGCCGACGACACCGGCTGCGGTCTGAAGGCCTTCCGCCGCGACATCTTCCTGCGCCTGCCCTACTTCGATCACATCCACCGCTACCTGCCGGCGCTGATGATCCGCGAGGGGTATGAGAACCGCTACCTGGACGTCGATCACCGCCACCGCGAGACGGGCCAGTCCAAGTACACCAACTGGGGCCGGCTGATGGCCTCGTTCTCGGACCTGCTGGGCGTGATGTGGCTGAAGTCCCGCTCGCGCCGCCCCGGGGCGATCAGCGAGTTCTAGGCCTCCGCGTCGGGACGTTCGCCTGTCAGGCGACCGGGCGTAGCCGTATGGAGCGAACCGGGTTATCTATCGTTAACAAGCGCGGCCGTTACCGGCCGTGGATGCTGGAGCCCCGCCCATGTTGGTCGCCCTGCCGCTGCTGGTGATCCCGGTGATCCTGTACAACATCGTGGTGCTGTCGAGCCTGTTCACCGGCGGCGACCACGTGAACCTGGCCGCGGGCGGCGCCGACGCCATCCTGCGCGATCCGATGTTCTCGATCCCCATGGCCTCGGGGACCAGCTGGAACGTCGGCGTGGGCGACCTGATCCTGTTCCTGTCGCTGATCCTGCTGTTCTTCGAACTGCTGAAGTCGACCTCCAGCCAGAAGGTCGCGATCGTCAATCACGCCCTGTCGATGGTGCTGTTCATCGTCGTCCTGGTCGAGTTCCTGCTGATCAAGGGCTTCGCCACCTCGACCTTCTTCCTGATCGTGGCGATGGTCATGCTCGACGTGCTGGCCGGCTTCATCGTGACCATCATCTCGGCCCGCAAGGATCTGGATTTCGGGGGAGCGGCCTAAGGCGGAGGAGCTCTCTTGTCCCCATCGACATCGCGATTGTCGTGGCTGTGCTGGAGGTCGTGACCCCAACGAATTTCTGAGTGGTCCACTTCGTGGAACCCACCGAACATATCCGTGAAGGTTGCGCGCACTCGAATAACAAAGCTTCCCGTGCCCGCCTGCACATTGGCCCACTCGTTTGCAAATTCCGCTTTCTGGGTTTCGATGAACCACAAGCGGCCGTCGCCCGGAGCGAGGTCGTCAACGCGCAGCATCTCGTCGCAGATCAGCTGCTCAAGCGGGAACCGAAAAGGCCTGCCGCCAACATATTGAATGGTGCCGCCAATTCGCATTGACCGAGCAGCGGTCAAACCCTTGTTCTCATAGTTCCAGTTAAATCTAACGCTGTCTCCAAGGTCTGTGACGTTGGAAAACCTGGGCTTGGGAACATGGGCTCGCAACTCTTCCCGAGCGACGAGGTGAGACAAGTCGAGGCTTTCTCGAGTTTGTCTCAACGCGCGCTGAGTCATTATCAGGCTCCCGGCGAGACCCGCGACGGTCAGCCAGCCCAAGAAGATCTGCCAGCGCGTCAGATCGACCATTTGGTTCGCGGCTCGAACTTCTTCCCGATGAGCCTCAAGCTCTCGATCGGCGCGGTCTTCCTGATGTTCAATCAGCGCCGCATTGGGAGCCGCCGCTGCGGCGGATGTCAGGATGGCGATCGCCGTAAAGGTCAGAAGTCGCATAGTGCTCCGGGCGTCGCTGGAAGCGAAGTATCGCTCAGATGGAAGCGGCAAGCTAAAGTCTGAGACAGTGAAGCCCAAGTCTGGTCGCGCTAAGCCGCAAGCTCAGGAGAACCCGACGAAGATCAGGGCGACGACGGTGATATCGAAGGCGCGGGTCAGGAAGGTCAGCATGGAGGGGTCCGGAAACGGGTCGATCTGACCCGGTTTCAGCAAGGACCGTGCCGGTTTCCCTAGATGTCCGTGTCTTCCGTCCGACCCGGTTTGGGACGGCGTTCGCCGGCGCCGGAATACTCGGCGCCGAGGTAGGCGCTGCGGGCCGCGTCGAGGACGGGCGGGCCGCCCTTGAGGCCGCGCCGCTGGCCTGTCTGACCGATGACCTGGGCCGCGAAGATCGCCGCCGACCCGTCCGAGGGCGGGGTGGGGGCAGGTCTTGCCGGGGGCTCGGCGTCTTCTGCCGGAAACGCGACCGGGACCAGGGCGCGCGAGGCCGAGGCCGCGCGACGTTCGGCCGCCCGGCGGTCCGCGGCGCGGCGATCACGGCCTTCGACCGGGCCGACGCTGCGGATCTCGTCCGTCATCCCTTGGACAGCTTGTCGAGCTGGGCGCGCATCTCGTCCATCTGGCGGCGCATCTCGTTCAGCGGATCGGCGGCCGGAGGCGGCGTTTCAGTCTCGGCCGGGGCCGGCTGGCGGGCCACGGCGCTGAAGCCCGGCCACATCTTCATCGCCTCGGTGAACAGGGCCATGTTGCGCTTCACCGCCTCGTCCATCAGCCCGGCGCCCGGCGTGCCGCCGAAGGCCCGCGAGAACTGGCCGCGAATCTGCTCCTGCGAGCGCGAGAAGTTGTCGAGCGACATCTCCAGATACGAGGGCAGCACGCCCTGCATCTGGCCGCCGTAGAAGCCGATCAGCTGACGCAGGAACTGGACGGGCAGCAGGGCCTCGCCGCGGCTCTCTTCCTCGAAGATGATCTGGGTCAGGATCTGACGCGTCAGGTCGTCATTGGTCTTGGCGTCATAGACCACGAATTCGGTGCCCTCGCGGACCATCCGCGCCAGGTCTTCCAGTGTGACGTAAGCCGAAGTCGCCGTGTTGTAGAGCCGCCGGTTGGCGTACTTCTTGATGACGACGTTGTCTCCCGCACCGGACTTCTTGTCAGCCACGCGCTGTCCCCGTTCCTGTTGCAACGCCACAGTGTCCGCGCTGCGCGTGCGAAAGTCTAGCCGACCCCGGCGGCGGCGGGCGCGAGGACGACGCCGACCAGCACGGCGGCCCAGTGCACGGTCGCGCCGGTGACGACGAAGCCGTGCCAGATGGCGCGGCGGTACTTCACCTTCGGGCTGACGAAGACGAAGACGCCGGCGGTGTAGATCAGCCCGCCGATGACCAGCAGGGCCAGGGCCGCCGGGTGGACGGTGTCGACCATGGGCTTGAGCGCGACGACCGCCAGCCAGCCGAAGGCGACGTAGACGCAGCTCCAGAAGACGTCGGACAGGCGCGGCAGCAGCACCTTGGCGAAGGCGCCGGACAGGCCCACGGCCCAGACCAGAAGGGTGAAGCCGACGGCCCAGGCCCCCTCGAACCGCTGGGTGGTGAAGGGGGTGTAGCTGCCCGCGATCATCAGGAAGATGGCCGCCTCGTCCAGCCGGCGCAGGACGGGCCGCGCGGCGCAGGGGCGGATCTGGTTGTAGACGGTCGAGGCGGTCAGCATGGCGACCAGGCACAGGGCGTAGACCGCGATGGCCACCGCGGCGCCGACGCCGGCATAGAGGGCCGCCAGCACCGCCAGCAGGCCGCCGCCGACGACCGCCAGGGTCAGGCCTACCACATGGACGATCAGATCCGCGGTCTTCTCGGCGGGTGACAGATAGTGCTCGATCATGTCGAGTTCGTCCGGCGTGCAGACGTGGCTCAGCAGGCGTTTCAGACGCATCTTCATGGTCCCTTCTAAGACCGGACGTCGTACTTCGTTCCGGGAAATGTAAGCCTGGGCCAGTGACCATCAGGTGAATGGCGGGAAGGGGGCTGACGAAGCGACGGCGATGCGGCAAAAGCGCCACAAGATTATTCCCCGTGGAGTGAAATCATGTCCCAGGTCGTCATCGTCTCCGCCGCCCGCACCCCCGTGGGCAGCTTCATGGGCGCGCTGGCCGGCCTGCCCGCCTCGCAGCTGGGCGCCCTCGCCATCAAGGCCGCGCTGGAGCGGGCCGGGGTGGTGCCGGACGAGGTCGACGAGGTCATCCTGGGCCATGTGCTGCAGGCCGCCGCCGGGCAGGGGCCGGCGCGTCAGGCCGCCATGGCCGCGGGCCTGCCCAAGGAGGTTCCGGCCTGGAGCCTGAACCAGATCTGCGGCTCGGGCCTGCGCGCCGTGGCCATCGGCGCCCAGCAGATCGCCACCGGCGACGCCCGCATCGTGGTGGCCGGGGGCCAGGAGAGCATGAGCCAGGCGCCGCACGCCCAGCAGCTGCGCGCCGGCCACAAGATGGGCGACGTGGCCTTCGTCGACACCATGATCAAGGACGGCCTGTGGGACGCCTTCAACGGCTATCACATGGGTCAGACCGCCGAGAACGTCGCGGCGAAGTTCGACATCACCCGCGAGGCCCAGGACGCCTTCGCCCTGGCCAGCCAGCACAAGGCCGAGGCGGCGCAGGTCGCCGGCCGCTTCGACGAGGAGATCGTCCCGGTGGTGATCGCGGGCCGCAAGGGCGAGACCGTGGTCGACAAGGACGAGTACATCCGCCCGGGCGCGACCCTGGAGGCGATGGAGAAGCTGAGGCCCGCCTTCAACAAGGAGGGCAGCGTCACCGCCGCCAACGCCTCGGGCCTGAACGACGGGGCGGCGGCCCTGGTGCTGATGAGCGCCGGGGAGGCGAAGGCGCGGGGGCTGACGCCGCTGGCCCGGATCGTCTCCTCGGCCACGGCGGGCGTCGATCCGGCGATCATGGGCACCGGCCCGATCCCGGCCTCGAGGAAGGCGCTGGAGAAGGCCGGCTGGACGGTGGCCGACCTGGACCTGGTCGAGTCCAACGAGGCCTTCGCGGCCCAGTCGCTGTGTGTGGTCAAGGAACTGGGCCTCGACCCGGCCAGGGTGAACGTCAACGGCGGCGCCATCGCCATCGGCCACCCCATCGGGGCGTCGGGCGCGCGCATCCTGACCACCCTGCTGTTCGAGATGAAGCGCCGCGACGCCAAGAAGGGCCTGGCGACCCTGTGCATCGGCGGCGGCATGGGCGTCGCGATGTGCGTCGAGCGCGACTGAGGCCGGGTCAGCCCGGGTCGCGGGTGAAGACATCCAGCCGGCGTCCCGCATGGTGCAGCTCGACCCGGCTGTAGTCACGGGTCAGCAGCAGGCGGACCCGCGCCAGCTCGCGCGCCTCGGCCTCGTCGCTCGCGTCGAGCGGTTCCTCGATGGGGGCGCCGCCCGACAGGTGATGCAGGCGCAGGCTGTATGCGGACATGAGGCTTTCGCGCGGCGGAGGCGGAGGATCGGTGAAGTCGTGGTCGAGGACGCCGCGACCCGTGTCACGGGGACACCTCAGCTCACGACCCGCCCAAGCTGCGGCATTCCGAAATGAATAGATAGGGAATTCCGTCCCGTATAACTACTTACATTTCTGTGTGTCAGCCTGACCGGCCCAGGGCGGACCAGCCGAAGTCGAGCAGGGGGCGGGTGTCGGCGGCGAAGGCCGCCAGGGTGTCGGGCAGGTCCGGCGAGGCGATCTCGGGACCGGTCAGCGGACGGGTGACCAGCCAGCGGGTACGCTTTAAAGTCGTATCCAGCGGGCCGCCGGCCTGGGCCTCGAAGCCCTTGGGCATGCGCTTGACCGGGTCGCCCGGGCCGAGCGCCAGCCCCGCCTTTGCCAGGGCGGCCTCGACCGCCGCCCAGCGGGCCGGGTGGGCGACGATGGCGCGGCGCATGGCGTCGATGTCGGGCCGCTCATCCAGATAGAAGCCGGCGGCGGCGAAGGGGCCCTTGCCGAAGGGCCCGTCCTCCGCGCCCGCCGCCTCGGACGGGTGGGTCGAGGGATCCAGCGGGTCGATGGCGTCGGGATCGAAGCCGGGCCGCGAGCCGCCCTCGGGCTCGATATGGATGTAGATCATGCCCGGGCTCATCCTGGCCCCGTCGCGGGTCAGGGTGGCCGAGACGTGGGTCTTGTAGGGACGCTTGTCCCTGGAGAAGCGGGTGTCGCGGTGGATGCGGAACACGCTCTTCTTCGGATCGCCCGACAGGGGCAGGCCGCGCGCCTCGCAGGCCGCCGAGGTCGCGGCGATCAGCGCCGCCAGGGCGGGCTTGAGCCGGGCGTCGTAGGTCCCGCGATGGGCGGCGAACCAGTCGCGGTCGTTGTGGGCGGCCAGGCCGGTCAGGAAGGCCAGGTCGGCGGGGTCGAAGCCGGGGAAGGTGTCGGTCATGGCGCGATCCTGATCCTTTCCGGCCTTCAGGAGAAGATGGGGATGGCGCCCGGCGGAGCGGCTCCCATATGTGATCGACACCGTTGCGGAACCCGGAGGCCCGACCATGACCCAGCCCCTGAAGATCGATTTCGTCTCCGACGTCGTCTGTCCATGGTGCGTCGTCGGCCTGGGCGGGCTGGAGACCGCGCTGGAGCATCTGAAGGCCGAGGGCGTCGAGGCCGAGGTCGCCTTCCGCCCGTTCGAGCTGAACCCGCAGATGGCGCCCGAGGGCGAGAACATCGTCGAGCACATCGGCAGGAAATACGGCTCCACCCCCGAACAGTCGGCCCAGAACCGGGCGATGATCACCGAGCGCGCGGCGTCGGTGGGCTTCGACATGCGCATGACGTCGGACAGCCGGATCTGGAACACCTTCGACGCCCACCGCCTGCTGCACTGGGCCGGCGAGACGGCCCCGGACAAGCAGGCGGACCTGAAGAAGGCCCTCTTCCGCATCCACTTCACCGAGGGCCGCAACCTGACCGACGCGGGCGAGCTGACCACGGCCGCCGAGGCCGCCGGCCTGGACCGCGCCGAGGCCGCCGAGGTGCTGACCTCGGGCCGCTATGTGCAGGCGGTGCGGGCCGAGCAGGACCTGTGGCGCTCGCGCGGCATCAGCTCGGTCCCCGCCGTGGTGGTCGAGGGCAAATACCTGATCTCGGGCGGCCAGCCGCCGGAGGTGTTCGAGGACGCCCTGCGCAAGATCGCGGCGGAGACGCGGGGCGAGGCCGTCCAGGCCTGAGGTCTTCGCCGGGGCGCCGGCCTTCGACGCCGCGCGCCCGACCTTTCACGCAGCCGCCTTTCGCCGCCGTCGCGGCGCCGCTGGGTCCCGGCCTTCGCCGGGATGACGATAGCGTTGGGGGCGGGTCGAAGGCCCTCACGGAGGGCCGGCGGGGGCCTTTCCAATGGGCAGGCCGGGCAGGATGAAGCCGGCCGAAGGCTCGGCGGCCGGGCCGGATGGAAAAACACCGTCCGAAGCGTCCGATGCGTCCGATACTTCCGCCAGCGCGGCCTCGTAATCGGCCCGCGCGGCGGCCACGATGGCGTCGCCCAGCGCGCGGGTCTCGCGGCTCTCGGCCTTCCGGCGCTCGCTCTGGGCCTTGTCGTAGAGCCGGTTCAGGTGCGCGTCCTCGGCGTCGACGGCCAGGCGGACGCGGCGCCAGCGCAGGGCCTCGGCCGCGTCGCCGTGCAGCACCGCCCGCATCATCCGGCGGAAGGCGACCAGCGCCAGCTCGCCCAGAGGGATCTGGTCCAGGTCGCCGTTGACCCGCTCCTCCAGCGCCAGCCCCTCGTCGTCGGGATCGAGCCGCGCATTGGGCGGCGTCCACGGCTGGTCGATCCGGCGCCAGCCCTCGTCCGCGGCCCGCGCCCGCAGGGCGCTCAGGCCCACGCCGTGCCGCCGGCAGCATTCCGGGGCCGAGACGCCCGACAGATAGTCCTCGCGGACCTGCGCCCAGACCTCGTCCGGGGCGGTGCGGCGGCCGTCGCCGGAGCCGGTGAAGAGGGGGGCGTCGTCCATGTGGGGGCTCCCGTGGGGTGGATACGGGCGGGAGTATGGAACGGCGGTACGTCAGATTTGGACGGGGGTGGGGGCGAAAGCGTGCGAGTGAGGCGGCTATGCCTTCTCTTCGTAGGCCAGCACGGAGCTAATCGATGGAATCAACTTGTGTTCAAGCTCCTCTGGCGAGGAGAAGAGAATAATCCTCTGGCCAGAAATATCGAACGGCGTATCTGATGTTGTTCTGGCAACGAGAATGGTCGGCTTGCCGAGAGCTTGAGCTATGCCGAGTTCGTAGAAAACATTCGGGTTTCGACTTCCGATGTTTGCGATAACGATTCTGGCCTTGACAATATTTCTTATTATGTGGTGGAGAATTTCTCCGGCCGCATTCTGTTCATCGCCTCTAACTGCGCTGAATCCAGCTTTTGCGCATGCCTGCTTAATAGCAGAAAAAGTTTCTCCTTCCTCGTCAGAGAATGGAGTTAGAACAAATATTTTCCAATCGTCTCGCTTGGTACGCGAAGGATCAATCCCGAAAGACGATAGAAACTGCTTCGGGTTGACCGCTCGGTTTCCAAAATCTTGATAAGTTGCTTGAGATTCGATCAGGAGATGGTTTGCATCTTTCCATCGTTGTTCGGTCGCCAGCATATCGGCGGTGAGGTCTGAAATTTTCCGTTCGAAGGACGCGCGCATAAGCGAGAGTTCGGCATGCCTACGGTCCGAATCGTATTGCGCCTGAGATCGCTTGGCCAATCGTAGCTGCAGTAATGCAGCGAGCCCTCCAATCGTTGCGGCGGTTGCAGATACGGCAAGTGCAGCGATGCCTATAATGTTGCTGCTAATCATAGCGTCACCCAAGCATTAACGGACGCAATAACAATACCGATTGAGAAGAGATATGCAGGCGCAGCGAACGCCAACGTAGTGAGGTTGTTGTCTTTAATGAATGCTCTATCAGACCGTTTGCAACATACTATGACAACGGCCGATATTAGTACGCAGCCGAACAAGAAGGCGAAAACGGTTTTGACGTCGATTGGAGCGGATCCGAAGCGAGCAGAGGCAATGATGCTGGCTGCCGAGAATGAGAACGCCAAGAATGCGATATCGACGGGAAACATGATGATTGCTCGCGCGAGATCGACATCCTCGACCTTTTGATCAAGGAACAAGCGCAAGCAAAATTTCATCAGCACCAGGCTGCTTGGAAGTATAAATTCGCCCACCGGTTTTCCCCGTCTCGCCAATAAGTAGCGAGCCCGTAACTGCGGTCAAGATAGTGCGACTGCTGGAGGGCTGACCTTCACCTCGAGACCTCCGTTCCCCGGGCGCGGACCTCGAACCGGCCGTTCCCTACGGCCAGCGATCCCCCGCCGCCCGCGCGATGAAGTCGTAGTGGAAGGAGTCCTCCGCCGCGTCGGCGAAGGAGACCCCGGCGGCGCCGAGGTCCAGCTGGTCCGCGGCGACGGCCCAGTCGAGGTGGGCGAGGACGTCGTGAATGGCGGCCTGGCGTTCCGACTCCAGCATGCGGGCGATGATCTCGCGGCCGTTCCTGTCCAGCGACAGGAGCAGGGCCTTGCGGGCCTGTTCCTCGGCGGACAGGGGCAGGTCGCGGGTGTTGGTGCGCTCGGCATGGCCGTTGGCGCGGATCTGATCGGCCTCCACGTTGAGGCGCGAGACCTCGACCAGGCCGTCGATGAAGGCGCGATAGGAGGTGCGGTCGGTCATGGGGGGATCGTGCACCGGGATGGCGGCGGCGTCAGCCCCCTCCGCCATGCTGCGCCCGTTCCCCCTCCACCATGCTTCGCATGGTCCCCCTCCCCCAGAAGGGGGAGGAGAGGCGACGAGCTTAGACCTTCACCTCGATGGCGCCGCCGCCGGCGCGGAACTTGGCGCTCATCTCCGCCATACCGGCCTCCGCTTCCGCCAGCGAGCCCCCCGCGTCGTTCTGCGCCTGCGCATCCCGGCGGATGTCCTGGCTGATCTTCATCGAGCAGAATTTGGGGCCGCACATGCTGCAGAAGTGGGCGGTCTTGTGGGCCTCCTTGGGCAGGGTGGCGTCGTGGTATTTGCGGGCCGTCTCGGGGTCGAGGCCGAGGTTGAACTGGTCTTCCCAGCGGAACTCGAACCGGGCCCGTGAGAGGGCGTCGTCGTGCAGGCGGGCGGCCGGGTGGCCCTTGGCCAGGTCGGCGGCGTGGGCGGCGATCTTGTAGGTGATGACGCCGTCCTTGACGTCCTGACGGTCGGGCAGGCCGAGGTGCTCCTTGGGCGTGACGTAGCAGAGCATGGCCGTGCCGAACCAGCCGATCATGGCCGCGCCGATGGCGCTGGTGATGTGGTCGTAGCCCGGGGCGATGTCGGTGGTCAGCGGCCCGAGCGTATAGAAGGGCGCCTCGTGGCAGTGTTTCAGCTGCTCATCCATGTTGGCCTTGATCTTGTGCATCGGCACGTGGCCGGGGCCCTCGATCATGACCTGGCAGCCCTTGGCCCAGGCGATCTTGGTCAGCTCGCCGAGGGTGCGCAGTTCGGCGAACTGGGCCTCGTCATTGGCGTCGGCGATGGAGCCGGGGCGCAGGCCGTCGCCCAGGCTGAAGCTGACGTCGTACGCCCGCATGATGTCGCAGATGTCCTCGAAGTGTTCGTACAGGAACGACTCCTTGTGGTGGGCGAGGCACCACTTGGCCATGATGGAGCCGCCACGCGAGACGATGCCGGTGACGCGCCTGGCCGTCATCGGCACGAAGGGCAGGCGCACGCCCGCGTGGATGGTGAAGTAGTCGACGCCCTGTTCCGCCTGTTCGATCAGGGTGTCGCGGAACACCTCCCAGGTCAGGTCCTCGGCGACGCCGTTCACCTTCTCCAGCGCCTGATAGATGGGGACGGTGCCGATGGGGACCGAGCTGTTGCGGATGATCCAGTCGCGGATGTTGTGGATGTTGCGGCCGGTCGACAGGTCCATGACGTTGTCGGCCCCCCAGCGGGTGGCCCAGACCAGTTTGTCGACCTCGTCGTCGACGGAGGACAGGACGGCGCTGTTGCCGATGTTGGCGTTGATCTTCACCAGGAAGTTGCGGCCGATGATCATCGGCTCGACCTCGGGGTGGTTGATGTTGTGCGGGATGATGGCCCGGCCGCGGGCGATCTCCTGACGCACGAACTCGGGGGTGACGAAGTCGGGGATGCTGGCGCCGAAGCTCTCGCCGTCGCGGATGCAGGGGGCGTTCTGCTCGCGGCGCAGGTTCTCGCGGATGGCGACGTATTCCATCTCGGGCGTGATGATCCCGGCCTGGGCGTATTCGTACTGGGTGACCGGACGGCCCTCGACGCCCTTGAAGACCTGGTGGTTGGAGACGTCGAAGCGGGGGGCCAGGTGCTTGCCGCTGGCGTGACCGTTGTCCTCGGGCTTGACCTCGCGCGGGTGTTCGACACGGGCGATGTCGCCGCGGTCCAGCTGCCAGCTGGACTTCACCAGGGGCAGGCCCTTCTTGATGTCGATGGTGACGGTCGGGTCGGTGTAGGGGCCGGAGGAGTCGTAGATCGTGACCGGCGGCTCATTGGCCGACGGGTGGACGGCGACCTCGCGGAAGGGGACGCGGATGTCCGGGTAGAGTTCGCCGGCGACATAGACCTTGCGCGATCCTTCGCGCTCGCCGGTGGGGATGGACCCCGTCTCCTTCATCACCGCCTCGCGGGCGTCCTTGAGCGCGAGCTCGACATTTGGTTCGTGGCTATCGCTCGCGACGCGGTCGCTCGCTGCTTGAGCCAGGTTGGGCTCTTCGGGCAGGGCGGTCCCGGTCTTGGGGGGCGTGACGGAGATGTTCATGGCGGCCTCGAATGTGGAGGTCCGCCGACGTCGGGCGCGGTGGTCCTGTCGCGTGGACCAGAAGCGTACTCATCCCTTCGCCGGCATGACCCGGATCAGGTTCGACGGGTCAGAGGAGAAACCTCTATCTCAGCCGCTCGCTTGCGACCCCCCGGAGAACGGAAGCAGCCTTACGCCTCCGGGGGGATCGGTTCAACGGTCGGGTCAGTTGCGGCTGGGGAAGTTCCCCTCGATGCAGATGCAGTAGCTCAGCGTCAGATAGGGCTGCATCAGCGAAAGGGGCTGGGACATGCCGGCCAGGCCGATGGAGTCGGGCGCGAGCGGGCCGCGAGTCCCCTTCTCCCTGGGCGCATAGATGTTGATGTCGTTGCCGCTGGAGTCGGCGGCCTTGCCCAGGATCAGGCCAGGTCCCGGCGCGGCGGATTCGGCCGAGGCGTCCGTGGTGACCAGGCCGTGGGTGTGGCGCGGCATCTGCGCCTCCTGCAGGGTGGTCTTTTCCATGCCGCCTATCGAGGCCATCAGATAGTCGCCTCCGCCCAGGGAATGGCCGTCGCCGAGCACGGCGCGGCCGGCGAGGTTCGGCAACATGAAGGTCTGCCGTCCATCGCCGCCGTACATGGTGCCGAGCAGCGCGAACAGGGCGCTCTGCTGCGAGATGCTCATGGTCTGTCCCTGGCATTTCTGCCAGCCGCGCGGCGCGAACGTGAACGCGAACGATTGAACCGTGCCCATAAAGGCGTCCATTGTGTCTTCCCCCTGCCGGATGCGGGCGCGCCCGTCCGGCCCTGACGTCGATATAACGTCCAGTTGCCAAAGGCTTATCCCAACACGCCAGCCGGGTTCCGGCAATGCCCGGGCGTCCCAGGGGTTGCGAATTCAGTCCCGCCGGGCAGGGTGAGGCATGGATATCGCCCGCCCCTATGACACCGCCGACCGCGAGGCCTGCCTGGCCCTGTTCGACAGCAATACGCCGCGCTTCTTCGATCCGTCGGAACGGGCGGACTTCGAGCGGTTCCTGGACGAGATGCGCTGGCCCTATCAGGTGATCGAGCGTGACGGGCGCATTGTGGCCTGCGGCGGCCATGCGATGGAGGCCGACGGGAAGACCGTGGCGCTGTGCTGGGGCATGGTCGAGCAGGGACTGCACGGGCAGGGGCTGGGCCGCAGGCTGACCGAGGCGCGGCTGGCGGCGGCGCGGGCCGAGCCGGGCGCGACCGGCGCGCGGCTGAACACCGGGACCCTGACCACCGGCTTCTACGAACGGTTCGGCTTCGTCGTGGAGCGGGTGGTCAAGGACGGATACGCGCCGGGCAGCGACCAGCACGACATGACGCTGAGCTTCTGATCAGTTGCGGCTGGGGAAGATGCCCTGGACCGCGATGCAGTAGTTGTTGACCAGGAAGGGCTGCATGATCGGCGCGGGCTGGTTGCCGCCGGCCGGCCCGACGCCCTGCAGAGGCTCGGCGGCTCCGGCGGGGGCGTAGACATGGACGGTGACGGCGTCGCCCGAGGTCGGGTCGCTGCCGTTCGCTGTGCTCAGCCACTCGTTGGAGCCCGGCGCCGACGCGGTGGAGCCGTTCACGGAGGTCATCATCAGGTGCATGTGCGCGGGCAGGTTCTGCACGGTCAGGGTCACGGCCTCCGACCCGCTGGACTCGCCGATGGTGTAGGTGGAGCCCCCCGGCAGGTGGCCCTGCCCCAGGAGGATGCGGCCGCGGGTGTCGGGGATGGCGAAATTGGTCGCGCCGTTTCCGCCGTAGGTGGTGCCGATCAGCGCGAACAGCGTCTGGTACTGGGCGATGGGCAGCAGGGAGCCGTCGCAGATCTTCCAGTTGCGGGGCGCGAACGGGAAGGCGAACGGCTGCAGCACGCCGATAAAGACCTCACTCATGGATCGTCTCCCTGGACAGGACGAGGGGGGTCAATTGCGGGACGGGAAGATGCCCGAGACCGCGATGCAGTAGTTGATCACGAGGTAGGGCTGCATGATGTTGAACGCCTGAGAGCCGCCGGCGATGCCGATCGACTGGGGCGCCAGGGTCGTGTTGGCCGGGCCGGGGCCGTAGACCTGGACGGTGAGGGCGTCGCCGCTGGTCGGGTCGGACCCGTTCGCGGCGGCCAGCATCAGGCTGGAGCCGGGCGTGGCCGAGGTGGCGGCGCCGGTCGCGGCCATCAGGCCGTGGGTGTGCTGGGGCATCTGCGACTGCAGCAGGGTTTCACGTTCGACGCCCGCTGCTTCACCCATGACATAGCTGGCGCCGGTGGTGCTGGTCCCCTGGCCGGTGGCGGTGCGGCCGTTGAGGTTGGGCAGGGCGAAGGTGGTGACCCCGTCGCCGCCGTAGGTGGTGCCGATCAATGAGAACAGCGCTGAGTTCTGCGCGATGGACAGCAGCTGGCCGCTGCAGAACATCCAGCCTCGCGGCGCCCACTGGAACGCGAACGGCTGGATCGTACCGAGGTAGACTTCCATAGACCCTCCCTGCCGGGACGCTTGAATGCGTCCTTCCGGCGCCTGGCGTCGGGTAACGTCAGGTTGCTGTGGGGCATACGAACACCCGAATTCCGCGCACGGCAATGCCCGAAAGGCCCGCAGTGCGTGAATTCGTACCGGCGTTACTCGGGGAAGGCGATCAGAAGGCGGTCGAGCGCGGCCTCGATGCGGACCCAGCCGGCGTCGTCCAGGGCCACGCCGCCGACGCCGGGACGGGCGTCCGCCGACAGGGCCAGGTGCTGGACGGCGGCCAGCAGCACGGCGTTGAGGGCGACGGGATCGCCCTCGGGCGGGACGCGCAGGCGCGGGCGGCGCTCGCGCATCCAGGCCTGCAGCACGGTGGAGCGGTCGGCCTCGATCCGGTCCAGCAGGGGCGAAGCCTCGACCAGGGCCCAGGCCATGAGGCGCAGGGTCAGGGGACTGGCCCGGAGCGCGGCGACCCAGGCCGACAGGCTGAGCCGGGCGAAGGCGCGCAGGGACTCGGATTCAGTCGCCGGCGCGGCGTCCAGGCTGCGGACCAGGGCGCCGTGGGCGCGGGCGGCGATGCGTGTGACCACGCCGTCGACGCCCTCGAAATAGCGATAGACCAGCTTGCGGTCGCAGCGCGCCTCGGCGGCCAGGGTCTGGACGTTCAGGCCGGGAAAGCCGTCGCGCAGCAGGATGCGCTCGCCCGCCTCGACGATGGCGGCTTCGGTGGCGCTTCGGTCGCGCAGTCTGATCGGCGATTCGCCCATGGGGGCAGTCTCGGACCGGTCGCCTGAGTCGGACAAGGGGCCGATGACAAGGAAGGGGGAGAAGGTGCGGCCCCGGTCTGCGTCGGGGGGCGTGGCAGAGACCGGGGCCGCGAAAGGACTCTGTCGAGCGCGCATCGCCGCAAGGTCCAATGCGATAACAGGGATCGCAAAGAACGGTTCCGGACATGCGAATCATTTTTCGCGCGGGGTGCGCGGCGCGGTAGAGAGGGGCCTCGCCACGGAGCCGCCCCATGCATCTCGCCCGTTTTCCCCGCGTCCGCCTCGCCCACCTGCCGACCCCGCTGGAGCCTCTGCCCCGACTGTCGGAGGAGCTGGGCGTCGAGCTGTGGATCAAGCGCGACGACTGCACCGGCCTGGCCGGCGGCGGCAACAAGACCCGCAAGCTGGAGTTCCTGCTGGGCGAGGCCTTCGAGCAGGAGGCCGACACCCTGGTGACCCAGGGGGCGGTGCAGTCCAACCACGTGCGCCAGACCGCGGCCGCCGCGGCGGCGCACGGGCTGAAGTGCGAAGTCATCCTGGAGGAGCGGACCGGGTCCAGGGCGGCCGACTACGTCGACAACGGCAACGTCCTGCTGGACCGGCTGTTCGGGGCGGTGATCCGCCGCGTGCCGGGCGGGACGGACATGGCGGCCGAGCTGGAGAAGACGGCGGCCGAGGTGAGGGCGCGCGGCGGGCGGCCCTATGTCATTCCGGGCGGCGGCTCCAATCCGGTGGGGGCGCTGGGCTATGTCGACTGCGCGCGCGAGATCGTGGTCGGCGCCGACGAGCTGGACCTGAGGATCGACCGGATCATCACCGCGACCGGCAGCGCCGGGACCCACGCGGGCCTGGTGGCCGGGCTGGCGGTGATGGGGGCGGACATCCCGGTGCTGGGCATCGGGGTGCGGGCGCCCAAGGCCAAGCAGGAAGAGAATGTGCTGAAGCTGGCGCGCGAGACGGCGGCCCTGCTGGGGCGGCCGGACGCGGTGACGGCGGAGATGGTCGTGGCCGACTGCGACTATGTCGGCGAGGGCTACGGCCTGGTGGACGGCGCGGTGATCGAGGCGCTGAAGCTGGCGGCGCGGACCGACGGGATCGTGCTGGACCCGGTCTACAGCGGTAAGGCGATGAAGGGCCTGATCGCCCTGGCCAAGGCGGGCCGGTTCGAGGGCGAGACGGTGGTCTTCCTGCACACCGGAGGGGCGCAGGGCCTGTTCGGCTACGAGAGCGAGATCGGGGCGTCGCTGTGAAGACCCTGGGCGTCCTGGGCGGTATGGGGCCCGCCGCGACGGTGGCCTTCCTCGCGCGGGTGCAGGCGCTGACGCCCGCCGAGGGCGATCAGGACCACATCCGCATCATCGCCGACATCAATCCGCAGGTGCCGGACCGCAACCGGGCACCGGACGCCGCCGAGGCGGTTCTGGCGGGGATGGCGCTGCGGCTGCGCGACGCCGGGGCGCGGGTGCTGGCCATGCCGTGCAACACCGCCCACGCCCAGGCGGCGGGCATCCGCAAGGCGGGCCTGCCCTTCATCGACATGATCGCCGAGACGACGGCGGCGGCGACCGCGGGCGGGGCCAGGAAGATCGGCGTGCTGGCCACCCCGGGCGGGGAGGCGCTGTACACCCGGGCGCTGCAGGCGACGGGGGTGAAGATCGTGCGGTTGGGCGGCGCCGACCGCGAGGCCTTCATGGGCTGCGTCTATGCTGTGAAGCGCGGCGATATCGGCGAGGGGCCACGCGCGGAGATGAAGCGGCTGGCGGCGGCGCTGGTCACGGCGGGGGCCGAGGTGGTCATCGCCGGCTGCACCGAGGTGCCGCTGCTGCTGGGGACGGATGACGTGACGGTCCCGCTGGTGGACTCGGCGGAAGTGCTGGCCGCGGCCTGCGTGAAGGCCTGTCTGTGAGCGAGACCGGGACGCGCGCGGCCCGCAAGCGGGCGGCGGTGCAGGCCCTGCTGACGCCCGGCGAGACCGTGGTCTGGACCGGCGCGCCCCGGGGACAGCTGTTCCTGTCGCGGCGGCAGGGCGCGGCGATCGCCTTCAGCCTTGTGTGGTGGTTGGTCCTGCTGTCGGCGGCCTGGTCGATGCGGGCCTTCGCCGACAGCCCGCTGCTGATCGTCATCGGCCTGTTCGTGGCGATCGGGGCGCTGCAGGACAGCTGGCGGACCGGAAAGTGGTTGGCCGGCCGGATCGGCGAGCACTATGCGCTGACCGACCGGCGCGTGCTGGTGCTGGACCGCAAGGGCGGGCTGAAGGCCGAGGTCGGCCTGCTGACGGCGCATCCGTTCCGCGCCGCTCCCGCCACGGGCGCCCGGGGCGCGATCCTGCTGGGCGAAGACGCGCCGCTGGTCGACCTGACCCAAGGGCGGGTGTTGCGGATCAATCCGGAAGAGGACGCGCCCCGGCTGTCGGACCTGGCGGGGCATCTGGCGGTGCTGGAGCTGATCCGGACGACGGCGGCGGCGTGGGAGACGCGCGGCGTCGCTGCGCCAGGCTGAGGCTCCGCGCCGCGAACGCGGTCTGGACAGGGCAAATCCGGCGAGGCAGCGTGCTTCACGGTTACGGTTGAGGCCTCGTCATGTTGCTGTTTGTCTTCGTCGCGTCGTTGGCGCTGACCCCCCAGACGCAAGAGGCGCCGAATTTCGAGGAAGCCGATGTCAGTCGGCTCGAGACCTGCGTGTTCGGCGGCGACGATATGTCCAAATGCGGTGATTTCGCTGTTGAAGTCGCCGCGCTTGAACAGTGCGCCGCCCGGACCAATCTCGATGACGGCCCGGAAAGCTTCGTAGAGCAATGGGTTGAATGCGAGGGCGTGCTGCCTTGCATCCTGCAAAAGCCCCGGCCGGGCCAGTCGAGGCTGGCGTTGCGGAACTGTTCCGCGCGGGGCGTCGCCTCACGCAAGATCATCGCTCACCGTTGGTGGCCGGCCATAGACGCCAGGCTGGGAGAGGCGGACCGACAAGTGCTTGTCCAAGTGCAGAAGGCCTATCTGGACCAGCTTGAAATCCCGTCTGAGAGCGACGATCCCCTGCGGGCCAGCGCGCGTCAGGCCGGCAGTTGGGACAGTTGGCTGCGGTTTCTGCGTCTGGCGCAGATCACGGGCAAGCCGACCGTCTGAGCCTCGCCAGCCTTGCTCCGAAGCGCGGCGCGCGGCAGTGATGCCCGGGTGAACAGACAATCGCTGATTATCGACTGCGACCCCGGCGTGGATGACGCCGTGGCGCTGATGCTGGCCTTCGGGGCCGAGGAATTCGAACTGCTGGCCGTGACCACGGTGGGCGGGAACGTGCCGGTCGAGAAGACGGCGCGGAACGCGCGGATGCTGCGCCAGATCGCCGGACTTCAGAAGCCCGAGCGCGAGGACGTGCCGGTGTTCATGGGCGCGGGGGAGCCGCTGCGCCGGACCCTGGGCACGGCGGCGGAATTCCACGGGCCGGAAGGGACCGGCGACCTGGAGCCGTTCGAGCCGGACGCGCCCGTGGCCGAGGGCCATGCGGCGGACGCCATCCTCGCCCTGGTCAACGCCCGCCCGGCGAAGTCGGTGGCGCTGGCGGTGCTGGGGCCGCTGACCAATCTGGCGCTGGCGCTGCGCAAGGATCCGGCGCTGGCCGGGCGGCTGGGGCCGGTGGCGGTGATGGGCGGGGCGCGGTCCGAGGGCGGCAACATCACCGCCTCGGCCGAGTTCAACATCTGGGCCGATCCGGAGGCGGCGGCCGAGGTGCTGGCGACCGAGTGCGATGTCGTGATGTTCGGACTGGACGCGACCCATCAGGTGCGGGCGACGGACGAGCGGATCGCGGCCCTCGAGGCGCTGAAGACGCCGATGGGCGGCACGGCGGCGGCGATGATGCGCTTCTCGCAGGCGGTGGAGCGCCGGATCGTGGGGTGGGACGCCCCGCCCGTGCACGATCCCTGCCCGGTGGCCTGGCTGCTGAAGCCGGAGCTGTTCGTACTGCAGCCGTGCCGGATCCGGGTGGAGACGGACAGCGACCTGACCCGCGGCCATACGGCGGTCGAGTTCCGCGAGGGCGTGGCGGGCGAACCGCTGCGCCACCGCTGGGCGGTCAGCGCGGACGCGGACGGGGTGTTCAGCCTGATTGCGGAGAAGTGTGCATGAGGATCACCGTCGTCGGGTCGATCAATCTGGACTTCGTCGCCTCGGCGCCGAAGCTGCCGCGCGCGGGCGAGACCGTGACGGGCGCCGAGCTGGCGCGGCATCCGGGCGGCAAGGGCGCCAACCAGGCGCTGGCGGCGCAGCGGCTGGGGGCGGAGGTGTTCCTGATCGGCCGGGTCGGGCGCGACGCCATGGCCGAGGAGGCGCTGGCGCTGCTGCTGGCCGACGACGTGGACGCCGGCGGGGTGGTCGCCGACGCCGAGGCGCCGACGGGCGTGGCCCTGATCGCCGTCGCGCCGGATGGCGAGAACCAGATCGTGGTGGCGGCGGGCGCCAACCACAGCGCCTTCCCCGAACAGCTGCCGCAGCGGATCGAGACCCCGCTGATCCTTCAACTCGAATTGCCGATCGAGACGGTCGAGGCGGCGGTGGGGCGGGCGACGGACTTCGTCTGCGTGAACCTGGCGCCCGCCCAGCCGGTGTCGGACCAGCTGCTGCGCCGGGCCGACCTGATCGTGGTCAACGAGACCGAGGCGGCCTTCTACGGCGACTTGCTGCATCACGGCGGCGGACGTGTGGTGGTGACCCTGGGGGCCGCCGGCGCGGTCATGTACCAGCGCGGGGCCGAGATCGCGCGGGCCGCCCCGCCCCGGGTGCGGGCCGTCGACGCCACCGGCGCGGGCGACTGTTTCGTCGGCGCGATCTGCGTCGCCCTGCTGGAGGGAATGGAGCCCGAGGCGGCGCTGCGCTTCGCCTGCGCGGCGGGGGCCGTCGCCGCGACCCGGCCCGGCGCCCAGCCCTCGATGCCGACGCGGGACGAGGTCGAGGACCGGCTCTAGCCCTCCCGGGGATGGAGCGACGGACTTCCGCCCGCCCCCGCGTGAAAGGATCGCCGGTCAGGATCCGGCGGCCGACCTTTCATTACGAACTTGAAATCCGACCCGGGCTTCGCCGCTGTTAGGGTCGCGAGGTTCAGATCACTGTCCTTGGGGGACCCCATGATGACCCGCACCGCCGCCCTGCTGGGCGCCTCGCTGCTCGCCCTGACCGCCCCGGCCTTCCCGGCCCTCGCGCAGGACGCGGCGACCATCACCGTGCCGCCGCTGCAGTACACGCATCGCCAGCTGGCCAACGGGCTGAATGTCTATTCCATGCCCGACGCGACCGCCGGAACGGTGACCGTGCAGGTCTGGTACGACGTGGGCGGCAAGGACGATCCTGAGGGCCGCTCGGGCTTCGCCCACCTGTTCGAACACATCCTGAGCCGCAAGACGGTCAACCTGCCCTACGGCCAGATCTCGACGCTGGTCGAGAACGCGGGGGGCAGCCGCAACGCCTCCACCGGCCAGGACATGACCAACTACTACGAGACTGTGCCGCCGCAGTATCTGGAGACGATGCTGTGGACCCACGCCGAGCGGATGGCGCGGCCGGTGGTCGACCAGGCCGTGTTCGACGCCGAGCGCTCCATCGTGAAGGAAGAGCTGCGCCAGCGGGTCTATGCGCCGCCGTACGGCCGGCTGGACCGCTTCGTCATCGGCGACAACGAGTTCGACCGGTCCATCTATCGCCGCAGCGTGATCGGCTCGATCGAGCAGCTGGACAGCGCCACCATCGACGACGCGCGCGCCTTCCACGAGGCCTATTACCGCCCGGCCACGGCGACCCTGATCGTGTCGGGCAATTTCGACCAGGCGCAGCTGGACCGCTGGGTCGACCAGTATTTCGCCGAGATCCAGAACCCCGCCCGCCCGGTGCCGGTGTTCGAACGTCCGGTGTCGCCGCCGCGCACCCAGCCGCGTCTGGTCGAGGCCTATGCGCCGAACGTGCCCCTGCCGGCGATCGCCGCCATCTTCCCCGGCGTGAAGGCGTCGGATCCGGACGCGGCGGCGCTGGACGTGCTGTCCGGCATCATGTCGCGCGGCGACAGCTCGCGCCTGCACCAGGCGCTGGTCTACGGCAGCCAGCTGGCCACCAACGCCAGCTTCGGCGCCGACCAGATGGAGGAGGCGGGCACGATCACCGTCCAGGCGACCGTGGCCCAGGGCAAGGCGATCCCCGACGTGGAGGCGGCGCTGAACGCCCAGCTGGCCCGCGTCCGCGACGAGCCGGTGACCGCCGCCGAACTGGCCGAGGCCAAGATGGAGATCGTGGCGTCGGCCCTGCGCCAGCGCGAGACGGCCTCGGGCCGGGCCTTCATCCTGGGCCGGGCCCTGGTCGACGAGGGCGATCCCACGGCGCCGGACGCCAACCTGGCCGCCGTGCAGGCGGTGACCGCCGCCGACGTGCAGCGCGTGGCCCGCAAATACCTGGACGAACAGGCGCGGGTCTCGATCCGCTATCAGGACGAGAGCCAGCGTCCGGCGGGCGTCAGCGAGGACAGCTATCGCAACCCGGTTCCGGTCCCGACCTTCCTGAGCGTGCCGCCGGCCGTCCTGCCGCCGAACGAACTGCTGCCCGAGGGGCAGCGGATGGCGCCGCCGGCCGCGGGCGCGCCGCGTCCGATGGCGACGCCGCATGTGGTGGAGCGGACCCTGTCCAACGGCCTGCGGGTGATCGTGGCCAAGTCCACCGACCTGCCGATCGTCAACGCCCAGCTGGTCATCGGCGGCGGCGCGGCGGCGGATCCGGCGGACCGTCCGGGTCTGGCCTCGATGACCGCCGGCCTGGCCACCGAGGGCGCGGGCGGACGCTCGGCCCCCGAGATCGCGCGCACCCTGGAGGCGCTGGGCGCCAACATCGGCGGCGGCGCGGGACAGGATGCGTCGGCGGTCTTCATGTCGGCGCCCGTGGCCGCGGCCGATCAGGTCGGGGCCGTGCTGGCGGACGTGATCCAGCGCCCGGACTATGCGCCCGAAGAGGTGGCGCGCAACCGCACGCGGGCGGTCAACGCCCTCAGGGTGAACCTGCGCCAGCCGGGGCCGCTGGCCAATCTGGTGCTGAACCGCCTGGCCTTCGGCGCCTCGCCCTACGGCGCGCCGACCTCGGGCACGCCGACCTCGATCGGGGCCGTGACCCGCGAGGAGATCGTCGCCTTCCACGACCGCTGGTGGCGGCCGGACAACGCCGCCCTGATCATCACCGGCGGCATGGAGCCGGAGGAAGCCTTCGCCTTCGCCGAGCGGACCCTGGGCGGCTGGACGCGGCCGTCAGGCGCCGTGCCGGCGACGGGCCCTCGCGCGGGCGCCGTTCCGGGACCGCGCGTCGTCGTGATCGACCTGCCGGGCGCCGGTCAGGCAGCGGTGGCGGCGGCGGTGCGCGGACCGCGCCGGGCCGAGGACAGCTTCTATCCCCTGTCGGTGGTCAACAGCATCATGGGCGGCGGCCAGAACGGCCACCTGTTCCAGGAAGTGCGGGCCAAGCGCGGCCTGAGCTACGGCGCCTACTCCTCGCTGGGCGCGCGGCTGGACGGCGGCATGCTGAGCGCCACCACCCAGACCAAGAACGAGAGCGCCGCCGAGGTGGTGGGCCTGGTGCTGGCCGAGTTCGACCGGCTGAAGACCGAAGCCGTGACCGAACAGGCGGTGACCGACCGAGAGGCCTTCCTGACCGGCGGCTTCTCGCGCAACGTGGAGACGACCGGCGGCCTGGGCGGGGTGCTGGCCGAGGCCGTCACCTACGGCCTGCCGCTGACTGAGATCGGGACCTACGCCGGCAAGATCAACGCGACGACGCCGGAGACGGTGCGCGCGGCGGCGCAGGGTATCGGCTCGGACCAGGCTTATGTGGTGGTGGTGGGCCAGGCCTCGATGTTCATCGACGCCCTGCGCGCGGCGCACCCGGACGTGGTGGTGATCCCGGCGGCGGAGCTGGACCTGGACAGCGCGACGCTGGGGCTGTGAGCAGGGGTAGGGGTTAGGCCCTAGGCCCTAGGGGTTAGGAGGACGGTGGGGGTTGATCAACCCTAGCCCCTAGCCCCTAGCCCCTAGCCCCTACTTGCTCCGGAAGGCGGCGATCGCGTCGACCGTCTTCTTCACCTGCGCCTCGATGCCGGCCCAGTCGCCGGACGTCAGGGCGGCGTCAGTGATCAGCTTGGAGCCCATGCCCGCGGCGACGATGCCGCTGCCGAACCATTTGGCGATGCTGGCCTCGTCGGGGTCGACGCCGCCGGTGGGCATGATCTTGGTCCAGGGCATGGGGCCGAGCACCGCTTTGACGAAGTCCACGCCGCCGACGCTGGCGCCCGGGAACAGCTTGACGATCTCGCAGCCCAGCTCGTGCGCCTGACCGATCTCGGTGACGGAGCCGCAGCCGGGGAAGTAGGCCGTCATGCGCCGGTTGCAGACCCTGGCCACGTCCGGGACGAGGCAGGGGCTGACGATGAAGCGCGCGCCCCGGTTCAGATAGAGGCTGGCCGTGCCCGCATCGACGACGGAGCCGATGCCGAGGATGATGTCCGGATCGGTCTTCTGCAGCTCGCGCGCGATGTCGCCGAACAGGTCGACGGCGAAGTCGCCCCGGTTGGTGAACTCGATGGCCTTGGCCCCGCCGCGCGAACAGGCGCGGATGACGTTCAGGCAGACCTCGGGATCGGCGTTGTAGAAGACGGGGGCCACGCCCTGTGCTTCGAGGGCGGTGAGGACGGCGAGGCGGTCGTGGCGCATTTCAATCTCCGCTCATCCCGGCGAAAGCCGGGATCCAGTCCTTTGGGCGACCGGTAGAGCCCATGATTCGTCATGCTTATCCCACCCGGACCGCCAGGCGAAAGCACTGGGTCCCGGCTTTCGCCGGGATGAGCGGAACTTATTGTTTCGCTAGCGCCACGATCCGCTCGACCAGCGCGCTCTCCGGATCGAACAGCGGGTCCAGGACGGTGAAGTGGTTCAGGCCGGGCAGGGCCTCGTAGCGGGTCTGGACGCCGTTGTTTCCCCAGTGGTCGGCCATCATCCGCGACTGGCGCAGGAACTCGGGGCTTTCGTCGGCGCCGACGACGCAGTCCAGGATCGTGCCGCCCGGCGTCGAGCCGTCGGGGATCGGCCAGAAGATCGGCGACAGGGCGGCGGCCTCGTTGGCGTCCAGGTCCAGCGCCATGTTCAGCGAGGTGTGGATCAGGGGGCGCAGGTCGAAGACGCCGCTGATGGCGACGGCGGCGGAGGCGCGGGCCTCGCTGAGCATGCAGGCGGCCATGTGGCCCCCGGCGGAATGGCCGAAGACCACGGGGCGCTTGCCGCCGTTGCGGGCGCGGATCAGGTCCACGGCGGCGCGTACCTGCTTCAGGATGGCGCCTAGCCGCACGGCGGGGGCGAGATCGTAGGACGGGATGGCGAGGCTGACGCCGTGCTGAAGGAAGGCGGGGGCGATCCCGCTGAACCAGTCCTTGTCCAGCGCCTGCCAGTAGCCGCCGTGCAGGAAGACGGCGACGGGAGCGTCGGGGCCGGCGGAGAACAGGTCCATGACTTGGCGGTCGCCGGGGCCGTAGGCGAGGGTCTCGGGCGCATGGGCCGCAACGGCGGCCTCGGCGGCGGCCTTCCAGCGGTTCAGGACGGCCGGATGGTCCGGCACGCGGGCGCGGTTATTGTACTCGGCCTCGTAGTCGATCTCGCCAACCGCCTTATCAGCCACGTCGCCATCCGCTAGACCACCCCCGAACCGCCAGGAGAGACAGCCGCCATGATGACCGCCATCTTCGTCTTCATCAAATGCGAGCTGGGCCACGCCAACGACGTGGCCGCCGACATCGTGGACAACGTCGAATACGTCTCGGAGGTCTATTCGACCTCGGGCCAGTACGACCTGCTGGCCAAGTTCCAGCTGCCGAAGGATCTGGACATCGGCACCTTCGTGACCCGGTCGGTGCAGACACGGCCGAACATCCGTGACAGCTTCACCGTGATCACCTTCTCGCCGTTCCTGCCGACCAAGGGCTAGGGTTCTGCAGACATTCGGAGGACGTCGCGCGTGAACCGTATCCTCCTGAGTGTGATCGCCGTCGCCATGATCGGCTGCGCGCCACCGTTCGGGGGACCCGACCCGGTCTTTCCGATCAGCGCGCGGGACCGGGAGGGCGCGGCCTGGTTTCCGCAGGCTCTACAGGAGACGATCCTGCGATGCGGACCTTTCGGACCGGGCGCCCGGCGGGAGCTGATGGACGAGCACAAGGCCGCCTGGTACGGCGGACATCTGGCCGCCGCGGGGGAGGCGCCGCTGTTCCGGAGCAACGGGCGGAGCCTGCGCTTCACCTGGCTGAGGACCTTCGATGCGCCGGTGGTGATCCGTCTGGACACGGGGGCTGACGGCGCGGTGACGATGGCGGCGACCGAACTGTCCGGGCACGGCGGCTATGAGCCGGGGACGATCGCGAGGCGGATCGAGCGCCGCCTGTCCACCGGCGAGGTCGCGGCCCTGAAGCGGGTGGTGGAGCCGACCGGGGTCCTGAAACAGACGGCCGCCACGTGCGACACAGGGCTGGACGGCGCTCAATGGGTTGTCGAGTCCAACGGGCCGGACGGCTATCGCTTCGTGGAACGGCAGTCGCCTGAGAGCGGGCCGGTGCGCGTGTTCGGGCTGCACCTGATCGGGCTGACGGGCTGGGCCTACGACAGCGTGTACTGAGGCCAGGTCGTCAGGTTTTCGCCCGTTCAGGCCTGGCGCGGGCAGGGCGGGCGGGACGACCCTCGTCGCGGGCCTCTTCGGCGTCATCGTCGTCGCCGACCTTTTCCTCCACCGTGGCCGAGAGGCGCTGGAACACGCCGAGCCCCACCAGAACGAGAACGGCCGCGACGATCAGGGCGGTCGGATAGAGCATCTGGGTGATGTCCTCCCGCGCGGTCTTGAAGACCATGACCAGGCCTTCGAGGAAGAGGGCGATGATGATGGTGGAGAGGAATTTGGTCAGGCTGCGGCGCGCCTCGGAGGCGCTGCGCCGTTCTGACCCGCGACGGACCTCGTCCTCGAACAGGTATTTGGCCACGTCGAAGACGGCGATGGCGACGATGACGTAGCCCAGGGTGTCGAGGATGGCGTCCGCCGAGCTGTCGCCGGATGAGGTGAAGGCCCCCGCCGCTTCCCTGAGACCGAGGACGACGAGGCCGATGGCGAGCAGCATCAGCAGCAGGCTGGCCGCCGCGAAGACGGCGCGGGTGATGTAGGTCATGCAGGCTCCTTCTTCGGCGTAACGCGATCACGGGTTCGAGCGTTGCCGCGACGTCACCCGTGGTCAAACGCAACGGAGTGCTGCTAGCGTCGTCGAAAGAGGAAACGCGGCCCCCGCCTGCGGGGGGATGACGGGGATTCAAATGACCGATCTCGAGACCTTCCGCGCGGAGACCCGCGCCTGGCTGGAAGAGAACTGCCCGCCGGAGGTGCGCGGGCCGCTGGACAATGACGAGGACCGGGTCTGGGGCGGGCGCAATCCGACCTTCAAGACGCCGGCCCACAAGCTCTGGATGGAGCGGATGGGCGCGCGCGGCTGGACCGCGCCGGAGTGGCCCAAGGAATACGGCGGCGGGGGGCTGAGCCGCGAGGAGGCCAAGGTGCTGGGCTCCGAGCTGCGCCGCATCGGCGCGCAGATGGCGCTGTCCAGCTTCGGCATCTGGATGCTGGGCCCGGCGCTGCTGCAGTTCGGGACCGAGGAACAGAAGAAGCGCTTCCTGCCCGAGATCGTGCGCGGCGAGATCCGCTGGTGCCAGGGCTATTCCGAGCCGGGCGCCGGGTCGGACCTGGCCAATGTGCAGACGAAAGCAGAGGACAAGGGCGACCACTGGATCGTCAACGGCCAGAAGATCTGGACGTCGTACGCCGACAAGGCCGACTGGATCTTCTGCCTGGTGCGGACCGATCCGGCGGCGCCGAAACACCTGGGCATCTCGTTCGTGCTGTTCGACATGGCCACGCCCGGCGTGACGACCAAGCCGATCACCCTGATCAGCGGCAAGAGCCCGTTCTGCGAGACCTTCTTCGACGACGTGCGCGTGGAGAAGGAGAACCTGGTCGGGACGCTGAACCGCGGCTGGGACGTGGCCAAGGCGCTGCTGGCCCATGAGCGGACCATGATCGGCGCCATCGGCGAGGCGGGCGGCGGACGGCCGCTGGGCCAGGTGGCGACGGACTCCATCGGCAGCGACGACGAGGGCCGGCTGGACGACCTGATGCTGCGCGCGCGGGTGGCCGAACTGGAGATCGACGCCGCGGCCTTCCGTCTGGCGATGGAGCGGGCGGGCGATCAGATGAAGGCCCGCCAGGCCCATCCGGCCATCGCCTCGATGCTGAAATACTACGGCTCGGAGCTGAACAAGCGCCGCCACGAACTGTTGATGGCGGCGGGCGGCGCCGAGGCGCTGGAGTGGGAAGGCGAGCGGTCGCGCAACGGCACCGCGGCCCGCGACTGGCTGCGCACCAAGGCCAACTCGATCGAAGGCGGCACCAGCGAGGTGCAGCTGAACATCATCGCCAAACACCTTCTGCAACTGCCGGGAGCCTGACGCCCATGCCGCTGATCCTGACGGAAGAGCAGACCATGCTGAAGGAGGCCGCCGACGGCTTCCTGAACGAGAATGCGCCCATCGCCCACCTGCGGAAATTGCGCGACAGCCGCGACGCCGACGGGGTGTCGCGCGACCTGTGGAAGGCGTTTGGCGAGATGGGCTTCGCCGGGGTCATCATCCCCGAGGAGCACGGCGGCTCGGGCCTGGGCGCGGTCGAGGCCGGGGTGGTGGCCGAGGCGTTGGGGCGGACCCTGACGCCGTCGCCCTTCATGGGCTCGGGCGTGCTGTCGGCCAAGGTGCTGACCGACGGCGGCTCGGCCGAGCAGCAGGCGGCCTGGCTGCCCCGGATCGCAGCGGGCGAGGCGATCCTGTCGCTGGCCGTCGACGAGGGCGCCAAGCATGCGCCGTCCAGGATCGCGACGGTGGCCGAACGCGCGGGCAACGGCTTCAAGCTGAACGGCGCCAAGGGCTTCGTGCTGGACGGCCACGTGGCCGACGCCCTGATCGTGGCGGCCCTGACCGAGGCCGGCCTGACCCTGTTCCTGGTCGATCCGAAGACCCAGGGCGTGGAGATCGAGCGCACGGTGATGGTCGATGCGCACAATGCGGCGCGGGTGACCCTGACCGATGTCGAGGTCGATGCGGACGCGGTGATCGGCTCGGTGGACGGCGGCGAGGACCTGCTGGAAGGCGCGCTGAACCTGGGCCGGGCCTGCGCGGCGGCGTCGCTGAACGGCGCGGGCGACCAGGCCTTCCAGGTCACGCTGGAGTACCTGCGGACCCGCCAGCAGTTCGGCAAGCTGATCGGCGAGTTCCAGGCGCTGCAGCACCGGGCGGCCCACCTGTACAGCGAGATCGAGATCGCCCGGGCGGCGACGATCGGCGCCCTGCAGGCGCTGGACGCCGGCAAGCCGAACGCGGCGCTGGCCGTGTCGGTGGCCAAGGCCAAGGCGGGCCGGGTGGCCGAACTGGCGGTGCAGGAAGCGGTGCAGATGCATGGCGGCGTGGGCATGACCGACGAGTTCGACGTCGGCCTGTTCATGAAGCGGGTGCGGGTGCTGAACGAACTGCTGGGCGACGCGGGGTTCCACCAGGAGCGGATGGCGCAGAGCCAGGGGTTCTGAAGCCCCGAAAGCGTCACAATGGCGGGCGGAAGTAGGGGCCAGGGGGGACTCTCATGCGCGCCTTGCTGCTTTCCATCATCCCGACGCTGATCGCGGGCGCCGCACTGGCCCAGGCCGGTCCGGGCCCGGCCGAAACCTTCGCCGAGGCCAGGGCGATCTGCGAGACCGACGGCGGAGCGCTGTGGGGCGCGCGCCTTTGCACGCCGGTGCTGCTGGTCGATCCGGCGACGCGCACCGTCCATACGGCCCGGCGCGGCGACAGCGACGCCCTGAAGCCCGAGGGCGGTTTGTTCGTCGGAACCCTGCCGGAGACCGTCAACATCGCCAACACGGCGGTGGACTGGGACGGCGTGCGCTGGGCCATGCTGATCCGGCCCCTGCCCGAAGATCCGACCGAGCGCCGGGCGCTGCTGGCCCATGAGATCTGGCACGGGGTGCAGAGGGACCTGGGCCTGCCGGCGGGATCGCCGACGCCGGAACACCTGTCGACGACCGAGGGGCGGGTGCTGATGCGGCTGGAATGGCGGGCGTTGGCGGCGGCCTTGCGCGCCGCAGACCCGGCCGCCCGGGACCAGGCCGTGGCGGACGCGCTGGCCTTCCGCGCGGCGCGGCGGACCCTGACCGCGCAGGCCGGGGACCAGGAACGGCAGCTGGAGATGAACGAGGGACTGGCGCAGTATACCGGCGTGCGCCTGTCGGGCGGCGACGCCGTGGCGGAGGCGCTGAAGGGGCTGGCCCTGGCGGAGGAGCAGAACAGCTTCGTACGCAACTTCGCCTATTTCTCGGGCCCACCCTACGGCCTGCTGCTGGACGCGGCCGCGTCCGACTGGCGGCGGGGACTGGGCGCCGGGGACGACCTGGGCGCCCTGCTGGCCGCGCGGACCGGCGCACCGGCCGTCGAGGCCCCGGCGGCGGAGGCCCGCTATGACGGCGTGGGGATCCGGGCCGACGAGGCGCAGCGCGCCGAACGGGCCCGCGCCGTGGCGGCGGCCTGGACGGCGAAGCTGGTGGACGGACCCCGCCTGACGCTGGCGTTCGAGGACATGAACATCAGCTTCAACCCGAGCACCATCGTGGTGCTGGGCGGCAACGGCGCCGTCTATCCGACGCTGCGGGTGGTCGACAGCTGGGGCGTGCTGAAGGTGACGGACGGGGCGCTGATCGACCCGAACTGGAAGCGCGTCACCGTCGCCGCGCCGACCTCGGCGGATGGGCGCGAGGGACCGGGCTGGACCCTGCGGCTCAATCCGGACCGGGCGCTGGAGCCGGGCGATCGTCCCGGGGACTTCCGGCTGCGCGCGCCCAGGCCCTGACGGAGCCGCCCTCTCCATTCTCCTCAAACTCCGCTCCCCGCCGACCGGGGGTAGTGCGCCGCCCGTCGCCCCGCTAAACCTCCCGCAAGGGAGAACGCCACATGACGACGCGAGCCAACGCGCCTCAGTACCTGACCGGCTTCGGCAATCATTTCGCGACCGAGGCCGTGCCCGGGGCGCTGCCGGAGGGGCGGAACTCGCCGCAGCGGACGCCGATGGGGCTGTACGCCGAGCAGCTGTCGGGGACGGCCTTCACCGCGCCGCGCAGCGAGAACCGCCGCAGCTGGCTGTATCGCCTGCGGCCCTCGGCCCAGCACCCGGCCTATAAACCGTTCGCGCAGGGGCGGGTGCGCTCGGGGCCGTTCCATGAGGCGCCGCCGTCGCCCAACCGGATGCGCTGGGACCCGCTGCCGATGCCGGGCGAGCCGACCGACTGGGTCGAGGGGCTGGTCACCTACGGCGGCAACGGCGATCCGGAGGCCGGGATCGGCACGGGCATCCACCTGTACGCCGCCAACCGCTCCATGACCGACCGGGTCTTCTACTGCGCCGACGGCGAGCTGCTGATCGTGCCGCAGGAGGGGGCGCAGGCCTTCGTCACCGAGATGGGCCGGATCGACGCCCGGCCCGGCGAGATCGTGGTCATTCCGCGCGGGGTGCGGTTCCGTGTCGAGGTCTCCGGACCCGTGCGCGGCTATGTGTGCGAGAACTACGGCGCGGCCTTCCGCCTGCCGGACCTGGGGCCGATCGGCTCGAACGGCCTGGCCAATCCGCGCGATTTCGAGACGCCCGTCGCCTGGTTCGAGGACGTGGATCGGCCGACCGAGTGCGTGCAGAAATTCGGCGGGCGGCTGTACGTCACCCTGTTCGACCACAGCCCGCTGGATGTCGTCGCCTGGCACGGCAACAACGCGCCGTACAAATATGACACCGCCCGCTTCAACACGATCGGGACGGTGAGCTTCGACCATCCGGACCCCTCGATCTTCACGGTGCTGACCAGCCCGTCGGACACGCCGGGGACGGCCAACGCCGACTTCGTCATCTTCCCGCCGCGCTGGATGGTGGCCGAGGGCACGTTCCGGCCGCCGTGGTTCCACCGGAACGTCATGAGCGAGTTCATGGGTCTGGTGACCGGCGAGTATGACGCCAAGGAGGGCGGCTTCGCCCCCGGCGGCGCGTCGCTGCACAATTGCATGAGCGGGCACGGGCCGGACCAGGCCAGCTATGACAAGGCGGTCGCCGCCGAGCTGAAGCCGGTGAAGATCGAGAACACCCTGGCCTTCATGTTCGAGACGCGCATGCCGATCCGCACCACGGAATGGGCGCAAACCAGTCCGACGATGCAGCTGGACTACGACGACGTCTGGACCGGATTCACCAAGGGAGCCGTGAAATGAAACGACTGATGATCGCCGTGACGGCCCTGCTGGCCGCCGCCTGCCAGCCGATGCCGGCCACCGACGGCGCCGCGACCGCCGCGCCGCAACAGTCCCAGGCCAGCGCCGCGGGCAGCACCGACGCGGCCCTGTGCGCCTCCCAGGGCGGCAAGATGCTGCCGCAGGGCCGGATGCAGACCGTGCGCTGCGTGATCACCTACGCCGATGCGGGCAAGCGCTGCACGACCGGCTCGGACTGCCAGGGAGACTGCCGCATCGAGGACGTCGCCGGAACGCCGAACGCGGGCGCCCCCGCCGTCGGCCAGTGCCAGGCCGCCAGCGGCCGCTTCGGCTGCTACACCACGATCGAGAACGGCAAGGCGGAGCCGACGATCTGCGTCGACTGACGCGCTGAGCGCCGCGCAAGCAAAAGGCCCCGTCGCGAGAGCGGCGGGGCCTTCTTCGTTCGTCCGTGGACGGAACGGCTTAGTGGGCCGGAGCCGGGGCCGGCGGAGCGGTCATCTCGCCCGAGGGGGTGGTGCTCGGGGTGTTCGAGGTGGTCATGCCGCCGTCGGCGTTGCCCGCCTGTTGCTCGATACGGTCGGCTTCGGTGTTGAGGGCCTTCTCCTGGGCCTCGTTCGGGGTCGCGGCGGCCTGGGCCTCCAGCGCGTCGGCCTGGGTTTCGGCGGCCTTGTCGGCCGAGCTTTCCCCGCAGGCGGCGAGGCCCACGACGGCGAAGGCGGCGACGGCGGCGATGGTGAACTTGCGCATGTGAACTAACTCCCTGTGTTCGGGGAGGTAAACACCGTTAGGTCCGGAAGGTTCACGCGGCCGTGACACTTCCGTGACCTGTCAGGCCGCGAAGGCGACCCGCGCGGCGCCCAGAAGGGCGGCGTGCTTGTGAAGGATCACCTTCGTGGGAATGGCCGCCATATAGTCCTGGAACCGGCCCTTGCGCTCGAACCGCTCGCGGAAGGGACTGGCCTTCAGGAAGGGCAGGATGCGCGGGGCGATGCCGCCGGCGATATAGATTCCGCCGCGGGCGCCGGTGGTCAGGGCGATGTCCCCGGCCACGGCGCCCAGGATGGCGCAGAAGCGGGCCAGGGTGGCGCCGCACTGGCTGCGCGGATCCTCCAGCGCCTCGGCGGTGATCTGGGCCGGGTCGTCGATATGGGTCTCGCGCCCGTCGATCTCGGCCAGGGCCCGGTGCATGTTGAGCAGGCCGGGACCGCAGATCAGGCGCTCGATGGAGACCCGATCGTAGCGGCGGCGCAGGATGCGCAGAATCTCGTCCTCGACCGGATCACCCGGGGCGAAACAGGCGTGGCCGCCCTCGGAGGGCATGGCGATCTCATTGCCGTGCTGGTCCCGCACCAGGGCGGAGACGCCGAAGCCGGTGCCCGGCCCGAGCACGGCGATGGCCGAATGCGGCGCGCCCTCTTCCGGACCGCCCAGCGAGGCCAGCTCGGACGGCGGCACGATCGGCGCGCCCCAGGCCAGGGCCTCGAAATCGTTGATCAGGCGCACCGGCTCCAGGCCGAGCGTGCCCAGTTCGGTCTCCGACACCCGCCAGGGCGAGTTGGTCAGGTCGATCTCGCCGTCGGTGACCGCGCCGGCCACGGCGATGACGCCGCCGGTGGGCTTGACCTCGCAGCCGTCGATGAAGGCCTTCACGCCCTCAAGGAAGGTCGGATAGCGCTCGGCCGGGAAGCTTTCGTGATGCTCGAGCACCGGCTTGCCCTCGATCATGTGGGCGATGGCGAAGCGGGCGTTGGTGCCGCCGACGTCTCCGACGAGCAGGGTGCGGTCCCAGTTGACGGTCATGAGCGCTGTCCTTGAATCCCTTGCCGCGCGGCGGCTTCTTCTTGATTGGCGTCAGGCATCGACGGCGCGGTCGACGATATTCGGGTCGGGCGGGGTGTCGATGCTGACCGGGCTGCCGGTCGGGGTCGTGAAGCAGACCGAGGCCCCTTCCTCGGCGGTCGAGACGGTCTGGCGGAAGACGCTGAACAGCTCGCGGCCGTAGCCCCAGGCCGAGCCCTCGGCGTGGGCCTGGGTGCGGTGGGCGGCGGGGCGTTCGCGCAGGCCCGCGACGCCGATGGTGGTCAGCACCCCGGCCTCGGCGTCCAGCCGGATGATGTCGCCGTCCTTCACATGGGCCAGGGGGCCGCCGGCGAGAGCCTCTGGCGAGACGTGGATGGCGGCGGGCGTCTTGCCGCTGGCGCCCGACATGCGGCCGTCGGTGACGAAGGCGACCTTGAAGCCCTTGTCCTGGAGCACGCTGAGGGCGGGCGACAGGCTGTGCAGCTCGGGCATGCCGTTGGCCTTGGGGCCCTGGAAGCGCAGGACCACGACCACGTCGCGGTTCAGCTTGCCGTCCTTGAAGGCTTGCAGCGCCTCTTCCTGGGATTCGAAGACCGCGGCGGGGGCCTCGACGATGCGGTTCTCGGGCTTGACCGCCGAGACCTTGATGACGGCCCGACCCAGGTCGCCCTGGACGAGGCGCAGGCCGCCGTCCTTCTGGAACGGGTCGGAGGCGGGACGCAGGATGTCGCGGTCCAGGCTCTCGGTGACGCCGTCGCGCCAGACCAGTTCGCCGTCGACCAGCGAGGGCTCCTGGAAATAGTGCTGGATGCCCTCGCCCATGACGGTCGTGACGTCGGAGTGGATGTGGCCCGCCTGGGCCAGTTCGCGGGTGACGAAGGCGACGCCGCCGGCGGCCTGGAAGGCGTTCACGTCGGCTGAGCCGTTGGGATAGACGCGAGCCAGCAACGGGGTGGCGGACGACAGCTGGTCCATGTCGGTCCAGTCGATCAGCACGCCCGCGGCGCGCGCCATGGCGACCAGGTGGATGGCGTGGTTGGTCGAGCCGCCGGTGGCCAGCAGGGCCACGATCATGTTGACAACCGACTTCTCGGAGATGACGTCGGCCATGCGGCCCCGGCCCGTGCGGGCCAGCTCGACCGCGCGCTTGGCGGCGGCGGCGGTTAGGGCGTCGCGCAGGCCGGTTTCCGGATGGACGAAGGCGGTCGAGGGCAGATGCAGGCCGCCCAGCTCCATCATCATCTGGTTGGAGTTGGCGGTGCCGTAGAAGGTGCAGGTGCCGGGCGAGTGGTAGCTGCCGATCTCGCTTTCCAGCAGGGTCTGACGGTCGACCTGGTTCTGGGCGTAGAGGGCGCGGACGCGAGCCTTCTCGGCATTGGGGATGCCTGAGGGCATGGGTCCGGCGGGGGCGAAGACGACCGGCAGGTGGCCGAAGGCCAGGGCGCCGATGAACAGGCCGGGGACGATCTTGTCGCAGACGCCCAGCATCATGGCGGCGTCGAAGGCGTCGTGGGTCAGGGCGACGCCGGTGGACATGGCGATCACGTCGCGGCTGAACAGCGACAGCTCCATGCCCGGACGGCCCTGGGTGACGCCGTCGCACATGGCGGGGGTCCCGCCGGCGACCTGGGCGGTGGCGTCGACCTCGCGCACGGCGGCGCGGATGATTTCGGGGAAGCGCTCGAACGGCTGGTGGGCCGAGAGCATGTCGTTGAAGGCGGTGACGACGCCGACGTTGGGCTGGCTGCCCGACATGGCGTGCAGCTTGTCCTTGATGGGCGCGCCGGCGAAGGCGTGGGCCCAGTTGGCGCAGCTGAGCTTGGCGCGGCCGATCCCGCTGTCGCGGGCGGCGTCCATGCGGCGCAGGTAGTCGGCGCGGGTCGCGTGGGAGCGCTCGGTGATGCGGGCGGTGACCTGAGCGACGACGGGATGGAGCTTGGGCATCAGGCGGTCTCCGTCCACAGGACTTCGAGCGGGACGTTCGCGGCGATCAGGGCGGCGATGGGCTGGGTCGTCGGGTCGCCCGCGGCCTCCCGTTCGAACACGGCGCGCTTCTGCTTGCCGGTCAGGGCCAGGACCACCCGGCGCGCCTGCATCAGATAAGGCAGGTTGATCGACAGGCGTTCCAGGCTGGGCGCCATGCCGTCACGGCCGTGGGGCACCCCCAGCACGGTCGGCGCCAGGGTCGGGGTGAGCAGGGTCTTCAGCGTCGGGCTTTGGGGGAACATGGAGCAGATATGGCCATCCTCCCCCATGCCGAGAAGGACAGCGTCGAGGCGGCCGCCCTCGGCGGCCAGCGCATGGGCGGCGACGATGGCGGCGCGATCGACGGTGACCTCGGGCGTATAGAGGGGCACGAAGCGGGCGGCGGCGGCCGGACCGATCAGCAGGGTGGTCTTGAGCAGGGCCGCGCTGGAGTCCGGCGAGGTCTCGGGGACATAGCGTTCGTCGATCAGGGTGACGGCGACCTTGGACCAGTCGATACCGGCGGCGGCCATGCGGGCGTAGATCGGCGCGGGGGTCGAACCGCCGGAACCGGCGAACACGGCCTTACCGGTTTCGGCGACGGCGCCCGACAGGGTTTCGGTCAGCCGCGCGGCGCAGGCCTCGGCCCATGTCGCGCCGTCGGTGAAGACTTCAATCTCAGGCATCCGACGAATTCCATTCCCGGCCGGTGCGGGCCATCAGCATGTCGGCGTCCGCGGGACCCCAGGTTCCGGCGACGTATTCCTGGGGCTTGATGTCGCCGTCGGCCCAGGCCTCGGAGACCTCGTCGACCCATTTCCAGGCCTGTTCCGCCTCGTCGCGGCGGACGAACAGGGTGGAGTCGCCGTGCAGGGCGTCCAGCAGCAGGCGCTCATAGGCGATGCGGCGGCGGGGCGGCTTGTCGCCCTTGCCGCCCACGCCCCACGACAGGCTCATCTTGATCGGCTGCAGCTGCATGCGCTGGTCGAGGCCGGGCTTCTTGTTCATCACCGTCAGCGAGATGTCTTCCTCAGGCTGCAGCTCGATGACCATGCGGTTGGCCTGCACCTCGCCGCGGTCGTCGCGGTCGAAGATGGAGTGCGGCAGCGGCTTGAACTGGATGACGATCTCGGTGCGCTTCTCGGGCAGGCGCTTGCCGGTGCGCATGAAGAAGGGCACGCCCGCCCAGCGCCAGTTGTCGATGTCGGCGCGGATGGCGACGAAGGTCTCGGTGTCCGACGGCTGGCCGCGTTCCTCGTCATAGCCCTTGGCCGGCTTGCCCTCGCTGGTTCCCGCCACGTACTGGCCGCGCACGGTGACGCGCTCGGCCTCCTCGTGGGTGATGGGGCGCAGCGAGCGCAGGACCTTGACCTTCTCGTTGCGGACCGAGTCCGGGTCGAGGTCGGACGGCGGCTCCATGGCGACCAGGCAGAGCAGCTGCAGCATGTGGTTCTGCAGCATGTCCCGAAGGGCGCCGTACTCGTCGTAATAGGGCCAGCGGTCGCCGACGCCGACCGTTTCACCAATGGTGATCTGGACGTGGTCGATCGACAGGTTGTTCCACAGCGGCTCGAACACCGTATTGCCGAAGCGCAGGGCGATCAGGTTCTGGACCGTCTCCTTGCCCAGGTAGTGGTCGATGCGGAACACTTGGTTCTCGCGGAAGGCGTGGGCGACGGCGTCGTCGATCTCCAGGAAGGATTTCAGGTCGCGGCCGACGGGCTTCTCCAGCACCACGCGGTCGTTCGGCCCCGCCATGCCGGCCTCTTTCAGGGCGGTGACGATGCGGCCGTAGAGGGACGGCGAGACGGCCAGGAAGGAGGTGACCCCGGCGTCGCCGACCTTGGCCTTGAGCGGCTTCAGGCTTTCGGCGCTGGTGGCGTCGACCGGCAGATAGTCGAGGCGGGCCTCCATGCGGGACCAGGCGGCCTCGGACCAGGCGTCGTCGGCGCGGGCCTTGCCCTCGACCGAAGCGCGGACCTTTTCGACGTACTCGTCGCGGCTCTCGTCCGAGCGGGCGGCGCCGATGATCTTCAGATCGTCGGGCAGCAGGCCGTCATGCTCGAGGAAATAGAGCGAAGGCAGAAGCATCCGCATGGCGAGGTCGCCGCCGCCGCCGAACAGCACCAGGGCCGCCATTCGTGCTCCTTCACTTGTTGAACCCTTCGGGATGAAGGGTCTTTGGCCGCTTACGCCCGCCTAGCCAACAGTGGCGCGGCGGGCTGAAACACCATGTGACGGCCAAGGTGGAAAAGCGAAACGGGCGCCGGGTCAATCCCCGGCGCCCGCAGCGGTTCCGATTAGTGAGGCGCCGGGCCTACGGCACTTCGGTGATCAGCAGGGTGGCGGGCTGGTTGCCGCCGCCGTAGGTGCCGACCCAGATGTCGTAGGTGCCGGACGCCGGCTTGGCGAAATAGACCTGGGCGTTGGTGCCGCCGCCGCTGTCGTCGTCGCAGTACCACTGGCCGTCGGGGCCGTTGACCACCAGGGTGGTGTCCGTGTTCGCCTCGGTGCGGATGGCCAGCGGCAGCGAGCCGGCGCTGTAGGTGATCTCGTAGTCCGGCGCGGTGGCGATCGAGCCTTGGCAGGACGAGGACACGTTCGAGGCCGAGAGGGAGCCGCCGGCCGTCAGGCTGACGCGGTGCGGATCGGGGGTGAAGCCCGAGCTCAGGCTGACTTCGCCGAAGGTCGCGGTCAGGGTGGTGTCGGGAGAACCGCCGTCGCCGCCTCCGCGGTCGCCGGACAGCTCGGTGATGTTCAGGGTCGCCGAGGTCGTGCCGCCGCTGAAGGTGCCGACCCAGATGTCATAGGTGCCCGAGCGCGGGCTGTTGAAGGTCACCTGCGGGTTGGTTCCGCCGTTGGAATCGTCGTCGCAGTACCACTGACCGTCCGGACCGTTGACCACCAGCGTCGTGTCCGAGCTGGAGACCGCGTAGATGTAGAGCGGCAGCGAGCCGGAGCTGTAGGTCAGCTCGAAGTCGGGGGCGCGGGCGATCGAGCCGCGGCAGGGCGAACCGATGGTCGAGGCGTCGATGGAGCCGCCGGCGGTCAGGGAGACCGAGTGAGGATCGGGGGTGAAGCCCGAGCTCAGGGAGACGTCGCCGAAGGTCGCCTTGGCGGACGGATCCTGCGCCTGGGCCGCGGGCGCAACCAGCAGCAGCGCGGCCGTGGCGGCGATGAGAGACCGGATCAGCATTTCCTTATTCCCCAGGAATAGTTTGAACGAACAGCGTTGCACGACAGCATCTGTCCGGCAAGGCGAGCGGCCTGTGCAGGGAGACTCTTGGCGTAAGACCCTGGATCGCACTACTTGCGAAACATGACAAAGGTTCTGATCATCGGCGCGGGGCACGCGGGCGGCACGGCGGCGGCGCTGTTGCGCCAATACGGCCATGAAGGCCCCATCGTGCTGGCGGGCGAGGAGCCGGCGCCGCCCTATCAGCGACCGCCGCTGTCGAAGGCCTGGCTGAAGGGCGAGGCCGACCTGGAGGCGCTGCTGCTGCGCCCCGAGAGCTTCTACGCCGAGCAGGCCATCGAACTGCGCACCGGGACGACCGCGACGGCCATCGACCCGGCGGGCAGGACGGTCGCCTTCGCGGACGGGACGGTCGAGACCTATGACGCGCTGATCCTGGCCACCGGATCGACGGCGCGGCGGCTGGCCCTGCCGGGCGCTGACCGGGCGGATCTGCTGGAGCTGCGCACCCTGGCCGACGCCGAGCGGCTGAAGGCAGCGCTGGGGCCGGGCAAGAAGCTGGCGGTCGTGGGCGGCGGCTATGTGGGTCTGGAGGCGGCGGCCTCGGCCCGGGCGCTGGGCGCCGACGCGGTGGTCATCGAACGGATGGACCGGGTGCTGGCGCGCGTCGCCTCGCATACGCTGTCCGAATTCTTCACCGGCTATCATCGCAAGCACGGCGTCGAGATCCTGACCTCGGCCGAGGTGACCGGGTTCGAGGATGCGGGCGTGCGGCTGGCGGACGGGCGGCTGATCGAGGCCGACGCCGTGCTGGTCGGCGTCGGCGCCCTGGCGCGCGAAGGGCTGGCGCGGACGGCCGGGCTGCACTGCCTGAACGGGGTGGTGGTGGACGGCGAGGCGCGGACCTCGGATCCGGCGATCTGGGCCGTCGGCGACGTGACCTACCGGCCCGTGCCCGTGCATGGCGGGGCGATGCATCGGCTGGAGAGCGTGCCCAATGCGCTGGAACAGGCCAAGCAGGCGGCCTCGGCCATCGTCGGCCGCGCGGCGCCGACGCCGGAGGCGCCCTGGTTCTGGTCCGACCAGTATGATCTGAAGCTGCAGATCGCCGGCCTGCCCGACGGGGCGGACCGTCAGGTGGTGCGCGGCGACGTGGAGGCGGGCGCCTTCGCCGTCTTCCACCTGGCTGGAGACCGGATCGTCTGCGTCGAGGCCGTCAACGCGCCGGCCGAGTTCATGGCCGGGCGGATGATGATCGGCAAGGCGACGCCGGTAGACGGGGGCCGGCTGGCGGACCTGTCCGTGTCGATGAAGGCGGTGGCGGCGGGCTGAGGCCTGTTTCCATCGCGGCGACGCCGCGGCGATACAGTGACCAGAATTATGCGAATGTGTCGCAAAAGCGGTTGCGACATCCGGCAAAGATGATACTGCGAGCCGCTCGCAATATCTTCCTCCCCGGAATCGCTCCCATGACCCAACGCGCCGATGCGCTCCGCTCGCTCCTGTTCGCCTCCAGCGCCGCCGGCATGCTGCTGGCCGCCGCCCCCGCCGTGGCCGGCGATCCGGATCCGGCGGCCGATCCGCAGCAGCAGGACACCACCACCCTGGGCACCGTGACGGTGACGGGCCAGCACGTCCGCCGCGAACCGACGTCGCCGGAGTTCGTCGCGCCGCTGGTCGACACCCCGCGCGCGGTGACCATCATCCCGCAGCAGATCATCGAGCAGACCGCCGCGACCTCGCTGCAGGACATCCTGCGCACCTCGCCGGGCATCACCTTCGGCGCCGGTGAAGGCGGCCAGCCGCTGGCCGACCGTCCGTTCATCCGCGGCCAATCCTCGGGCAACAACATCTTCGTCGACGGCATCCGCGACTCGGGCGGCCAGCAGCGCGAGGTCTTCAACCTGGAACAGGTCGAGGTCGTGAAGGGTCCGGACTCGGTCTACTCGGGCCGCGGCTCGGGCGGCGGCAGCATCAACCTGGCCTCCAAGGCCCCGCGCCTGCAGGACTTCACCCACTACGGCCTGGGCGTCGGCACCGACGGCTACCTGCGCGGCACCATCGACCAGAACTGGAACCTGGGCGGCACCGCAGCCCTGCGTCTGAACCTGATGGGCGCGGAGGGCGATGTGCCGGGTCGTGACTCGGTCGACTACGACAAGTGGGGGCTCGGCCTGTCGCTGGCGGCCGGCCTGGGCACGCCGACCACGGCGACCATGAGCTACTACCATCTGGAATCGAACCAGATGCCCGACTACGGCATCCCGCTGTTCACCAAGATCAACATCCGCACGACCGACAGCGGCGTGCTGGATGTGCCGTACGACAGCTTCTACGGCCTGCATTCGCGCGACTATCTGACCAATACGGTCGACACCTTCACCTTCGACGTGAAGCACCGCTTCGGCGAGCACGCGGAACTTCGCAACGTGACCCGGGTGTCCCGCACGCTGAACGACTATGTCGTCACCAATCCCGGCGACGGCGGCAGCATCACCGCGACGCCGCCGGGCGTGGCCCTGATCGGCGGCGTCTACTGGATGAAGCGCGGGACCAAGTCGCGCTGGAACCCGAACGACACGATCGCCAACGTCACCGACCTGCACGGCCGGATCACCACGGGCGGCCTGCGTCACAGCTATGACATCGGCCTGGAACTGGGGCGCGAGAAGAACCGCAACGCCTCCTACACCGTCACGACGATCAGCGGTTCGGCCTGTCCGGCTCCCCTGACCGGCTTCGACTGCACGCCGCTGTACGATCCCAATCCGCAGGATCCGTGGACCGGCACGATCACGCGCGGCCTGATCAGCACCAACACCACCGATACCGTGGGCCTGTACGCCCTTGACTCGATCGAGATCGGCGACCGCTTCATCGTCAACCTGGGCGTCCGCTACGACGACTATTCGGTCGAGGGGATCAACGCCACGGGCACCGTGGCCGCGCCGGTCTACACGCCGGTCGCCGCCGACTGGGACTTCGTCAACTACCAGGTCGGCCTGGTCTACAAGCCGACCTCTAACTCCAGCGTCTACGTCTCCTACGCCACCTCCTCCACGCCGCCGCTGATCGCCGCGGGAGACCAGAACACGGGCGGCAACGGCACGGGCTCGGGCACGCTGACCGGCGTCCTGGATCCGGAAGAGACCGCCAGCTGGGAAATCGGCGCCAAGGCCAACCTGTTCGGCGACCGCCTGGCCCTGTCGGCCGCGGCCTTCCACCTGACCCGCGAGAACGCGCAGATCCTGGTCGGCCCGCTGCCCACTGATTTCGCCCAGGCCGGCGAAGTCGAGGTGCGGGGGATCGAGCTGGGCGTGTCCGGCAACATCACCCGCGAATGGCAGGTGTTCGGCGGCTACAGCTGGATGGACTCCGAACTGGTGAAGGGCGCCGTGACGATTGTCGGCGGCGTGCCCGTGCCGAGCGCCTTCGAAGGTCTGCCGCTGGCCAACACGCCGGAGCACTCGTTCAGCCTGTTCAGCACCTACCGGGTGACCCCGAAGCTGAGCCTGGGCGGCGGCGCCTACTATGTGTCCAAGAGCTTCGGCGGAAACCAGGGCGGAGCGGGCGGCGGCGCCAACCGCGTCTTTGCGCCGGAGTACACCCGGGTGGACCTGTTCGCCTCGTACGACATCACCGACACCGCGTCGCTGCAGCTGAACGTCCAGAACGCGGGCGACGAGGAATACATCCTCCGCACCAACGGCGTGCACCACGCCGATGTGGCGCCGGCTCGTCAGGCGATCCTGACGCTGAACCTGCGCTACTGAGGTCGCTGAATCTGCGCGGCGGGCTATTTCGGCCCGTAGGTCCGTTCGCGTAGAACGCGGGGGTTCAGGTTGGTCTTCCCTGATGGCCTGACCCCCCCGGGTCTTTCCGTGTCCGGATCGCCGGCGCGACCAAGGAGGCGGCGCATGCTGCTGCACATTCCAGAGGTGTTCTCCAAGGCGGAGGCGGCCAGCCTGCGCGCGACGCTGGACGCCGGGCCGTGGGCCGACGGCAATGTCACCTCCGGCCATCAGTCGGCGACCGCCAAGGTCAACCGCCAGCTTCCCGAGGACTCGCCCCAGGCGCGCGAGGTCGGGGCGCTGGTGCTGCAGGCGCTGAACGCTAATCCGATGTTCGTGTCGGCCGCCCTGCCGCACACGATCTTTCCGCCGCTGTTCAACCGCTATGAGGGCGGCGAGCATTTCGGCGTCCATGTCGACAACGCCATCCGCCAGCGCGGCGGCCTGCGCATCCGCAGCGACCTGTCCTGCACCCTCTTCCTATCCGAGCCCGACGAATACGAAGGCGGCGAGCTGATCATCGAGGAGATGTACGGGCCGCAGTCGGTGAAGCTGTCGGCGGGGGACCTGGTCCTGTATCCGTCCAAGAGCCTGCACCGGGTCACGCCGGTGACGCGTGGGGCGCGGGTGGCCAGCTTCTTCTGGCTGCAGAGCCTGATCCGCGACGACGCCGACCGCGAGACCCTGTTCCGGATGGATGTGGCCATCCAGCGGGTCAACGCCGAGAAGGGTCCGAAGGACCCCGCCGTACTGGAGCTGACGGCGGTCTATCACAACCTGCTGCGGCGGTGGGCGGAGGTCTGAGGGCCGGCTCGGGGCCTTCGGCGGGGCGCTCAGTCGGTGGGGCCGGAGCGTGGGAAGTGATTAGTGGTTAGTGATTAGTGGGTGGCTGACCCGACGGCCTGAGTCAGAACCACCACCGCTCGTGACGCCGCGAACCACTAATCACTAACCACTAATCACTTGCTGGGCGCGCCGCCCGCCACAGGAGCTGGGTCAAGCCGTCAGTAAACGTCCCGCCGGTACCGCCCGGTCTCGGTCAGATCGCGCAGGGCTTCGACGCCGACCACGGCTTCCAGCGCCTCGTGCACGCCCTTGGACATGCCTTCCAGGCTGCCGCAGACCATGAGGGTCGCGCCGCGCGAGAGCCAGTCGCGCAGGGTCTCCGCCTGCTCCGCCACGACCGCCTGCACATAGCGGCCCCCCTCGCCATTTGGGCCGGCGTCGCGCGAGAAGACGCGGTCCAGCCGGGTCAGCAGGCCCGAGGCCTGCATCGCCTGAAGCTCGTCATCCAGGAAGGCGTCGTGGGCGCGGGTGCGCTCGCCGAACATCAGCCAGGCGCCGCCGTGGGCCTGACCCTCGCGGGCCTTCAGGTGGGCGCGCAGCCCGGCCAGGCCGGTGCCGTTGCCGATCAGGATCAGGGGCGTGGCGGCGTCGGGGCCGTGGAAGCTGCGGTTGGTGCGGATGCGCATGCCGACCTCGGCGCCGGGGGCGAGGTCGCGGGTCAGCCAGCCGGAGGCGAGGCCGGGCGTGCCGTCCGGGCGAGTCATCCGGCGGACGATGAACTCGGCGCGACCGGTCGAGGCCAGGGAGGCGACGGAGTATTCGCGGCTGCCCTGGGCCGGGTCGGGCAGGCCGATCTCGGCGATATCGCCCGCGGCCCATGACGGCACGTGATCGATCGGCTCGAAGGCCAGCAGGTGCGCCTCGCCGCCGGGACTGCCGGGGTTGAGCAGGCGGCGCCCGGCCAGACGCCAGCGGTCGTAGGCGGGCGGGGTCCAGTCGGCCTGGACGGCCTGGCCGGTGATCAGGCCCAGCTGGTGCTGCCAGTGGCGGATCGCGCCGGTGTCGCCGCCGTCGACCTCGACATGGTCGAACAGGGGCGCGGCGCCCGAACGGCGCAGCCAGCCGTCCAGCGCCCGGCCGAAACCGCAGTAGTCGGCGTAGGTGCGGTCGCCCAGCGCCAGCAGGCCGTAGGACAGGCCCTGGAGGTCGGCGGGGGCCTTCATCACCTGACGCACGAACCACGACATGCTGTCGGGGGGATCGCCCTCGCCGGTGGTGGAGGCGACAACCAGCAGGCGGCCGGCGGCCTTCAGCTCGTCGGGCTCGAGATCGCCGAGCAGGGCGACGCGGGCCGGGGTTCCGGCGTCGGACAGGCTCTTGGCCGTCATCCACGCCAGCTCCTCGGCGAGGCCGGTCTGGCTGGCGAAGGCGACGAGGACGGCGTCCGCGCCCGCCGGCGGCGCCAGCGCGGCGGCCTTGCGGGCGGCGGCGCGTTTGGCCAGCGCCCGGCTGACGATGACCCAGAGGACGCTCAGCAGCCACAGGCCGACGGCCACGGCGGCCCATGTCAGACGCCCGGGATCGGTGGTCACGCGCCCTCGTCCAACATGGCGGCGAAGGCGGGGGTGACGATCTCCGTGACGCCGTCGTAGCCGCGCACGACGAAGGCGGCGGCGATCTTCATGGCGGTGGCGAAGGCGGGGCCTTCCGTCGGCCCCATGACGGTGAGGGCCGTGGCCATGGCGTCGGCGTACATCGCCGTTTCGGCCAGGACGGTGACGGAGGCGACGCCGTTGTCGACCGGCTGGCCGGTGCGGCCGTCGATGGTGTGGCTGTAGACCCGGCCGTAGGATTCGAAGCTGCGGATCCAGTCGCCGGAGGTGGCGACGGCGAGATCGAAAAGGGCCGCGACGGTGCGCGGGCCGGGGGCGTCCGGCCCCTGCTGCAGCTCGACCCACCAGGGATGGCCGTCCGGCTTGACGCCCCGGCCACGCAGTTCGCCGCCGATCTCGACCAGGTGGTGGGCGGCGCCCAGCTCGGCCAGGCGGTCGGAGACGCGGTCGACGGCGTGGCCCTTGGCGATGCCGGACAGGTCCAGCTTCAGGCCGCCGATCTGCTGCACGGCGCGGCGGTCGCGGTTCAGGCGCAGGCGGCCCCAGCCGGACAGGGCCAGGGCGGCGGCGATGTCTTCCTCGTACGGCGTGGTCGGACCGGTGCCGAAGGCGTTCAGCGGGCGGGGGCCGGGCGGGCCGAAGCCCCACAGATTGACCAGGGCGCCCAGCGTCGGATCGACCGCGCCGTCGGTGTCGTCGGCGATGTCCATGGCCTGGTTGAGCAGCAGCCAGAAGGGCTCGGACACCGCCCAGAAGCCTTCGGGCGCGGCGTTGAACCGGGCCAGTTCGGAGCGCGGGTCCCAGTGGCTGAACAGGCTGACGATGCGGGCCAGTTCGGCGTCGATGGCGGACTGGAAGGTCGCCCGCTCGGCGCCCTCGGGCGGAACCAGGCGGACGGACCAGTCGGCGCCCATGCTCGTGCCCGCGAAGTCCCAGATCAGCGTCGAGGGTGGACGGGCCGGCGTCTGGCCGTGGGTCGGGATGAGGACCCGGTTGTCCGGGCGCGGCGCAGCGTCGCCGCCCACGATGACCGTGGGCGGCGCGCTTTTGCTGGAGAGAGGGCCTCCGAGCCGGGTCAGGGCAGGACTTCCACGACGCCGTTGTACTGGGCGTTGTACGCCAGCTGCTGGCCCTGGGCGGGGATGCGGACCGAGGCGTTGACCCAGTACATGCCCGGCTCGGGCCAGGTGACGGTGAACGCGCCGTCGGCGCCGGTGCGGACGGTGATCTCTTCCGGATTGTCGCGGTAGCGGGTGCCGCCGCGGGCGATGGTGACTTCCAGGTCGGCGGCCGGCTGGCCGTCGCGCACCAGCTTGAAGGTCGCGGCCTCGCCGGCGACCAGGTCGTTCGGATGGGTCACCGGGACCAGTTCGATGCCCTGGCCGGTCGGGGCCAGCGCCGTGGTCGAGGTCGCGCCGAGGGTGACGAAGGTCTCGATGCGGCTGTTGTTGCGGGTGGCGACGACGTCGGTGGCGTCGGCCGGGATGTTGGCGGCCATTTCAGCCTCGGTCCCGCGCCAGCGCTTCTGCTCGCCGCCCTGCTTGTAGCTGACGATGACGCCGCCCATGACGTTGGCGACGCGGTAGGTGCCCTGCTGGGTCAGGTGCAGGTCGAAGGTCGAGCGGTAGCGGGCGCGGCCCATGTTCTCGGGCGCGACGGTCGAACCGTCCGGCGCGGTGATCACCAGGCCGGCGAGGTTCATGGCGGCGTGGTCGGGGATGAAGACGCCGTTGGACATGCCGGCGTCGAAGCCGACCCAGGCATCGGTTCCCGACAGGCTGGTCGAGGTCGGGGCCAGCCAGGCGCGGTGGGCCTGGGCGGACATCGGCAGGGCGAGGGCGGCGAGGGCCGCGATGATGGCGATGGACTTCTTCATGGCGGCTTCCTTTAGCGGGTGACGGCGACGCTGACGGCGCCCAGTTCGGTGCGCCCGGTTCCCTGGGCGGTGTTGGCGCGGCCCCAGACGAAGGGCACGCGGACGACTTCACGGCCGCCCAGTTCGCGGGCCGCCTCGACGACCACGGAATAGTTGCCGGCGGGCAGGTCCCGCAGGCGGGCGGCGGGGATGCTGACGGTGTGACGGCCCGGAGCCTTGGTGGCGCTGGAGACGCCGTCGGCCGGCAGGGTCATGCCGCGCCCCAGACCGCGCCACCAGGTGCGCATGTCCTTGAGCCAGTCCTTGCCTTCGGCGACGTTGGAGACCTCGTACCAGACGGCCAGGGTGCGCACCGGCGTGGCGGCGGCTTGCCCGGCGCCCGCGCGCTCGATCCACAGCGCGACATAGGGGCGGTGATAGGCGGCGCCGGTCTGCTGCGGCACGGTCACCGTGACGTTCAGGTCGGCGGCCATCGCCGGGGCGGCGAAGGTCCCGAGGGCGGCGGCGGAGGCGGCGAGGGTCAGGGGACGCATGTCGGACTCGTCAGTGAATGAAGATCAGGGCGATGATGACGGGGATCAGCAGACCCAGACCCAGAAGGGGCCAGGTCGAGGGGCGCTGCTTGGCGTGCATCCAGGTCAGGGCGAAGCCGGTGACGGCGAAGACGATGCAGGCGGCGGCGAAGACGTCGATGAACCAGAACCACACCTTGCCGGTGTTGCGGCCCTTGTGGAGGTCGTTGAGGTAGGCGATCGGGCCGCGGGTGGTGCGCTCGCGCGCGGCCTCGCCGGTGGCGCGGTCGATGGTCAGCCAGCCGTCGCCGCCGGGCTCGGTCAGGGCGATGTAGACCTCTTCCGGGGTTGTCTCGGTGGGACGGCCCGCGATGGAGACCTTGAAGTGGTCCGAGGCCCAGCGGGCGACATAGTCGGGGGCGGGATCGGTGGTCTCCTGCGGGAAGGTCGACAACCGCTCCAGCAGGGGGGCGGGCAGGGTCCCGGCGGTCTCGACGGTGGAGACCTGACCGGGGATCGAGGCCGCGTGATTCAAGGTGATGCCTGTGACGGCGAACAGCATCAGCCCGATCAGGCTGACGGCCGCCGAGATCCAGTGCCACTGATGCAATTGCTTCAGCCAGAACGACCTTGCGGCGTTCAGGGCCTTCTTCGGCTTCGGAGCTGTCGCGGCGGCGTCGGTCACGCCCCGGCTTGTGCCGAAGTTGAGAACCGTTTGCAAGATGGCGCGCGTGCGACCTTTGGGAGCGCTTTCCGAGAGGCGAGGAGCATCGATCTCCATCAGTGGTTGATCTTGCCGCTGCTTTGGATTGAATCGGGGCGACGGGGACGGATGCGGGAGGCGGCCTTGACCTATTGGACAGATCGTTTCGGCGGGAAGCTGGTGCTGGTCCTGCTCGACAACAAATTCAGTCCGTCGATCAAGAAGGGGCGCAGCCTGTGGGGGCTCCAGCGCGATCTGACGTACAGGACCGGGGACGGAGACGACCTGATCACCGTGCCCGCCGGCTTCGTGACCGACCTGACCTCCATACCGCGCTGGGGCTGGATTCTGCTGCCGCCCGACGGCCCCTGGGTGAAGGCGGCGATCGTCCACGACTTCCTCTACGCCACCTCGGGCACGGGACAGTGGAAGCGTCGCCAGGACGGGCGGACCCGCGCCGAACCCTACGACCGGGCCGAGGCCGACGGCGTCTTCAGGGAGGCGCTGGAGAACCGCGGCGTCGATCCCGTGCGCCGCTTCATCATCTGGGCCGCCGTCCGGGTGGGCGGAGCCAAGGGGTGGGGAACGGACGATTCGCGCCAGCCGGTCTCGGCGGCCGACGAAGCCTTCGTCCTGGACCGATAACGGCTCAGCGCGTGAACCGCACGCCCGCAGCCAGGGTGCGGGGCGGGGCGAAGCCGGCGACGCCGGTTCCGGTCTCGGACACCTCGATCTCCGCATCGAACAGATTGGAGGCCGCGACCCACAGGACGGCGGCGTCGGTCAGGCTCCAGTCGGCGCGCAGATCGACGGTTCCGCCGGCGTCCAGCACCCGGCTGTTGAGGTCGTCCTCGAAACGGTCGCTCTCCCAGCGCAGGTCGGCGGCGAGGGTCAGGCGGTCCGTGGCCCGCCAGTCCGCCCCGGCGACGGCGCTGAAGCGCGGGGCCTGGGCGGGGCGAAGGCCGGTCAGCTGGGCCGCGGCGGACCCGCCGTCCACCTCGGCGTCGGTCAGCGACAGGGCGGCGCGCAGACTGAGGGCGTCGGTCAGGGTCAGGCGGCCGTCCAGCTCGATCCCCGTCGCCTCGATGGTCCCGGCGTTCTGGCGCTGGCGCAGGACGCCGCCCGCCGGAACGAAGCCGGCGCGCGGGAAGGTGGCCGGGCCGGTCCCGATGGTGACGTTGACGATGGCCTGATCCAGCTGGGTCCAGAAGGCGGTGGCGGTCAGGGAGGCCCGGGCGCCGGACCAGCTCCAGCCCGCCTCGACGCCACTGAGGGTCTCGGGCTTAAGGGCGGCGTTGGCTTCGGTCAGGTCGTTGCCGACCCGGAAGGGACGGTGCAGCTCGTTCAGGGTGGCGGGGCGGAAGCCGGTGTAGGCGGCGGCGCGCAGGGCCTGACCGCCACCGATGTCGCGTCGGACCCCGAGGCGGGCGCTGACCACCTCGCCCGAGCGGTCGGGGTCGGTCTCGTCCAGGGTCGGCAGGCCGGTGGCGAGGTCGCGCTCGAGGCGATGGCCGTCGGCGCTCTCCCAGCGGTCGGCGCGCAGGCCGCCGGCGACCAGCCAGGGGCCGTGGGTCCAGGAGCCCTCGGCGTAGAGGCCCATCACCGAGGTTTCGCCGCCGGCAATCCGGTCGCGGGTGAACTGGCCGCCCATGTAGCGGAAGCGCTCGTGGGTCTCGCCCTCGGTGAAGCGGGCGTCGGCGCCCAGCTCCCATTCGACACGGGCGACGCCGCTGAGCGTGACATGGCGCAGGGCGGCGTTGACGCCCCATCCGGTCGCCGGGGTTTCGTACTGGTCGTTGGCGGGGGCGGTGGTCGCGCGGTCGGCGGCGACGGCGACCGAGGTGTTGGCCAGGTCGCTCTCGCGGCGCCAGGCCTGCAGCCGCCAGCCGGGACGGTCGGCGGAGGGCTGGACGGCGGCGGTGGCGGACAGGGCGTTTCCGCTGGCGGTCGAACGGGCCCCCGCGAGGCCGGAGCCGCGATCCTCCTCGAAGGCGGAGGCGCGCAGGGAGACGACAGCCGGACCGACGGGGAGGTCGGCGCGCACCGCGCCGCTGCGGACCTCCAGATCCAGGGGCGTGTCGGCGGCGCCCGCGGCCGCGCCGCGCACCGGGACGTAGCCGTCGCTGGTCTCGTAGAGGCCTGAAGCGACGATCCGCGCGGCGCCGACATTCGTCGCGCCCGAGGCCGACAGGCGCGCGCCGCCGCGTTCGGCTACGGAGGCGTCGACGGTCCAGCCCATGTCGCGCTCGCGCAGCTGGATGACCCCGGTCAGGGCCCCCGCGCCGTAGGGACCGGCGCCGGCGCCGCGCACGATGTCGAGCCCGGCGAGGCTTTCGGTCGGGACCTGGGACCAGATCACCCAGCCGCCGAAGGGGTCGTTCAGCGGCGCGCCGTCCAGGGTCACCAGCGTCCGGCCCGCGCCAGAGGGAGCGATGGCGCGCAGGCTGATGCCCTGGGTGGTCGGATTGGCCGCGAGGCTGGAGGTGCGGCGGAACAGGGAGACGGCGGGAACGGAGGCCAGGGCCTCGTCCAGCCGCTGCTCGGCGCGCAGGTCGCGGTCGTCCAGGCGGATGACGGCGAAGGCTGCCTCGCCCGCCGCCGGGGGCAGGCGCGCCCCGGTGACGACGACTTCGGGCAGGTCGGTGGGCGGGGGCGGGGGAATCTGCAGCATGAAGCGCTACAATACGCCGGCAGCGTCGGGGTTGCGCCCCCTCAGGCCGCGACAGCTGCTTCCGCCGTGGGTGTGGCCGACATCACGCGGCGGATGGCGTTGAGCAGGACGTCCGGCTGGATCGGCTTCTGCGCCACCCCGTCCATGCCGGCGGCCAGATAGTCGGCCTCGTCGCGGGGATCGGCGTTGGCGGTCAGGGCGAGGATGGGCAGGCCCGAGACCGGACCGGGCAGGGCGCGAATGGCGCGGGTGGCCTGGACCCCGTCCATCACCGGCATCTTCACGTCCATCAGGACCAGGTCGAAACGGGCGACCTGGACCCGCTCCACCGCCTCGCGTCCGTTCTCTGCGGTCTCGGAGGTGCAGCCGAACAGCTCCAGCACCTTGCCCGCGACGAAGCGGTTGGTGGCGTTGTCGTCCACCACCAGCACATGCAGGGTCTCGTGCGGCGTCGGCGGGAGGGGGCTGTCCTGCGCCGTCGCGACCTCGGCGGAGGCCAGCGGCAGCCGCAGGTCGAAGGTGAAGCGGGCTCCGCCACACGGCGACCGCTCCACGGCGATCCGGCCCTCCATGCGCTCGACGATCTGGCGGCAGATGGCCAGGCCCAATCCGGCCCCGGCGCCCGCGCGGCCCGCGCGGCCTGTGTTGAAGGGGTCGAAGATGGAGGCGGCGGCGTCCTCGGTCACGCCCGGGCCGCTGTCGTCGACGGTGACGACCATGTGGGCGTCGCCGCCCTCGGGCGCCGCGGCGATCCGGACGGCGACCTGGCCCGCGGGGGTGAATTTGATCGCATTGCCGATCAGGTTGTTGAGCAGCTGCTTGAGGCGCACCTCGTCCGCGACGACGTGGCCGGCGTCCGGGGCGTCGCAGGTCACGGTCAGGGCCAGCGCCTTCTCTTCCGCGCGCGGGCCCCACAGGGCGGTCAGGTCCCGGGCCACGGCCTCCAGCGACACCGCCCCGGTTTCGAAGGTCATCAGCCCGGCCTCGGCGCGGGACATGTCCAGGGCGTCGGTCAGCAGGCGCAGCAGGCTCTGGCCAGAATCGAGGATGGTGCGGACGTAGGGCCGCATGGCCTCCTGCGTCAGCTCGCGCTCCATCAGGGCGGCGACGCCGAGGACCCCGTTCAGCGGGGTGCGGATCTCGTGGCTCATGACCGCGAGGAATTCGGACTTGGCGCGGCTGGAGGTGCGGGCCTCCTGCTCGGCGCGAGCCAGATCGCGGGCCAGGACGCTCATGGCCTGGGCGCGCTTGCGGTGGATGGCGCTGCCGGCCTGGAGCAGGTGGACCCCGGCGCCGACGCCGCTGTAGCGCCCCTTGGTCACGACCACGAAGCCGTTCAGCAGCGCGCCCAGGTTGGCGGCGTCGATCGACTCGAACAGGGTCTCGGCGTCCGCGTCGGCGTCGAGCACCCGGGGGGCCGGGTCCATGAAGCTGGAGGCCGGGCGGCGGGCGTAGAGGGCGCGGCCGAACTCGGCGGCCATGCGCAGGGTGAAGGCGTTGCGCTCGACCAGCCCGACCGGGCGCTGTTCCGCATCGACGACGGCGATGGCCAGGGTGTCGGGTTCGCGCTCGAAACGCTCGAAGACATGAGCGCCCGGAGTCTCCGGAGAGATCGGCTCGGCGCCGCTGGCGAAGTCTCCGATTCTGGCCATGCACGCATACTCCCGATGTCCGGGAGTCCGATACGGGCCGCCACTTAATACGAGCTTTGCCGTACGTGAATGTTTCGAGATATTCTCTTGAAAATCAGTCCGTAAGCGGAGCTTGGAAGCGCTTCAGCAGATCGGCGGCGAAGACCGACAGGGTGTCGTCGCGGGCGCCCATGACGATCACCCGGTCGCCGGGCCGGGCCAGGTCGACGATGCGGTCGCCGCAGGCGTCGCGGGTGGGCAGGGCCTCAGCCTTGCGGCCGGCGGCGCGGACGCCCGAGGCGATGTCCTCGCTATTCACGGACCTGTCGGTGGTGCCGCCGTAGTAGACGGGCTCGGGCATCAGCAGGACGTCGTCCTCGCGCATCAGGCCGGCGAAGCCGTCGATGAACTCAGACTTCATCAGCTTCAGCGGGCCGAAGCCGTGCGGCTGGAACAGGATCAGCAGGCGGCCGTCGAAGGCGTGCAGCGTCTTCAGGGTGGCGGCGATCTTGTCCGGGTTGTGGGCGAAGTCGTCGATGACGGTGACGCCGTTCGCGGTCCCGACCACCTCCATGCGGCGGCGGATGCCGGAGAAGGTTTCGAGCGCGGCGGTTGCCTGATCCAGCGGCACTCCCAGCGCGCGGACGGCGCCGAGGGCGGCCAGGGCGTTGGCGACATTGTGGGCGCCGGGGACGTTCAGGGTGACCGGATGTCTGGCTCCGCCCTGCTCGGTCAGGGTGAAGCGCATGCCCGTCGGCCGGGGCTCCAGGTCATGAGCGTTCAGGGTCGCGCTCTCTTCCCCCAGCGCGAAGGTGACGACCTTCTCCGGCGGCAGGGTCTGGGCCAGGGCGGCGGTCTCGGGATTGTCGAGGTTCAGCACGGCGGTGGCGGCGCGGGCGGTGAAGCCGCCGAACAGCTCGCGCAGCTCCTCCATCGACTTGTGGTCCAGCGAGATGTTGGAGACCACCGCGACGGTCGGGTCGTAGCGGGCGATGGAGCCGTCTGACTCATCCACCTCGGACACGAACAGGTCCGGGCCGCCGACCAGGGCGCTGGCGAAAGGATGGTCGGCGTCGGCGAAATTCTTCATCACCGCGCCGTTCATGACGGTCGGCGCGCGCCCGGCTTCGTGCAGGATCCAGGCGATCATGCCGGTGATGGTCGACTTGCCGCTGGTGCCCGCCACGCCGATCGAGGTCGGGGCGGCGTTGAACAGTTCGCTGAGCAGTTCGGGCCGGGTCTTGATGGTCGCGCCGGCGGCCCTGGCGGCGCCGATGTCCGGGACGGTGTCCTCGATCGCGCCGGTGGCGACGACGATCTGGTCCGCGCGGGTGACGCCCGAGCCGTCCTGGGGGTGCAGGGTCACGCCGTGCGCTTCCAGCCAGGCGAACTTGTCCGGCGTGCGGCCCTGGTCGCGCGAGCGGTCCGAGCCCTCGATCCGGTTCCCGCGCGCCTGCACGATCATCGCCAGCGGCAGCATCCCCGAGCCGCCGATCCCGCAGAAGAAATAGTCGTTCGCCATGAAGGCTGAGTAGAGGGCGAAAGCGGAGAGGGGAAGGGATTGGTTCGCGGGCGCGGCGCGGACTATGAAGGAGGTCGCACAGTCCGGGGATCGCGTCTTGAAGATCGGCATCGTCAACGCCAGCTCGCGCTTCTCCAAGGAACGCGGCGAGGCCATTCAGGCGTGGTTCGCGGCCAATGTGCCGGAGGACTCGATCAAGGTCGTCTTCCATCCGGCGACCTTCCAGAAGCACGGCCATTTCGGCGGCGACGACGCGACGCGCGCCAACGCCTTCGTCGAGTTCGCCAACGATCCGCGGCTGGACGCCGTCTGGTTCGCGCGCGGCGGCTACGGCTCGTGCCGGATCGCGGAGGCGGTGCTGCCGCGCCTGACGGACGAGGCGCGCAAGAAGCGGTATCTGGGCTATTCCGACGCTGGCAGCCTGCTGGCCATCCTCTACAAGGCGGGCTTCCCGCATCTGGCGCACGGGCCGATGGCCTCGGACGCGGTGCGCCATGACGACACCGCCTGGCGGGCGCTGAATTGGCTGAAGAGCGGGGCCTCGTCGTCGTGGGAGCCGTCGCTGCGCACGGATTCCCGCCCGGCGGTCGCCTTCAACCTGAGTATCCTGGACGCCCTGGTCGGCACGGCGCTGGAGCCGGACCTGACCGGCCATGTGCTGATGCTGGAGGACGTGTCCGAGCCGCTGTACCGGATCGACCGGATGATGTTCCACCTGACCGGCCAGGCCTCGATCCGGCGCGTGGCGGGCATCCGGCTGGGCCGGGTGTCGGAGGTCGTGGAGAACGACCCGGACTTCGGCCTGACCGCCGAGGAGATCACCCGCTACTGGTGCCAGCGCTCGGGCATTCCCTATCTGGGCGCCGCCGACATCGGCCACGACGGGGCGAACAAGGTGGTGCCGTTCGGACACCGTTAGGACACATTTTGCTCGCGTCGGCGGCGAAGAGGATGGACAGCGGTGTCAGTCCTGGGCCATTAACGCGCCGGTAACCCTGAGGTCTTGGATCCGGGGTTCGCGGGGGTACGGGGGATGCCGGCCTCGCAGGCGGGCCGGTCGGCGTCGGGGGGCGCCGGCCGGTTCGTCGTTTCAGGACACGATCAGCGCGGCGTCACGCCGCTGGCGCCGGCCGCCCGCACGGGCCATCTTGGGCTCCGATGAACCGCCGCACCCTTCTGATCCGCGCCGCCGGGCTGCTCGCTGTCGCCGGCGGAGCATGGTGGGCGCGCGATCACCTGCTGTGGCCCAAGCCGCGCCTGACCTTCGGGCCGGAGGGGGCGACGCCCTGGCTGCCCTATGCGCGGCGCTCACCCACGCCGACGGTGCGGATCGAGGTGGGCGGCCGCACGGTGCTGGCCCTGATCGACACCGGCGCCCAGTATTCCGTCATCGACCGCGCCCTGTTCGACGCCCTGCCCAGCGAGGGCCGCTCGCTGTTCGACATGCCGCTGGTGGCCTATGGCGTCGGCGGCGGGGCGCAGGTGGGGCGCGGGACCTCGCTGGACCTGACCCTGCCGGGGCTGTCGATCAAGGGGCTGCGAGCGGCGATCCTGAACCTGGGGCCGCTGGCCTCGGAGGAGGGCCTGCGGACGCCGCTGATCCTCGGGCAGGACGTGCTGGGCGAGGCGGTGCTGGCGCTGGATCCGGCGCGCCGGTACGCGCGGCTGGTGCGCCGCGAGGCCTTCGTCCGTCCGCCTGACCTGATCGAGGCGGCGGTGCGGCGGCAGGGGACGGCCCTGGTCGCCGAGCTGACGGTCGAAGGGGCCGCCGTGAGCGCCGTGGTGGACACCGGCGCCTCGTCCCTGCTGGGGCTGAGCCGCGAGGCCGCGCACACGGCGGGACTGCTGGACGGGCGGCCCCAGCGCGAGGGGGGCAGCCTGGTGCTGGGCGGCTCGATGCGCTCGACCATCGTGGAGGCGCGGACGGTGACCTTCGCCGACCAGCTGTATCACCGCGTGGACGTGGGCGTGTTCGACCAGCCGCCGCTGCCCAACTTCCCGGGCGGCCTGGTGGGAATGGAGGCGTTCAGGGACCGGCGCGTGGCGCTGGACCTGGGCAAGGGCACGCTGCACCTGTCGCGGGCGCTGGACCTGACGGTGGGTTAGGGGCGGGTCTGGCCCGTGCCGCGGACCACGTATTTGTAGCTGGTCAGCTGTTCCGCCCCGACCGGGCCGCGAGCGTGCAGGCGCGAGGTGGAGATGCCGATCTCGCCGCCGAAGCCGAACTCGCCGCCGTCCGCGAACTGGGTGGAAGCGTTCCACATGACGATGGCGCTGTCGACGGCGTTCAGGAAGGCGGCGGCGGCCTGGGCGTCCTCCGTCACGATGGCCTCGGTGTGGCCCGAGCCGTAGCGGCGGATATGGTCCACCGCCTGATCGAGATCGTCGACCACGCGCACGGCGAGGACGGGGGCCAGGTATTCGGTGGTCCAGTCGCCTTCGTTCGCCGCCGCGATGGTGGGGACCAGCGCCCGGCTGTCGGCGTCGCCGCGCAGGCTGCAGCCGGCGGCTTCGAGCGCGCTGGCCAGTCGAGGCAGCAGGGCCGAAGCGCAGGCGCGGTCGATCAGCAGGGTTTCGGTGGCGCCGCAGACCGAGACGCGGCGCATCTTGGCGTTCAGGACGATCCGCTCGGCCATGCCCGGATCGGCGGCGGCGTGGACATAGGTGTGGCACAGGCCCTCGAGGTGGCCGAGCACCGGCACGCGCGCCTCGGCCTGCACCCGCGCGACCAGGCTCTTGCCGCCGCGCGGGATCAGCAGGTCGACGGTTCCCTCGAGCCCGGTCAGCAGGGCGCCGACGGCGGCGCGGTCAGGCGTGTCGACCAGCTGGACCGCGTCGGCGGGCAGGCCGGCGGCCTGAAGCCCCTCGACCATCGCGGCGTGGATGGCCAGCGACGACGACAGGCAGTCCGAGCCGCAGCGCAACAGGGCGACATTGCCGGAGCGCAGGCACAGGGCGGCGGCGTCCGCCGTCACATTGGGGCGACTCTCATAGATGATGGCCAGCACGCCGATGGGGGTGGAGACGCGGGCGATGTCCAGGCCGTTGGGCCGGGTCCAGCGGGCGGTCTCGCGGCCCAGCGGATCCGGCAGGCCTGCGACCTCCGCTACGGCGTCGGCGATGGCGGCGATGCGGGCGGGACTGAGCGCCAGCCGGTCGATCAGGGCCTCGGACAGGCCGTTGCCGCGGGCGCGGGCGATGTCCTCGGCGTTGGCGGCCAGGATGGCGTCCGAGCGGGCGCGCAGGGCGGCGGCGGCGGCGAGGAGCGCGCGGGTGCGGACCTCGGGCGGGGCCATGCGGATCGTCTCGGCGGCGGCCCGGGCGCGGCGGCCGCGCTGAAGCATCTGTTCGGCGATGGCGGTCATGCGTCGCCCTCCAGCACCAGGTCGTCGCGGTGGATGGCGACCTGAGGCCCCCTGTAGCCGACCAGTCCCTCGATCTCGCCGGTCTGGCGGCCCTGGATCAGGATCATCTCCTCGGCGGAGAAGGCGGCGAGGCCGACAGCGGCGGACCGGCCGTCGGGGGTGACGACGCGGACGCTGTCGCCCCGGTCGAAGCGGCCCTCGACGGCGCGGACGCCCGAGGGCAGCAGGCTCTTGCCGGCGCGGAGCGCGGCCACGGCGCCGTCGTCGACGACCAGCCGTCCGGCCGGATCGACGCTGCCCGCGATCCACGACTTCCACGCCGCCATCGGACCGGCGGGGGCGGGGATCAGGGTGGCCTTCGCGCCGTCCAGGACGGCGGCCAGCGGACGCTCGGTCAGGCCCGAGGCGATGACGGTGGCGCAGCCCGCCGAGCGGGCGATGCGGGCGGCCTCCAGCTTGGTGCGCATGCCGCCCGTGCCGACCGAGGCGGAGGCGTTGGCCTCGCCCGCCATGGCCATGACCTCGGGCGTCAGGGTCTCGACCAGCGGCAGGTGGGCGGCGTTCGGATTGGACCTGGGGTCGGCGTCGTAAAGGCCGTCGATGTCGCTGAGCAGGACCAGCAGGTCGGCGCGCGCCAGCTGGGCCGTGCGGGCGGCCAGGCGGTCGTTGTCGCCGTAGCGGATCTCCTCGGTGGCGACGGTGTCGTTCTCATTGACCACAGGGACGGCCTTGAGCCGCAGCAGGGCGTCCAGGGTCGAGCGGGCGTTGAGCCAGCGACGGCGGCGCTCGGTGTCGTCGCGGGTCAGCAGGACCTGGGCCGGGGTCAGGCCGTGGGGCGACAGGGCCGTCTCCCACGCCTGCATCAGCAGGGACTGGCCGGCGGCGGCGGCGGCCTGTTTCTCATCCAGCCGGGCGGACTTGGACAGGCCGAGACGCCCGCGTCCCAGCGCGACGGCGCCGGAGGAGACCACGACCACCTCCACGCCCCGGGCGCGCAGGTCGGCGATCTCCTGCCCCAGCGCGGCCAGGCGCGGGCCGTTCGGCCGCCCGTCCGCGATCAGCAGGGCGGAGCCGACCTTGAGGACAAGGCGGCGCGAGGCGGCGAGGGCGGAGGCGGCGGAGGAGGACACGGATCGACCTTGCCGCGCCGTGTGCGCCGCAACAAGACGTTCTAGAGGTTGCTGAACGTGTCGCAGACCGCCGGATCGCCGCTGTCATAGCCGCGCCGCAGCCAGGCCATGCGGTCGGCGGACGAGCCGTGGGTGAAGCTGTCGGGCGAGACCCGGCCGCCCGAGCGGCGTTGCAGGGTGTCGTCGCCGATGGCCGAGGCGGTCTTCAGACCCTCTTCCATATCTCCGGCGGTCAGGGCGACCTGGCCGTTGGAGACCGCCGAGGCGTTGGCGGCCCAGACGCCGGCGTAGCAGTCGGCCTGGAGCTCCAGCGCGACAGAATAGCGGTTGGCCTCGGCCTCACCCGAGGCGCGCTGCTGGGCCCGCCGCACCTGATCCGAGGCGCCGGTCAGGGTCTGGACGTGGTGGCCGTATTCGTGGGCGATCACATAGGCGCGGGCGAAGTCGGCGCCCGAGGCCCCCAGCTGGGTCTCCATTTCCTGCCAGAAGCCGAGATCCAGATACACGCGGCGGTCGGTGGGGCAGTAGAAGGGGCCCATGGCCGACTGGCCCATGCCGCAGCCGGTCTGGGTGCCCTGTTCGTACAAGACCACGGTCGGCGGCTGATAGCCCTGCAGCTTGGTGCGCCAGACGTCGTCGATATTGGCGCCGATCACATCGACGAACTGGCCGGCCTGATCCTGCGGTGTGCCCGCCTTGCCTTCCTGCTGTTCAGCGCCGACGCCACCCAGCTGGCTGGTGATCTGCTGGGTGGTCGAGGGATCGATCCCGAACACGAAATAGCCGATGGCCGCCAGAACCAGGGCGCCGACGCCCCCGCCGGCCAATCCCACCGGGCCCATGCCGCGCCGGTCCTCGATATTGCCGCCGCGGCGGCCGCCTTCCCAACGCATGACCCGTCCTCCCTCGCCTCAGACCGTGAGCGAAGCCGTAACGCGGTCCGGACGCAAGGGATGCGCCCGATTTAGGCCTGCTAATTCGGTCGGCGGTCCAGCCAGGCGTCGATCTGGCCGACGCCCGCTTCCGTGGCGCGGCGGCGCTCGGTCGCAGAGCGGCGCAGGGCCTGTTCGTCCTCCGGCGCGCGCAGGGCGCGGGGCGCGGAGGAGACGTAGGGGTCGGCGGTGCGGCGGCTCTGGAGATCCATGCGGTTCAGCCGGGTCTCGAGTTCGAGCTGACGCGCGGTGGCCTCGCGCTGGTCCGCCTGCAGGCGCAGGCGATCCATCTCGTACCGGTGCTGCTCGGCCTGCCAACGGTGCTGCTCATAGGCGGACGCGCCCGGCGGCGGGATTTGGGCCAAGGTCTGGGCCTGGGCGACATTGGCCAGCAACAGCGGCGCGGCGACGGCGGCGAGGATCAGGGCGCGGGTCATGATCCGAAGGTGGTCCCGCGAGGCCGGATATCCAAGCGTGGCCGGAACCGGACCGGCCCGATTCCGGTTGTGGAAATGGAGCGTCGTCCGCAAAGGAGCCTGCGGTGACCACTTCCCCCGCTGATCCGGGTTTCAGCCGCGATCCGGAACTGGAACAGGCGCGCGGAACCGGGCGTCCGGCGAAGTCGGAGATGTCGGGCGAGGATCACTCAGATGATCCGGCCCCCGAGCGGCATATCCATTTCTCGCCCGATCCCGAGCAGGATCAGGCCATCGACCAGACCGACGAGCGCTTGATCTCCTGATCCTCGAGCTCGCGCGTGGTCTTCACGCGGTATTCGGCGAGGAAGTCGAGGCCGGTCTTTGGGAAATAGGTCCGGCCCGGGTCGCCGATCAGGACGCGGGTTCCGTTGGCGCGGGCCTGGCCCAGCCAGTCCAGCACCCGTTCGGTCATCGGCGCCTCATAGCAGACGTCGCCGGCGCAGATGACGTCGACCGGCGGCGGCGGGGCGTCGAGCAGGTCCTGGTCAGTGAAGGACAGGGCGACGCCGTTGGCCTGGGCGTTCAGCGCCACCGCCGCCGCGCAGAACGGATCGATATCCGCGCCGAGGGCGGAGACCGCGCCCGCCTTCATCGCCGCGATGCCGACCAGTCCCGAGCCGGTGGCGAAGTCCAGCACCCGCTTGCCCGCGACCTCCTGAGGATTGTCGAGCAGCCAGCGCGCCACCGCCTGTCCGCCCGCCCAGGCGAAGGCCCAGAAGGGCGGCGGCAGGCCCAGTTCGCCCAGCTCTTCCTCGGTCAGGCGCCAGATCGGCGTGATCTCGTCGGCCAGCCACAGCGAAATCTCCGGCGCATGCGGCACGGCCTGCAGCCGGGTGTTGGCGAGGATGAAGGCGGTCGGGTCAGTGATGGCCATGGTGCTCCCTAGCACGCCGGGCGACGCGTAACCCGGCTTGCCGCGCGGCACGTTCGGCTATATGAAGCGTATACGTATCGTATATTCAGGAGCGCCCGATGGGGATCGTCAACATCGAGGATGAGCTGCACGAGCAGCTACGCCGGGCCAGCCGGGCGTCGTGCCGGTCGATCAACGCCCAAGCGGCGTTCTGGATCAGGATCGGCATGCTGGGCGAGCTGAATCCTGGCCTGACCTTCCAGGAGCTGGCGGCGCGCGAGCTGAAGGCAGCGGGCGTCGGCGCCGCCGATCTGACGGGCGCGGCGGCGTGATCAAGACGCCGGCCGAGGTCGAGGTGATGGCGGAGGCCGGGCGCCTGCTCGCCTCGGTGTTCGCCCATCTGGATGCGCTGCCCCTGGCGGGCATGGACACGCTTCAGGTCAACGATCTGGTCGAGGCCTTCATCGTGGAGCGGCTTCAGGCCCGCCCCGCCAGCAAGGGTCAGTACGGCTACGGCTTCGTGCTGAACAGTTCGCGCAACGCCGTCGTCTGCCACGGCGTGCCGTCGCGCGACGATGTCCTGCGGGACGGCGACATCGTCAATTTCGACATCACGCTGGAGAAGAACGGCTTCATCGCGGACTCCAGCAAGACCTATCTGATCGGCGAGGTGGCGCCTCCGGCGAAGCGGCTGGTCCAGACCACTTATGAGGCGATGTGGAAGGGCATTCGCGCGGTGCGTCCGGGCGCGACCCTGGGCGATGTCGGGCATGCGATCGAACAGCACGCCAAGCGCGCCGGCTATTCGATCGTGCGCGACTACTGCGGCCACGGCATCGGGCGCGAGATGCACGAGGCGCCGCAGGTGCTGCATTTCGGAAAGCCGGGGACCGGCCTGAAGCTGCGCGAGGGCATGGTCTTCACCATCGAGCCCATGCTGAACCAGGGCCGCCGGACGGTGCGCACCGAGGCGGACGAATGGACCGTCGTGACGGAGGACGGGAAGCTGTCCGCCCAGTTCGAGCACACGGTGGCGGTCACCCGCGACGGCGTCCGCGTGCTGACCCTGCGGGCGGAAGAGGCGCGGCCCACCCGCGAGCGGCGGCGCGCCGTGGGGAGACTGGTCGGCCGATAGGGCCGCGACGCCAGATGGCTTAGGAGGGGTTCCGGGCGCTGGCCGCGCGCAGCACCTCGACGTAGCCGCCGGCCACCTCCATCCGCTCGCCCTGCGGCTTGCTCCGTACGGCCCGATGCAGGGCCGGCAGCCGCCAGCAGGGGACGTGCATGAACAGGTGATGCTCGGCGTGGAAATTGACCCAGTAGGGGGCGATGAAGGCGCGCTCCCACCAGCTTGCGCGGGTGGTGCGGGCGGCGCGGAAGGGGTCTTCGGCCGAACCCTCGACGCAGGCGTGTTCGGCGATGTTGCGCAGGCGGGTGACCATCGGGAACCAGGTCGCCATCGGCAGCAGCCACAGCACGAAATACGCCCACCAGATCCCCGCCAGCGTCAGCCCCGCCAGCAGGGCCAGGTTGACCAGCAGGAAGGGCAGGATCGAACGCCCGGTGACGATCGCCTCATAGTCATGATCGTCGGTGGCTCTTGCCGCCCTGGCGCCGCGCATTGCGGCCAGCGGCAGCAGCACCCGCTGCTTGAAGAAGGTCTGGCCGGTCAGGTCGCGCACGATCTTGCGGCGCAGGGAGGCGGGCGAGACGGGGAAGGGCGCCGACAGCACCAGATCCGGGTCCTCCGGCTGCTGGGCGAAACGGTGGTGCGACAGGTGATAGGGGCGGTAGGCGCCGAGCGAGGCGCCGATCGGCACGGCGCACAGCCAATGGCCGAGAAAATCGTTCAGCCGCGTGTTCGTCGACAGGCCGCCGTGCGCCGCCTCGTGCATCAGGATGGCCAGACCCAGCTGGCGCGTGCCGATGACGGCCACGCAGATCGGGATCAGCAGTGGCCACAGCACGCCGACGGCGACCGCCAACGCGATGACGCCCCAGCAGTGCGCGACCAGCAGCGGCCCGATCCAGGCGCGACGCGTCTGGAACGGCACCCATTCCTGGGGCGTGAACAGATCCGTCGGACGGGCGCGGGGCGCGGCGGGCATGAGGCCAGGATACGTCCGTCCGGTCCGTGCGCAAAGAGGACGGTCCATTGTCGGGCGATCCTGACATGAAGTCAGGTTGACATGACATTTTAGTTGTGTAAGGTCAGCCTTACATTCAGTCAGGAGAAGCTGTCATGATCAAATCCAGTCCCGGTTGGACGCCCGCCGCGCGCCGGTACGTCTTTCGCACCCTTGCCTTCATGGGCGGCTATGTCGCCATCATCATCGCGGTGTCGTCCAATGCGTTCGACGACATCCGGAACACCCCGGCGGCCTGGGCGCTGGCTCTAACCGTTTCGGCGCCCGTGATCGGCCAGATCTGGGCGACCCTTGCCCTGATGCGCGAGTCGGACGAGTTCGTACGGGCGGTGACCGCCAAGCAGTTCATCGCGGCCACCGGCCTGACCATGGCCGCCGCCACCGTGTGGGGTTTCGGAGAGACCTTCGCGGGCGCGCCGCACATTTCGACCTGGCTGATCTACCCGGCTTTCTGGGCCTCGTTCGGGCTGGTCGCGCCGTTCATTCGGGCTTCCAACTGATGAAGAACCGTCTGAAGCTTCTGCGGGTCGAGCGGGACTGGACCCAGGAACAGCTCGGTCAGGCGCTGGGCGTGTCCCGGCAGGCCGTGAACGCGCTGGAGACCGAGAAACACGACCCCTCGCTGGACCTGGCCTACCGCATCGCGGTGCTGTTCGGCCGGCCGGTCGAGGACATCTTCGAGAATCCCCACGCCTGACGCCGTCAGGCTCATCTTCAAGGACATCGTCATGCTGCATCACCGCCACTTCGTCGGGCGTTCGACCTTCCGCGCCCTGTTCATGGCTTCCGCCGCCGTCGCGGCGATCGGCGGGGGCGTCCTGTTCGCCACCGACGTGTGGGCCGAACCGGCCGCCGCAACGGCGCCCGCCCCCTTCGTCTCAGACCGGCTGTCGGTCGAGGTCGTGGGCCAGGGGCCGGACCTGATCCTGATCCCCGGCTTCGGCTGTTCGCGGGAGGTGTGGCGCGCCGAGGCCGAGCGGCTGAAGGCGACGCATCGGGTGCATCTGGTGCAGCTGGCCGGCTTCGCCGGTGAGGCCTGGACCCACGGCGACGGCCCGTTCGTCCAGCCGGTCGTCGATGACCTGGCCCGCTACATCCGCGAGCAGGGCCTGACCGCCCCCGCCGTCGTCGGGCATTCGATGGGCGGCCTCAGCGCCCTGATGCTGGCGCAGCAGAACCCCGACCTGGTCGGCAAGGTGATGACCGTCGACAGCCTGCCGTTCTTCAGCGCCCTGTTCGGCCCGCAGGCGACGGTCGAGGGGGCGCGGCCCTACGCCGAGCAGGCCGCCGCCGGAATGCTGGCCGCCGACGACGCGAGCTTCCGGGCCGGGCAGGTCCGCGGCGCGGTGGGCTATTCGCGCGATCCGCTGACGCGGGAGCGGATGGTGGAATGGAGCATGGCGAGCGATCGTCACGCGATGGCGGCGGCGATCCGCGACGTCATGCTGACCGACGTCCGACCCGGACTGGCGACGATGACCACGCCCGTCTGGGCGCCCTATGCCTCGGACGCCGACGGCGGCGCGCCGGCCGCGATGGCGGACGCCCTGTGGCGGCAGGAGTACGCGACCCTGCCGGGCGTGCGCCTGACCCGGGTCGACGGCAGCCGCCACTTCATCATGAGCGACCAGCCGGCGAAGTTCGCCGAACTGATGGATCAGTTCCTGGCGAACTAATTAGCGAGCGGGGCCGGCGACGGGGGTGACGTCGCCGGCCTTGGCCAGCCGCCCCCCGAACTCATCGGCGTAGCCCACGGCCAGCAGCGACCGGAAGGTGGTCGCCGGGATGGCGATCTCATAGGCGCCCTCGACGCGCGGTCCGACCTGATAGGGGCCGATCAGGAAGGTCAGGCCCGCCGCCTTGCCCGGCGTATCGCCCGGCGTCAGCACGAACTCGGTGACCGCGGCGCGCGGGCAGGAGCCCGGTTTGTCGCCCAGGTTGATGGACGCGCTGTCGGGCACGCGGGCGCGCTTGGCCGTGTTGATCGCCGAGCACAGGGCCTGATCCAGCACCGTCAGGTCGGCGCCGCGCCGGAACAGGTCAGTGAAGCCGATCTGCCGCTTCAGCGCCTTGTCCCACAGGATGCCGCCGGTCAGGGTGTTGGGATTGGCGCCGCCCGAATAGTCGAAGTCGACGCGCTTGAGGCTGAACAGCTTGCTGGTCTCGCCCGCGACGGTCAGTTCGACGATCTTCTGGTAGAGCGGAATGTCGGCGTCATCGCCGGCCTCGGTGCGGGCGCCCTGGGCGCCCTCGATGAACTGACGCAGTTTGCGGACTTCCTCGGCGTAGAGGCGGGCGTGCAGGTCCGTCTGGCTCTTCAGCCCCTCAGGCAGTTTCAGGCTGACGTCGGCCCACGGCGTCTTGGACGCGAAGGTCATGGGGGCGGCGGCGTCGGCCGGGGTCTCCACGGCGCCGGCGGCGGGCGGAGCGGCGGGGGCCTTGTCCGTTTCGCGGTCGCGGTTGCAGGCGGCCAGGGTGGCGGCGACCGCGGCGGCGATCAGAAGTGCGCGAACGGGGGAGGACATGCGGATCTCCTTCAAAGCGGAAGCTGCACAGAACCGAGGATGATGGCGAGAAGCAGGACCAGCCCGGCCTCCCGGTTCGATTTGAACAGGGCCAGGGCGAACGGGCCGTCGTCGGGCCGGATGGATCGGGTCTGCCACGACAGATGCAGGGCGTAGCCGGTCAAGCCGACGTAGAAGAGCGGGCCGAGCCCGGCCAGCAGGCCCGCCAGCGCGGCGAAGACAACCGCCAGCAGGTAGAAGACGCCGACGCCGAGACGCACGTTCGAACCGAGGCGGCGGGCCGAGGACTTCACCCCGACCATGGCGTCATCCTCGATGTCCTGCAGGGCGTAGATGGTGTCGTAGCCGAGGGTCCAGAAGACGCCGCCCGCGTAGAGGGCGAGGGCGGTGAGGGCGAGAGGGCTTGTCGCCCCGAACGCCGAGACGACATTCAAGTTTCCGGTGTCGAGCACCACCGCCCAGCTTCCTGCCGCCGCCGCGAAACCCATCAGGGCGCCCCAGTTGAAGGTCAGGCCCAGCCAGGCCTGGGGCCACCAGGTGATCCGCTTCATGAAGGGGTAGGCGGCGACCAGCAGCAGGGAAGCGACCCCGAGAAGGATGGCGGTCAGATTCAGGGTCAGCAGGATCAGCAGACTGACCAGCGAGCAGGCGGCGGTGAAGGCCAGCGCTTTCTTGACGCTGATCCGGCCCGAGGCGACCGGGCGGGCGGCGGTGCGGGCGACCTTCACGTCGATGTCGCGGTCGACGATGTCGTTGAAGGCGCAGCCGGCGGCGCGCATCAGGCAGGCGCCGATGGCGAAGCCGGCGACGAGCCACAGGTCATAGACGCTGGAGGTCCGGCGCTCGGAGGCGAGCGCCAGCGCGATGCCCTGCCAGCCGGGCAGCAGCAGCAGCCAGATGCCGATGGGCCGGTCGAAGCGGCCGAGCTTGAGCCAGGGCTTCAGCCCCTCCGGCGCATGGCGGTCCACCCAGTTCGATCCGGCGTCAGGAAGCGGGGCGGAAGTCATGGCCGAGGTTGTAGCGGGTCGAGGCGGGAAGGGGAAAGGGAAGAGGCGGTTTCTCCCTCCCCCTCGTGGGGAGGGATGTCGGCGCGAAGCGACGACAGGGTGGGGTTCGTATCCGGGCGCCCGGCTCCCCATCCGTCCCGCTTCGCGGTCCACCCTCCCCAGAAGGGGAGGGAGAATTCAGAGCTCCAACCGCTTCAGCACCGGCCGCAGGTTGGTTTCGGCGGACCGGAAATCCTTCCAGGGGTCGGGCTTCTTCAGCAGGGCGGCGGCGTCCCGAAGCGTGAAGGCCCTCGGATCGAGGCCCTTCTTCACCTGCCCCCAGGACAGGGGGAAGGCGATGCCGGCGCCGGGGCGGGCGCGGGGGGACCAGGGGGCGACCGCCGTCGCCATCCGGCCGTTGCGCAGATAGTCGAGGAAGATCTTTCCGCCCCGGGCCTTCTTGGCCAGGGTCGTGGTGAAGCGGTCGGGATCGGCGGCGCGGACCCGTTCGCTGACGGCCTTGGCGAAGGCCTTGCACTGATCCCACTCGATGCGCGCCCTGGCGTCGGCGCGGATGGGGACGACGACGTGCAGTCCCTTGCCGCCGGTGGTCTTCACGAAGGGCGTCAGGCCCAGGGATTCCAACTCGGCCTTCACCACCCTGGCCGCCGAGACGACGTCGTTGAAGTCCAGGCCTTCGTCGGGATCGAGGTCGAAGGTGACCTGTTCCGGCGTCTCGGGATTGCCCGGCTTGCAGCCCCAGGGGTGCAGCTCCAGCCCGCCCGACTGGCCGATGGCGACGAGGCCGCCGACATCGACGACGCCGACGTAGGGTTTGCGCTCCTTGACGTCGATCAGCTTGAGGCGAGGGTTGGAGCCGGGCATGGCGTGGCGCTGGAAGAACTGCTCGCCCGCGATGCCCTCGGGCGCACGGATGATGGAGACCGGGCGGTCCGCGACGTGCGGCAGGATGCGTTCGGCGGCCATTTCGTAGTAGCGGACGAGGTCGGCCTTGGTGATGGCCTCATGCCCGTCCGAGGCGGGCCATAGCACCTTGTCCGGACTGGAGATGCCGACCCCCGCGACGACCAGCTTGCCGGGCTTGGCCTTTTCGCCGGGGATGGTGAGCTGGGGCGGAGCGGCGACCTTGCCCCTGGTCGCCTTGGGCTTTGCGGGCTCCTGAGGTTTGTCGATGACCTCGGCGGCGGACTTATCCTCGCGCAGGCCCTTGAAGGCCGCCTGGCGCAGGGTTCCACTGTCGGTGTAGCCGCCGTGCTCGATCTCGGCGACCAGGACGGGCTTGAGCCAGTGGACGGTGTGCGGACCCGAGCGGGGGCGCTTTGGCGCCGCCTTGCCGATGAAGGGGCTGGTGTCCGACGCGGCCTTCTTAAGGGCGGGCATCAGGGTCTTGAGGATCGGGGCGGAATAGCCTGTGCCGACGCGGCCCAGATGACGCAGGCCGCCCTTCTCCTTCACCCCGACGATCAGGGAGCGGAAGCGGTCGCCCTCGGCGGTCCAGCCGCCGATGACGACTTCATCGCCGCCCCGGCATTTCGATTTCAGCCAGGTCGAGGTGCGGCCCTCGCGATAGGGTGCGTCCAGCTTCTTGGAGATGACGCCTTCCAGGTCCATGCGGCAGGCGCTTTCCAGGACCGCCGCCCCGGTCGAGGCGAAGTGGTCGACGTAGCGGATGCGCGACCGGGCGGCCTTGGGGATGCGGTCGATGTAGGCCTGCAGCCGCGCCTTGCGGTGAGACAGGGGCAGGCCGCGCAGATCTTCCGGCCCCTCGAACAGCAGGTCGAAGGCGAAGTAGATCAGGTCGCCGGTGTCCTCGTCCGAGATCGCCGCCTGCAGGGCCGAGAAGTCGGGCATGTGGTCCGCGGCCAGGGCGCACAGCTCGCCGTCCAGCACGGCGTCGGGCCAGCGGGCGGCGTCGGCGGCGTGCTCCGGGAATTTCTTCGACCAATCGAGTCCCTTGCGGGTGCGCAGGGTGGCGCGGCCGCCGCCGGCGGCGACCTGGAGGCGGTAGCCGTCGAACTTGATCTCATGCGCCCAGCCCGCGCCGCCGGGCGGATAGTCGGTGATCTTGCACAGCTGGATGGGGACGAAGGCGTGGGGCTTCTTCGCATGGGCGGCGACGGCGGGACGGGCCACGGGTTTCGCGGGCCCCTTGCGTGCGACCGGTTTTGACGAGGTCCACTGCGTCTTGCCTTCGGCGATCTCGGCGAGGCTGCGGCCGGTGGCGATCGAGGCGTCGATCTCCATGTTGGCGTCGCCCTCGCCCGGGACGGCGTACGGGTCCTTCTCCTTGATCAGCAGCCAGTTGGCGCGCTTGCTGGGCTTGCCGCGGTCGGTTCGCAGGCGGACCAGCACCCATTTGCCGGACAGGCGCTCGCCATGGAGCACCATCTTGATCTCGCCCTTCCTGAAGGCGGCGTCGACATCGTCGGACTGGGGCTCCCACTCTCCCGTGTCCCACATCTGCACCGTGCCCGCGCCGTAGTTGCCGGACGGGATGGTCCCCTCGAACGCGCCGTAGTCGAGCGGGTGGTCCTCGACCTCGACCGCGAGGCGTTTGACGGCGGGGTCGCGCGACGGGGCCTTGGTCACGGCCCAGGACTTGAGGACGCCGTCCAGCTCAATGCGGAAGTCATAGTGCAGCCGCGTCGCCGCGTGGCGCTGGATCAGGTAGCGCAGGCCGGTGGTCTTCGCCCTGCCTTTCTTGCCGACAGGCTCGGGCGTGGCGGTGAAGTTCCGCTTCTTCTTGTAGGTGTCGAGTTCGCCGCGAGCCGTCATGGCGAGTCGAACGCGAGTGGGACGGGAGCGTTGCCATTCCTCCCCGTTGGGGAAGGAGTGCTACTGGTGAATCGTCTCCCCGTGCTGGGTGTAGTCCAGCCCCTCGATCTCCTCTTCCTTCGGCACGCGCAGCCCGACGGTGTATTTGCAGATCATCAGGATCACGAAGGTGCCGACGCCCGACCAGGCGATGACGGCGGCCAGGCCGATGATCTGGTTCAGGATGTTGGCGTTGGCGGCCGCCGGATTGATGGCGGCGGTGGCCAGAAGGCCGGTCAGGACGGCGCCGACGATGCCGCCCACGCCGTGCACGCCGAAGGCGTCCAGGCTGTCGTCATACTTCAGGGCGCGCTTGAGCCAGACGGCGCCCGCATAGCAGGCCGGACCCGACAGGATGCCGATGATGAAGGCGCCCTTGGGGTCGACCAGGCCGGCGGCCGGGGTGACGCCGACCAGGCCGGCGACGATGCCGGACAGCAGGCCCAGCAGGGTCGGGCGCTTGTGGTCGATCCACTCCACGGCCGTCCAGCCGATGGCGGCCGCCGCGGCGGCCAGGATGGTGTTGAAGGCGGCCACGGCGGCGATGCCGTCGGCGGCCCAGGCCGAGCCCGCGTTGAAGCCCAGCCAGCCGACGAACAGCAGGCCGGTGCCGATGGCGGTGAAGGCCAGGTTGTGCGGCGCCATGTTGTCCCGGCCGAAGCCCTGGCGCGGTCCCAGCACCAGCGCGGCGACCAGGCCGGCGACGCCGGCGTTGACGTGGACCACCGCGCCGCCGGCGAAGTCGAGCACGCCCAGCGAGCCCATCCAGCCGCCGCCCCAGACCTGATGGCAGATCGGCGCATAGACGATCAGGTGCCACAGGAAGAAGAACAGGATGGAGGCCGAGAATTTGATCCGCTCGGCGAAGGCGCCGGCGATCAGGGCCGGGGTGATGATGGCGAAGGTCAGCTGGTAGGCGATCCACAGGAACTCGGGCAGGCCGGGCGCCAGGCTGTGCGCGGTCGAGGGGGTGACGCCGTTCAGGAAGGCCGCCTGGAAGCCGCCGATGAAGCCGTTGGTCGCCTCGGGGCCCGTCCCGAACGACAGGCTGTAGCCGACCGCGAACCACAGCACGGTGACGATGGCCAGGGCCGCGGTGGAGTGGGCGATGGTGGCGATGACGTTCTTGCGCCGGACCATGCCGCCGTAGAACAGCGCCAGACCCGGCAGGGTCATCAGCAGCACCAGCGCCGTCGACGTCAGGATCCAGGCCGACGAGGCCTCGTTCAGATCCAGCGCCGCCTGGTGGGCCAGAAGCGGAGCCGCGGGCGCGGCGAGCGCCGGACCGGCGACCAGACAACAGAGGGCGGCGAGGGCGAGCGATTTGCGGATCATGGGCGCGGTGTCCGGAAGCGGGATGTCAGAAATCTCGGCCCGAACCGCGTTCGACGCCGCGGATAGGGATAGGACCCTATTGCGGCGCCGCAGGCAATTCATTTCGTGTGCGGTGCAATACTTCGTTTCTCGCTGCACGGATTGAGGTTGGAGCGCATCACTGTGCACGGACCGGTCTTTGGGCCTCGCAACTGCGAAATGAACCTCGGAAGGTTACGAATCTGAAATGTCATTTCGCTTGCGAGCGGATCGCAGCTGGATACCACTGTCATCGCCCGGCTCGCCGGGTCGTCTCAATTCAGGGGGTCTCCGCATGCGTTCGTTCCGTCCCGTTCTGCTGGGGGGCGCCGCCGCGGCCGTCCTTCTGGCGTCCGCCTTCCAGGTTCAGGCCCAGGTCGCCGCCTCCGTGGCCGCCTCGCCCGCCACGCAGGAACGCCTCGCGCCGCTGCCGGACGTCGACATCCCCTTCACCCGGTTCGTGCTGAACAACGGCCTGACGGTGATCGTCCACGAGGACCACAAGGCGCCGATCGTGGCGGTGAACATCTGGTATCACGTGGGCTCCAAGAACGAGCCGGCGCGCCGTTCGGGCTTCGCCCACCTGTTCGAACACCTGATGTTCAACGGGTCCGAGAACTTCAACAACGACTTCTTCAAAGCGACCGAACTGCTGGGCGCGACCGATCAGAACGGCACGACCAACAACGACCGCACCAACTATTTCCAGAACGTCCCGACCTCGGCGCTGGACAGCCTGCTGTGGCTGGAAAGTGATCGGATGGGCCACCTCGTCGGCGCGATCGACCAGGCGCGCCTCGATGAGCAGCGCGGTGTAGTTCAAAACGAAAAACGCGAGGGCGAGAACCAACCCTATGGCCGCGTGTGGGATCTGATCACGGCCGCGACCTATCCGTCGGACCACCCCTATGGCCACACGGTCATCGGCTCGATGGACGATCTGGAAGCGGCTTCCCTGGACGACGTGAAGGCCTGGTTCCGCGACTATTACGGCGCGGCCAACGCCACCATCGTCCTGGCCGGCGACATCACGCCGGAAGAGGCGCGCGCCAAGGTCGAGCAGTATTTCGGCGACATCCCTTCGGGACCCCCGGTCACCCAGCCGGCGCGCATGATCGCCCGCATGGAGGGCGCGCAACGCGAGGTCATGTACGACCGCGTCGGCCAGCCGCGTCTGTACAAGGTGTGGAACGTGCCGCCGGGCGGCGAGGCGGACACCCACTACCTGGGCATGCTCGGCCAGGTGCTGGCCTCAGGCCGCACGTCGCGTCTCTACAAGCGCCTGGTGTTCGATGACCAGGTGGCGACCAGCGTGTCCGCGCGGGTTTCCGAACGCGAGATCGGCAGCCAGTTCACGGTCGTGATCACCGCCAAGCCGGGCCAGGACCTGGCCAACATCGAACGCATCGTCGACGAGGAAATGGCCCGCCTGCTGCGCGACGGCCCCACGGCCGACGAACTGGAACGCGCCCGCACGGCCGTCGGCGCGTCCTATGTCCGGGGCCTGGAACGGATCGGCGGGTTCGGCGGCAAGTCCGACCGCCTGGCCGCGAGCCAGGTTTTCCAGGGCGATCCGGCCGCGTGGAGAGTGGGCTACGAACGCCTGCTGAACGCCACGCCGGCCAATCTGACCGCCGCCGGCCGCGAGTGGCTGACGGACGGCAGCTACGCGCTCGAGGTTCGCCCCTTCCCCGACTTCACGGTCGCGGCGACGGGCGCTGATCGGACCCACATGCCGACGCCGGGCGCGGCCCCGCAGGCCGACTTCCCCAATGTCGAGCATTTCACCCTGTCCAACGGGCTGAAGGTGGTGCTGGCGCCGCGCACCGGCGTGCCAACCGTCAGCATGAACCTGATCGTCGAGGCGGGATCCGCCGCCGACCCCGCCGGAAAGAACGGCGTGGCCGCGCTGACCCCCGCGGTGATGACCAACGGCACCGACAGCCTGACCGCGCTGGAGATCGGCGACCGGGCGCAACTGCTGGGCGCCTCCATCGGGGGGAGCTCATCGGTGGACTACACCAGCATCTCGCTGAACGCGATCGAGTCGCGGCTCGAGCCGTCCCTGGCGCTCTATGCCGACATCATTCAGCATCCCGCCTTCCGCGCCGATGACTTCCAGCGTGCGCGAGCCCAGCAGATCTCCGGCATCCAGCAGAGCAACCGGAGCCCCGGCGCCATCGCCAGCCGCGTGATGGTGGCGTCCGTGTTCGGGCCGGAGCACCCCTACGGCCGCCCGGCCTCGGGGACGGAAGCGACGGTGAACGCCCTCAGCCCGAGCGACGCCGAAGCCTATCACGCCACTTGGTTCCGTCCGGACAACGCCACCCTGGTGGTGGTCGGCGACACCACACAGGCCGAGCTGGTTCCGGCGCTCGAACGGGCGTTCCGCACCTGGCGCGCGCCCGCCGCGCCGCTGCCGGTCAAGCCCGCCGCGCCGGCGATGCCCGCCAGCCACGCCCCGCGAATCTACATCGTGGACCGCGCCGGTCCGCAGTCGTCGATCATCACGGGCCGCCTCGTCGCGCCCTTCGATCCGGCGACGGAAGGCCCCATCAGCGTCGCCGACACGGCGCTGGGCGGTGCCTTCACCAGCCGCATCAACATGAACCTGCGCGAGGACAAGCACTGGTCCTACGGCGCCGGCTCCTTCGTCGGCATCGCGCGCGGCGAGCGGCTGTTCCGCGTCTCCTCCGGGGTGCAGGCCGACAAGACCGCCGAAAGCATCGCGGAGATCCATCGGGAACTCAGCGAAGTGGTCGGTTCGCGTCCGCTGACCGAGGCGGAGATCTCGGCGGTGCGGTCCAACCTGGTGCTGGGCATGGCCGGAGGCTGGGAGACCAACGCCGCGGTGGCCGACGACCTGACCCGGATGGTCGTCTATGGCGTGCCGGAGAACTACTACGACGGCTACGCCGCTTCGGTGAACGGAACGACCCCGCAGTCGGCCTCGGTCGCGGCGCGCGCCCTGGTCGGCGAGGGGCCGACGACCTGGGTGGTGGTCGGCGACCGCGCCCAGATCGAGCCGAAGATCCGGGCGCTGGGGATCGGCGAGGTCGTGGTTGTCGATGTGAACGGCCAGCCGGTCCAGTAAGGATCGGTCAAAGGCTGAAACGGAAAGGCCCCGCCGGCGACGGCGGGGCCTTTCTCGTTCGGGATCAGACCCCGTAGAAGTCCCGGTACCAGTCCACGAACCGCTTCACCCCGACCTCGATGGGGGTGGAGGGAGCGTAGCCCAAGGCGGCGCGGGTCTCGGTCACGTCGGCCTCGGTGCGGGTCACGTCGCCGTCCTGGACCGGCATCAGGTTCAGCTCGGCCTTGCGGTCCAGCGCCTCTTCCAGCACCGCGATGTAGCGCATCAGCTGTTCGCGGCGGCCGGCGCCGAGGTTGAGAATGCGCCACGGGGCGACCCCGCTGGTGGCCGGGTTCGGCGCCTGCGGGTTCCAGTCGGGATCGACGGCGGCGGGCTTGTCCAGCGCGGCGATCACGCCCTCGACGATGTCGTCGACATAGGTGAAGTCTCGCTCCATCTGGCCGTGGCCGTAGACGTCGATCGGGCGGCCTTCGAGGATGGCGCGGGTGAATTTGAACAGCGCCATGTCCGGGCGGCCCCACGGTCCATAGACGGTGAAGAAGCGCAGGCCCGTCGAGGGGAAGCCGAACAGGTGGGAATAGGAGTGCGCCATCGCCTCGTTGGCGATCTTGGTGGCGGCGTAGACGGTCAGCGGATGGGCCACGCCCTGCTTCACTGAGAAGGGCAGGGCGCCGTTGGCCCCGAAGGCCGAACTGGTCGAGGCGAAGACCAGGTTCTCCGCCTTCACCGCCCGCGCGCCCTCCAGCACGGTCAGGAAGCCGACCACGTTTGAATCTACGTAGCTTTCGGGGTGTTCCAGGCTGTAGCGCACGCCCGCCTGCGCCCCGAGATGGACGATGCGGCGCGGCTTCATGCCTGCGAACAAGGCGGCCATGCCGTCGCGGTCCGCCAGATCGAGCGTGTGGTGCAGGTATTTCGGATGCGCCTGCAGCCGCTCCAGCCGGGCGTGTTTCAGCGCCGGGTCATAGTAGCTGTTCAGGTTGTCGACGCCGATCACGGTCTCGCCGCGCGCCAGCAGGCGCTCGGCGGTGTGGAAGCCGATGAAGCCGGCTGAGCCGGTGACGAGGACGGGGCCGGAGGTCATGGTCCTGCGTTACTCCGGGTTACGCGGCCACGCCAGTATCGGGAGCCAGCACACGGCCCGAAAGCGGCGCGACTGGCCCCTCGGGCCCATTTACCGCTTCCATGACGACCCAGCCCTCGGGCCCCGTCCAGTCGATGGTCTCGTGCCCGAGGTTGAAGACGCAGAGCCGTCGTTCGTCGCCGAGGCTCCGCTCAAAGACGAGCAGGCCATCGGGGGCCTCGAGCACCCGCATCGACCCGTGCGTCAGGGCGGCGTTCGCCTTGCGCAGGGCGATCAGACGGCGCGTCACGGCCAGCTGCGACGTCGGGTCGGCCTCCTGCTGGTCCACCGCCAGCGGCAGGTGGCGCGGGTCGATGGGCAGCCAGGGTTCGACGGTGGAGAAGCCCGCATGCGGCGCGTCCGCCGTCCACGGCATCGGCGTGCGGGCGCCGTCGCGGCCCAGGGTCTTGGGCCAGTTGGCGATGGCTTCGGGATCGACCAGCCGGTCGAACGGCACCTCGCCCTGCGGCAGGCCCAGCTCCTCGCCCTGGTAGAGGAAGACGGCCCCGCGCAGGCAGACCAGCAGCAGCGCCATCAGCCGCGCCATGGCCGCCCGGTCGCGGCCCTCGGCCCAGCGGGAGACGGCGCGCGGCGCGTCGTGGTTGGAGAAGGGCCAGGACGGCCAGCCCTGTCCCGGCCGCCCGTTCCAGACGGCGGCGGTCCCCTTGACCAGATCGGGCGTCAGGGCCGGGGCGTACAGATAGGTGAAGCCGTAGGCGCTGCTCAGCCGGTCCTGCCCCTCGGTATAGGCCTGCATCTCCGCATCGGCGCGGTCGCCCGGCACCTCGGCCACGGTGAAGCGGCCGCCGTGGCTGTCGGTCAGCGCGCGCAGCCGCTTCAGGAAGTCGACGATGCCCGGCTGGGACTGGTTGTGGATCTTGTCCTGGAAGTCGAAGGGCCGGGTGCGCGGTCCGCCCGGCGGCAGGGGCGGATTGTCGGTCAGCGCCGGGTCGTGCATGGCGAAATTGATGGCGTCGAGACGGAAGCCGTCCACGCCCCGCGCCAGCCAGAACCGCACCACGTCCAGCAGGGCGTCCTGCACCGCCGGGCTGTGCAGGTTCAGCTGCGGCTGCTCAGGCAGGAAGTTGTGCATGTAGTACTGGCCACGCCGGGCGTCCCAGGTCCAGGCCGGACCGCCGAACACCGACTGCCAGTTGGACGGCGGCGTGCCGTCCGGTTTGGCGTCGGCCCAGACGAACCAGTCGGCCTTGGGATTGTCGCGGCTCTGACGGCTTTCCTCGAACCAGGCGTGGCGGTCCGAGGTGTGGGCGAAGACCAGATCGATCAGGACCTTCAGCCCCAGGGCATGCGCGCGGGCGGTCAGGGCGTCGAAGTCGGCCAGGGTCCCGAACACCGGATCGACGTCGCAGTAGTCGGCGACGTCATAGCCGAAGTCCCTCATGGGCGAGGTGTAGAAGGGGCTGAGCCAGACCGCGTCCACGCCCAGCGAGGCGATGTGGTCCAGCCGGGCGGTGATCCCCGGCAGGTCGCCGACGCCGTCGCCGTTCGTGTCGGCGAAGCTGCGCGGATAGACCTGATAGATGACGGCGCCGCGCCATGGGTCGGCGGTTTCGGCGGGGGCGGCGGCGGTCCGGTCGGTCACGCGGGGCTCTTGGTCAGCAGCCGGATCAACCGGAACGCCCATCTTCCCCGCCCTGATCGTGTCCGCAAGGGCCGAATCCAGCCCACTTTTGGTTACGAATTGCCTCAAAGCGCTGGACGCGGGCTTTTCTGGATGAAACCAAGGCTGTCAACGGCCGCGCAGAGTGAGGCGCCGGTCATGGGGAGTGAAATGACAGATCAAACCAGCGCGCCACGGCGTGGCACGGGTCTCGCCTTTGCCTATGTGACGACCCTCTTCTTCGCCTGGGGCTTCGTGACCTCGCTGATCGGTCCGCTGATCGCGGCGGTGCGGCGGGTGTTCGAACTCAGCTACGCCGAAGCGACCCTGACGACGTTCGCCTGGTTCATCGCCTACGGCATCGCGTCGATCCCGGCGGCGGCCATCGTCGGCCGGCTGGGTTACAGCCGTTCGATCATCGCCGCCCTCGTGACCATGGTCATCGGCTGCCTGATCGTGCCGGCGGCCACCCTGATCGACTGGTATCCGGGCGTGCTGATCGCCCTGTTCATCATCGCCTCGGGCGTCACCATCCTGCAGGTCGCCGCCAACCCGCTGGTGGCCGCCCTGGGCACGCCGCGCCATTCGCATGCGCGTCTGAACTTCTCGCAGTTCTTCAACTCCCTGGGCACGACGCTGGGGCCGGCGATCGCCGCGCCGATCTTGCTGACCGGCGGGGTTTTCGCCGCCGACGCCCTGATCACCGATCCGGCGACGCGGGCCGAATCCCTGCGCAGCATCGACTTCGCCTTCCTGGCGGTCGGCGCCTTCTTCGCCCTGGTCGCGGTCTTCATCTTCACCGCCCGCAAGGCCATCAATGCTTCGGCGCCCGCGACGACCGCCAGCGACCGCGCCTCGCCGTTCGTGGCGCTGAAGTCGCCGTGGGCCGTCTTCGGCGCCGTGGCCATCTTCTTCTACGTCGGATCGGAAGTGGCGATCGGCGATCTGCTGACCAACTTCCTGCACAGCCCGGACATCCTGAATGTGCCGCTGGCCACCGCAGGCGGAATGCTGTCCTGGTACTGGGGGGGCGCCATGGTCGGCCGTCTGATCGGCAGCGGCCTGATGCTGACCAAGGTCAAGGCCAGCGTGCTGCTGATCGTCAACACCACGATCGCCGCCCTTCTCTGCCTGATCGTGACCCAGACGAACGGACCGACGGCGGCCTACGCGGCCATCGCCATCGGCCTGTTCAACTCCATCATGTTCCCGACCATCTTCACCCTGACGCTGGAGCGGTCGACCGCCCCGGTGCCGGCGACCTCGGGCCTGCTGGTGTTCGGCATCATCGGCGGCGCTATCCTGCCGCCGATCGCCGGTCACATCGCCGACAGCTCGGCGACGCTGAACCCGGTCTTCTTCGTGCCGATGGTCGGCTATCTGATCCTGATCGTCTTCGCCTTCGCGGCGTCGAGGGCCAAGGTCCGCAACGCCGAGGCCGCGGCGACGCCCGGCGGTCACTAGCCAGGCGCAAAACGAACGCCGCATGGGCCGTCGGGGGAGACCCCGGCGGCCTTTGCGCATTCAGAAGGACGCGCCCTAGACTGCGGCGTGTCAGTCCCCGGGGTCCGCATGCTCTCTCGTCTCGTCCGCGCCCTCATTCCCGGCCTGGTGCTGGCCATGCTGGCGGGACCGGCGCTGGCGGCGGTGACGGTGACCTTCTACGCCCACCCCGGCGCGCGGGTGCGGGGCGGATACCTGCTGTTCCCCCATGCCTATGTCCAGGCCGCCGGCACGCTGGACGAGACGGGCGAGGCGGTCGACTGGGCGGCGGGCTTCACCGCCCGCAACCCGGGGCCGCAGCTGCTGTTCATGCGCGACAAGGGCGTGGTCCTGTCGCCGGACGCCCGCTACGTCGATGAGGGAAAGCCCTATTTGACGCTGACGGTGAGCGACGCGACGTACCGGGCGATCCGGGACCGGGCCGACTGGTGGAATGGACCCGAGGGCTGGGTCTATGACCTGAGACGGCGCAACTGCATCACATTTATCGCCGACCTGGCCCGGGTGGCGGGCCTGCGGACGGCGCCGGAGCCGTCGATGAAGCCGGGCAGCTTCCTGGAGGCCACGGCGTCGTTGAATCCGCAGGCCGCATGGCGGGAAGAGCAGGAGACACCGCCGGCCCCGGACATCGCTCCGGCCGTGCCGATCACGGACTGAGCGGCCTCAGGCCAGTTCGCGGTCGGTCGGCTTTCCGGCTTTTTCGAGGATGGCGGCGCACAGGGCGAACAGGACCGCCAGGGTGGCCGTGCGCAACGGATAGTCGACGGCGGAATGGACCAGCATGGCCAGCAGGGCGATGCTGGCGGCGCGCTGCAGATCCCGCTCGCGCGACGGTCCGGCCTTCCACGCGGCCCACAGGCGGCGGCCGTACCAGACCAGGAAGGCCAGGATCAGCGCTGCGCCGGGCCAGCCGGCCTCCAGCCAGGTTTCCAGATACTCGTTGTGGGCGTGGTTGAAGAAGGTAGCGTCCAGCTTCTCCAGCGGTTCGACCGAGCGGAACACCGCGTCGAAGCTGCCGACGCCCGAGCCGAGCGGCAGGAAGGTCTCGGCCGCCGAGGCGACGACAGGCCAGCCCTCGAAGCGGCCCTCGGGCGCGGATTGAACGTCGAAGCGGGCCAGGATGGGGGGCAGGGCCAGGATGGCCACCGCGGCGACGGCCGCCGCGACGCCGCCGGTCAGGGCCAGCAGGCCGGGGCCCGGGCGGCCGCGGCCCGCCGCGATCCAGGCGGCCAGCAGGCTGACCAGGGCGATGGGGCCGAACAGGATGACGCCGGCGCGGGACCGGATGGCGGCCAGGCCGACGACCACCAGACCCATGAACAGGGCGCCGAACCACAGCGGCAGGCGCTGTTCGCTGCGTCGGCGCAGGACAGCGGCCCCGAAGACGGCGGCGAAGGGCAGGCAGGCCAGCAGCAGGGTCGCCAGATGGTTGCGGTTGGCGAAGAAGCCGGTCACCGACCCCGCCGAGGTGGTGGTCCACGGATAGAGCCGCTCGCCGCCGCTGGCCAACTGGGCGGCGCCCAGCAGCACCGCGATCACGGCGGCGGCCAGGTAGAAGGCCACCATCCGCGTGGTCTGGGCCTGGGACGACGACAGCACGGCCAGGAACAGGGCGGCGGGCGGCAGAATCGCCAGAACGGACTGCCACGTCAGGTCCGGGGTCAGGGTCAGCGGGGCCCAGCCGGGCTGGAGACCGGCCAGTTGCAGGGCGAGAACCATCTCGTCCCGTCCAGGCAGGCCGGTCCAGATCGCGGGCGGAAGCGGAATCAGCTGGATCAGGGGGATGGCGGCCAGGCCGCCCAGCAGAGCCAGGGCGAACCGATGCTCGCGCCACAGGCCGGAACGGATCAGCCGATCAGCGCTCATGATCAGCAGGGGCAGGGCGGCCAGTTCAACGACGGCCAGCCGCAGGGCGTGTTCGCGGCTGGCGCCGCCGAAGACAAACGAAAGGGCCAGCAGGATAGCCGCGGCGATTGCCACAGCGTCCCACTGGCCCTTCAAAACCTTATTCGGCACGCGTTACGACTGCATCAGGCGCAGCGCGGACCGGGTCGGCTTAGTCGCTTTCCGAGTCGTCGTCCGAAGCAACAACGACGACCGCCACGATCACGGCAGTGCCGATGAGCAGGACGGGCAGCGGAATGCCGGCGAATTCCGACGAAGCGTCGGCGCGAGCGCCAACGCGGTCACCCACGCGGGCAACGGCCGAAGTGTTGGCGGCGGCAGCTTGGCCAGCCACGAGCAGCAGGCCTGCCGTGACAGCGGCGATGGTCTTACGCATGCTAGATCCCCTTCTAATCAGGTCTTTGGTACGGGCTGGCCCGCGACGTATCGAGAATGGGTATAGGCGGCGAAGGTTTCAAAAGCAATACGATTCAGGTGCTCAGCGAAGTAAATGAGCCACGAAACCGCCCTTTAGTTCGCCTCCGGAGCGATTGGCGCGATCGCCACCCGGTCAAGCCACACGGCGGTTCGCTGACGCTTGTCGCCGGAACGGGTCTCGAGGCGCAGCCATTGGGCCGTGCAGGTCGAGGGCACCGAGAAGGTCGTGCTGAACGGGGTCCAGACCTGGGCGCCGGGCGCCGCCGCCGGCGCCGAAAGGATGCCCAGATCGCCGGGCGCGCAGGTCAGGGTCAGGGCGAGGCGGGCCGCCGGATCGCCTTCTTCGACGCGGGATTCAGCCGACAGACGGTAGCGGCCGGGCGCCAGGAACAGTAGCTGTTCGGCGATTCTCGAGGCCGAATAGCCGTCGTAGTCGACGCGTAGGGCCGGGTCGGCGGGGCGGACGTCGTCCGGCACGATCTCGGTGATCACCCCGGCGTCCTGGGCGAGGCGCCACTGGAAGGGTTCCGGCGCCGAGGCGTCGCCGAAGCCGCCGTTGCTGACGAGCGGCGGGCTCGGGGGGCGGTTCAGGCGTGTACGGACGACGCGCACGGCTTCCAGCTGCCCCTTCTCCACCAGCTGGTAGTAGAGCTGGCGCAACTCGTCATTGGTCAGTGGCGCCTTGCCGGCCTGCAGCAGGACGGCGAGGTTGACCGCCACCTGAAGTCCGCGCGCGTCCGCGAACAGGCTTTCCAGATAGGCCTGGCGCCATGACGGCCGCGCGGACAGCAGCACCGCCACCTCCGGCAGGGCCCGGGCGGTGTCGACCGTGGCGGCGACGGTGAACAGCTCGAACACCCGGGGCTGGATGTCGTCGCGGCGCCGCACCAGGGTGTCGGCGTGAGCGAAGGCGGAGGCGTAATCGCCCTGCTTCAGGCGATGCTCGACCAGCCAGGCGTGGGACGGGTCATCGCGCAGGCTCCAGTTGCCGGCGAGAGTCAGGATGTCGTCAGCCACGCCCTCGCGCCCGGCCTTGGCCTCGGTCAGGCCGACCACGCGCAGCGCCCGCACATCGAAGGGCGACCGGGCCAGCGCTTCCCGCGCTAGGTCGGCGGCCTGCCTGAAGCGAACGGGATTGGAGCCTTCCTGCCCGGCGACGAGCTCGCTCTCGGCGGCGCGGCGCAGGACCAGGGGCGACGTGGGCGCCAGCCGAAGGGCGATCTCGGCTGGAGCGCGCTGGATCAAAGGCTGGATCACGACCTGCCAGCCCAGCAGAACGCCGCCGGCGATCAGGACCCAGGAAGCCGCTTCGGCTACCCGGCCGCGCTTGCGCGCCGGGGCGGCGGAAAGGTCCGCCTGATCCCTCAAGCGGGCTTGCCCTTCTTGCCCTTGGTCCCGCGCTCGCCTTCGGCGCCGTAATTGTAGTCGTATGCGTAGTCGTACCCACCGTAGGTGGTGGTCTTGGCGTTGAACTTGGTCAGCACGGCGCCGAGCAGACGGGCGCGGCCCATCTTCAGGCGACGCAGGGCGCCGCGGGCCTGACCGCGACGGGTGCCCTTCGATTCCAGCACGAACAGGACGCCGCCGACCGCGGCCGCCAGCAGGGGCGAGTCGGCGAAGCCGAGGACCGGCGGGCCGTCGACGACCACGTGATCGAACTTGTCGCGGGCGTCGTTGAGGAACTGACGCAGGCGGTCGCCGCCCCACAGCTCGGCGGGGTTGGGCGGCAGCGGGCCGCAGGGAATGAAGTACAGATTGTCCTGGCGCGTGCGCTGGACGACGGAGGCCAGGTCCGACGAGCCCGACAGCACATTGCTCATCCCGCGCTCGTTATCGACGCCCACGAGCCGGTGCATCGACGGATTGCGCAGGTCGCCGTCGACCAGCAGCACGCGCTTGCCGATACGGGCCAGGTTCAGCGCCACGGCGTAGGCCGTGGTCGACTTGCCTTCGGCGGGGCGGGCGGACGACACCAGCAGGCTGGCCGGCGCGCCCTCGGGCGTCGAGAACTGCAGCGCCGTTCTGAGGGAGTAGTAGGCTTCGGAGAAACCGGATCGGATGTCGGCCAGGGCGGCCGCCGTGGTCTGGCCCTTGTCGAGCAGCGGCACCACGCCGAGCACCGGCACGGCCAGCTTCTTCTCGACGTCGTCCGGGGTGGCCAGGGTTTCGTCCAGCGCTTCCAGCACCAGGGCGGCGACGACGCCCAGGCCCAGACCGAACAGGGCGGCCAGCGCCAGGTTGATCATCATGTTCGGCTTGGACGGCGTGGCCGGCGGCGTCGCGTTGTCGACGATCGAGATGTTGTTGGACGTCACGTTGCCGGTGACGCCGACTTCCTTGTAGCGCTGCAGCAGGCCCTCGTAGAGCGTCCGGGTCGTATCCAGCTCGCGTTGCAGGATGTTGTACTGGATCGAGCGGTCACGCAGGTCGAGCACGTCGCCCTTCAGGCCGTTGACCTGGCCCTGCAGCGAACGCTCCTGATTGGCGGCGACCACATACTGGCTCTGGATCGAGGAGCGGATGTTGGCGGCCAGCGTCTGGATCTGGCCGTCGATCTCGGTGATCTGGCCGCGCAGGCGGACCATCTCCGGATAGTCGGGCTGATAGAGGCTGGACTTCTGCTGGTACTCGGCCTCGAGCTGGGCGCGTTGCTCGCCCAGGCGCTGGATCGAGGGGTTCTGCAGCACTTCCGGCAGCGTCATGACTTCCGAGGTGCGGGCGGAGCGCCAGCGTTCCTCGGCGGCGACGCGGGCGGCGCGGGCCTGGGCCAGGGAGGAGTTCAGGGCCACCAGGTTGTTCGAGGCGAGCGACTGCGAGCCGCCGCCCGAGGAGTCGGCGCCGCCTTCGGACGGTTCGCCGACGTTGATGATCTGCTGGTTGGCGGCGTAGGCGACCAGCTGGCGCTCGGCCTCCTCGAGGCGGCCCTTGGTCTGGGCGATGCGCTCTTCTAGGAATTCGCGGGCATAGGCCGACGACTGGAATTTGCGGTCCAGGTTGGCCTGGATGAAGTTCTCGGAGAAGCCGTTGGCGACCCGCGCCGCGACGACCGGATCGGGGTTGTCGAAGCCGACGGCGACCAGGCGCGAACCGCGCACCGGCGTGACGCTGAGGTTTTCCTGCACATAGTCCAGGGCGGCGTTGCGGCGACGTTCGGCCTGGGCGGCGGCCGAGCCGTTGCGGGCCGGAGGCTCCACGCCGAGGTTGGTCAGAGCCTGATCCGAGCTGGCCAGGCCGAGGCTCTCGACGACGCGCTCGGCCAGCGAGCGGCTGCGCAGCAGGCCGTACTGGGTCTGGAAGAACTCCTCCCCCTGCGCCATGCTTTCGCGCGGATTGACGTCTTCGGTCGAGTTGAAGATGCGCGCGGCTTCCCGATCGATCTGGAGGGTGGCCTGGGCCGTATAGATCGGCGTCATCAGCAGGGTCAGGGCGGCGCCGACGGCCAGGGCCCCGAGGAAGCAGCTGATGATCAGGATGCGATGCTTGAGCGCCAGACGCCAATAGGCCCCCAGATCGAAGACGGGCGCATCCTCGACTTCCTGATGCCAGGCGCCTTGGCGACCGTCTTCAAGAGCCGGTTCGCCGAAACCTGATGCGCGGCCGGAGCGCGCATTGCGATCGTCAGCGAAGTGATTGTCGCCCAGCATAATGCCATCCGCAAATCATGACGGCCGTCGCCGCCTGTCGAAACCTATCGGGCTGATACCGCAAAGCCCTACACCACGCACACGAATTCGAGCGTTCGGGACCTGCCCTCCGGCGTCATGTCGCGGAGGAGGGCGCCGTCGGTCAAGCGTGGCGCGAGGATCAGGTCGTCGGCGCCGGTTGCGGATCATCGGGCGCGGCGCGGGCTTGTCCGAAGGCCGGTCCGACGGCGGGCGGGGGAGCCACTTCGCTATAGAGGCCCGCGCCTTTTCCAGAGTATGCAGCCGGTCCGGCGGCGCGAGCCGCCGTCCGCCGGTGGTCGAGCGCGTCGCTGATGCGTGTCGCCATGGATCAACCCTCCGCAGGACAGATAACGCAGGTCCATGACAGTGACGAATCACGGAAAGCGGCGCGTGTCCCCGAGCTCGAACCCCGTACTGAGGGATACGTTCCGTATCGGGACGGTCGCGTTTTCGTTAGCGGTGGCGTGGTTCGCTTTCAGGCCCGCCGCGACGATCGAAGGGGGGCTGCCGTGGGACAAGGCCAACCATGCCGTAGCCTTCCTGACTTGGACGGTTCTGGCCGCCTGCGGCTGGCCCCGGAACGGCCTGGTCCGGTCGGCCGGGATCATGCTGGGGGCCGGGATCGCGATCGAACTGATCCAAGGCCTGCCCGCCGTCGGACGGGACGCCGATGTCTGGGATGTGGTCGCCGACATGGTCGGCTTCGCCCTGGGCTGGGGTCTGCTGACCGCCGTGCAACTGCGGAACCGGCTCGGCCTCAGGGAATGAGGGCGCGGTTCGCCGCCTTGCGCGCGGCGATGTCGGCCAGGACGGGCTGAAGCGTCCGCCGCCGCGCCGGCGCGGACTCATAGATTCCGCCGGAATTGAACTGGGCGTAGCGCGCGCCCCGGTCGGCGGCCTCGAACCGGGTCAGGAATTCGACCGCGAGATACGGATCGAAGCCAGCCCGCGCGAGCAGGAACAGGCCCAGGCGGTCGGCATCGGCCTCGGCGCTCAACGACAGGCCCCGGCGCAGGGTGATGGCCCCGTTGGACGCGCCGCGCGCGCCGGTCACATCGGGCTGGGTGCGATGCTCGAGGACCGCATGGGCCAGTTCGTGCGCGAGGACGAAGGCCAGTTGGTCGTCGTCGGCGGCGACGCTGACCATGCCGTCGGAGATGAAGATGTTGCGGCCGTCGGCGCGGCTGCGGCGCGTGCCGGTCACCTCGACCTGGGTGGGATAGGCGCAGGCGTCGACCGTGCGAACGGTGACCTCGCGCTCGACGCCCGCCCGACGGACCCGCAGGGTCACGGGGCCCCGCGCCGCGGCGGCGTCCAGCGTCGCCGCATTGGCCTGAAGACCCTCATAGGACTCCGTCGCGCCCTCGCCTCGCGACAGCGGTTGACCGTTGACCGACAGGATCAGGTCGCCGGGCGAAAGGCCGGCTTCGGCCGCCGGGCTGCCCCGCGGCGCGGCGAGGACGCCGGGCAGATCGCCCTCAAGGCCATAGCGGGCTTCGGCCGTCGGCCGCAGCGCGCCGCCGTACTGGCCGGCGGACTGCAGGGTCCAACCGGCGCGCGGGCGGGTGACCGGGCAGAGATCGGCGTTGGACCGGGCGAGGGCCCAGGCCACTCCGGCGACACGGACGTCGACGGCGTTCAGTGCTTCAAGGCGCGCCTCGGGCCCGGCCTGGACGAAGCCGGTATCCGGCGCGGGATGGCCGCAGGCCGCCGCGCCCAGCCCGAAGGCCAGGACGACGGCGAGGATTTGCGCGCGGCGCGCCAACAGCCCTTAGAACGGACGGAAGATCGACAGCGCCGGCAGGGCGCCCACGACTTCCCGCAGGGCCGAGTTCAGGCGCGAGGTGTCGACCACGACGATGTCGTCCCCCAGCACATTGGGGTCGTCGGCGCGGCCCTGACGGATCGCCTGCAGGTCGAACAGGGCGACGGTCCGCTGGCCGTTGATCGTGCGGAACACGGCGACCTTGGTCAGGTCGGCCACGCGGCTGGGACCCTCGGCCATGGCGATCGCCTGCAGCAGGGAGGTCGCGCCGCGCATCTCATAGACGCCCGGCTTGGTGACGGCGCCGTCGACCGTGATCTTCTGGCTGGCCGCCTCGGTGACCGTGACGGTGACCTGCGGGTTGCGCAGATACTGGGCGCTGAGCTTCTGGGCGATATCGGCCGAAAGCTCGCTGGAGGTCCGATCCGCCGCGCGGACAGCGCCGATCAGCGGCATCTGAAGATTGCCCGACGTATCGACGACCAGTTCGTCGAACGACAGGTCCGCCACCTGGAAGACGCGAATCGACAGCTTGTCGCCGACGCCGATCCGATACTCGGTATGCGGCGCCGCATCGGGGTCGATTCCCAACTGGGGCGTAGGCTGGGCCGCCGTCATCTGGGTGACGTCCATCTTGGGGCCGCCGCAGGCGGAGAGCAGGAAGGCCGTGGCGATCAGGACCAGCGGGAGGGCGCGCATCATGCGACAGTCACCTTGAAATCAGGCGGCCTTGAACAGCCGTTTGAAGAAGCCCGGCCGGGTGGCCGAACGGGGGGCGCCGACCGCCGGAGGGACCGAAGCAGGCGTAGCGTTTTCCAGCACCGCTAGGGGTCGGGTCAACACCATGTCTTTCGCGGCCTGTTCGCCGAGGCGTTTCGACACGGCCTCGACCGCCTCGGAAAGCACCGGAGAACGGCTGCGCAGGTTGTGAGCGTCCGTGGCCAGGATGTGGACGATGCCCTCGTCCAGCATGCGCTCGGCCCAGTACTGGGTGCGTTTGCCGAAGCGGCCGGTGACCGAACCGGCGGTGATCTGCATCCAGGCGCCGCTCTGGGCCAGCTGGACCATCAGGTCATACTGCTCCTCGATCCAGCGCAGGCGCTCGGGGTGGGTGATTAGCGGATGAAAGCCCGCGGCCATGCAGTCGAACACGGCGTCGGCCATGCGCGGCGGGGCGGTGTTGTGTGGCGGTTCGAACAGGAAGTAGCGGGTGTCGGCCAGCGTCAGCTTGGACCCGTCGCGCAGGCCCGACGCCAGGCCGGGCACCAGATGCACGTCCGCGCCGGTCACCAGGCGCAGGGGAATGCCGGCTTGGTCCAGTTCGGCCTGAAGCGCGACCACGGCGGCGCGGACGCCGTCCGAGGTGTTCTCATAATAGCCCGGCATCATGTGCGGGGTGCAGGCGGTGACGGTGATGCCGTCGGCCACCGCGATCCGCGCCATCGCCAGCGAGGTTTCCAGGTCCGGCGCGCCATCGTCGATGCCCGGCAGGATATGGCAGTGGAGGTCGATCACATCGGTCTCGTGGTGCGGCGGCGTCTCTACAGGAGAGGCGCTGGCGGCTGAACAGGGGATGAAGGGCCGCCCCCGCGGCCCGCCTCAAACGTGGAACAGGAGCTTTAGTTCAATCCGGTCGGCGCGTCCGTAATGAGGCCGGCCGCGGCGGCGACGCAGACCTGATCGAAGGCTCCGACGATATGATAGAGCGAACTGGCGGGGGCCGGCTCGTCCACGAAGGCGCCGGACGCCTCCAGCTTGTCGCGCCAGGCGCCGTTGGGCCGCAGGTAGAGGGCCAGGCCCGCCGCCGCCTTGCGCGCCTCGGCCAGCCGCTGCTCGCGCTCGGAGCCCTCGGCCAGCTCGGCCATGGCCAGGGCGGCGCGCAGCCACTCGGTCTGGGGCCACAGGCGGGCGCGGGCGCTGCGCACCGACAGGCTGTCGTCCAGCTCGTCGACGGCGACGCCCCGGCGCGGATCGACCCCGCGCAGGCCGTGCATGTAAAGGCGCTTCGCCGCCGCCATGGCGCGGGCGTCGCCCCGGGCGAGGGCGTGCCGCGACAGCAGCCAGCTCCATTCGAACTGGTGACCGGGCTCGACCAGGCGGCCGTCCTCGCCCGGCGCCGGGCGCCAGTCGGCGTCGTAGAACTCGCGCAGGAAGCCGCCGTCGGCGTCGATGAAGCGGGTCAGGGCCAGTTCGGCCAAGGAATCGGCGATCGCGTCCCAGCGCGGATCGACGCCGCGCGCGGCCCAGGCCTGGACCGCCTCGAACAGGTGCATGTTGGCGTTGGCCTGGAAGGGATGGTCGCCGGTCTCGCGCCAGCCGCCGCCGGGCAGGCGCTCGGCCAGAAGCCGGTCCAGCATGATCCCCGCCTGGGCTTCGCAGCGCGCGGTCTCGATCCCGGCGGCGTGGACGGCGGACAGCGCCAGCAGGGCGAAGGCCTGCTCATACTGCAGGGCGGCGTCGTCCAGCACCGAACCGTCGGTGTTCAGGGCGTTGCGCACCGCGCCGTCGGCGCGCAGGTAGCCGGCCAGGAAGCGCTCCAGTCCGCGTTCGACCCGCTCGCGCCACGGCCCCGCCCAACCCTGGGCGCCGGCGCGGGCGAAGACGTAGATCTGGCGCGTCTGAACGCGGGCGCGTCGGCGGCTCTCCACCGCGCGGCCCTCCAGCGTCAGGGTCTCGACGAAGGCTCCGTCTGCATGCGTCCCGAGCGTCGCCCACAGCGGCAGGGCCGCGGCGCGCATCCAGTCGCCGAACCGCCGGTAGGGCGCAGGGTCGGCCGTCTCGGGCACGTCGGCGTGGCGCGGGGCCTCGGCCTTGACCCTGTCGACCACGGCCTTGACGTCCTGCGCCCGCGACAGGTCGCAGACCAGCACGGCGTCGTTCTCGGCGATGACCGCGATGTTGGACACGCCCAGGGTGGCCACCACCATGCCGTCGGCGGCGCGGACAAGGACGTTGTCGCTGTCGACGCCGATGTGCAGTCCCGTGTGCCCCGCGCCGGTCGCCAGCACTGAATCCCAGGCGCCCACGTCGGACCATTCGAAGCCGACGGGCAGGACGGAGGTGCGGTCGCTCTTCTCCATCACCGCATAGTCGATGGAGATGCGCGGGGCCGTGCGGAAGGCGTCGGTCAGGCGGATCAGGGGCCCGGTCAGGTCGGCGGGCAGGGCGTTCCGGGCGGCCTCGGCGATCTCGGGCGCATGGCGGGTCAACTCGTCCATCAGGGCGGCGCCCGAGACGATGAAATTGCCGCTGTTCCACAGGAAGCCGTCAGCCAGATAGCGGGCGGCGGTGGCGGCGTCTGGCTTCTCAACGAAACGCTTCACCGGCGACAGGCCGGCGCCCTGGGGACTGATGTAGCCGTAGGCCGGGGAGGGCCAGGTCGGGGTGACGCCCAGGGTGACGATACGGCCGCGGGCGGCTTCTTCAGCGGCGGTGCGGACGGCGGCGCGGAAGGCTTCCGCATCGGGGATGTGGTGGTCCGAGGCGATGATGGCGGCGACGCCGTCCGGGTCGCGCCGCTGGACGAAGGCGGCGGCGGCGGCCATCGCCGGTCCCGAATCGCGCGCCTCGGGCTCCAGCAGGATGGTGGCCTCGACGCCGATGGCGGCCAGTTCGCCGGCGATGGCGTCGGCATGCCCCAGGCCCGCGACCACCACCACGTCGCCGTCGGCGGCGAGGGGCGCGACCCGCAGGACGGTTTCCTGGAACAGTGACCGCGCGCCCGTCAGGGGCAGGAACTGCTTGGGCCGTCCGGGACGCGAGGCGGGCCAAAGGCGCGAACCGGCCCCGCCGCACATGATCACCGGATAGATATTCATCATTCCCCCGCGCAAGTCGCGACCGGATCAGCTTCTAGAGACAGAATGCGCCGCCGTCTCGGACCGGTTTCAACCGCCGCCGTCAATGCAGTCCGCGGACGTTCGAACGATTTGAAGAAATCGCGCTTTCTCTAAAGCTTTCACATCAGCAAATACTCTTGATGGGCGGCCTACCGGCGAGGCGTGACATCAGGGTGACAGGGCCCAAATAAGCGTCTAGAAGGCCGGAACTTTTCCGGTAGGCGACCATTGCAGCGCCTCGGGGCGGGCGTTTGACGCGATTCTGTCGGACGTTCCCGGATTTTTGAACGCCAAAGTGGAGGGCGGCGGAGATTCGTCACCATACTGAGATGGCCAGACAATATTACTCTGCTATCTCCACGGTTCGGACGAAGCCTGTCGGGCAGGACTAACTTGGGTAACAGCAACGCACTATTGATCCGTGGCCTGAAGGTCGCGGCGCGCGCCGGGGTTCGGGTCGTCGCGATGATCGGCGGGTATCTGGTGGCGTCCGGAAACGGGCTGACCCCGGATGCGATCCTGAACGCGACGCAGGACGCCTGGGTCTTCGCCCTTGTGTTCGCGGCCCTGGGCTTCGCCCTGGACCTGTTCTTCCGCACCGACCGGGCGCTGTGGCGCTACGTCTCGATCGTCGACGTCGGTCCGATCGTGCGCACCTCCCTGCTGTCGGCGGCGGTCTTCCTGGTGTTCAGCTTCTTCCTTGAGCGGGGCGCGTCGCTGCCTCGCTCCACCCTGCTGATCGTGCCGGTTCTCGACATCGGGCTGACGCTGGCGCTGGTCCTGCTGCGCCGGATCCTGCACGACAAGGAAGCCCTGCGCGCCATCGCGCCGTTCGTCGGAGCCAGCGACGAGCGCAAGCCGCTGATCGTGGTCGGCGCCATGGACCGGGTCGAGACCTTCCTGCGCGAATTGGCCCGCAGCGGCGAGGCCTATCGCCCGGCGGGCATCGTGACCGACACCCGCGGAGCCGCGACGCGCGAGCTGCGCGGCGTGCCGGTGCTGTCCAACGCCACGGCGGCCTTCGAGATCCTGGAGGATCTGACCGATCACGCCATAGAGGGGGCGATCGTCTTCCTGGACGATTCCCTGACCCCGGTGGACTTCGGCGTCGAGCGGCTGGGTCAGCTGCGGACCCGCGGCGTGCACCTGCTGCGCGCGCCCAGCCTGGTCGAGATGGGCGGCAAGGCCGACGAGCCGGTCATGCGAAAATTCGAGCTGGAGGAACTGCTGGCCCGTCCGCCGGTGCGTCTGGCCGACGGCCCGCTGCGGGCCCTGGTCGCGGGCAAGCGCGTGCTGGTCACCGGCGCCGGCGGCTCGATCGGGTCGGAGATCTGCCGTCAGGTCGCCAGCCTCGGCTGCGGCCATCTGGTGCTGCTCGACAACTCGGAATTCAGTCTGTTCCGGATCGACCAGGAGATCGAGCATCGCTGGCCGACCCTGTCGCGCCGCGAATATCTGTACGACGTGCGCAACAAGGCCCTGCTGAACGAGGCCTTCGCCGCCGAGCGCCCGGACATCGTCTTCCATGCCGCGGCCCTGAAGCATGTGCCGCTGATGGAGCGGCATCCGTGTGAAAGCGTGCTGACGAACGTCGTCGGCACCTGGAACGTCGCCGAGGCCGCCAACGCGGCCGACGTGAAGCACATGGTCTTCATCTCGACCGACAAGGCCGTGGATCCGCCGAACGTCATGGGCGCCACCAAGCGTCTGGCGGAGGCCGTGGTCCGCGCCCAGCAGACCGGCGACGGCGGGACCACCCGCTTCAGCGTCGTGCGCTTCGGCAATGTTCTGGGTTCGGCGGGTTCCGTCGTGCCGACCTTCCGGGCGCAGATCGAGCGCGGCGGGCCGGTCACGCTGACGCACCCGGACATCGAACGCTATTTCATGACCATCCCCGAGGCGGTCCAGCTGGTGCTGCACGCCACGGCCCATTCGGCCGGCCAGCCGGACGCCCCGCTGGGAGTCTTCGTGCTCGACATGGGCAAGCCGGTGAAGATCATCGACCTGGCCCGCCAGCTGATCGGCCTGTACGGCAAGATCCCGGGCAAGGACATCGAGATCGAGGTCACCGGACTGCGCCCCGGCGAGAAGCTGTTCGAGGAACTGGTCGATTCCAGCGAGGTCGCCGAGATGTGCGGCCAAAGCCTGATGCGCGTCACCGACCGCATCGAGGGCGCGCGGATGACCGAGCGCATGGTCCAGAAGCTGGAGCAGGTGGCGCGCCAGGGCGACAACGCCGACGCCCGCGCCCTGATCTTCGAGATTCTGGCCCGCGTCCGCACCGTCGGCGACGACCGGGCCCTGGCCGAGGTCGTGCCGATCAAGCGGGCCTGATCCCTCTCCCCACAGGGGGAGGGCCTAGTGCGAGATGTCGCGGGCGCGCAGCACCTTGCCGACCGTCATCCAGATGGTCTTCAGATCCATCGCGAACGAGCGGTTGTTCAGATACTCGGCGTCGAGCCGGACCTTGTCCGGAATGGGGAGTTCGTCGCGTCCGTTGACCTGGGCCCAGCCGGTCAGGCCGGGGCGCAGCTTGTGGACGCCCTGTTCGGTGCGCAGGCCGATCAGGTCGTCCTGGTTGAACAACGCCGGGCGGGGGCCGACGATCGACATGTCGCCGACCACGATGCTCCACAGCTGCGGCAGCTCATCCAGGCTGCTCTTCCTCAGGAAGCCGCCGATGGGCGTCAGCCAGGCCGAGGTGTCGGTCAGCAGATGGGTGGCGACCGCCGGGGTCTCGATCCGCATCGAGCGGAATTTGGGCATCCGGAACAGCTTGTTGTCCCGCCCGACCCGGTCGGACCAATAGATGGCGGGGCCTCGCGATGTCACCCGCACGGCCACGGCGGTGGCCAGCAGAACCGGCGACAGGGCGACCAGGGCGCCGCCCGCCAGGACGAAATCGAACGCGCGTTTCACGGGATCACCGGACCTTCATGATGCCGCGCACGGCGTCGATGATCCGGTCGATCTCGGCCCGGGTCATGTTCGAGCCCGAGGGCATGCAGACGCCGTGTTCGAAGATCTGGTCCGAGACCGCCTCGTTGCCGTGGGCGAAGTGGCGGCAATGGGCGAAGACGGGTTGCTGGTGCATCGGCTTCCAGACCGGTCGGGCCTCGATCATCTCGTCGGCCAGCCGCCGGATGAGCTCGGGCGCGGTGACGCCCGTCGCGTCCGGATCCAGGGTCAGGGCCGAGAGCCAGCGGTTGGAGACGCTCCACTCCGGTTCCGGCTGCCAGATCAGGCCGGCGATGTCCGACAGGCCCTCGCGGTAGGCGTCATGGACCGCGCGGCGTGAGGCCACCCGGTCGCCCAGCACCTGAAGCTGCCCCCGGCCGACCCCGGCCAGGATGTTGGACATGCGGTAGTTGAAGCCGATCTGGCTGTGCTGGTAGTGCGGCGCCGGATCGCGCGCCTGGGTGGCCAGGAAGCGGGCCTGCTTGATCAGGTCCTCGTCGTCGGACAGCAGCATGCCGCCGCCCGAGGTGGTGATGATCTTGTTGCCGTTGAACGAGAAGACGCCCATCAGGCCGAAGGAGCCCGAGGCCTTGCCCTTGTAGGTCGCGCCCAGGCTTTCGGCGGCGTCCTCGATCATCGGCACGCCGTAGCGGTTACACAGCGCCAGGATCGGGTCCATGTCGGCGCTCTGGCCGTACAGGTTCACGACGATCACCGCCTTGGGCATCCAGCCCTCGGCCTTGGCCGCGTCGAAGGCCTGCTCCAGCGCGATCGGCGACATGTTCCAGCTGTCGGGCTCGCTGTCGATGAAGACCGGCTCGCCGCCTTCATAGACGATGGGGTTGGCCGAGGCCGCGAAGGTCAGGGTCGAACAGAAGACCCGGTCGCCGGGCTTCACCCCCAGCATGCGGACCGCCAGGTGGATGGCGGCGGTGCCCGACGAAAGGGCGGCGGCGTGCGCCATCCCGGTCTGGGCCGCCATCTCGCGCTCGAAGGCGTCGACGTTCGGACCCAGGGGGGCGATCCAGTTGGTGCGGAAGGCCTCTTCCACGAAATGCAGCTCGGCCTCGCCCATGTGCGGCGTCGACAGCAGGATGGGCGCGCCGATGTCGCGGCGGTTCAGCACGCGGACGACCCGGCCTTCGCCGTCGATCAGGGGCAGGTGGTTGATCTCGTTGGCGTCCATCAGGGCCAGGGCGGCCTTGCGGCTGACCTCTTCCGGCGCGGTGACCGAGGTCAGGTCCGGCAGCGCCTCAAGCGTGTCGCCCATCTCGGAGCCCGCCAGCAGCAGACGGCGCAGGTCGCCGTCGGTGACGGTGCGCTGGAAGCGACCGTCGGCGTCCACCAGCAACAGCATCTGCATGCCGGAGGCGTTGATGGTCGCCATCGCATCGCGAATGGTGGCGGTCCGGGCGGCGCTGAAGGCGTCGATCTCGGTCATTCAGGAGCCTTTCGGGGCGGCGGGGACGCCGGTCCAGGTCTGGGCGGAGGCCACGTCGCGGGTCACGACCGCGCCGGCGCCGATGGTCACGTCATCGCCGATGGTCACGCCGGGCAGGACGACCGCGCCGGCGCCGATCAGGCAGCGCGCGCCGACCCTGACGCCGCCGCCGAGGGTGGCGTTGGGGGCCAGGTGGCAGAAGTCGCCGACGGCGCAGTCATGGTCGACGACGGCGCCGTGATTGATGATGACGCCGCGCCCCACCACCGCGACCGGCCCGACGACGGCGCCGGCGGCGACGAAGCCGCCCTCGGCGATCGTGGCGAAGCGGGAGATTGAGGCGGCGGGGTGGAGGATGGTCAGGGCCGATCCGCCCGCCGCTTCGGCTTCGCCCTGCAGGCGTTCGCGAACGGCGGCGGCGCCGATGGCTACGTGGAAGGACCGGCTCGTCGAGGAGGGCGCGATCGCGGGCGTGGCGACCGGCAGGCCCAGCAGGTCGGGTGCCGGGGCGTCGGCGCGGACGGCGACGCCGGACAGATCCGTCCCGCCTTCCAGCAGGGCGTCCAGCACCACCTTCGCATGCCCGCCTGCGCCGATCAGATGGATCATCTCAGTACCCGTTGACCTTCATCAGCAGGGCCGCGTCCAGCGGGACGGAGGCCAGCAGGTTGGCGATGCGCGGTCCGGCGCGGCCGTCGCCATAGACGTTCTGCGGTGCCCGGCGGCCTTGCGCCAGCAGATCGGCGATCCCGGCGGCCAGGGCCGCCTCGGTCGCCTCGACATCCAGCACATTGGCGTTGCGCTCACGCAGGTTCTGGCGCGGGCCGACGTTCAGCACCGGCGTGCCGAAGCTGGCGGCCTCGATGATCCCGGCGCTGGAGTTGCCGATCATCAGGTCGGCGTGCGCCATGGCGGCGACGAAGGCCGGGCGGGCCAGATGGGTGCGCACGGTGATGTCCTGCGCGCCCTTGGCTTCGGTCAGGACGGCGCGGACGCCGTCGCTGCCCGCGTCGGCGTTGGGCATCAGGGCCAGGACCTGCAGGCCCGCGTCGGTCAGGCTTTTCAGGATGCGGCGCGCGTCGTCCGCGGCGGTCGCGGCCTCCTGCAGCACGGGGTGATAGACCATCAGGGCGAACGGGCGCTCGGGATCGAGGCCGTGCAGGCGCATCACCTCGGTCTGGTCGGGCAGTTCGGCGTCGGTCAGGCCGTCCAGGCCGGGTGCGCCGGTGACATGGACGTTGGCGGCGTTCTCGCCCATCCGCACCAGCCGGTCGGCGGCTTCTCGCGTGGCGGCGAAATGCAGGTGGCTGAGCTTGGAGATGGCGTGGCGCACAGGCTCGTCCACCGTGCCCGACCGCTCGCCGCCGTGGATATGGGCGACGGGGATGTTCAGATGGATGGCCGCCAGCGCCCCGGCCAGCATCTCGCCCCGGTCGCCCAGCAACAGAACCGCATCGGGCCGTTCGCTTTCCAGCACATCGGTGAAGGCGGCGACCATGGTTCCCAGGTTGCGGGCCATGGTGGCGCCCGTCGCGGGCTCCAGCGGCACCGGCACGCGGGCGGCCAGGCGCAGGCCCGCGGCCTCGATCTCGTCCACTGTATGCCCGTAGGCGGGGGACAGGTGCATGCCGGTGGCGATCACCGCCAGGTCCAGCTCCAGATGGTCGCGCAGGATCAGCAGCGTCGAGCGCATCAGGCCGAAGTCGGCCCGGGTGCCGCTGATGTAGCAGACGCGCCGCATGGTCAGATCATCGCCTCGCCGGACAGCAGGTCCCAGGTCAGGGGCTGGCCCGCCTCGACATCCGCCTGCAGCGCGCGGCCGGGCAGGGTGTGGAAGAAGCGCGGTGCGATGCCCGAGGCGGGACGCAGCAGGATCAGGTCGGCCTCGGTCAGCACGTGGCCGGCGGGCAGGGCGATGCGAGCCATGACCGAGCGGCGGGCCACGGCGCGAACGGGCAGTTCGGCCGCCGTCGGCGCCTTCACCGACGAGCCCAGCGCCTGCTCCACATCGCGGATCTGGCCGACCAGATCGGTCAGCTGCTGAACGGTCAGGGAGGCGCGGTGGTCGGGGCCGGGCAGGGTCACGTCGAGGGTGAAATGCTTCTCGATCACCGTCGCGCCCAGCGCCACGGCGGCGGTCGAGACCGCCAGGCCCAGGGTATGATCCGAATAGCCGACGGGCAGGCCGGTGACCTCGCCGATGGTGCGCATGGCGCGCAGGTTCACATCGGACGGCGCCGCCGGATAGTTGGACGTGCAGTGCAGGATGGTCAGCACCTGATCCAGCGGCGTGGTCAGGCCGTGTTTCGCGCGGGTCTCGGCGATGACGGCGACGGCGTCGGTGATCTCCTCCATCGTGGCCATGCCGGTGGAGACGATCAGGGGCCGGTCCTTCGCCGCCAGATGACGCAGGAAGGGGTGGTTCACGATCTCGCCGGACGGGACCTTGATCCGCGCCATTCCCGAGGCGACCAGGAAGTCGGCGGCCTCCTCGTCGAAGGGCGTCGACATGAACTCGATGCCGACCTCGGCGCAGCGGGCGATCAGGCGGTGATGCAGGTCGTCCGACATCTCCAGCGCTTTCAGCATGTCGTGCTGATTGCCCTCGCCGGTCTCCCGCTTCTGGTAGTCGGCCTTCTCGGCGCCCGGCGCGGCCAGCTTGTCGGCCGAGAAGGTCTGGAACTTGACCGCGTCCGCGCCCGCCGCCTTCGCGGCGTCGACCATGGCCAGGGCGCGGTCGGCGTCGCCGTTATGGTTCACGCCGGCTTCGGCGATGATGAAGACGCTCAATGGACCGCTCCGATCGGCGGGGAGGTGGGGGGACGCCAGCCCAGACGGTCGCACGTCGGCCGGATGTCGATCTCCAGATCCCCGGTCAGCTGGCCCGCCATGCGGGACCGGCCCACGAGCGCGAGCAGGCCGCGGAGCATCGCCGGGGGAACGGGGATCAGCTGCGGGCGCGCGCCCGTTTCGGCGGCCATCCGTTCGACCAGGGCCCGGGTCGACAGCGGGGCGCCGTCGCTGACCATGAAGACCGCGCCCGGCGCCGACGGGTGGCTGACGCACACCGCCGCCAGATCGCTCAGGGTCTCCCGCGAGACGAGGTCGCGCCGGTTGTCGACCAGGTTGGCGAACGGCAGCGGCAGGCCGCGCCGGATCGCGCCGTAAAGACTGGCCAGATTGCCCTTCACCCCCGCGCCGATGATCAGCGGCGGACGGATGACGACCACGTCCAGCCCGGTCTCGTCGGCGATCCGGCGCAGGCCGGTCTCGGCCTCGAGCTTGGACTGGGCGTAGGGACCCGCGGGGTTGGGCGGATCGTCGGCCCGGAAGCCTCTGCCGGTCGTCTCGACCCCGTTCACATGTGCCGACGAGATGAAGATCAGCCGCCGGACGCCCGCTTGCGCCGCCTGGCGCGCCAGGTCGAGGGTCGCATCGACGTTGATACGCGTGAGGACGGCGTGTTCGGCGGCGTCCGCGGCCTTGCGCTGGTGCGCCCGCCCGGCCGTATGGATCACGCAGTCGATCCCCTGCAGCGCGGCGGACCAGTCCACCGCACCGGCCAGGTCGCCGACCCCGACCGCCTCGGCGGCGCCGGACCACGTTCCCGGATCGCGCACGGCCACGCGCACAATGAAGCCGCGCGCGGCGAAGTCGTCCGCCATGGCCCGGCCGAGGAAGCCGTTCCCTCCCGTGATCAGGATCCGGCGACCGGAAGCGTCAGCCACCGGCGGCCTCTGCGGGGGCCGGTGCGGGCCGCCAGCGCATCACGCGGGCGGACATGAAGGCGGTCACGAGCCAGAGGTGGGTGATGAGGCCGTTCGAGAATCCGATCGGCGTGTTGATGACGCTCAGCAGGATGCCGATGACCACGATCGGCGCGGCCAGAAGCCATCGCGGATCGCGGCCCTGCTTGACCTTCTTGTAGGTGATCCCGGACAGCCAGCCCCAGAGGAAGCACGGCAGCAGGCCTAGGAATTTGAAGTCGACGTACAGCGACCCGAAGGCCGACGGCAGGAAGCCGTAGGTGTTCAGCCCCAGAAGGTGGCCGAAGCCGGTGGCCAGGAACTCGCTGTCCAGGCGCCGGACGACCGCCGAGGAGATGTCGATGCCGTAGGCGCTCCACATCATCGGCCCGTCGTAGTTGGTGAAGATGGTGTTGGCCATCACGAAGCCCTGCACCACGTACCAGACGAAGACGAACACCAGATAGGTCAGGTCCGGCCCCAGCAGGGTGAAGTAGAGGTCAGCGAACGGGCCGTTGAAATTCACGCCCCAGGATGAGCTGGCGATGCCGAACATGGCGTCGATGCCGCCGACCACATCTGCGCGGACGATGAAGACCCGCGCGAAATAGATGCCCATGCAGCCGACCAGCACGCCGATCAGCACGCGGGCGGGCATGTTGAGCTTGAAGATCGGCCGCCGCTTCGGACGCTTCCTGGCGCCGTCGGCGGCCAGGCGGTCGGCGAAGATGTGCCCGCGCAGGAGGTAGGACAGGCCGGCGCACAGGAAGGCGTAGAAGATCGGATTGCGCCCGCCGGACGCCAGGGAGACCATCAGGATCGGCCCCAGGCCGAACACGGCCGCGCGCCACAGGATCGGGCGCGGTCGGAACGCGATTTCACGGATCAGGTACACATAGGCCGCGGGCGAGGTCAGGAAGGCGATCTGGAACCAGATGGAGCTTTCAGATTCCGCGGCGTTCAGCAGGCCGCTCGCCCGGTCCGACCGCACCTGGTAGGAATCGATCAGGTTGAACAGGTTGCGCCCCTGCACATCCATGACCGAGGCGGCCAGCGCGATCACCGTGGCGGCGATCAGGATGCGGTCGGTCATCCGGAAATCGACCGTCACGTGCGGGTCCATCGGGCGCTGGGGCAGCCGCCCCGAAGCGCTGGCCGCGCCCACGCAATAGACCGCGATGAAGACCAGCAGGACCATCACGCCGTAGAGCGAGATCGTCCGGCTCTCCAACTGGAAGGGCAGGATGTAGAATAGCGCGATGCAGATGGACCAGACCATCAGCATCAGCGCGGCGGGATGGAATTTCATTGCGTCCCTCGCAATCCGGACCCCGGCAGGGTGTCCGGCCTCAGCCGATGACGCACGTGATTACCCGCCGTTCGCCGCTTTCCACCATGCCGCCACGGTGGATGCCCTTGGTGTCGAACAGGACGATCGAGCCCTTTCGCGCGCTGATCGCCCAGAGGCCGCGAGCGATGTCCTGGGCCAGCGGCGCGGTCGGCAGCAGGTCGTTGCCGAAGCTGCCCTTCTGCATGAACTTCCCCGGCAGGGCGGCGAAGCGCGCGCGCGAGCGGGCGTCGGTGCCGGCCAGGCCGTTGGAGTCGTTCGCCTCGCAGATCAGGTCGTCCAGACGCGGGATATGCATCCGGTGTGATCCCACGACATAGCTGAACGGCCCGTTCCGGGGTTCCACGTCGGTCATGTAGATGATCGCCTTGAGGTCGCCCCCCGAGGCGTCGCGGTGGCAGTAGGCCGCGCCGGGCAGATCGGACGGCGGCGTGTCCGGGAAGATGTCCTTCCAGAAGGTGTCGCTGGTGTCGTTGATCTGGGGATTGACGTCGATCACCCGGCCCGGCCGCTGCATGTAGGCCGAGGCCACGTCCATGACCCCGGCGTCCTTCAGGACCCGCTCGATCACCTCGAACAGCGCCTGCTGTTCCTTGCGGGTCGTGCGACCGCGCGAGTCGTCGAAGGCGCGCTTGCCGGCGGCGCCCTGTGCACGGCGGCGGTTCAGTTCGTCGAACTGGGGCTCGGCGGCGGCGGCGAGGGCCTGGAAGTCGGCGTCCGGCACGGACACCACATGGATGCCGTCACGGCCCAGGCGGCCCGTGGTCTGATCGGCCTGCTGAACGCGGACCGCGCGCTCGCGGGGGCGGCTGACCATATTGCCCAGCGCATGCCCGACCATCTTCAGCCGCCCGCCGGCGGTGGCGTCGGAGCGCACGTCGTTCGGGATCATTTCGTAGCGGACCAGCCGCTTGACCAGCAGAACGGCCATGCTTTTCAAGAAGATCGCCAGCCCCGCGGCGCGATCGCCCGCGCTCGGACGCGCGACCAGATCGCGATAGGCGGGGTGGACGGAATAATCGACCAGAGCCGGGCTCCAGGTCTGCTCCGGCAGCGGGATGATCGTCGGGGAAGGCTCGACGATCAGATAGTCATTACCGGCCATCTATCGATCCTCCCGGGAGTTCGGGGCCCGGCGCGAAATGCGCTGGAGCCGCTCAGGCTCTAACCAATGCCGCAGTCGCGGGTCAAGTTCACAACCGGCCTTCCGGGCCGCCGAGCGGCGAGCCGGCATGGCCGCCGACGCGGGCGGCGCCGACCTTGCCGTGCCAGTCCTCGCCCTCCGGGCCGACCAGACGCATGCGGCGTCCGAGTTCGCGGCCCATCTGCGTCACCTCGTCGTTCGGCGCATCCGCCTTGAAGCCGAACAGGGACATGAACGGCCCGTCGAAACTGCCCTTCAGGACGTGGCGGATGATCCGCGCGCGCCGGGCCTCGACGGAGTCCATCGGCGCATCGTTGAGCAGCCGGTCCGGCACGGTCGCCAGATCCTCCCACGTCCGCAGGACGACGAAATCGTCCTCGACGACGTAGTAGGCCTGCCCCGCGATGGAGGTGTTGCCGAGCAGGGCCGCCTGCAGGCCCAGGGTGCCGGTCGCCGTCACGCTGACGCCGCACTGGGCCAGCATCGCGTTGCCGGTGACCTCGTAGGGGACGAGCACCACGTTCGGGATCGCCTGCAGCGCCTCGAGCAGCGCCGTCTGGCGGAAGCCGAACTGAAGCGGGTGATCCTTGACCACGATCTGGAAGCCGGCGTCCGACAGACGCCGCGCCAGCTCCAGCAGCATGTCCTCTTGCCGGATCAGCCGCAGGTCATCGATCCAGTAGTCGATGGACGCTTCGGGGAACATCTGCAGCCCGAACAGGACGCGGCGCTCCCGGGGGAAGGCCGCCAGTCTTTCCTGCCAGTCGTGGTCGATCATCGACAGGACGCGCACATCCGAGGCTCGGGCCTTGTGACCCAGCCAGGTCTGGCTATCGAGCGCGCGCAGATTCAGCGGGTCGCGCGCCGCCCGGGCCAGCAGGTTGAAGGCCCACGCGCGAAGCTGGAAATAGGCCTGGACCCGATGGAATTTGGCGCGGGTGAAGGTGCGGGCGTTCTGCACATAGATCGGCGCGAACTCCGGGTTGGAGATTTCCGCGGATCGCGCCGCGACCTCCTCCTCGTCCGGCGCGCCCTCGGTGGTGACCAGCGCGCCGCGATGCAGCAGCATGCTCAGCCCCGGCAGGGTGCCCGCGGTCAGTTCGAAATAGGGGATTCCGCGCGCGCGGGCGCGCCGTTCCAGCATGTCGGTGACGTAGCTGTCGATGGGCAGGCTGACGATGGAGTCAGGCGCCAGCGCCGCCAGCGCCTGGTCCATGGCCTGCGCCATGCCCAGGACCATGGCCGTGGCCTGGCGTTCGGGAAGCCAGCGCAGCACCCGGCAGCGGGCGATGGCGTCCCGAACCTCATCCCGGGCGACCAGGTCCGACTCGTGGACGTCCGCCTTCAGGAAGCGGCGATAGGCGGCGTAGAAGTCATCGGTGACCGAGCGGTCGCCGCGCCCACGCGTGTCGGTCAGGACCGTGACCCGGTCGACGCCCAGATGGCGCCCGACATGGGCCCACCAGGCTTCCGTGCGGAAGATCGCGAAAATCAGAACGTGGTTCACGCCGCGTCTCCGCGCAGGAACCACTCTGCGGTGCGGCGCACGCCTTCGGCGTTGGAAACGGTCGTCACGCCGTGGACGCCCTCGATCGGGGCGGTGTCGTAGAGGTATTCGGTCAGCATGTTCTTCAATCGGGCGGTGGTCAGCGGCGCGGGGAGGCCGAGGCGGGACGCCCCGTCGCCTACCATCGCCATCGCCCGGGCGACAGGGAGGGGCAGGGTGAAGATGCGTTTGCCGAAGGCCTCGGCGAAGCCGTCGGCCCAGGCCCGCAGCTCCACCGGCTCGCTGTCGGCCAGATAGAAGGTGCGGCGATGGACCGCGTCAGCCGACGCCGTGGCCAAGGTCGCCAGCTGGGCCGTCAGATTATCGATGTAGGAATAGGACTTCCGCAGCGGCCGTCCCCCGACGTGGAAGTACAGGCCGCGCCGGATCAGCCGGAACATGCCGGTGTAATAGGGGCTCATGCCCGGCCCCCAGATGGTGGTCGAGCGGGTGATCACCCAGGTGCGGCCCGCGCCGTCGGCGGCGCGCACGCGGCGCTCGCCCTCGGCCTTGGACTCGCCGTAGCCGCCGATCGGATCGTAGTCCGTGTCAGAGGTCGGCGTGTTCCCCGGACGATGCACCAGCTGCGACGACATCCAGATCACGCGCTGGACGGACGGCGCCGCCGCGACGGCCTCGATCAGATGGGTCACGCCGTCGGTGTTGGCGCGATAGCCGTTCTTGGGCGGGCCCTTCAGGTCCGTCTCGGCCGCCAGGTTGAACACCACCTCGGGGCGGAAGGCCTCCAGGGCGGCGGCCAGCGAGGCCGGATCCATCAGGTCGCCCTTCAGCGACATCGGCCGGTCGCCGCGCGACAGGCCGCGAACCTCGTGCCCCTCGGCGACGAGCCGCTCCAGCAGGGCCTTGCCGACGAAACCGCTTGAACCGGTGATCAGAATCTTCATGCGGCGCCCGCCGGGGCCTGCAGGTCGGGCAGCCGGCGCAGGGCGATCCAGTTCAGGGTCGCGTACAGGGCGCTGGTCGCGACCATGGCCGCCGCCGCCCCCCACAGGCCCCACAGGTGGGTCAGGCCCACCAGCAGGGCGCCGCCGATCGCGAAGGCGATGGCCTGACGGTGCAGCACCAGCTTCTCCAGGTGTTTGGCGTTCATGATCATGGCCGGGAAGTCGGCCGCGCCGCGCAGCATGAAGCCCAGCAACATGACAGCCACAAGACCCAGTTCGATATGGAAGCGCGCCGTCCAGACGCCGCCCGTCAGCCGGTCGGCGGCCCACAGTCCCGCGAACAGCAGGGGCGCGCCGATCAGGGTGCGGGCGTACTCCTTCAGAACGATGCGGATCAGGGTCCTGTTGGACTCGGTCTTGGCGGCGGCGAAGACGGTCGGCGTGATGCGGTTGAAGGAGGCGATGCTGAACAGCTGATAGGCCAGCGAGATCAGCAGCGCGTGGCGGAAATAGACCCCGGTCTGTTCCAGCGACAGCAGGCCCCCGACCGCCAGACGGTCGAACTGCAGCACCAGGATGGCGATCAGGCCGATCAGGAAATGGGTCATGGAGGCGCGGTGCTGACCCAGGATGTCGGTCTTCAGATTGAAGGCCGTCGTCTTCGGGGCCGCATTGCGGATGCGCAGGAAGCCGGCGGCCAGCATCAGGGTGCAGGCGACGGCGCCGATGGCCCAGGCCGTGATGACGAAGCTCAGGTCGAAGGCGTCCCGCATGAACAGCGCCACGCCCAACGCCAGGGCCGCCAGCGCCGCGTTCTTCAGGGCGACGATCACCAGCAGGGGCGCGTAGCGTGTGTCGATGAGGGCGTACTGATAGGCCTGGTTCGACAGATGCTCGCCGACGACGACCACGGTCGCCAGCAGCAGCACGGGCCACGGGGCGTGGGTCCACAACGCCACCGCCACGATGAACAGCGGGACCATAAGAGCCCAGTTGAACGCGAAGAATTTCAACGCCTGGACCACCATGCGGTCCATGACCGCATGCGGCTCGCCCGCCGACCGGCGCTGGATGTCGATGTGCCGCTCGAAATTGAAGGCGAAGGCGAACAGGCCGACCAAGGTCGCGATCAGGCCGAACTGGCCCGCCTGATCGACGCGCAGCCCGTAGGTCGCGGTGATGACGAAGCCCGCGCGCGCGGCCACGTCCATCAGCTTCACGACGACCAGATAGAAGTCCCGGTGAAGCCGGGGCAGGGTGACCGCGCCGCTCACCAGGCGGTCCATCCGCCGTCGACGGCCAGCACCTGACCGGTCACATAGGACGAGGCCTCGCTGGCCAGGAACAGCAGCGGCGGGGCCATCTCCTCGCCCCGGGCCATCCGGCCCATTGGGACGCGGGCGGAGTATTTGTCTCCGAACACGGAGTTCTGGCCGCTGGAGACGCCGCCGGGGACCAGGCAGTTCACGCGGATGCCCTTGTCGGCCCAGTGGGTCGCCAGCCATTTGGTCAGGCCGACCACCGCCGCCTTGGAGGCCGAATAGACCGCCGGGGTGTTGATCGGTCCGCCCAGATAGTCCGAGCCCTCGTAGATGCGGCTGTCGGGGCCGACCAGGCCGTAGATGGAGGCCGTCTGGATCACCCGCCCGCCGCGCCCGGCTTTCAGCATCTCCTTGCCGACGGCCTGGGCCATCAGGAACATGCCGTCGATGTTGACGCTCATCACCTCGCGCCAGACCTCCAGGCTGTAGGTCTCGAACGGCTCGAAGAAGGCGCGTACGTCGGCGGTCTTGGTGGCGGCGTTGTTGACCAGCACGTCGATCCGGCCGAACCGCGCCATGACCGCATCCACCGCCGCCTGCACCGAAGCCGGGTCGGAGACGTCGCAGCCGAAGCCCGCGGCGGCCTCGCCGATCTCGGCGGCGGCGGTCTTCGCCGCGTCCTCGAACAGATCGACCACGGCCACCTGCGCGCCCGCCTCGGCCAGCGCCCGGCAGAACAGCCGGCCCAGGATGCCCGCGCCGCCGGTGACCAGGGCGACCTGGCCGTCCAGCCGCGCGGCGGCGAAGGTCGGGGTGTCGGTCATCAGTTGTGCGTCCGGAAGACCGGCTTGATCGCCGGGCCGTTCAGCTGGGTCTCGACGCCCGCGTCCAGCGCCTGCTTGTAGACGCCCAGCGCGCCGTCGAAGGCCTCCAGCGTCAGGGCCAGCTCGGTCTCGCCATGCGCCTGCGAGATGGCCAGCCACGGCATCATCACGCCGCGCTTCAGCATCTCCTGCGCGAACAGGGTGCGCATGGGCAGGGACGGCGCGCCCGAGGCGTCGCGGGTCACATAGTTCAGCGACACCGCCGGACCTTCCATGAAGACGTGGTCCTGCAGGCCGTGACGGCCCGCGACCTCGGCGAGGCCCGCTTTCAGCTTCGCGCCGTAGGCCCACAGGTGGGCGGGCACGTCCTCGGCGGCGTTGATCCGCGTCGCTTCGACGAAGGCGCCCAGCGCCGGCATCTCGGCGCCGTGGGTCGAGGACAGCAGGAAGGTCCGCTCCATGCCCGGCTTGTCGATGGAGCCGACCTGCATGAACTCGCGCTTGCCGACCACGGCGGCCAGCGAGAAGCCGTTGGCCATGGCCTTGCCGTAGGTGGCCAGGTCCGCCTCGATGCCGAACACCTCCTGCGCCCCGCGCAGGTTCCAGCGGAAGCCGGTGATCATCTCGTCCAGGATGAACAGGGCGCCGTTGGCGTGGGCCAGGTCGCGCACCTGATGCAGGAAGCCGCCGGCGTGGCTTGCGGCCGCCCGGTCCGGCGTCGGCGCATCGCCCAGGGCGCCGTCCGCGCCGTGCGGCCAGATGTGGGTCGACGGCTCCAGCATCACCGCCGCGATCTGGTCCGGATACTGGTCGAACAGGGCCTTCAGCGAGCCCATGTCGTTGTAGTCGAAGACCAGGGTGGTGGCCGCGTGATCTTCCAGCGTGCCGCGCTTGATGGCGGTGACGCCGATGAACCAGTCGTCGAACGAGAAGAAGGGATGCTGGCGCGGCACGCAGACGTAGCGGCGGCCGGTGTAGGCGCGGGCGATCTTCACCGCCGCGGTGGTGACGTTCGAGCCGTTCTTGCCGAACTTCACCATCTCCGCGCAGGGGATCAGGTCACAGATCAGCTCGGCCGCCTCCAGCTCGATCTCGGTGGCGCGGGTCAGGTTCACGCCGTTCTCGATCTGCCGGATGGCGGCCGCATTCACCCGCTCGTCCGCATAGCCGATGGTCACCGCCCGCAGCGCCATGCCGTAGTCGAGATATCTGTTGCCGTGGGTGTCCCAGACATAGGCGCCCTTGCCCTTGCTGAGCACCGGCGGCGCGATCGACGGAAACTGGTCGTCCCCGCGCGAATAGGTGTGGGCGCCCCCGGGGATCGCCCGGTGCAGGCGCTCGCGCAGGGCGGCGAAATCGGCTTCGGCATTCCCCAGCGGGGTTCCGGATTCGGTCTTGGTGGGGATGACGGACATCAGACTTGCGCGCGAGGGGAGGGGGGCGGTGCGAAGGGGGAGAAGCTTACCGCGGCTCTAGGCCGTTGGTTTGATAGTAGGCCAGGGTCGGGCGGTCGAGGTCGAGATCGCCCTTGACCACATGCATCCGGCCCAGATCCGCCAATTCGGCCTGGGCGTCGCGGGCCCAGTAGATCAGCGAGGTCGTCTGCGGGTCGCGCAGTTCGGGCGGATGGAACAGGCTCAGGAAGGCGAACATCGGCTCGTCCACCGACGAGAACCAGCCGGCCGCGATGAAGTGACGGCCGAAGCCCGACGAGGTGCAGGTGAAGTCCATGGCCGCCAGGCCCCGGTCCCGGGCGTAGAACTCCAGGAACGACAGGACCGCCGGCATCTCTTCGGCCTCGGCGCCGATCTCGACCACATGGGCGAAGGGCATGCCGGGCAGGGCGTCGCGGCGCAGGATCACGTGCGCCTTGCCGATCGCATAGGTCTCATAGGTGTAGACGGGGTGCCGGTCGTATCGCCAGCCGAGGTGGGCGGCGTCCCGGACGTAGCCGTTCTTGTCGGCCAGCCCGCGATCCGGAACGGCCACGTCGGCCGCCGCGACCAGACGGGCGCCGCCTTCATCCGGGGTGACGGCGTCGGCGCGGTGCCGGGCCAGCTTGAGGCCCAGCGGCGCGATGTTGCTGTACGGGGTGACGGCCTCGGTGTCCCAGACGCGGAAGAAGCGCGGGATGTAGCGCCAGTAGTTGAAGCCCTTGCGCAGATAGACGTTCAGCGCCTCATCGCTGATGCCGCTGCCCAGCATCACGTCATAGGTCGACTGCAGGTGGTCCAGCATGCGCGGCCCCAGGCCCTTGCCCTTGGCCTCGGGGGACACGATCCAGGTGGTCAGTTCGGCGGCGCGGCGGCGCTCTCCGCCCAGCATGAAGCTGTGCTCGTGCAGGCCCATCGCCCCGATGATGTTTGAGCCGGACACCGACACGCAGACCGAGCAGAGGTCGTTCTGTTCCGGCGCCGAGACGAACTGCCAGCGCGCGAACTCGGGCAGGCCCAGCGCCATCTTCCGGGGCCAGTGCAGGTCGTAGAAGGCCGCGATCTCCTCGACCGAAACGCCGAGGTCGCTGGCCGAGCCGGTGGTGATGGCGTCCATGGGGTCTCCTGAACAGGTCGCGGATCAGATGTCGCCGCGGGTGTCGTCGGATCGATCCCGCCACAACGGGTAGAAGGTTTCCTCACGCCTGACAACGGCGGTCCCGGGCGTGCCTATGTACCGGCTGTTGTCCGGCAGATCGCGGTCGATCAGCAGGGATTCGGTGCCGATCTGGCATTGGCGTCCGACTGTGCAGTCGCCCAGCACGGCGGCCCCGGGCCGCAGCGTCACATGCTCGCCGAAGGTCGGATAGATATCGTGGTTGGAACCCACGCCGACCCGCTGGTAGCTGACGAAATAGTCGCTGTAGTTCGCCCGCCCCAGCACCGTCCCGAGGGGGTGGACCAGCAGGAAGATGCTGGGCAGCTCGACCTCGTAGAAGATGTCGCAGCCGTGCATGGCCTTGTTCAGCAGGAACAGCTTGGCGCACAGGTCCGCCGGCGCCTTCTGCCGGAACAGCTCGTTCGACAGCAGGTACAGCCACATGGCGTACTGGTCGCCGTGCAGGTGGCTGAACCGCGCCTGCCCGCCGTCGAAGAAGTATTTGTTGTCCACGCGGCTGAAGCAGTGCTCGAGCCGTTCCAGCGCCCTCGGCATGGCCGGGCGCAGGTCATCGACCGACACCTCGCCGTCGGGGAAATTGTGGCTCACCTGCCGTGCGACATAGGCGGCCAGCAGGTCCGGCGTCAGGCTCATCGCGATCCGCGTGGTCATCGCCGTCTCCGCTTCAGGCCACCGGCAGGTGGATGGTGTCGACGCGCGGCAGCTCCAGCGGATCATCGACCGCCAGATCCGCCACCGCGTCCCGCGTCGTCACGCCCAGCGCCCCGCCGCGGGCCCGCACGATGTCGAGCGTATCGCGGTTGTAGCCGCCGTAGGGATAGCAGATCGACCAGTCGGCCTTGGGCACGCCCAGCTCACCCAGGAAGTCCAGCGACCGGTCGATGTCGCGCGCCTGCTCCTCCGGCGTCATGGAGGACAGCCACTGGTGGCTGTAGCCGTGGCTCCCGAAGGTCATGCCGGCGCGCATCATGGTCCGCGCCTGGTCGGTCGACATGTACAGTTCCGCCGCGAAGGCCGCCTCGTCCGCGCTGACGATGCGCGCGAACAGGGTGTCGCAGATGTCGTTGCGCACCGCTTCGGGCAGGCCGGTCTGCAGCATCAGCTTGATGAACAGCACCTCGGGCGTGTCGAGGTGACACTCGCCCATGAACTCGTCCACATAGTCCTGCCACGGACGAAGCGCCGCGCCGGCCTCCCGCGCCTGCTCCACCGCCTCGTGCAGCAAGACGACCAGCTTGGTGGCGTCCGGCTCCGAGGCGAGGATGAAGTGGATCCGGTTCACGTCCAGCAGGCGGCCCTCCAGGATGGGCTGGGCCGGCGGGAAGAAGGTCCCCTGCCAGCCGCGCTCGTCCAGCAGGGGGAAGACGTTCTGGTAGTGGTCCAGATAGCCGTCGTCGAAGGTCAGCCAGCAGGCGTTGTCCGGCAGGCGCTCGTCGCCGCGCCGCGCGGCCAGGATCTGCTGGGTGGTCACGACCTCGTAGTTCGCGCCGATGTGGTCCAGTTGGCCCCGGAAGGCCTCGGTCGTCCGCCCCTTGATCGCCGGATAGCGGGACCGGGCCAGGTCACGGACATAGTGGTACATGACGATGGTCAGGGACATCAGTCGGCCCCGCCTTTGTTGGCCACAAGGCTGAAGCAGTGCTCGAGACGCGGCTGGGCCGCCTCCTTCGGACCCGGAAAAGGCTTGTTCCGGATCAGCCGGACGATGCCGACCACGGGAGCGAGGTTCTGGCGCCAGAAGCACTCGGGCACACGCTCATGGGCCAGTCCGTATTTCAGCGGCTCCGTTCCGCGTTCGGCTACCGTGCCGAACATCCGGTCCCAGACAGTCAGCAGGTTCCCGTAGTTGCGGTTGATGTGCTCCGGCGCGCGCGAATGGTGCACGCCGTGGAAGGAGGGCGACACGACGAGCAGTCCCAGCGGCCCATAGGTCCAGTCCAGTCCCGAATGCTCAAGCATCGAGCGGCACACCCTGAGCAGCAGGAGGACCAGGGGCAGTTCCGCCGACCCGGTGATGACGCCCAAGGGGAAGAGCAGCAGGAAATCCAGGAACCGGTCCAGCAGCGGAAAGCGGAAATGGGTCAAGATGGTCAGATGCTCCTGCGAATGGTGCACCTTGTGGAACTGCCACAGCCAGCGGTTTTCGTGCTTGAAGCGGTGGATCCAGTAGCCGCAGAAGTCGGCCGCCAGCAGGCTGACGATCAGGATCGCCCAAGCCGGCGCCTGCGTCGCCTGGTCCAGTCTCAGCCACGGCGCCAGCGCGTCGACGTAGCCGTTGAGGGAGGCGGCCACCGGCGCGATCACGATCAGCGCCTGGATGTGGCTGAGCTCGAACAGCCCGTACAGCATGTCGGTGCGGGCGTTGCGCGATCCGTATTTCGACAGCGCCTTGCGCCGCTGCACGATGTCGACGACAGCGACCACCACCAGCGCCGCGGCCAGCACCGAATAGAGCGGCCATTCGGCGCTCACGTTGCGGGCGATGCTCTGCATCACGACCCCGGCGCTGCTCGCAGGATCGCTCACCAGACGCTCCACGCTCAGCGCGGTGAGCCCGGTCACGAACGACTGCCCTTCTGGTTCCGGACGTACACCCCGTTGGTGGCCAGATAGGTGCGCACCTTGATCGGGCTGTGGTCGGTGAAGATGAACATCGACGAGATGGTGATCGCCGAGGCCCCGGCGTCCAGCGCCGACTTGCAGTCGTCCAGGCTGCCGGCGCCCGACGAGGCGATCAGCGGGATCGACAGCTTGTCCGACAGGTCGTTGATCAGCTCCAGGTCATAGCCGTTCATCATCCCGTCCCGGTCGATGGACGACATCAGGATCTCGCCGGCGTGCAGGTCCTGCATCCGCTGGGCGAACTCGACGGGGTCGTGGCCGGTCTCGGTCGTGCCGCCGCGCCCGAAGACGCGCTTCCGGCCGGACTCGTCGGCCCTGTAGTCGATGGACACCACGATGCATTGGTCGCCGAACCGGCTGGCGGCCTGGGTGACGAAGTCCGGGTTCTCGATGGCGGCGGAGTTGATGCTGACCTTGTCGGCGCCGCTTTTCAGAAGGGCCTCGATCTGCGCCAGGGTGGTCACGCCGCCGCCGGCGGTCAGGGGCACGAAGACCTCTTCAGCCACCCGCTCGATGATGTTGCCCGTCACAACCCGGCCCTCGGCCGAGGCGTCGATGTCGACGAAGATCAGCTCGTCCACGCCGTAGGAGTCATAGACCTTGGCCGTCGAGACCGGGTTGCCGGCCTCGCGCTGATCGTCGTGGAACCGGCGCATCTTCACCAGACGGCCGCCGCGGATCAGGAATTTCGGGATGATCCGTTTCTTGAGCATCAGAACTCGTGCGCCAGCCAATTCTGCAGAAGCTGCAGGCCGTTGTCCTGGCTCTTTTCCGGGTGGAACTGGGCCGCGACCAGATTGCCGCGCCGCACCGCCGCGGTGAACGGGCCGCCGTGGTCGCAGGTTCCGGCCACGTCCGCCGGATCGGCGCAGACCATGTGGAAGGAGTGGACGAAATAGTAGTCGCTCTCGCCCGAGGGCAGGCCCTTGAACAGCCATTCGTCCGGGGCGAACGAGACGGCGTTCCAGCCGACGTGCGGCACCTTGGCGGGCGGCAGGACCTCCAGCGGGCGGATCTCGGCGTCCAGCCAGCCCAGCCCGTCGTGGACCCCGTGCTCCAGGCTGCGCTTGGCGAACAGCTGCATGCCCAGGCAGACGCCCAGCACCGGCTTCTTCACCTCCAGCGCCAGCCGGTTCAGCACGGGACGCAGTTTCTTGGCGTCGATGGCGGCCATGGCGTCCCCAAAGGCGCCGACGCCGGGCAGGACCAGCCGGTCCGCCTCTTCCAGCTCATCGAAGTCGGCGGTGACCACCGCGTCCTCGCCGATGTACTCGAACGCGTTCATCAGTGAACGGACGTTGCCCATGCCGTAGTCGATGATGGCGATGGTCATCGGGCGTTCACTCCGCGGCCTTGGGCGGTCCGACCTTGAGATCGCTCAGGTCGGTGCGGTCCCATTTGTCGAAGTCCGGCATGACGTTGCCGGTCTCCAGGTTCTTGCGGTCGAACTTCCACGGGTGGACCTGGTGCGGGGCCAGGATGTCGTAGAACTCGTCCTCGCTGATCTGTAGGTGCTGCAGGAACCAGTCCATCGAGGCCGGGCGCTTGCCGTCATACTTGGCCTCGATCTCCAGCGCCTCTTCGCGCGTCTTGCGGCCGTTGCGGATGTCGATCGACAGCAGGTGGTTGGCCCGGCCGTAGCCGCGCTTCACGTATTTGGACCAGTCGCGCATGCCCTGGAAGGTGCACTCGATCTTCTCGTAGTCGTACTCGGGCGGCACGCCCTCGACTTCCTGGCCCTTCCAGCCCAGTTCCTTCTTGATCAGCTCGACGTTCGCCTTGGTGTCCCACTCGATGTAGTTGCCCAGGCAGATCGACTGGACCTTCAGTTTGATCAGGTCCTTGCGCTTGGGATAGTCGAACATCCACAGGTCGCGGCGCTCCACGCGCCCCTGCAGGAATTCGTACATGTCGTCCGCCGTGATCCCCTGGTTCATCAGGCGGTTGAAGCGCTTCTCGTCGACCTCCTCCATCTCCTCGAAGGTGTACCAGCTGTGGTACTCGGCCGTGCTCTCGCCCCAGAACAGCAGCGGGACCTCGAAGCGGACGGCCATGTGCATGACGCCCGAATAGATGCCGGTGTGGCAGTGCCAGCAGAAGTCGCCGCGGCGCTTGAAGCTCTCCAGCATCAGCTCACGCACGACGTGGAAATTCGGCGTGAACTCGACCACGTCGCAGCCCAGCTGCTTGAAGACCGAGGTGTTGTTGTCCTCGACCAGCGGGCGATAGCCCCAGTGGTTGTAGCGGACCACCAGCGGCTTAAGCTTCAGCACCTTGATGATGTAATAGAGCTGGAAGACCGAGTCCTTGCCGCCCGAATAGGGGACGATGCAGTCGTACAGGCCCTTGCCCTTGTGGGCGGCCACGATCTCGTCCAGCTGGCGCTGGCGATCGGCCCAGTCGATCTTGTCCTGCTTGAACTGGACCTGACGGCAGACAGAGCAAACGCCCTCGTCGTCATAGGTGATGGTGTCGACCGTCTCGGGGGTCAGGCAGCGGGTGCATTTGCGCATGGTCATTCCGTGCCGGAGGGGGAGGCCCGGCCTTCTTCGAGGATCGTATCAAGGTTCGAGGCGATCGCCTCAATGCAGATGAAGTCGACCAGGTCATCGACCTCGTGCGCCTTGTGCCGCGCGCTCTCATAGCCGAGCGTACGGGCATGACAGAAGCCCCGCTCGCGCCGCAGGGCGTCGACGGTCGAGACATAAAGGGCGCCGTCCAGCACGAACAGCGGCTCGATATCCTGCCGGCGCGGCATCTCGCCGAAGCTGGCCGCAGCATAGGGGGTGATCGCCCCCTCGTCGTCCTTGCGCACGGCGAAGGCGGGGTGCGCGGCTTCCAGCTTCGAGACGCCGACGATGGCGTCCGCGTCGGCGGCGGCCAGCTGGGTCAGCGCCGCGTCCACGTCCGAACCCTCGGTCAGCGGCGAGGTCGGCTCCAGCAGGACGACATAGTCATAGGCGTCGCCCGCCGCCGCCAGCGTATCGACGGCGTGCAGGATGAAGCCGATGGAGGGGGCCGTGTCGCTGGCCAGTTCGGCCGGGCGCAGGAAGGGGGCGTCGGCGCCGTGGGCGACGGCGATATCGGCGAAGCCCTGGTCGTCGGTCGAGATGATCACCCGGTCGACGTGGGCCGAGGCGCGCGCGGCGGCGATCGGCCAGGCCAGCAGGGGCTTGCCCGCCAGCGGCCGGATGTTCTTCAGCGGCAGGCCCTTGGAGCCCTTGCGCGCCGGAATGATCGCGAGAACGCGCTTGCCGTCGATCATGACGTCGCCATTCGTCCGCGCAGCCGCTGCTGCACGCGATCGACGATCTTGTGGAAGGCGAAGCCGGCCAGGGGATAGCGGATGCCCAGGTCGCGCTGGGCCTGACGCACGGCGCGGTTCTGGCGCATGATGCTGGCCATGTCTCCGCCGGTCGCGCCGCCCGAGCGCATGCGCACCATGATGCCGGGGATATGGATCCATTTCAGGTCCAGCGTCTGGAAGACCCGCATCATGAACTCGACATCGCCCGCCTGGCGGTATCCGAGGTCGAACACGCCCGCCTGATCATAGACCCGGCGCCGCAGGAACAGCGTCGGATGGGCCGGATGATGGCCGCGCGCGATGTTGGCCTTGGTCGGCGGACGCGAGCGCCAGACCCGTTCGATCTTCGCCGTATCGACCGGATCGACATAGGTCAGGTCGCCGTAGACGACGTCCACGGTCTCGTCCTCGAACGCCGCCATCACCTCGGCCAGCACCGTGTCCGAGGCGTAGAAGTCGTCGGAGTTGAGGAAGCCGATGACCTCGCCGCGCGCGCGGGCCAGCCCCTTGTTGTAGGCGTCGAAGATGCCCTTGTCGGGCTCCGACACCGCCGAGGTGACGCGCCGGCCTTCGCGGGCCACGATCTCCATGGTGTCGTCCTTGGAGCCGCCGTCGATGACCAGATACTCGAAATCCCCGAGGGTCTGGCTGTTCACCGAGCGCAGGGTGTCGCCGATGGTGCGGGCGCTGTTGTAGCTGGCGGTGATCAGGGAAAGCTTGGTCATCATTCTGCTCCGGGTGCCGGCAGGGGCGGGGCCGCCCGGTCCTTGTCCGACAGGATCACCGTCTCCACGCCCAGCAGGGCGGGCAGGCGGTCGGCGATCGAGAACGCCTCCTCCGACGCCTCATCGTACCCGCCGTCGCAGACATACTCAAAGAGGGTGTCTTCCAGCGCATAGAAGCCGTGGGCGTATTCGGCGTCGATGCGCACCCAGCCGTCGGCGGGGGTCAGGGTCGTGGTCTTCAGTTCGCGGGCCGGATCGTCCATCGAGACGACCACGTCGACGATGGCCCCCTCGACGACGCGGATGACCTTGGTCTGGGGCGAGGGCGCCTGCTGCACGTGCAGGCCGCGGAAGACGCCCCGCCTCGAGAACGAGCGCTTCAGCACCATGGCGTCGCTCTCGTACAGCACCTCCAGCCAGCCGCGATTGTCCTCGCGGCGTTGCGTGGTACCGTCCAGGCGAACGAAGGGATCCAAGGCGGTCAGCTCCAGTCGGCGGTCTTGAGCAGCACGGCCTTGCGGGCGGCCAGCAGGTCGGCCTCCATCATCTCGTCGACCATCTCCTCGAAGGTGATCTCCGGCTCCCAGCCCAGCTGGGCCTTGGCCTTGGACGGATCGCCCAGCAGGGTCTCCACCTCGGTCGGACGGAAGTAGCGCGGATCGACGCGGACGATGGTCTGGCCCGGCTTGATGGCGGGGCAGCGGGTCACGGCCTGGGCCGGGTCGACGCTTTCGACCACGCCGATCTCGTCCACGCCCTGGCCTTCCCAGCGCAGGGTCACGCCGATGCGGGCCGCCGAGACCTCGACGAACCGGCGCACGCTGTACTGCTTGCCGGTGGCGATGACGTAGTCATCCGGGGTGTCCTGCTGCAGCATCATCCACTGCATGCGGACGTAGTCCTTGGCGTGACCCCAGTCGCGCAGGGCGTCCATATTGCCCAGGTACAGGCAGTCGCTCAGCCCCTGGGCGATCTCGCCCAGGCCGCGGGTGATCTTGCGGGTGACGAAGGTCTCGCCGCGCCGCTCGCTCTCGTGATTGAACAGGATGCCGTTGCAGGCGAAGATTCCGTAGGCCTCGCGGTAGTTCACGCACATCCAGTAGGCGAACATCTTGGACACGGCGTAGGGGCTGCGCGGGTAGAAGGGCGTGGTCTCCGACTGGATCGGCTCCTGCACCAGGCCGTAAAGTTCCGAGGTCGAGGCCTGATAGAACTTTGTCTTCTTCTCCAGCCCCAGCAGGCGGATCGCCTCCAGCAGCCGCAGCGTGCCCAGCGCGTCGACGTCGGCGGTGTACTCCGGCGTCTCGAAGCTCACGGCCACGTGGCTCTGGGCGCCGAGGTTGTAGATTTCGTCCGGCTGCACCTCCTGGATGATGCGCACCAGGTTCGAGGTGTCGGTCAGATCGCCGAAATGCATCTGGAACCGCACGTCCGCATCGTGCAGGTCCTGATAGATGTGGTCCACGCGGTCGGTATTGAACATCGACGACCGGCGCTTGATGCCGTGGACGCTGTAGCCTTTCTCAAGCAGGAATTCAGCAAGATACGAGCCGTCCTGGCCGGTGACCCCAGTGATCAGGGCGGTTTTTCTCATGTGGTCTCCAGTGTCGGCCCCGCGCGCCCTTTGGGGCGACGGCCTTCAAAATCAGCATGACGCGGCTCGATGACGCCGACGGGTGGTCCTATCGCAGGGCGCGTCTTTTGGACAAGGGGAGCTTTTGTGACGGTCGACCTCACGCTGTTACGCTTGTCGTATGCTCGCAGCGCGTTAGGTTGCGTGAAAGTTCATTGGGGGACGCCACATGTTTGATACCTTCACCGCCGGTCGCTCGGGTCTTCTGGACGCCGGAGGTTCCGACAACGGCTCGGTCGGGGGAGGTACGCGGTTCGTCGAGGGCGGCGGGTCTACGGCGAACTCGTTGTTCGGCGGGATCTCGAACTATCAGCCGTGCGCCTGCTGCATGCGGTTCCACGGCGCGAACGCCACCGGTGACGGCGGCGGTCTCGGCGCGCTCCTGAACGGCGACGATCGCGGCGTCGTCGGCAGCACGAACAACAAGCCGTCCCTGTCGACCACCGACGCGGGCTCCCAGATCACCCGCACCAACAACAGCTGGGCCGCGGGCCTGGGCCAGGCGGCCACGGTCACCTTCGCCTTCCGTGTGTCCGCGCCGACCATGCCGACCGACACCACGGGCTTCAGCCAGTTCTCGGCGCAGCAGATCGCGGCGACCCTCCAGTCGCTGGCGGCCTGGTCCGATGTGGCCAACATCACCTTCACCCAGGTCACCGACCCGGGAAGCAACTATTCGAACAACGCCACCATCCTGTTCGGCAACTATTCGTCGGGCCAGGACGGCGCGGCGGCCTTCGCCTACCTGCCGGGCACGTCGCCGGGCTTCTCAGGCGCGAGCGCGGTGCAGGGGGATGTCTGGGTCAACAACTCGCTGTCCTACAACGCCGCTCCGGTGCTCTACGGCTACGGCACCCAGACCCTGCTGCACGAAATCGGCCACGCCATCGGCCTCAGCCACCCGGCGACCTACAACGCCAGCGCGGGGCAGAGCATCACCTATGGCGCCAACGCGATCTATTTCGAGGATTCGCGCCAGTACACGGTGATGAGCTATTTCCGTGAGCAGGAAACCGGCGCCGATTTCCGGCTGGGCGGGACGCAGCATTTCGCCTCGGCGCCGTTGATGGACGATATCGCCGCGGCCCAGCGCCTGTACGGCGCCAACACCACCACCCGGACCGGCGACAACACCTACGGCTTCAACTCCAACGCCGGCATGCCGTGGTTCTCGGCCACCACCTCGTCCAGCCCGCTGATCTTCTGCGTCTGGGACGCCGGCGGCACCGACACCTTCGACTTCTCGGGCTACACCGTCGCCCAGGTCATCGACCTGCGTCAGGGCGCCTTCTCGAGCGTGGGCGGCATGATCGGCAACGTCTCGATCGCCCTGGGCGCGGTGATCGAAAACGTCATCGGCGGCACGGGCGCGGACACCATCCGCGGCAACTCGGCCGACAACATCATTCGCGGCAACGGCGGCGCCGACGTGATCGACGGCGGCCTGGGCAGCGACACGGTCGTCTTCTCGGGCGCGCGGTCCAGCTACACCATCACCTGGAACGGCCGGGTCGGCACGGTGACGGCGACGGGCCAGGCCGCGGTGACGGTCACCAACGTCGAATTCCTTCAGTTCTCCGACATGACCATCGCGGCGGCGCCGACCGGCGGCCTGATCGTCGGCGGCGACGCCACCAATGAGACCATCTCGGGCACGGCCTTGGGCGACACCCTGGGCGGTCTGGGCGGCAATGACACCGTGAACGGCCTGGACGGCGACGACTATCTGGACGGAGGTTCGGGCGTCGACATCCTGAACGGCGGCGAAGGCTCCGATATCCTCATCGGCGGCCTGGGCAACGACACGCTGAACGGCGGCAACGGCATCGACACGGCGGACTATTCGGGCGCCCGGTCCGGGATCACGGTCAATCTGGCCACCGGACTCGCGACCGGCGGCGCCGGCGCCGATACGCTCTCCGGCGTCGAGAACGTGACCGGAACGGCCCAGGCCGACACCCTCACCGGCGACTCCAACGCGAACATCCTGCGCGGCGGGGGCGGCGCCGATACCATCTATGGCGGCGGCGGCGACGACCAGCTGTTCGCCGGCGCGCCGGGCGAGGGCGGCGGCGCCCCCGATATCGTGAAGGGTCAATCCACGGCGAACGCGACGATCGGGACCGCGGTGTCTCTCGCCGGCGGGTTCGACATTCGGAGCCGGGACGATGTCGCCAACTCGACGACCATTCCCCATGCGACAGTGGTCGCGACGGCCCATGGCGGCGTCGAGTACTACGCCTTCACGGTCAACGGCACGAATGTCGCGGTGACCTTCGATATCGACAACGCCAACTTCGATTCGACCCTGCGTCTGTTCGACGGCGCCGGCACCCCGCTGGCGAACAACGATGACGGCTCCGTCGTCGACGGCGCGGAAAGGGATGCGCAGCTGACCTACGTCTTCCCCGTGGGCGGCACCTACTACATCCAGGTCGGCCTGTGGCTGAGCAACAACGGCAACGGAACCTTCAACTCGGGGGCTCCCGTCGCGGGCAGCAGCTATACGCTGCATGTTTCCATCCCGAACCAGGAGGTCGTTCCCACCACGCTGGCGGGGTCCGAGCTCAACGGCGACGCGGGCGCGGACGTTCTGACCGGGGGAACCGGCAAGGACACGCTGAACGGCGGCGCGGACAACGACATCCTGAACGGCGGCGGCGAGAATGACACGCTGAACGGCGGAGACGGCGTCGACACCGCCGTGTTCTCGGGCGACCGCTCCGCCTATACGATCAGCACCAGCTCCGGCGTGACCACCATCACCGGGCCGGACGGCACGGACACCCTGACCAACGTCGAACGGCTGCAGTTCGCCAACGGCCTGTTCGACATCGCGGGCAACCCGATCACCACCGCCTCCATCGACGGGACGGCCAACGCCGACACCCTCGTCGGCACGGGGAACGCGGACGTGATCAACGGCCTGGGCGGGGACGACGTCATCACCGGCGGCGCCGGCAACGACACGATCGACGGCGGCCAGGGCAACGACACCGCCGTCTTCAGCGGCACGATGGCCCAGTCGACCGTCGTGACCAACGGCGCGACGACCACGGTGACCGGCCCCGACGGCACGGACACCCTGACCACTGTCGAATACCTGCGCTTCTCGGACGGCACCCTGATCGTGGGCGCCGGCGGCGGCCAGCTGTTCACGGGCACGGCAAACGCCGACACCCTGACCGGCACCGCCTTCAACGACCAGATCAACGCCGGCGACGGCGACGACACCGTCAACGGCGGCGCGGGCAATGACGTCGTGGACGGCGGCATCGGCACCGACACCGCCGTGTTCTCGGGCAATCGCTCGGCCTACACCCTCAGCACGACCGCGGGCGTGACCACGGTGACCGGACCGGACGGCACGGACACCCTGACGGGGATCGAACGGCTGCGCTTCGCCGACGGCCTGTACGACACGGCCGGCGCGCCGATCGTCAACACGATCACCGGCACGCCGAACGCCGACACCCTCGTCGGCACCGCTGAGGTCGATTCGATCGACGGCGGCTCCGGCAATGACGTGATCACCGGCGGCCTGGGCAATGACACCATCACCGGCGGCCAGGGCGTGGATACGGCGGTCTTCGCCGGTCTGTCCTCGGCCTATACGGTGTCGACCAACGCGGGCGTGACCACGGTCACCGGGCCGGACGGCACGGACACCCTGACGGGGATCGAACGGCTGCGCTTCGACGACATCGTGCTGATCGTCGGCGCGGGCGGCGGCCAGTATTTCGCGGGCTCCGCCGGCGCCGACACCATCACCGGCACCGCCTTCAATGACTGGATCGAAGCCGGCGCCGGCGGCGACGTCATCTCGGCGGGCGATGGTTCCGATGTCATCTACGCGGACCGGGACGCCGCCGGCGCGATCTTCGCGGGCAATGACGTCGTCAACGGCGGCGCGGGCATCGACTGGCTGTACGGCGATGGCGGCGACGACTACCTCAACGGCGGCGCTGACAAAGACTATCTTTACGGCGGTGACGGCGACGATGTCCTGGTCGGCGGCGGCGGAGCCGATTTCGGCCAAGGCGGAAACGGATTCGATACGCTCGACTATTCCGAGGCGACCTTCGCCTCAGGCGGGATTACGATCAACTTCGCCACGGTGCCCAGCGGCGCACAGGCTGGTTTGATGATCCTGACCGGCAATGGCGGCGATGCCGAAGGCGACAATTTCCAGTCGATCGAGCGGCTCATCCTCACCGACTTCGATGACACCGTCTTCGCCTCCAACATCCATACAACCGACGGCGTCATCGTCTTCGGCCGGGGCGGTTCCGACTATCTCTGGGGTAGCCAGAACGCCGACCGCTTCGACGGCGGAAACGACAACGACTTCCTGCGGGGTATGGACGGCGACGACACCCTGACCGGCGGCGGGGGCAACGACCTGCTGGACGGCGGAAACGGCATCGACACGGCGGACTATTCCGGCGCGGCGGC